>CAWCHB010000032.1:0-47231 GCA_963795225.1 uncultured Alphaproteobacteria bacterium | reverse complement strand
AATATCTTGGTCGAGCCAGTATCTGATATCTCGGGCGACGAGCTCCAACATGCGATCGGTGAGAAAATTTCCCAGCGTGAGGTCTTCCATCGCCTCGACAAGCTCTCCGGCCACAATGATCTTGCCCTCCGGAGTGCGCACGCGGCAAAGGGCCTCCAAGCCGATGATCTCTCGCGTATCCAGTCGGATGATCGGTTGATAGTGGGCTTCGATCCGGTTTTCGGCCAGTGCGCTTGTAACCGTCTGCACGGCGCGAAACCGCTGCGCTATCGCGCTGGCCAAATCGTCATTGTAGAGAACGAACTTTCCTCGTGCTGTCTGCTTGGCATGCTGCAGGGCTACATCGGCACGTTGCAGAAACGTGGAAACCTCGCAGGGGGTGCCCGGCGCCAAGAACGTGCCGCCGCACGTAACGGATAGCGCAAATGGAAGGCGGTCGGTTCGGGACGCTTCCTCGGCGCCCACCGCCTGCAAAATTTCCACCGAGAGCCTCGATAGATCAACAGCCGTACCTTCCAAAAGCACGGCAAATTCGTCCGCATCGACCCTGAATGTCATCCCCGGCAAAGCAATTCGAGCGATCGTCTGACCGATCATACTGATCACCCGATCTCCAACCTCCTGCCCAGACATATCGTTGACGTGTCCAAGGCTGTCGATGTCGATCAGCAGAAGCGCCAGAGGCTTCTTGCCTGCATCATATGCTTCTCCGAGCGTCTGTATGAAACTCGCGCGATTTCCCAGGCCGGTCAGTAAATCGACATGCGCAAGCCTTTTGTTTTCGGCCCTTGCCTCCTCGCGTTCGAGAACCAAGGCACACAAGTCTACGCACTTCGCGACAATTGCCCGTTCCTTGGCTGTCGGCCCGCGTTTGGTTTTATAGTAGAAGCCAAAGGCACCCAGCACGCGGCCATCGCTCTGGATTATCGGGCTCGACCAGCACGCCTGGACACCGTGAGCCTCGTGCAGCATTTCGGCGAGGACCTGAAAGGGGGCCCACAGAGGATCATTGAATATGTCCTCGACTGCGACTGGCTTTCGCAGGGCGGCTGCCGTGCCGCACGAGCCCACCTCTGGCCCGATGGCAATGCCATCCAAGGCAGCAGTGTAGGTAGGGGATATGCTGGGGCCCGCAAGAGGATGTATGAGGCCAGCGTGGTCGACCGTGACGATCGAGCAGAGCACGCCCTCAGCAAGCCACTCGGCATGACGGCAGATATGCTCTCCCGTCTCTTGCACGGAACATCCCCGTGCGACCATAGCCAAAATATCTTGTTGGAGCTGGTCCGGCACACGGCTCTCCATTCGGGCGCCATTCGCCCATGCTTAAGAATATGAACGCCCAAACAGTTAAGTCTTCGGCGAACGGGCTATTTCCGCGCCTGCAAAGACGAGAAAGGCCTGCGCTGAATTCCGTATATGGATAAAAAGGAATGGGCAGGGAGGTTGCCTTTTTAAATTCATGGCACAAGTCAACGATAGCGGCCGAGTCGCGCCTCAAGCCCGCCAAAGCGCGGCGCCATATGGGCAGTGGAAGCGGCCCCGGGACACCACGACGGCTTTCAAGCGCGGGCGGCGCTAGCGGGTCATCGATTGGCCGGCTCAACGAGGCGGCCTCCGAACGGCTGACGCTCTGCGCCGGCGGCTTCGTCGTCATGTTCGCGCGCGCCACCTCCACAACGACGCCGTGCCCCTCGACGACATCCCCGATGCGTACCAAAGGACGTGGCGGGGCGAGATCCCGGCGTGGTGCGCCCCAGCGACGAGATCGCCGGCACCGGCACCCACGGTCCGCTGGCCTCAAGCGGGCGTGCTGTGGCGCGACGGTTAGGTGTCATCCTCGGGTTTGGCCCAAGGATCCAGCTTTAAGCTTGCTCCCCGCTCCAGCCGTTGCTAACCGGCCCCGTAGCCGGGAACTGGGCTCGAACCCCAGGACAAACCCGAGGATGACAGATGGGGAATCCACCAAAAGCATGCTCCGCCTCGTCATGCCTTAACATCTCCACCCGGCCTTATGTATAAGTGAGCTCGTTCAGAGATAACGACTGAGTTCGTGCCTCATGCCCGCCAAATGGCGGCGCCATATGGGGTCACGGGACACAGCGCCGGGACAGCAAACGACGTGCAGGATTGGCTTTTCAAGCGTGGGCGTCGCGAGCGGGTCATCGATTGGCTCGGCCTCGATTCCAGGATCGATTCAACGCTCGCCGAGACGTGGGCGTGGTTCCGCGATTTCTGGAACGCCGGCACCAGCTTTTTCGCCCGCTTCCGGCTCAGCGGCTGGAAGCGCCTGCTCAACGAGGCGGCCTCCGAAGGGCTGACGCTCGGCGCCGGCGGCTTCGTCGTCATGTTCGCCCTCGCCATCCCGGCCTTCCAGGAGTTCAACGAGGGCAAGTTCCTCACCGGCCAGTTCGCCGTCAAATTCCTCGATCAGAACGGCAACGAGATCGGCAAGCGCGGCATCCTGCACAACGACGCCGTGCCGCTCGACGACATCCCCGATGCGATGGTCAAGGCGGCGCTGGCCACCGAGGACCGGCGCTTCTTCGAGCACTGGGGCATCGACGTCTTCGGCACCTTCCGCGCGCTCGCCACCAACCTGCAGGCCAACGAGGTGGTGCAGGGCGGCTCGTCGATCACCCAGCAGGTGGCCAAGAACCTGTTCCTGTCCTCCGAGCGCTCCCTGCAGCGCAAGATCAAGGAGGCGTTCCTCGCCCTGCTGCTGGAGAGCCGCTTCACCAAGCGCGAGATCCTGAAGTTCTACTTCGACCGCGCCTACATGGGCGGCGGCGCCTTCGGCGTCGAGGCGGCCTCGCAGTATCTACTTCGGCAAGTCGGTGCGGCAGATCAATCTCGCCGAGGCCGCGCTGCTCGCCGGCCTGTTCAAGGCGCCGACGAAGTACGCGCCGCACGTCAACCTGCCGGCCTCGCGCGCGCGCACCAACGAGGTGCTTGAACAACCTTGTCGAGGCGGGCTTCTACACCGTCCGGCCAGGTGCACTGGGCGCGCGTGCATCCCGCCAAGACCATCGAGAACCGCAATCCCAACAGCCCCGACTGGTTCCTCGACTGGGCCTTCGAGGAGGTGCAGCGCATCGCCGCCGGCCGCGGCTCCTACGTGCTCACGGCCCGCACCACCGTCGACCTCAACATGCAGAAGGCGACCGACGAGGCGCTCACCTCGGCCGCTCGCCAAGTACCGCGGCAACCGCATCACCAGCGGCGCCATCGTGCTGATGGAGACGGACGGCGCGGTGCGCGCCATCACCGGCGGTCCGGACTACGGCGAGAGCCAGTTCAACCGCGCCACGCACGCGCGGCGCCAGCCCGGCTCCTCGTTCAAGATCTACGTCTATGCCACCGCGCTCGAGAACGGCTACACGCCGACGACGTCGGTGCGCGACGCCTCGCGCAGTTGCGGCCGCTGGCATCCGCAGAACTACGGCGGCAGCCACGGCGGCGGCGGCCGCATGCCACTGTGGAACGCGCTCGCCAAGTCGCTCAACACCGTCGCCGCCGAGCTGTCGTTCGCCGTCGGCCGCGACAAGGTCATCGAGATGACGCGCCGCGTCGGCATCACCGGCATCCGCAAGACCTGCTCGATGGCGCTCGGCGACTACGGCATCAGCCCGCTCGAGCACGCCGGCGGCATCGCCACCTTCGCCAACGGCGGCAAGCTGCGCCAAGCCCTACGCCATCCTCGATCTCGTCAGCTCCAAGGGCGACCTCGTCTACAGCCGCGACCGCGACGAGCCGGAAGCCCCGCAGGTCGTCGAGCGCAAGGTCGCCGAGGGCCTCAACTGGATGATGAACAAGGTCGTCACCGAGGGCACCGGCCAGCGGGCGCAGCTCGACTTCACCAACGTCGCCGGCAAGACCGGCACCAGCACCGGGCCCGAAGGACGTCTGGTTCGTCGGCTTCACCGGCAAGTACGTCGGCACCGTCTGGCTCGGCAACGACGACAACCGGCCGATGTCGGGCGGCACGACGGGCGGCGTTTTCGCCGCGCCGGTGTGGCATTCGTTCATGTCGGTGGTGCATACCGACATGAACATCCCCACCATCCCGGGTCTGGAGCCGCACCCGGTGCAGGTCGCCGAGCAGCAGCGCATCGCCGCCATGCGCCCCGAAGGCGCGCCGGACACGCCGGAAGCCCAGCGGACGACGCTCGAGCCTGATGTCCGACCAGGCGCGCGAAGCGCTGCGCAAAGTCGCGCAAGCGCTGCGCAAGGCCGGCGGCATCGCCGAGCCGCCTCCCGCAAAGGCGCCCACCAGCACCGGGACAAACCCGGCAAAACCAGCGCCGCCGGCGCCGCCCAGCAAACGCGCCGACGGCACGTCACCCGGCATCACCGACCAACGCCGCACGACGCTAGGCGTGGCGCAACCACCGCTCGATGGGACGACGCCACGTGCTCTACCCTAGCGCTCTGACGCCGCTGCATCTTGGCCTGCACAGGATGCGCAAGCGCGTCTCGATGATCATCGGCATCCTCGGCGACTGGGCGGCTTTCATCGGCGCCGTGCTCATCCTCGGCCTCGGCTCGAGCTGGTACATGATCGACGTCGGCACGCGGCTGACGACCGAGCAGCATGGACCGTGGATGGGGTGGACATCGGCCGGCCGCGCCGACGCCGACCCGTACACGCGCGCGCATTTTGCGCGCCTCGGCACGCTGCAGCTCACGACCGAGATCGCGCTCACCTACCTCGCCTACACCGATAGCGACGGCAATCGGCTGCATTCCTCGTGCGACTACAGCATCGAGGGACGCGAGCCGGGCAATCACTGGTGGAGCCTCACCGTCTTCAACGATCGCGGCGAGCTCATCGCCAACGCCGCCCAGCGCTACGCCTACACCAGCGAGTCGATCGCGCTGCGCCCCGACGGCACCTTCGCCGTGACGCTGGCGCGCGAAGCCAGCCCCGGCAACTGGCTGCCGACCGGCGGCGCGGGGCGCCTCGCCTTGATGTTCACGACCTTCGATTCCGCGACGCCCATGCTCGGCAAGACAGAGGAAGAGCCCAAGCAGTTGCCGCTCATCCGCCGGGTGCAATGCCGATGAAAATGCCCAGCATCCTCAAGGACGCCAATTGGCAGCTCATCCTGGCAGCGCCGGTCGCCGCCGGCATCCTGCACATCTGCGCGACGCTCGCCGCGCCCTACCTCACCGCCGCGTCGGCCTACAGCCGGCTCGCCCCCGGGCTGCCGGTCAACAGCATGCAGTTGTTGACCGTGTCGGCACCCGGCGCCGAGCCGCTGCCCTTCATGTCGCCCGACGCGCGCTATGCCATGTGCCGCTTCAACACCGCGGGCGGCCCCGTGACCGTGTCGGCGATCCTGCCGCCGGACCTTGGCTGGACGCTCACCGTCGTCACGCCGCAGGGCGACAACATCTACGCCACCGCCTCGGTGCCGTCGCGACCGACGCCGGTGTCTGTCGTGCTGGTGCCTTCCGATGAAGCATTTCTCGGCGTCACGCCCGAGGCGCGCGGCATCGCACGCGACGTGCAGCCGCCAACGCCGATCTCCGCCACGCGTGGCATCGTCGTGGTGCGAGGCCCAGACAAAGGCTTCTCATACCAGCGCCACGTGGACGCCGTGCTCAAGGACGCGCGCTGCACTGCGCGCTCCTTCTAGTTCTCCGAATACGCTGAATTACTCTGCCAGCTCGAGCACGTCGCGGCGGGTCCGCCGCTCGTCGGCCGATGTGCTGGTGACGGCGTGCGCCTCTTCCCAGCGCTCATAGCGCACACCGGGAAAAATGATGACCTGCGCGGAGACGCCCGCACTCGCGCCGGCGCTGTCGCTGGATCGGAACTCAGGGGTACGAAAGCTGAGTATCTGTGCCATGCGCCTCCCCCGTGACATGGCGGCCCTCGATTCGCTCCTGCCGTCAAGTGATGAAGACACGAGCCGTGAGAATCACAGTGTACAAGTTGGCGGGGGCGGACGTTACCGAAGCCTTAAGCCCGTCTTCGGGTTAGGCGGACCCTGTGACAATACTGTCGCCGAGGAAGTGGCGTCCCTTGCGGTCCTCGACCTCGATCAGCCACAGGTCGGAATCGAAGCTCGCCTCGCGGGCGAGGAACGCATCGGCTTTTTCGTTGTCGATGCCGGTGGGTGAGAGCAGCGCCATCCATCGGCGATCGCTCTCGGCACCGTCGAGGCCGGCGGGGGCCGGGCCGAAGACGAAGCAGGTGCCGTCGAGCCGGTCGACCTTGATGAAGATGGCGCCGGCATCGTCGTCGCCATGGCGCACAACGACCGCCGAAGCGCCCTCAACGGCACACAGGCGGATGTAGCCCTTCACCCAGAACTCTGCGCGCAGTCGCATGGCCGGCAATCTAGACGGCGGAAGCAGATGCGCAAGCTCTAGCCACCTTCCGACTTGGTCGTATAGACCGCCCTCCGGCATTTGACCGCTCTTCGACGTCGCTAGGCTCTCGTTGTGTGGTGGTGTTCAAGTCTCATCTCCAAAATGTTTGTTACTCCGGAGCCGGCCGGGCGTATGTTGGTGAGCGGGTGGAACTGAACGACCCCTTCGAGGACCGCCATGATCCAATCGCTCCAAATGCGTGTGGTCGCTGCTTCGCTACTTGTGCTGGTCGTCGCGCTGGCAATGGCAACTCCGGCCCAAGCACAAAAGCCTTCAGGAACTGCAGGGACGGGTGGCGCTGCCGGTCACGCTCCTTCGATGGATGACCCAGTTGGAGGCGCGGCGCCTATGAATGCCCCGCCGCCACTAGAGGATGGGATGGGAGCGCCAGCACCGCAGCCCAATATGGCCGCGCCTGAGGCAGGTGCTCCGGCAGACGAAGACAATAAAGACGAAGGCGCCCCGGCTCCCCGGTAGCGAGGGTCGCGGTGCACATCACGCTCGCTAGCATGCCGGTGCTGCTGTCAACGGAAGAGCAGTACCGTACGTGCTGAATGGCACGACCAGGGATGCCTACGATTGCGCTTGTGGCTAGAGCTCGCAGCCTCTAGGGCCGCGACGCGACGCGGCCCTCGCCCGACAGGCGGGCGAGGCGCGAGATCAGCGGGCCCGAGACGCGACCCGCTCTCGGGCAGCGCCTGGTCAGCTCTCGAAGGCGCGGATGGCGCGCGCGGTCTCCGGCGTCAGCCGGCCATTGGCGGGGCCAGGCTTGTAGCGGAGCTTGGCCAGCGAGCGCTGCACCGAGCGGATCACGTCCTGTGCCTCCGCCGTCTCGGCCTTGACGCTCTTGCCCCTGCCGGCCTCGCCGAGAACGATTGCCTTCAGCAGCTCCTGGCTCGGGCGCGCCGTCAGCGCCAGGCCGTGGTCGTGCTCGTAGGCCATGATGGCGCCGCGCGTCATGACCCCGGCGATGCCGTCGCGGGCGCCCGTCTCGTAGCCGCGGATCTGCAGCTCGCGCTGTACGGCGCGCGTCACCTCCTGCGGGCTCGCCGCTTTTGTGGGGGCGCTGCCGGCGGCCAGCGCCGCAAGGTCGAGGGCATTGGCGGGCGCGGGGTGCCCGATGGAGCCGGTGTCGAACTCGGCCGCCTCGATGGCAGCGATGTTCCAGGCCTCGCTGGCGCTCGGCTGTCCGCTGTGCGCGCGGCGCTCGCTCGCTTGCATGAAGAAGACGTTCGCCGCGACGCCTCCGGTCAACGCCAGGAAGGCCAGAAGTTGCAACGTCACCTTGTTCGACGGCATGACCACACCCCTACGCGCCGCTTACCATGTCGGGGAACTATGCAAGGCAGGTCGTAAACGTTCGCTTAACTCTCATTGACAAAACCTTGCGGGCGGCGGGCCTCGCGCTGCCGCGCCGTCGCCGCAGGTGTGTAGGATTTGCTTATTTTTGCGCGCAATTTTACCGCTTGCATGAGGCAGTTTGTTGAGACCGCTCTGCTATTTCTGATGCAGGGAATTGGTTGGAGCCTCCAACATGTCCATACTAAAGATAGGCATTCTCGTCGCAGTCGTCGTCGCCGTGCTACCGGCCGATCGCGATCAGCAGGTCGCGCTGTACGATCGTGCCGCCTCGGCGGTGCACTGGACTGCGACGTTCTGCGATCGCAACGGTCCGACCTGCGAGCAGGCCGGCGTCCTGTGGGCCGGCTTCGTCAAGAAGGCGCAGTTCGGGGCCGCCATGGCGTACGAGCTGGCGATGAAGCAGACCAGCCGCGATACGGCAAACGCACCGCGCCGCAGCCTGATCGAGCCGACTGTCGACTTGACGCCGCGCGGCACGCTGCGCGCCGAGGACTTGGAGCCCGTGTGGCGCGGTTCCGCGCGCGGCGGCATCTGAGCAAGAGCTTTTCACCGCGCACGACGGGCCGGCGCCCCAACGCCGGCCCTTGCGCGTTTGGCTCGCGGCAACCTATGTGAAGACATGGCCAGCCAGGAAAAACGAGCCGACGTGCCCACAGCAGCGGATATCGCGGCCGATTTCTCCCTGCTCGACGATTGGGAGGATCGCTACCGCTACCTGATCGAGCTCGGCCGCACCCTGCCGCCGCTGCCCGAGGTGCTACGGACGGACTCGAACAAAGTGCGCGGCTGCGCTAGCCAAGTATGGCTCGCCACCGACATTCAGCGCCGCGACGGGACGCCGGTATTCACCTTCCTCGCCGACAGCGATGCGCACATCGTACGCGGCCTCATCGCCATTCTCTCCGCCATCTACAACGGCCGGCCGCTCGACGAGGCGCTGACCATCGATCCCGATCCGGTTTTCGAGGGCTTGGGGTTGAAGGAGCACCTGACCCCGCAGCGCTCCAACGGGCTTGCCTCCATGGTGGCGCGTATCCGCGCCGAGGCCACGGCCGCCGAGGCGCAATCGGTAGGTGCCCGCTAAGTGGTCTCGCCCGGTACCTCGAACAACGGCCGGTAGCCTTCGCTGCCCCAATGGCGCACGCCGGCGGAATTTCCTCTTGCCGGTACTAGCTTCTCCAGACCGTAGTGGCGCGCAAGGCTCGTCAGCGCCAGTTGCAGCACAATCTTGCCGGACCGCTGCGGCCATCCGGCGGCGCGCTCCGCCGTCTCGAGGCCCTTCAAGTGACAGCACACATCGATCAACACGCCGCTCAACTCGGGGCCGACGGCCGCCAGCGCGCGGCGCACGCGCTCGCCCGCTGCCGCTGCGGCGTCGCGCATATCGGCGCCGGCCGCACGCGTCGCTCCGTGGCGACGACCGCGTTGCATGGGCGCCGACGAAGACCAGTTCATCGTCGTACGCGGCGTCATCTGCGCGAACCAAAAGTCGGCGCGCAGCCGTTCGCCGGCATCGAACTGGGCTTGCGAGATCATCGCTTCGCCGCTGCGATGCTTGCGCCGCCGGAGCCAGGCTATGGGGCTTTCGTCGGCGTTAACGCCGGCGCAGGCGCGCGGTCGGGTAGCGCGCGGCTTATCGGGACTTGCCGACATGCGTCTCAGCTCACTGATTGTGCCAGAAAGTGGTGCGCTGCGTAAGCGCCGGCACCGCCCACTCGAGGAGGTCGAGGGCGCGGTCGAAGGTTGGGTCGTCGCGCCGATCCTCGATGACGCCGCAGGCGTGGGCCACCGTGGTGCGATCGCGCTCGAACAGCCGGCCCGTCTCGGTGAGCGACAGCCCGCAGCCAACGTGTGCAAGATACATGGCGACCTGCCGCGCCAGCGCAACCTTCGCGCGTCCGCGCGTCGTGCGACGCAGATCCTTGTAGGCGATACCGAAGACCTGAATGACAGCTTGCTCGATGGCCTCGCGCGGGACATTCGCCGGTGTGCGCCTGAGGCGATGATGCGAGGCATTGGGGGACTGACACGACGACCGCTGCAACATCTCAATACTCTCGAATAGCCCCGCATCGACCTGACGTTGATCATACGGGCGAAGCGCTACTGCCTGGTGTGCAAACTATCCGGCCAGTGAACGGAGGGGATAAATTGCGGGCGGCAGTGAAATCCCCGTCGCCGACAGCGGTGCGAAGGTTACGGCTCCCTTTCGGAGTCTCCTTCCATGCCGATGCAGAATGCGATGTTCGCGCCAACCCGCGCCGCAGCGAGCTACCAGCGTGCCCGCGATCTGCCGAGGCTGTTGCCGCTGTGGCCGCACGAGATCGAGATCGCGAGCAGCGCCGAGCACGCCCGCCTGCTCGCGCGCATGCGGCGCGCTCTGCGCATGGAAAGGCAACGCGGGATCGCCGGACACTGGACGTATGACTTGGCGCGGCACGCTCAGTTGCTGTGCGCCTATCGTGCCGAGACAGCCGCGTACGGTCGCCGCCTCATGCCAGGACGCGCGGAGCAGGAGCCCGCTCGGTAGTTATTTGCCGTCGCGGCGCGTACCGAGGCCCATCTTCTTGGCAAGATCGGAGCGCGCACGCGCATAGTTGGGTGCCACCATCGGATAGTCGTGCGGGAGACCCCACTTTTCTCGATACTCTTCCGGCGACAAGTTGTAGTGCGTGCGCAAATGGCGCTTCAGCGACTTGAACTTCTTTCCGTCCTCGAGACAGATCAAATAGTCGGGCATCACCGACTTCTTCACCGGCACTTTCGGCTTTTGCTCCTCGCGCTCCGCGGGTACGGCGCCGCCGCTCGCTCGGCTGAGCGCCGCGTGTGTCTCGCTGATCAGGTGTGGAAGCTCGCTGGCGACAACGGAGTTGTTGCTGACATAGGCGGAAACAATCTTGGCGGTCAGCTCGACCAGTTCCGGTTGCGTTGCGTCGTCCAATTCAAGCCTCCAACAGCGCTAAAAATTTGTCTTCGCAATGCAATGACGCGCAATCTGAAGCCTATACATCGGTCGACTAGACATCAGGGCAACTGAACTTGCGCCAGTCATATATCTAAGCGGTTTAACCGCGGAATATATCGCAGAGAGCGCAGGTTTCGCATCGCGTGAAAGTAAAGTCAACAAGAAGACGGGCGTATAATCTTTGCATGCCTAATGTTGAGGCCCGTTGCCGGGGCTCCGCCGTTTTTTAACGACGTTCGTCGATCCCGTATTCACGCATGCGCTTTCATTGTGCTCGGAAGCCAAAGTGTTCGGGCGGCGAGACGAGCCGATAACTCATGAGCCTTTCAGCAGCGGCGAGGGTGGCTGAAGTTTTCGCCCGCACTGGTGATCAGTTTTCCTTATTGCCGCGTTGCGTGTACTTCAAAACGATAAACCTCCCGAGAGTTCTTCGGGGCGCCCCGAAAGTTGACAAGGATGCCGGCTAGCAATCTGATCCACGGCCATTGCGAAGAAGAGTGCCCCTTTGCAGGCCGGATCAGGGTCCACCCCCACCCTAGCCGCCATCCCGCGGCTCCCCATATTGCTCGCAAGCCACGCGCGGAGAGATCGATGCACGTCCCTGCCCACCGTCATGCCTTCGTCAAACCACCGCGCGCCGCCCGCCGTCCCACAGTGGCCACCTGGCATGGCGTCGAGCTGGTCGACGACTACGCCTGGCTGAAGGCGGAGAACTGGCAGGACGTCATGCGCGAGCCCGCCGTCCTCGACGCGGAGATCCGCGCCTACCTCGACGCCGAGAATGCCTATTGCGAGGCGCAACTCGCCGAGACGCGGCCGCTGCAGGACCAACTATTCGACGAGATGCGCGGCCGTCTCAAAGAGGACGACAGCTCGGTTCCCGCACCCGACGGCCCTTTCGCCTACTCCACCAAGTTCGTCGCCGGAGGGCAGTATCCGCTCGTCTGCCGCCGCAAG
Source organism: uncultured Alphaproteobacteria bacterium (assembly GCA_963795225.1). Classification (GTDB taxonomy): domain Bacteria; phylum Pseudomonadota; class Alphaproteobacteria; order Rhizobiales; family Hyphomicrobiaceae; genus Hyphomicrobium_A. The sequence goes on along the minus strand of CAWCHB010000032.1, from coordinate 35,566 downwards.
CGCTCGGGCGAGGACGAGCAGGTCCTGCTCGACGGCAATGTCGAGGCCGAGGGCAAGGCCTACTGGGATCTCGGCGGCTTCCATCACAGTCCCGACCACAAGCTGCTCGCCTACGCCAGCGACGATAAGGGGTCGGAACTTTACACCATTCGCGTGCGCGATCTCGCCAGCGGCAAGGACCTGCCCGACAGCATTGCCGATACGCGCGGCGGCGTCGTCTGGGCGAACGACAGCAAGACCCTGTTCTACGTCCGCCTCGATGAGCATCACCGTCCGCTGCTCGTCTACCGCCACGTCGTCGGCACGCCGGTCGAGGATGATGTCCTCGTCTATGCGGAGCAGGACATCGGCTTCTACGTCGCCGTCTCCTCCACTCAGTCGGCGAGGTTCGTGCTCATCGACGCACACGACCACCAGACGAGCGAAGCGCACCTGATCGACGCCGATGCACCGCTCACGGCGCCGCGGGTCGTCGAGCCGCGCAAGATAGGCCATGAGTATTCGGTCGAGCATCACGGCGACAAGCTGATCATCACGACCAACTCGCAAGGCGCCGAGGACTTCCGCATCGTCGAGGCGCCCGTCGCCGATCCGCGCATGGCGAACTGGCGCGAAATCATTCCGCACCGGCCCGGATGCCTGGTGCTCGATACCATCCTCTACCTCGAGCATATGGTGCGGCTCGAGCGCGAGAACGGATTGCCGCGTATCGTCGTTCGCCGCCTGGCCGACGGCGACGAGCACCTCATCGCCTTCCCGGAAGAGGCCTATTCTCTTGGCATCTCGCCCGGCTACGAGTTCGACACTACGACCACCCGTTTCGTCTACTCGTCGATGACGACGCCAGCCGAGACGTACGACTACCATATGGAGACGCGCGCCCGCACGCTGCGCAAGCGCCAGCAGGTGCCGAGCGGACACAACCCGTCCGACTACGTGACGCGCCGGCTATATGCGCCAGCCGCCGATGGCGAGACCGTGCCCGTGTCGATCCTCTATCGCCGCGACACGCCGCTCGATGGCTCGGCGCCCGTGCTGCTCTACGGCTACGGTGCGTACGGCATCTCCATCCCCGCCTCGTTCTCGACGACGCGGCTGTCGCTTGTCGACCGCGGCTTCATCTACGCCATCGCGCACATTCGCGGCGGCAAGGACAAGGGCTATCACTGGTACACGGACGGCAAGCTGGCGCACAAGGTCAACACTTTCACCGACTTCATCGCGGCGGGTGAGTTCCTCGCCGACCAGGGCCTGACGCGGCGCGGTCGCATCGTCGCCAATGGCGGCTCGGCGGGGGGCATGCTGATGGGCGTGGTTGCCAACATGGCGCCGGACCTGTTCCTCGGCATCATCGCCGACGTGCCTTTCGTCGACGTGCTCAACACCATGCTCGACAAGGACCTGCCGTTGACGCCGCCCGAATGGCCCGAGTGGGGCAACCCCATTACCCGCCGCGACGAGTTCGAGAATATCCACTCGTACAGTCCGTACGAGAACGTGGAGGCGAAGGCCTATCCGCACATCTTCGCCTACGGCGGTCTCACCGATCCGCGCGTCACCTATTGGGAGCCGGCCAAGTGGGTTGCGCGTCTGCGCGACATGAACACGTCCGACAATCTGATCCTCTTGAAGATCAACATGGAGGCCGGCCACGGCGGCGCCTCGGGACGTTACGAACAGTTGCGCGAGATGGCCGCCGACTATGCTTTCGCGTTGAAGATTGCCGGGCCGCAGGCGCCCGCCGGACAAAAAGAAAGGGCGGCCTGAAGCCGCCCTCATCCCACGTCTGATCTGAAAAAGAGAAAGGCCGCTTGCGCGGCCTTTCGTATTAAGAAGCTTAGCTTCTAGGCGGCCTTTTCACTGAAGGCCGTCAGCTTCTTATCCTCCTCGAGCTCGCCGGCGGACTTCAGCGCAATGCCGATGTACCGCACTCTCCCTGCTATGCGTGCTTTCTGTACTCCGAGCTCACCAAACTCCCGACCGAATGTCGGCAGTGCAAGCGGCTCCTTCTGCTGGTCTTCACACCAAGCACAGTAGTCCTCGTATAGCGAAGTTGCAGTCAAGCTCGATCCATCTTGAGTTTCAATTCTCTCCTTGTAGAAGCGCTCCACGTCGTTCTCGGGAGCAATCATCCTTGGGGCCGGCGGAGCAGACTTGTTGTCGTTCGCGCCGGAACGCGGCTTTGCTATCGCAACGGCCACAGGGGCCGCCACCGCTGCCGCAGCGGTGCTGACCGGCACCACACGTGGTGCGGCCGGCGCGTGGCTCTCGTAGAGGCGCCACTGGCTAAAAGCGATGTACATACCGAAACCCGAACCAACCTCGAGCAGCAGGGCGATGAAGACCGTTAGCGCGGTCTGCACGTCCTCGACCTTGATGTTCGGAGCGATGATCGCGGCGAGCTTGGCCAGAACCGCAGCTTGCGGATCGGCTTCCGTCATTACCGCGGCACCGGTCACGTTGGTCGTCTTGCCTTGGATGTCGGCTATGCGTGCTTCGAGCGCGATGGACTGCTGCGCGGAAGCAAACTCGGCAGAAAGCGCGTTGTACTTCTGGCAGAAGCTACGCCCCTTGCTGCCGCTGACCTTGCTGCAACTCTCGGTGTAGGTCCACGCACGATCGTTCTTCAAGGTATCGATGTCGGCCTGAACCGCCTGAGCAGGGCGGTGCTGGGGAATCCAGGACAGTTGTTCCTGGGCCCGAGCCAAGTCAGCGCGATGATCCTTGTAGCTGTCGGCAGACGCGGTGCGCTGGCCGGCTGAATCGAGCCGGTTGAGCGCCGCATGGCCGAGCGCCGAGGTCAGCGAGTAGCTCGTGACCACGACCCAAACGATGACGGAGGCGATTGCCTGCGACCACATTTTATTGCGTATAGCGGCGAAGAAAAAGAAAGGCACGAGTGCCTTCATGCAATCCGCGGCCGCGCTGGCCGCTCCGTAGATCTGGCCGTCGAACTCGGTCCTGCCGAGAGTGAAGCCAAATCGCCAGTTCATCGCGCACGAAACGGCGAGTAGTACGCCGGCCGCGAGAACCCCCAACACGCCTAGAGCATGTCTCATGTTTGCCCTCATGAATTATGTTCGCCGGCTTTGACGCCTCCACGCGCCGGCGCTTTCTTGTCCTGTCCGAGCGGGCTACCGGGACAGACTTCTCCGTCTCCAACGAGATACTGGGCACTTCGCACCGGAGCGTTCGTTCGTTCGGCCCGTTGAGCTCCGGCGCCATTCCCCAATGGCATCCGGCAGACCGGCGATCTCACGCTTCGACGATGTACCGAGAGCTGGAGCCTCTTCCCGGGGGGTGTCAGGCACAGGCGGCATCGCCGCTCGATTCCCCTGTGCGCAACTTTCCCCACGAGCCGAGGCGACAAGTTTACAGACGCAGTACGGCCCCCTCAGTTGCCTTTGCTACGCGATTCGAAATCTTTTGTTAAGGGAATCAGTCTTGTAGCCTCCAGCGCCCAAAATCGGGCTCAATTCGCCGCGCCACCCCCGCAATTGCCTGTCCACAGGCTGTCCCCCGACTGAACGCAGCTTACCCCCAGGGACCCGGAGTTTTGCACTGCCCCAGGTCCCCCAACGAAAGTTAGGTTGCCCGGTTGCATAAGCCCGTGGCCGGACTTAAATTGGTTAAGGTTTTGAAGCCACTTAAGAACGAAATTATTGGGCGGCGCATCTTAAGTTCATTGTCACCGCTTGGATTTAGGGTGACGCGTTGAACTGATTAATGCCGTCGTACGTTCCTGACCCGCGCGCACGAAGCGCGGCAGGAAGCGCAGGGAGTGGACTGATATGCGTGGCCTTGGCGGCTTCGTATTGCTGGCGGGCATCGGCGTCGGGCTGTTCGTCTATTTTCCCGCGCCGGTCGACCGCGACACGTCCCTCGAGCAGGCAAAGCGCGTCGTCGCCGACCGCATCGCCACGCGCGAGGCGCGCAAGACTTCCACCATGGCGCGCAAAGCACCGGCCGTCTCTTCGCGGCTAGCCAGTTTCTCGCCGACCGCTCCGCTCGCTGCTCCGTCGCGCAAGTCGCGCGTCGCTGCCGCTCCAACAGCAGCTCCACTCGCCGCTGCGACCAAAATCGAGCCGGTGCCGAGCTGGCAAACGAACGTCGTGCCGACGGCCGGCGTCGGCGGGCCGCCGGCCTCGCTCGATCCCACCGATCCTGAAAGCCGCTACAAGCTGGTGGTCGACATTCAGCAGCAGTTGAAACGCGTCGGCTGTTACTGGGGTCGCACCAACGGCGCTTGGAATAATAACACGCGCGAGGCGATGCACTCGTTCACCTCGAACACCAACGCCGCGCTGCCGGTCGACAAGCCCGACTACATGCTGCTGTCGTTGCTCAAGTCGCATAACGGCCGCTCGTGCGGCGCGCCCGAGACGACGACCGTCGCGGGACCGCCGCGCGGCAAGCCTGAGGTCATCGCCGCCGCCCAGCCCGAGGTGCTGCCGTGGAAGGCCGCTGCCGACTCGCAGGCCTCGCAGCGCCTATATACCCCGCTGCCCAACAGCGTCATCGAACTCGGCTCCACTGCCGGGCCGCATGGCCATCGGCGGCCCGAAGGAATTCGCTCCGGCAACGCAGGCGCCACTCATTCCCGGCACTACGAACCAGCTGCCCGGTCAGCCCGGCGTCGCCACTGCAGCGCTTGACCCCAACAGCGCCGCACCGGCAGACATTGGCGCTTCTCGCCAGCCTGCCGCTACACCCAAGCCGCGCGCACCCAAACGATCGGCGCGACGCTCGGGTCCTGGCACGCCGCGCTACAACCTGATGCTCAGCCTCGGCGGCGTCTACTGAGCCGCTGGGTCCGCCGTCTCCTCGCCAAGCCAACGCAGGTAGTCGGCCGATCCGCCGATGATCGGGACGACGAGCAGCGCCGGGTTCGTATACGCATGCAGCGCCTTTACCGCGGCGACGGTCGGCTCCGCCAGGCTGGCGCGCGTCTTGATGATCATCACCACCTCGCTGTCGCGCGTTATCGCGCCTTCCCAACGATAAATTGACGTCATACCGGGCAGGATGTTGACGCAGGCGGCCAGCCGCCGCTCGACCAGCTCGCGCCCGACCGCCTCGGCGGCATCGAGCGAGGGGAAAGTCGAATAGACGAGAACGGGCTTGTCGTTTTCGTGCACTTGAGCCAGCCTCCCACGCCTTGCCTCGCGAACCATAACAACCGATGCCCAAGCCGAAAACGAAATTCGACAAGATTGCCTTCGTGGCAAGCGAGATGCCGGAGGCCATTGCCGCCCACGGTCGCCTCGCCGAGCGCTACGGCGACAGTGATCCGGCCGAAGCGGATGCCATCGTCGCGCTCGGCGGCGACGGGCACATGCTGCAGACGCTGCACCGGTTCATGAACGACGGCGTGCCGATCTATGGCATGAACCGCGGCTCGGTCGGCTTCCTGATGAACGACTACAGCGAGGAAGACCTGCACCGGCGGCTCGCCGAAGCCGACATCAGCCGCATCCATCCGTTGTCGATGATCGCCTACGACAAGGCCGGCAAGGCGCACAAGGCGCTTGCCGTCAACGAGGTGTCGCTGTTTCGCGAACGGCACCAAGCTGCCAAGCTGCGTATCCTCGTCGACGATACGGTGCGCATGGAGGAGCTTGTCTGCGACGGCGTCCTGGTGGCGACGCCGGCGGGCTCGACCGCCTACAATCTCTCTGCCCACGGGCCGATCCTGCCGATCAATGCGCCGCTGCTTGCCGTGACGCCCATCAGCCCGTTCCGCCCGCGCCGCTGGCGCGGTGCGCTGCTGCCGAACAAGGTGCATATCTCCATCGAAGTGTTGGAATCCGACAAGCGCCCGGTAAGCGCCGTCGCCGATCACTACGAGACACGCGGCGTCAGTCGCGTGGAGGTCGAGAAAGCGCGCAACGTCGAGCTTTTCATGATGTTCGACCCCGATCACAGCCTCGATGAGCGCGTGCTGGCCGAGCAGTTCCGCTATTGAGTCCGCTTATCTGACTTGGTGGCCTCGACCTTGGCCTGCCAGGCCATCGCCGTCGTGCCCAGCGGAACGCTGCTCGCATCCACTCGTTGCTGTGCGCGGGACTTCAAATCGAGTCCGATGGCGACGAGGCGCGGCGGCTCGCGCAGCGCGCCGGAAAGGCGCCGATAGAATTGAGCGACCGTGACGGCGTCTTTGCCGTCATTCGCCATCGGTGCCGCACTGCCTATGAGCGTGGGGAAGCGCTGCTCTAACGTGACATCCGGCGTCGTGTCCACGGCTCGGATGAGCTCAATGGCCGCCGGCGCGCCGAAGACGTGCGCGATGTAAAGGTCACCGGCGGTCGGCGCCCTATGCAGTGCCACGCGCATGACGACTGCGTTGCGTACGGCTGCGCTGTAGGCGATGCGCGCGGCGAAATCATCGTCGGCTCGCGCCGCCATGACACGCGGTCGGTCAGTCGGTGTCGGAACGTAGTAGCGGCCGCCGCTGGTGACGAAAACGCGGGCGCCGATCGACTCGGCCACCTCCGTATTCTCGTGCAGCGCGCGCAGCCAGGCGCGCTCGCCGAAACTGAATGGTCCCTCGAGGGGCTCGGCAAGCGGGGCGGTGGCAGCCGCCGGCGCTGCGACCTCGCGCCTGCTCCATGGACGGCTCGGTGGCGGCCGTCGAGACCGCGAGCGACAGCAGCATGGCGAGCTGCGCAGGAACGTCGAATAGCGAACTCAAGCGCGTCACTCCGCAATGAGGAGTCGCCGCAGGGGGCTGCGCCCAATCGCAGGGCGTCACGCTAAGATTACGGAAAGAATGGTGAAGACCGCGTTAACGAGCGTCCGGCGGCGGGACAGGCATGAAAATAAAGTCCCGCCGCACGGCTATCCGCGCCAGCGGCTGACGATCTCGGCCAGTGCAGGGCGCTCGCGTTCATCGGAGCGCTCCGTCGGCGTACCGACGTAGATGAAGCCGGCGATGCGTTCATTGTCGGCGAGATGCAGTGCCGCGCCCACCGCTGCGTTGTAGGCAATCCATTCGGTGATCCACGACGTCCCGTAGCCGAGCGCGTTGGCGGCAAGGCAGAGGTTGAGGCACGCGGCGCCGGCGGAAAGTACCTGCTCCCATTCGGGGGCGCTACGATGCGGCGTTACCCGCGAGACCACGGCGATGACCAGCGGCGCCCGCATGAGCCGCGTGCGTTCGGTCTCCAAGCGCACGTGGGAAGGCGGCTCCTTCTCGGCGGCGATGCAGGCTTCGGCAACGACCTCGCCGAGCCGCGCACGCGCCTCGCCCTCCAGCACGATGAAACGCCAAGGCGCCAGCTTCTTATGATCGGGCACACGCGAGGCGATGGTGAGGATCGTGTCGAGCTCTGCCGGGCTCGGTCCGGGCGCGACGAGCCGGTCCGGCTTCACCGATCGGCGGGCGGAGAGAAAGGCGATGATGGGATTTTCCATGGGCCGCACTCCTAGCGCCCCGGACGGCCCGCTGCCAAGTGCCAATCAGGCCGCATGCCAGTGGCGTTAAGCAGCCATGATTGTGGTGCCGGACACCGATACCGCCGCGGCACCGGATGGGCTATCTTCCCCCCGAATCCGCGTCCGACCTTGACCGGGGGACAGACGACAAGGAGCCCCATGCCTCGCCCATCGAACCTGCCCCTCGCGAGCTTCGCAGCCCTTGTACTGCTACTGGGCGTCGCGCCGGCGCGCGCCCAGGATGCAGCGCCGACCGCCATCATCGTCGTCGACGGCTCCGGCTCGATGTGGGGCAACCTCGGCACCGATAAGCGTCCGAAGATCGAAATGGTGCGCGAAGCGCTGCGCGCCCTGCTTCCCGGGCTGCGCACCGACGCACGCGTCGGCCTTGCCTCGTTCGGGCATCGCCGGCGCGGCAACTGCGGCGACGCCGAGGTGATCGTGCCACCGGAGCCTGACAGTGCCGTACGGATGTCAGTTCCCGTCGAGAAAATGAACGCCGTGGGCAAAGCGCCCATCGCGCTCGCCTTGCGTGAATCGACGATGGCCATCGCCGGCGCGTCTCCGGCAAGCATCGTGCTCATCGCCGACGATCTCGATAACTGCGGGCAGGATATCTGCGCAATGGTCGGCGAACTGCATGCCTCGAGTCCGGGGCTCGTCGTCCATACCGTCGCCCTCGGCTTCGATAAGCCCAAGCTCGACCAGATTAGCTGCATCGCGCAGCAGACGGGCGGCAAGCTGTGGGACGCGCAGGACGCCGCCGGCTTTGATTCCGCGCTCGCACAAGCGGTCAGCCTAGCCAACCTGCAGAACGCACCGAGCGCTACCGCACAGGAGGCGCAAGGCGAGGTCCCCGCCGACAAGGCTGATCCCGGCGCGCCGCCGGGCCTCTATCTCTCAGCCGGCCTCGGCGAGCAGAGCGCGACGCTCGACAGCCCCGTGCATTGGCGGATCACCAGGTCCGGTGCCGATGGAGCGCTGATCCGCGACACGCGCGCGGCCGCGCTCTATGAGAAGCTCGAGCCGGGGACCTACGACATTGAGGCGCAGCTCGGGTTGGCGAAGGCGCGACAGACCGTCGAGGTGGCTGCCGGCACGGCAACGCAGCTCCGCATCAATCTCAACGGCGGCGTGCTGAAGATGCAGGCGCGGTCGACAAACAGCGCGGCACCCCTCCCCTCGCCCATATTCACTGTCACGCCGGCCAACGCCGATGCGGCCGATACCTCGGCGCCGCTGTGGGTCGGGCGCGATACGTTTCCCGAGATCGTATTGCCGTCCGGCGACTACAATGTCACAGCGCAGAACGGCATCGCCCGCCAGCAAAGCAAGCTGACCATCGCGGCGGCAACCGGCACCAGCTTCAATTCGATGCTTCAATCCGGGTCGCTGGAACTCAGCGCCACGCGCGGCGCCGCCGCCGGCCAGGGCGACCCCGTCACCGAAGGCGTGACCTTCATCCTGTCGCAAGACGACCCCGACGCGCCGAACGGACGCCGCGAGGTGGCGCGTTCGGCGGCCGCCGCGCCGACCTTCATGCTGCCTGCCGGCACGTACTACGTCAACGCGCGCACGCCGAGCGCGGAGGTGCGCGAGCAGATCGCCATCGGTGCGGGAGACATCGTCAAGCGCGCCATACCGCTGTCGTTGGCACACGTCAAACTCGCCACGACCCTCGGCGGCAACCCGGCGCCCGACAGCAGTGCCATCACCTACCGGGTCATTCGGCTCGACGGCCAATCGCGCGAGATCGCGCGCACCATCGCGAAGGAGCCGGAGTTCGATCTCACTGCTGGACGCTACCGCCTCGAAGCGGCGCTCGGCGCCAGCAACGTCATTGCGGCAACCGAAATCGCCCTCGCGGCCGGCCAGGCGCAAAACATAACGCTGCCGTTAGAGGGTGGCAGCGTCACTCTCAAACGCGATGCCGGCGGTGCGGCGACCGGCGACGTCTACTGGGAGGTGCGCGACGAGAAGCAGCGCACCGTGCTGCGCTCCAGCCAGGCTCAGCCAACCGCCGTACTGGCCCCCGGTCGCTATGTGGTCAGTGCCGAGACATCCGACCAGCCCTTGCGCAATACCATCGAGATCAAGCCAAACGAGCATCGGATCTTCGATTTTTCCGGACAGTGAGCCGGTCTTGAACCGGTCGGAGAGTGGCAGCCACATTTCGACCAAGCTCCTGCCGCGTGCTGGGTCGCTCGCCGTAGGCTCATCGAGGGGATGATGACGAGGCCGTTCCCGCACGCATGCAAGTTAGCCGTTGCGGCCGCGCTGCTCGCCGTGGCGACGCTGGCGCTCACCGCGGCCGGCGGACGGGCCCAGGATGCCGAGCCGGCCGGCCCGCAGTTGCGTGGCGCCTTCCCACCGGAAACCGGCCGCGATGCGCCCACGCCGCAGAAACCTGGCCCCGTCCTGCCGGCCAACACCACCGTGGTACCCCGGGCGCCCACGGCCGATGCAGGCGCGCCGACGAGTGGCGGACAGGTCAACCTCGTCGCCCTCCTCACCGTGGACGGTCAGCGCATCGACCAGGGCCTAGTGTGGCGGATCTTCGCCTCGACGCGCGATCCGCGCGCCGAGAGCAAACTGCTGATGACGAGGCGCGAAGCCAGCCCGACCATCAACCTCGAGCCCGGCGACTACATCGTCAACGCAGCTTTCGGCCGCGCCGACATCACGCGCAAGATCGTCGTCGCAGCTGGCGGCGCGACCAGCGAGAAGTTCGTCCTCAATGCCGGCGGCCTCAAGGTGAAAGTCCTGGTCGACGGGGTAGAGCCGCCCGCCAATACCGTCGCCTACGACATTCTCTCGAGCGAGCGCGATCAGCTCGACAATCGCGTGCGCGTGCTCGGCGGCGCCAAGCCGAACGTCATCAATCGCCTCAATGCCGGCATCTACCGCATCATGTCGCGCTATGGCGACGCCAACGCCAAAGTCGAGGCGGATGTCACCGTCGAAGCCGGCAAACTCACCGAGGCGACAGTCTCGCACTCGGCGGCGCGCGTGACCTTCAAGCTCGTCAATCGCGTGGGCGGCGAAGCGCTGCCCGATACGCAATGGACAGTGCAGACGGCGGAAGGCCTGGTGGTCATGCAGAGCGTCGGCGCGTTGGCGACGCATATTCTCGCTCCCGGCAGCTATGCGGTGACCGCCAAATCGAGCACCGGCGCCTACAAGCGCACCTTCACCGTCGCCAACGGCGAGGTGGCCCAGGTCGAGGTCCTGATGCAGTGACCGACGGAGGTGGTGGGTGGCTAGAAGTCTGTCAGCACCCAGTCCGTCGGGCAGCCGTTGCGGCGCATGCGCGCTTCGACGGTGTCGTGCTCTTGCGATAGGCGCAACTCGCGAAACAGCGAGCGGGCGATCTGCCAGTGCTCGCACGCGGTTACCGGATCGCCCTTGGTGAGGGCGATATCGCCCAGCGCCAGCCGCCCCCTGGCGTGGCAGTCCTTCTGGCCCCCCGTCGTAGCCGCGAGGATGCACTTGCGCAGCAGCTCCTCGGCGGCCGACGTCTCCTCGCTCTCGAGCCGCCACCGCGCCAACGAGAGGTAGAGGCCCGGAAGCCGCTTCACCTGGCCATCCGCCTCGGCTTCCTTGACGGCGGCCAGCAGCGACGCGCCGTCGAGCGCCGTCAACCGGGCCGGCGCGACGGCGGCCGTCTCCTGCGGCAATGCCGCGACGCCGAGCCGATCGCGCGCACGCCGGCGGCGGCGCAGGCTAAGGGCGATCACCGTGACGAGCAGCGCCGCCATGACCGCGCCGACCAGCAGCAAGCCGAATTCGGCCGAGGTGAACGTGGTCATGCTCGATCCCTCAACGGAAGGGCATCGAGTACATCAGGCCACCCTTGGTCCACGAGTTGTTCAGCCCGCGCGCCAGCTTGAGGTCGGACTTCATGCCGAGCGTGCGTTCGAAAATCTCGCCGTAGTTGCCGACGTTCTTGACCACCTGATATGCCCAGTCGCGCGGCAGCCCCAGCGCCTGGCCGAGATTTGCCTCGATCCCCAGAAAGCGGCGAATGCCGGGATCGGTAGAGGCGCGCTGCGCGTCGACGTTGGCGCTGGTGAGACCCAGCTCCTCGGCCTCGATCAGCGCCATCAGCGTCCAGCGCACCACGGCGAACCACTGCGCATCGTCCTGGCGCACCGCCGGTCCAAGCGGCTCCTTGGTGATGAGCTCCGGCAGGATGATGTGGTCGCCCGGCGCCTTGAGATGGCTGCGCGCTTGCGCCAGCAATGAGATATCGCCCGTCAGCACGGTGCAGCTACCGGCGGTGTACGCCTTGACGAGGTCGTCCCAGTTGTCGTGCGCCACGATCTGATAGCGCATGCGCTGAGCGGTGAAGTACGCGGCCACGGCCTGCTCGCCCATCGCCCCCGGAAGGGCACAGACGGAAGCGCCCGACAGCTCGAGCACGCTGGCGACGGCATTGCCGCGGCGCGTCAGGAACCCCTGTCCATCGTAAAACAGCACGCCGGCGAAACGCGCGCCCAGCTCCGTGTCGCGGCTGAGCGTCCATGTCGCGCCGCGCGACAGCACATCGACGTCACCCGCCTGCAGCGCCTTGAAGCGGTCGTTGGCGCTCAGCGGCCAGAATTTGACCGCGTCCTTGCTGCCGAAAACGGCCGCCGCCAGCGCCGTGCAGAATTCCACGTCGAGGCCCGAGCGGTCGCCGCCCGAGCCGACGTGGGAGAAACCCGCCTGTGGCTCGCCGATGCCGCACAACAGGTGGCCACGGGCCCTGATCGCGTCGAGGGTCGTGGTATCGGCAGCGCTCGCGGCGGCACCCCAGGCGAGCAAAGCGCCCAGGCAACAAGCCGCAGACAATAGGCAGCGGGGAAACAGGAGCATTTTCATGACGTGAGGTGAGTGTGGGGCGATAGTCGGGAGCGCGCAAGGGACACAGTGCAGCGGACGTGTCGACAACGTAAATGCGTCCGAAAATATGCGCCGCCGCTCAATCTCCCGGAACGTCGACGGGGTCAAGACCTTGACCGCGCGCCGGACTTGCGTCACACGGGCGGCCAGCCGCGGCGAACAGGATCCGCCCGATGTCCTCCTCAGGCAAGAAGCCACCGCGTACGTACGCGCCCGCGACGAAAGTCGTGCACTCTGGCCGCGCGCCACATGACAACTTTCGGCTTCGTCAATCCGCCGATCTATCGCGGCTCGACCGTCCTCTTCCCGACTGTCGAGAAGTTGTGGAACCGCGACCAGGAATACACCTACGGTCGGTCTTCGACGCCGACCGTCAAGGCGATGGAGCAGGCCATTGCCGAGGTGGAGGGCGGCGCCGCGACGGCTTTGACGGCGTCCGGCTATCAGGCCGTTAGCACGGCGATCCTCGCCTTCGTGAAGTCGGGCGACCACATCCTCATGGTCGACAGCGTCTATCAGCCGACGCGCAAATTCTGCGACTACATGCTGTCGAAGCTCGGCGTCGAGACGACGTACTACGATCCGCTGATCGGTGCCGGCATCGCCGAGCTCGTACGCCCCAACACACGCCTTATCTTCACCGAGAGCCCCGGCTCGCAAACGTTCGAGGTGCAGGACATCCCGGCGATTGCGCGCGTCGCCGCCGACCGCGACTTGTGGCTGGTGATGGACAACACCTGGGCGAGCCCCCTGTACTTCCGCCCCTTCGACCACGGCGTCGATGTGTCCATTCAGGCGGCGACGAAATACATCGTCGGCCATGCCGACGCGATGCTCGGCTGCATCACCTCCAATGCGCGCGCCGCCAAGCACGTGGCCGCCGCCAAGGAGCTGCTCGGCGTCTGCCCCGGCTCGGAGGAGACGTATCTCGGCATGCGCGGACTGCGCACCTTGTCGACGCGCCTTGCCCAGCATCAGCGCGCGGGCCTCGAGATCGCCCGCTGGCTCGAGGGGCGCCCCGAGGTATCGCGCGTGCTGCATCCCGGCTTGCCGAGCCATCCGCAGCACGCCCTGTGGAAACGCGACTTCCTCGGCGCCAGTGGCCTCTTCTCCGTCGTTCTCAAGCCGGCGAGCAAAGCCGCCGTTGCCGCCATGCTCGACGGTTTGAAGCTTTTCGGCATGGGCTTCTCGTGGGGCGGGTACGAAAGCCTCGTCATCCCCTTCGACGCCAAGCCGTATCGCACGGCCACCAAGTGGGATGCCGAAGGGCCGGGGCTGCGCTTCCACATCGGGCTGGAAGATGTCGACGACCTGCGCGCCGATCTGGAAGCCGGCTTTCAACGCTTCAACGCCGCCGAGTAGCCTCTGCTAGTTGCCGGCGAGCTTGCGCGCCGCCTCCAAATCGGCCGGCGTATCGATGTCGCTGATCGCGGCATCCTCGGCAAGGACCGGTACGCACTCGCAGGCAACGAGTTGCAACAGCGCCTTGGCACCCTTGTCCGGCGGCAACGCCAACAGGGCGCCGAAATGCCGGCGCGGCCACAGCACCGGGTTGCGCTGCTCTCCGGCCGCTGTCGTCGGATAGACGATACAATCGTGCTTGCGCTCCCCGAAAGCCGTGACGAGGGCGGACACGAGTCGCGGCGGCAAAAGCCCGACGTCCCCCGGTACTATGAAGCAGCCGACCACGTCGGCATCGAGCCCCGCCACACCTGCGGCGATGGAGGAGCCCATGCCGCTCTCCCAACTCGCGTTGTGCACGAAGCGCACAGGCCGCCCGCGCAGCGCCGTCTCAACTGCCGCGCGATCATGCCCGGTGACGACAACAATGTCGGAGATGCCAGCAATGGTCAGCGCATTGACGATGCGTTCGAGCAACGTACGTCCGTCGATGTGCGCCAGCAGCTTGTTGTCCTCGCCGAAGCGGCGCGAGGCGCCGGCGGCAAGGAGCACTGCGGCAATGCCGCCGTCAGCCGGCACTACGCGTCACTTTGATGATCTCGGCAAGGATCGACACGGCGATCTCAGCCGGGCCCTTGGCGCCGATCGCCAAGCCGATGGGCGCGTTTATGCGCTGCAAATCCTCCAGCGTGAAGCCCGCGGCGGCGAGCCGCTCCAGGCGCTTTGCGTGTGTGCCGCGCGAGCCCAGCGCGCCGATGTAGAGGCACGAGGAGCGCAGCGCCGCGCTCAGCGCCTCATCGTCGATGTGCGAGGCGTGCGTCAGCGCCACCACGGCCGTGCGCGCATCGATCCTCAGATCGTCGAAGGAAGCCTCTGGCCACTCGGCCATCGTATCAGCGGCACCGAAGCGCTCCTCGGTGGCGAACGCCGAGCGCGGATCGACGACGGTCACCGAATAACCTACCTGACGCGCCAACTCGGCGAACACCTGCCCGATATGGGTCGCTCCGGCGACGATGATGCGCAGGGGTGGAACCAGCGGCTGCACGAATACGGCGCCGTCCGGCGTTTCCGTCACTCCGACGGAGCCCGACGCGGCGAGGCTCGCGACCTCGGGCCGCATAGCCTCGTTCGACGCATAGAGCCGGCGCTCACCATCGGCGATGCGAGTGACGACAACCACGGTCTGCCGCGTGCGGCGGGCCTCGATGATAGCGTCGACAAATCCGATATCGGCGCGCGTCAATCGCTCGACCAGCACGTTGATCTTGCCGCCGCAGGGCAGCCCGGCGCGCCATGCCGTTTCCTCGCTGACGCCAAACTCCAGCAGCTTCGGCACGCCGCTGGCCATCGTGTCGGCAGCCTCCACCAGTACGTCGACCTCGACGCAGCCGCCCGACACCGAACCCTCGAAGCGGTCATCCACGGTAACGACGAGCTGACCTCCAACCGGCACCGGCGCCGAGCCCCAGGTCGCGACGACGGTAGCGATGGCCACGCTTCCGTGGGCATCCAGCCAATTGCGAGCGACCTCCCACGTATCGGCGGGGTTCCGCGTCCGTCGCTCGGGTGTGATGACATTCATGCGGTACCTCGCCAAGCACTGCCGGCTTCAAGTGGCCGGGCAAACTGCTCCCGTATCCGACCACGCCTTGATCAGTTCGCCAAATTCCTTCTGCGTGCCGGGTGCGGGCTCGCGCCCGACGCCGGGGTTCCATCCCCAGCCGACCAGCGAGTCTTCCGCCATATGATGCACAAGCTCCTCCATGGACTTGCCGCCATTGCGCTGCGGATCTTTGATCTGCCGGCAAATTTCGCCGAGCGATTTTCCGACCCAGGCCATCTCGATCGGCGCCAAGTGCCATGCGGGATTCCCGGGAACGCCGGCAGCATCGAAGTTCGACGGTCCATGACACGTCGTGCAGCGCATGCCCACGGCACCGAAATTGTCGACGCCGCGCACGACCAGCGGCATGTGGGGGCTTCGGTCGTCTCCCTGCGCAGGCCTATCGCCGGCCGGATGGCAGTTGACGCAGCGCGCATGAGTGATGACCTTGCCGGCCTCTTCGAACAGGGCCTGCGAGCGTTGTTGGTCATCGGCGATGGAGGCGAACGCCTGCACCGAGCGGAGCGTCTTCGCCGGATCAGGCTGCGCGGCGGAGACGGCCATGCCGACGGCGACGATGGTCACAGCACCGGCGAGAAGTATCGCGATCGAACGCATATTTCCTCCCTACGCCTTTGCGGCCGCACGCGTGAACGGCAAGCGTGAACACGCGCTGGCCGGTCAGCTTCGACCAAGCGTTGGCGATGGCCGGGGCGATGGGCGGAGTGCCCGGCTCGCCGATGCCGGTCGGCTTCTCCGTCGATGGCACGATGTGCACTTCGACGTCCGGCATCTCGTTGATGCGCAGCACCCGGTAGTCGTGGAAGTTCGACTGCACGACGCGCCCCTCGTCGAGATCGACCGAGGCGAAGAGCGCCGCCGACAGTCCAAATCCCATGCCACCTTCGAGCTGCGCGCGGATGACGTCCGGGTTGATCGGAATGCCGCAATCGGCAGCGACGACGACTCGCTCCACCTTCGGCAGGCCGTCCTCGCCCATCGACACCTCGACGACGTGGGCGACGAACGACTTGAAGGATTCGTGCACCGCTAGGCCGCGCGTTCGGCCTTTCGCCGGCGGCTTTTCCCAGCCGGCTTTCTCCGCCGCTAGCTCCAGCACCGCCAAGTGCCGCGGATGCTTCGTCAGCAGCTTGCGGCGGATGACGAGCGGATCGACTCCGGCCGCGTCGGCGAGCTGATCGAGGAACGTTTCCGTCGAGAAGGCAGTGTGCGTCGAGCCGACCGAGCGCCACCACAGCGTCGGTACCCCGACCTGGGTCATGTGCGCCGACACCCGCAGATTGGGGATCTGGTAGGGCAGCGTACTGGCGCCCTCGACCATCGTCTGATCGATGCCGTCCTTGATCATACCCGCTTCGAACGGCGATCCCTTCATGAACGACTGCCCGACGATCACCTGGTCCCAGCCGACGATGTTGCCTTCGGCATCGACACCGCCGCGCAGCTTGTGGACGAAGATCGGCCGGTAGCGACCGCCCTTGATGTCGTCCTCGCGCGTCCACAGCACCTTGATCGGGCCCTTGTGTTGAGCGCCCTTCAACACCTCGGCGGCTTCCGCCGCCATGTCGCCTGCCGGCGTCGCCCGCCTGCCGAAGCTGCCACCGGCAAGCAGCGTGTTGATCTTCACCTGTTGGGGTTTGAGGCCGAGCACGGCGGCGGCAACGCCCTGGTCGATGGTCTGGATCTGCGAGCCGAAGTTCATCTCGACGCCACCGTCGTCGGTTCGATGGATGACGCAGTTGTTCGGCTCCATCGGCGCGTGCGCCAGATACGGGAACACATAGGTCGCCTCGAGCACCTTGGCGGCGCCGGACAACGCCGCGTCGGTGTCGCCGTCATTGCGGGCGATGGCGCCCTGCTTGTTGGCGAGGTCGACGTACTCCTTGACGATCTGGTCGCTGCCTCGCGCTTCGGTGCCGACCTCGTCCCATTCGACCTTCAGCGCATCGCGGCCCTTCTTTGCCGCCCAGTAGCCATCGGCGAGAACCGCCACGCCCTGCGATACCGCGAACACCTCCTTGACGCCCGGCACGGCGAGCGCCGGCGCCGCGTCGAAGGACTTGACCTTGGCGTGGAAGCGCGAGGGACGCGCCAGAAGGCACGTCAGCATATTGTCCATCTTCACATCGATGGTGTAGATCGCGGTGCCGTTCGTCTTCGGCAGCGTGTCCACCTTGGGCAGCTTGTTGAGACCGATCAGCTTCCAGGCGCTCGGGTCCTTCGGCTTGAACGGGCCGGCCAGCTCGATCTGCTGCGCCAGCCCCGCCAGCTCGCCGAAGGTCGCCGACTTGCCGTCCGGCCCTTTGACGACGCCCTTCTCGATGGCGAGAAAGCCCGCATCAACGCCCCATTCCTTGGCCGCCGCTGCGATGAGGCGCGCGCGTGCCTCGGCACCGGCAGTGCGGAGCTGATCCCACGAGTTGGCCATGGCGGTCGAGCCGCCGGTCCCCTGCACCGGGCCGAAGGCAAAGTTGTTGTACTTGCTGGCGTCGGCCGGCGCCGACACGGCACGCATCTGCGACCAGTCGGCGTCGAGCTCGTCGGCGAGGATGGTGGCGATGCCGGTGTACGGCCCCTGCCCGAACTCGATGTGCTTCGACAACACCGTGACCGTGTTATCCGGCGCGATGCGAATGAACGCGTTCGGCACAAACTCGCCGGCGGGCTCAGCAGCCGCCAGCGCTCGCTGCGCCAGCGGAATGTGGAAGCCGACGACGAGACCAAGCGCGGTGGAACCCTTGAGGAACTGGCGGCGGTTGGGGGAGACGGGGATGTTCATGTTCAGCCCTCCATCCGTCCCGCGGCATCGTGGATCGCCGCCCTGATGCGATGGTACGTGCAGCAGCGACAGACGTTACCGGTCATGGCAAGATCAATGTCGTTGTCGCTCGGTTTGGGGATCATGCTCAGAAGGCCGACGGCCGACATGATCTGGCCGGACTGGCAGTAGCCGCACTGGGGAACGTCGTGCGCCACCCAGGCGGCCCGTACGGCCTCGACTTCCTTGCCGGCGGCACCTTCGATGGTCGTCACGTCGGCGCCCTCCAGCGTACCGATAGGAGACACACACGAACGCCTCGGCTCGCCGTTGACATGCACCGTGCAGGCGCCGCACTGGGCGATGCCGCAGCCGAACTTGGTCCCGGTCAGTCCCTGAATGTCACGCAGAAACCATAGGAGCGGCATCGACGGATCGCCGCCGTATTGCACCTTCGCTCCGTTCACGGTCAGGTTGATCATCTGGCGCCTCGCTATACTGAGTTGGCTGGGTGCAGAAGGATCGTTCGCCTCGCGGTGAAACGTCCAAGGTGCGCTGTGGCTCCCGCGCGCACCGGAAATTCTTGACCCGCTCGCCACACAACGATTGCAAACGGGTCTTTCGGTCCTCCTCGACCTTGGCCGCTACTCGGCCGGGTGGGCAACGGCGGGTACCGGCTCGGCACCGCGGCGGCGTTTGAACCGGTCGCCGAGCCAGCGGGTGGTCACGTAGAACACGGGCGTGAAGATCAGGCCGAAGAAGGTGACGCCGATCATGCCGGCGAACACCGCGGTCCCAAGCGCCTGGCGCAGCTCGGCGCCGGCGCCGATCGCCCACACCAGCGGGACGACGCCAAGAATGAACGCCAGCGACGTCATCAGAATAGGCCGCATGCGCAGTCGCGCCGCTTCCGTCGCCGCCTCGAACTTGCTGCGGCCGCCTTCCTCGAGCTGCGCCGCGAACTCGACGATAAGAATGGCGTTCTTGGCCGCCAAACCTATGAGCACGATGAAGCCGACCTGGGTGAGGATGTTGTTGTCCATCCCGCGCATGACGACGCCCGTGATCGAGGCGATGAGGCTCATCGGCACGATGAGGATCACCGCCAGCGGCAGCGTCAGGCTTTCGAACTGCGCCGCCAGCACGAGGAAGACGAATATGACGCCTAACGCGAATGCGAACGCGGCGGTGTTGCCGGCCATGATCTGCTGGTAGGCGAGCTCGGTCCACTCGTAGCTGAAACCCTGCGGCAGCGTCTCGGCCGCCAGCTTCTGCATCAGATCGATGGCCTGGCCCTGGGAGTAGCCGGGTGCGGCAGAGCCATCGAGCTCAGCGGCCGGATAGAGGTTGTAGCGCGGCACCCGCGAGGGTGCGGAGATGTCGCGCACGGTCGTGAACGAGCCGAGCGGCACCGTGTCGCCGGCGGAATTGCGCACGCGCAGCTTGAGCACGTCCTTGGTATCGACGCGGAAGCCGCTGTCGGCCTGTGCGGTGACGCGGAACGTTCGCCCAAGCAGGTTGAAGTCGTTGACGTAGGCCGAGCCGAGATAGGTTTGCAGCGTCGTGAACACGTCTGTGACGTTGATGCCGAGCATCTGCGCCTTGACGCGGTCGATGTCGAGGTAGAGCTGCGGCGTCGAATTCTCGAACATCGAGAACACCTGCTGCAGCCCCGGCGTCTGATTGGCCTTGGCCATCATCGCGCCGACGGCCTGTTGCAGCGCTGCCGGTCCCGCTCCGCCGCGATCCTGCACCATCATGCGGAAGCCGCCGGCACTGCCGATACCGCGCACAGGCGGCGGCGCCACGACGAGAACCATGGCATCCTGGATGGTGGAAAACTTGCCCAGCAACGCCTTCTGGATCGCCTGCGCCGACTGATTGGGATCCTTCGCCCGCTCGTCGAACGGCTTCAGGACCACGAACACCGCGCCGGCGTTGGGAGCGTTGGTTCGTGTGGCTCCGGAGAAGCCGACGATGTTGACCGCGTGGGCGACGCCGGGCACCTGCAGCGCCAGTTCGACGACGCGGCGATTGACCTCGTCGGTACGCGTCAGCGACGCGGCCGGCGGAAGCTGCGTCACCGTGATGAGATAGCCGCCGTCGACGGCCGGGATGAAGCCGATCGGCGTCTTGCGGAATTCGTTCATGCCGAAGGCGATGATGCCGGCGTAAACGACGAGCATGATGACGGCGAGCCGCACCAGCTTGCCGACCACCCAGGCGTAACCGTTGGAGAGCTTGTCGAAACTCCAGTTGAAGGCGCGGAAGAATAGCTCGATCGGCCACATATACCAGGCCGTCCTGTGCTGCTCACTATGCGGCTTGAGCAACATTGCGCACAGCGCCGGCGACAGCGTCAGCGACACGATGAGCGAGATGATGGTGGCGCCGGCGATGGTGAGCGCGAATTGGCGGTAGAACTGGCCGGAGATGCCGGTGATGAACGCCGACGGCACGAACACGGCGGTGAGCACCAAGGCGATGGCGATCAGCGCCGCGCCAACTTCCTCCATGGTGCGATACGCGGCCTCGCGCGGGCTGAGGCCCTTCGCCATGTTGCGCTCGACGTTTTCGACGACGACGATGGCGTCGTCGACCACGATGCCGATGGCGAGCACGAGACCGAACAGCGACAGGTTGTTGAGCGAGAAGCCGAACGCCGCCAGCAGGAAGAACGTGCCGATCAGCGATACGGGAATGGCGACGATGGGAATGATCGCGGCACGCCATGTCTGCAGGAACAAGATGACGACGAGCACCACGAGCACCACGGCCTCGAGGATCGTCATGACGACTGCGTCAACCGACTGCTGGATGAAGTCCGTGGGGTTGTAGATGATGTCGTACTTGAGACCCGCCGGGAACGACTTCGACAGCTCCGACATCGTCGCCTTGATCTTCTCCGCCGTGTCGATGGCGTTCGATCCTGGGAGCTGGAACACGCCGAGACCCGTCGCCGGGTACTCATCGAGATACGAGTTGACGCCGTAGTCGAGCGCGGCAAGCTCGACGCGCGCCACATCCTTCAGCCGCACGACGGCGTCGTTGCTCTGCTTGACGACGATGTTGCCGAACTGATCGGGATCGGCGAGACGCCCGAGCGTCTGAACGGAAACCTGGAAAGCGCCCGGTTGCGCCACCGGCGGCTGGTTCAGAATACCTGCTGCGACCTGCACGTTCTGCCGCTGCAGCGCCACCGTCACATCGCTCGCCGTCAGCCCGAGCGATTGCAGGCGATCGGGATCGAGCCACACGCGCATCGAGTAGTCGCGGCTGCCGAAGACGGTGATCGAACCGACGCCCTGGATGCGGCTGAGCACGTCGACGACGTTGACGCTGGCGTAGTTGGAGATGAACAGCGTGTCGCGCGACTGGTCGGGCGAGTACAAGTGCACGACCATCATCAGGTCGGGCGAGGCCTTCGCCACCGTCACGCCGATGTTGCGCACGTCGGCGGGCAAACGAGGTTGCGCAATGGCGACGCGGTTCTGCACCTGCACCTGCGCGGTATCGAGGTCGGTGCCGAGGTCGAAGGTGACCGAAATCGTGAAGCGCCCGTCGACTGTCGAGTTCGACGAGATGTAGAGCATGCGCTCCACGCCGTTGATCTGCTGCTCGAGCGGCGCCACGACCGTCGAAGCGACGACTTCCGCGCTGGCGCCCGGATACTGCCCGGTGACGTTGACGACCGGCGGCGCGATATCGGGATACTGCGCGATCGGCAGGCGGCCGAGCGACACGGCGCCGATGATGACGAACACCACCGAGATGACGGCAGCGAAGATCGGCCGGTCGATGAAGAAATGCGAAATGCGCATCGCGCCCTGCTCTTAGTTCGTGCGGATGGATGAGGTGTCGCGAACGCCGCCGGTGTCCGCAGTGGCGGCCTGCTCCGGCGTCACCTTGGCGCCCGGGCGCACGCGCATCAGGCCATTGACGACAACCGTGTCGTCCGGCTTCAAGCCGCTTACGACGCGCAGGCCGTCGACGAGCTGGCCCAGGGTCACGTACTTCGGCGTCGCCACGTTCTCGGCGTTGAGCACGTAAACGAACTTGCGCACCTGCTCGGTGCCGATGGCGCTGTCGGGGACGAGCAGTGCTTCCGCCGGGGCCGACGTGGCGATCTGGATGCGGCCGAACATACCGGGCGTCAGGCGTCCATCGGCATTGGCGAACTGGGCCCGCCCGCGGATGGTGCCCGACGAACGATCGATGGCGTTGTCGACGAAGTCGATCTTGCCCTCGTGCGTGTAGGCATCCTCGTCGAGCAGCTTCAGGCGCACCGGCAGCGTCATGCCGCGGTCGGCAGCATTGGAAGCGCTCGCCATGCGCAGGTAGCGAAGGTACGAGCCCTCATCCATGGTGAACTCGAAGCGTATCGGATCGATCGAAGCGATGGTGGCAAGCAGCGTCGAGCCAGTCGCGCCGCCCGACACGAGGTTGCCGATCGACACGCGCCGGTCGCCGATGCGGCCGGAGATGGGTGCCTTCAAATCCGTGAAACTGAGATCGAGCTCCGCCTGCTTCACCGCCGCTTCCTGCGCCGTCACCGAAGCAGCGGCGACGCGCGAAGCCTGCAGCCGCTGGTCCAGCGCCTGTTGTGTGATGGTGGTCCCGGTCTTGAGGCTTTCGCCGCGCTTCAAGTCGCTCTCGGCGAACGCAAGGTTGGCCTTCGCCTGCTGCACGGCCGCGTTCGCTTGATCCAGCGAAGCCTCGAAGGGACGTGGATCGATGATGAACAGAGGGTCGCCCGCCTTCACGAGCTGGCCGTCCTGGAAGAGGATTTTCTCCAGATAGCCCGAGACCCGCGCCCGTACTTCGACATAGTCGAAGGCGACGAAGCGGCCAACGTACTCATCGCGATCCGTCACCAGCTTCTTGATCGGCTTGGAAACGCTCACGGTGGGCGCCGGAGGGGCGGCGTTCTGTGCTTGCGTCTGCGTCTCGCCGCAACCGGCAAGGAGAGCGGTCAGCAGCGACAAGGGGACAGCGAGGCGGAGAAGCGGGGAGCTGGGCATAGGGTCCGTTCAATATGGCTGCGGGAGCATTTACGCTCCCAAAGTGAGGACACGTCGTTCAGTCACGTCAAGCAGCAGCGAGTACACCAGCGACTGCGCCGGCGCGCCGCATGGCAGCGTCGATTGAGCGCTCGGCGATCTCCGGGCCCAAACCCAGGCCTTCGGCGACGATCGACTGGACGTCCGTGATCCCCATGAAGGCGAGGACGGAACGCAGGTAGCTTTCGTCGTGCTCGGCCGCACGTAATGGACCGACCGAGTAAATGCTACCGCGCGTAAGGACGAGGATGGCGCGCCGCCCGCGCAGGAGGCCTTGCGTGCCGTTCTGCGTGTAGCGGAACGTGCGTCCCGGGCGGACGACATGGTCGATCCAGGCCTTCAGGGTGGAGGGCACGCCGAAATTGATCATGGAGGCCGCTATGACGATGGCATCGGCATTGAACAGCTCGTCGATGAGCGCGTCGGACTGCTCCAACTGCTCGCGCTGGCGGTCGGTCCGCGCACCGGCGACGGACCGCGTGGCTATGGCGAAATCCTCATCGATGTGCGCAAGTGGATTGCGCGCGAGGTCGCGAATCGTGACGCTCGCGTCCGGATAGACTTGGCGCAGCTCGCGCAGGACGCGCATGGCTACCAGACTGGAGTAGGACGTATCGCGACGCGGGCTGCTCGTCAGACAAAGGATGTTGCGCGAAGCGCCGTGTTCCGCGTAACCGTCGTCGAACTTCGAGTCCAAGTGCACAGTAGGGGTTGGCTGCATGGTTGTGCTCGCGGGTTTGGTGCAGTGCGAAACGAGGGGCATGACATCGCTCGCACTGTATGTTACTGACCGGTAACACGACTGGTATACTGACCGGTAACACCCTATGTCAAGAGGCCATGGTAAGAACTATTAACCCGCATGCAGAGGCCCCCCAGGCCCCACCCCGCGAGCGCATCCTGGCCGCCGCTCGCGATCTTTTTTATCGCCATGGCATCCGAGCCGTAGGCGTCGACGCGATCGCGGACGCCGCGGCCACGAATAAGATGACGCTTTATCGCCATTTCGGTTCCAAGGATGAACTCATCGCCGCCTACGTGACGGAACTCGCCAAGGAAGGCGATGAAGTCTGGGAGGCTCTGGCGCGGGACTACCCCGGGGACCCCACGGCGCAGCTCGATGGCTGGGTGCGACACTGTGAAAAGGTCCTGACCGACGGCGGCGAGCGCGGCTGCGCCATCGCCAATGCCGCGGTGGAGATGCGCGAGATCGAACATCCCGCGCGCCAGATCATCGACGAGTACAAAACGCGCAAGCGCAACCGCATGGTGAAGCTGTTTACCGAGGCGGGATATGCGGAGCCAGATCAGCTTGCGGACGAGCTGTTCTTGCTTTTCGAGGGCGCGCGCATATCGCTCCAATGCTGCTCAAGCGGCCCGGCGCAGCGCGTCGTGCGCATGTTGCGATCGTTGCTGGCCGAGCACGCGCCCAAGCCGCAATAGCCGGCCGCCGCCTACAGGTCGCCTTCGAGGAACTGCGCGCGGCCGAGCCCGAAAGACCAGTCCTCGTCAGAGTTCTCGATCATCGATACCATCACGTCGGACGGGTCGATGCCGCAACTCTTCTGCAGCTCTTCCGTGAGCAGCTTGTAGAACTTCTGCTTCATCTCTTTGCCGCGCCGGCGTGTAACGACCTGGACGACGACAACCTTGTCGCTGCGCGGGAAGCCGAGTCCCGTATCCTCGACGATCATGCGCGAAGGCTTGTATTCGTTGACGATCT
This sequence comes from uncultured Alphaproteobacteria bacterium, assembly GCA_963795225.1. Taxonomy (GTDB): domain Bacteria; phylum Pseudomonadota; class Alphaproteobacteria; order Rhizobiales; family Hyphomicrobiaceae; genus Hyphomicrobium_A. Next base: position 10,679 of record CAWCHB010000032.1, on the reverse strand, counting down.
GATAGCGGTCGCGTTCGGGCACCTTGAACGCCGCGAGCATGGCTCGGTGCGCTGCGTCGAGCATCGTCTTGAGCTCGGCGTCGGTGCGGCCTTCGAGCACGTTGAAACAGAGCAGGGGCATAGACGGTCACCGAGGGTTGCGAGGAGGCAGCAGCGCGCCTCTCTACCCCTGGGCCGTGGCGCAAACAATCCTACGTTCGTTCAGCGCAGCACGCGGGAAATCTTATCCCGCGAGGGCAGCGATGGGCTGTGCTCCCCTTCGTTGTTGATCTTCTTGTGAAGCTCGGAGTTGTCTTCGGGCTTCGACCGCTGACCGGTTTCCGGCCCCGAGGCACCGGTTCCGTCGCCGGCGCTGCCGCCGTAGCCGTGGCTGACGCCTTCGCCGCCCTGGCCCTTTCGACCGGGAAGCCAGCTCATCTTCCGGGCGCCGCGCTTAGCCTTGCTGCCGCGGAGCGTCTTCATGGTGACCTCAGTCGTCGAGATCGTCGATGGCTGTAGGCGTCGCCCACGTGGTTGCACTGCCTGTCAGCGCCAGCTGCATGTAGAAATAGGGCAGAAGGAATAGAGGCATTTTCGTTCTCCATACTGTTGACGAGATAAATCCTCGCACGCGGCCACCGTTCCGCGCCGTATCGCACGAAACAGGCAAATAAAAATTGGGAGCGCGAGGAACTGTGGGTCGACCGTCATGGGGGCGGCGCAGAGACCGCATCTTGCCGTTGTGCGTTGCAGTAGGCCGCACTTATATTCACGCTGTTCGGCACGACTTGAGTTTTACGCCGCAGACAGCGCACGGGAGTGTCGCATGACGAGAGAGCAGGTCGAGAAAGCGCTAAGCGAAATGGAGCGACTGCGCGAAGCTTCGCGGCTCGCCGACGATGTCGAGGAGCAGCGCCAGCAGGCCAACGAGTATCACCGCCTATGGCGCAAAGTGCGGCCGTTTGTCGAAGGCGAACAGCCCTACACCGACGCCAAGTGAGGCGCAGATAAAGGGCTTTCCGCGTAGCGCGCCTTAGGGCGTCGTGCGGCGGGCGCGCATAGCGCCGACGATCCACAGCAATATGACAGCACCGCCGGTCGCGGAGGCGATGGTCGCAAGGTTGAAGCCCTCGTTGTAGTGGAAGCCGAGCAGCGAGCCGAACAATAGGCCGCCGATTATCGCTCCGATGACGCCGACGACGAGGTTGGTGACGAGGCCGTGCTCACGGCCGGCAATTTGCTCGGCGAGCCATCCGGCGATCAGCCCAACGAAGATCCACGCAAAAAAACCCATGGCTTAACTCCTCTTTGAGATCAACTAACTCTCAAGGCTTGGTTTGGTTCACACCGCGCGGAGCGACTGCACCAAATAATGAATGGTCAATTCGTTGGCTTACGGAACGGTTAAATCGAAGTTTCGTTGCCGCTATGAGTTCGCAAGACGCGTTCTCACGTTCGGCAAGGAGAGAGTGATGAAAAAAACCGCGACCTTAATCGCGACGCTTATGTTGGGAGTGGCGAGCTGCGCCTATGCGCAAGGTGGACCAGGAGAAGCATTGGGTGGAGCTGGGGGCGGCGCCCGTGGGCCGGCCGGCATTGGACCCGGCGGTGGTGGCGAGGGACCTGGCGCCGGTGGTCCGATCGGGGGAGACGGCCCCGGCGTCCCGGGTAGCCCCGGCGGCGGCGAAGGTCGTGCTGGCGACGGACCCGGACCTGCTGCTCGCGAAGGACGGTCGGCAGGCGGAGCCGAGGCACCTTCGCCCTCACGCTCTGCGAAATCGCCAGCCCGTCAGGGCGGCGAGCGGCAAAAATCGGCCGGCGACGCAAACGAGAGCCGCGGCGACAAGCCTGACGGTGACACGAAAGCTTCGCGCGGCGATCGCGACAGCGGCGGCGAGGGCAAGAAGTCCGAAAGCGCTGCCGAAAAGGCTGCCGAGGGCGTGAAGTCCGACGCAAAGTCCGCAACCAAGGGGGCCGACACTGGCGTTCGCGACAAGGCCGACGATGCCTCGAAACGCGCCCAGGACGCGGCCGACAAGAAAGTTGTCGATCCCCAGCGCGCCGAGAAGGCCGAACGCGCGAAGCAGGTCGACCTCTCGGGTGACAAGCGTCAGCGCCTGCAGGGCGCCTTCCGCGACAAGGGCGACGTCAAGCGCCGCACCAACGTCGATATCGACATCAGCATCGGACGCCGGTTACCGCGTGACTGGCACTTCGTACCAGTGCCGATCACCGTTATCGAAATCGTGCCGGAATATCGCGACTATGTGTTCGTCTACGTCGAGGACGAATACGTGATCTGCGATCCATACACCTATGAGGTCGTTGCCGTGATCCCTGCCGGCGGCGGTCGCACTTACGCCGGCGGCGGTTCAGCGGACCGCGAATGCAGCACCCGCATCCGGCTAAGCGAGGACCAGCGCGAGTTGATCCTGCAGTCGGTGCGCCTCGGCCGCGAGGTCGACGTATCCGACCTCGAGGTGGGCTGGAGCGTGCCGCAGGATATCGAGTTGGAGAAGTTTCCCAATGCGGTGCTGTCGGAGGCAAGCGAACTCGCTGCCTGTCGCTACTTCATCGCCGACGACCAGCTCGCCATCGTCGATCCGGACGATGACAAGGTTGTCCTACTGATCGACAAGAGCTGACCGTGAGGGGGCGAGGCGCAAGCTGTGCTTCGCCCCCGCAACACTAGAAGGGCGAACGCCGATCAATGCAATAATCCGGATGCGCGAAGAGGAGGAGATCCGTCTCCTGCCGCCCCAGCAACTGATTTCCCGGGCCTACTCGCACGACGTCGCAGTTCGCCTTGACCTGATGGTCGGTGAAGAACAACGCTTCATAACCGAGCCCGAAGAGGAAATCGGCGACCTCGCTGCGGCTGAAGCCGAAGCGCAGTTTCTTGCCTTGATGCAACTCCAACAGCACGAATGGGCGCCGCATGGTCAGCGTTTTCATGGAGCCGAGCAGAACGCGGCCCTCATACCCTTCGACATCGATCTTGATGATGTCCGGCCGCGCACTCGCTCGCTGGACGAAGCCATCGATGCTGGTGATCGGAATCGTCGCCGCCGAAAGCTCTCGTGTCCTATCTTGTCGCCACCAGAACTTGAACCGGCGCCACCACGCCTCACGATAGGCCGCGGGTGAGGGATGCTGCTCGAAGAGCAAGCTGCGTGCGAGCCAAACGAGCGCCTGCGGATCTTCGCGGTCACTCACGGCTACCGGATGAATGGACACCCTGTCGCGAAACGCGTCATCGCTGACGATTTCCCGCAGCCTCGCGATCTGGTCCGGCCGCATTTCGAAGGCATGCGCTCGCGTCGCCACGTGCTTGTTGGAGGCGGCGACTCTGGAGAAGTATCCGACCGACGCGCCGACGTCGAAGAAGGTTGCTGGCCGGAACCGCTCGATCAAGTAGCTTAAGACGAGGGTTGTGGTTTCCTCGTAGAACGCCGGCTTCACGCCGGCGCGCGGCGAGATCGAGGGCCAAGCGATTGGCACATGTCCTGGAATGCACAGCGCATAGGCTCCCTGCTGCAGCAGGAACGACATCTGCGTATTGCGCAGATGAGCGCCGATCTCCGATTGTAGCGTCTCGGCTTCGAGCCGGGTACCGCGGGAAAGCGGGTTCTGACACGTCATATCCCCCGCTACTGACCAATTGCGCTTATTGCAAGACGTTACGACGCCGCAAGTTGCTCAGCTGACACGCGAAAATCACCCGTCCGCTACTGCGATTGGACACTGCGATTAACCGCCAACCGGCATTTCCCGCCCGTCTGAGGCGCTAGCAACTGGCACCTGTCTTGAGATTGGCGATCCCGGCAGGATTTGAACCTGCGACCCTCTGCTTAGAAGGCAGATGCTCTATCCAACTGAGCTACGGGATCCCATATGACGGCTTGGCACTATAGCAGCCAATCGTGCAGAGGACGTGGATATGCCGCAACCCTGAGGGTGGCAAGTGTCCAGGGACGACTAACAATCCCCGCTGTTCCCTAGGGTTCTTGAAACGGTCACCGTTCGCTGGCACTACCCACGCTTAAAGAATCAGCACGAGAAAGATTTGCATGAAGTCTAAATCGTCCGCCTCCGTCCACGTTTGTGCATTGCGGCACATCCCGGAGGTCGTCGCGCTCACGGGCGCCAGTCATCTCGTCAGCGCCATCAACGCCGATCTCGTTCCGCCCACACCGGCCGGCCTCGCCGTCGAGCGGCACCTGAAGCTCGACATGCACGACATCATCGAGATGCAACAGGGCGCCACGGCTCCCGCCGAGGAGCACGTCGGCCAGCTCATCGAGTTCGTGCGCGGTTGGGACCGCCAAGCCCCATTGCTCATCCATTGCTATGCCGGCCTCAGCCGCTCGACTGCCTCTGCCTTTATTACCCTGTGTGCGCTCAACCCCGAGGCACCCGAGAAGGCGATTGCTCTGGCACTGCGCCGCGCCTCCGACACCGCCGTGCCGAACCGCCGCTTCGTCGGCCTCGCCGATGCTTTTCTCAAGCGCGAGGGGCGCATGCTAGCGGCACTCGACTGCATGGGACCGAACCGTATCGCGCACGAATGCGTGCCCTTCGGCGTCGACGGCCACCACGCGCCGCTGGTCGAGCGCGCGGCCTGAAGCCGCACTGACAATCCGTTGACTGCCGCGGGCCGCCGAACGGCCCGTTTTCGTTTGCCGGCGCCCACGCGCCCCTTTGCGCGTTCACCACGCGCATTGATCGTAACGGCAAACCCATGGCAAGAAAGGTAGAAGCGCGGTAGCGGGCTAAGTGCTGCCGCCAAAAAGGGACTTCGGGGGAAGGAACGACGATGGCCAGCACTGCAAGCGTGGGGGATGCCGGTCAGGGGCTGCTCTCCAGAGAGCGTATCATCGCCAAGCCCGGCTTCAACCGCTGGCTCGTCCCGCCCGCGGCGCTGTGCATCCATCTATGCATCGGCATGGCCTACGGCTTCTCGGTGTTCTGGAAGCCGCTGCAGGCCGCCCTCCTCGGCTCCGACGGCAAGGCACTGCCTGAATGCTCGGCCGGAGCCGTAACTTTCGCCGAGAAGTCGCTCGGCACTCTGCACGCCCTCACGGCCACCGACTGCAACTGGAGCCAGTTCGATCTCGGCTGGATGTTTACGTTCTTCTTCCTGGTGCTTGGCATTTCCGCCGCCATCTGGGGCGGCTGGCTGGAGCGCGTCGGTCCGCGCAAGGCGGGCCTCGTCTCGGCGCTGTGCTGGTGCGGCGGCCTGCTGCTGGCGGCGCTCGGCGTCTACATCCACCAGCTTTGGCTGATGTGGCTGGGCGCCGGCATCATCGGCGGGATCGGCCTCGGCCTCGGCTACATCTCGCCCGTCTCGACGCTCATCAAGTGGTTCCCCGACCGGCGCGGCATGGCGACCGGCATGGCCATCATGGGCTTCGGCGGCGGCGCCATGATCGGCTCCCCGCTCGCCGCCATCCTGATGAACGGCTTTAGCGGCGGCGCCTATTCGGTCGGTGGATTCACGCTCCCTTGGGTCGGCTTCCGTACGGCAACCGACGTCGGCGTGTGGCAAACCTTCGTTGCGCTCGCCGCCGTCTACTTCGTGTTCATGCTGGTCGGCGCTTTCGGCTACCGCCTGCCCCCTGCCGGCTGGAAGCCCGCAGGCTGGACGCCGCCGACCAACGGCAACCGCATGATCACCAACAACAACGTCCACCTGAAGGACGCGCACAAGACGCCGCAATTCTGGCTCTTGTGGATCATTTTGTGCATGAACGTGTCGGCCGGCATCGGCATCATTGGCGCCGCCTCGCCCATGCTGCAGGAGACGTTCGCCGGCGCGCTCGCCGGCAATCCCGCGCTCGGCTATCTCGACCTCAAGAAGGATGCAGCGCTTCTCGCGGCCGCCGCCGGCGTCGGCGCCGGCTTTGTCGGGCTCATCTCGCTGTTCAACATCTTCGGCCGCATCGGCTGGGCATCGTCGTCGGACAGGCTCGGGCGCAAGCAGACCTACTTCATCTTCTTCGTGCTCGGCGTCGCGATGTATGTGCTCGCCTCGTTCGCGGCAGATTGGAAGATCCTCGCTCTATTCGTCGCGTGCTTCTGCGTCATCGCTTCGATGTACGGCGGCGGCTTTGCGACCATCCCTGCCTACCTCGCTGACATGTTTGGCACGCAGTTCGTCGGCGCTATTCACGGACGCCTGCTGACGGCGTGGTCGACGGCCGGCATCCTCGGCCCGGTGATCGTCAACTACCTGCACGACACGCGCCAGGCCGAGGGCATCGCGCCCGACCAGATCTACGGGCCGATCTTCTACATTCTCGCCGGCCTCTTGGTCGTCGGCTTCGTTGCCAACCTGCTCGTGCGCCCGGTCAATCCGAAGTGGCATATGAGCGACGACGACCTCGCCGCCGAGCACGCCAAACACCTCCCTGCAAACAGCAATGGTGCGACGACGTCGGACGGCGGCATCGGCATGGGCGGCATCGATTTCAAGTCGACGCTGTTCTGGCTGTTCGTAGGCATTCCGCTTGCGTGGGGTATCTGGAACACCGTCGAGAAGGCGCTCGTGCTGTTCCGCTAACGCCAGCTCAACGGCGCGGCGTGCTTGGCCCGCCGCAGCGCGCTTTCGACTACACCATCTCGAAGGCGAACAGCCCGACGACAAAAACGGCGGCCGCGAGACCGGCTAGGAAGATGGCGTCTGCCGCGCGCTCGCAGCGGATGCTCCATACAGACGTGCGCGGCGTCCGGATCGCGATGTAGGCCACAATGGCGCTGACGAGGAATGCCGCGCCGAGCAGCGCCACATAGACATCCATGCGGGTGGTGCCGATGCGGCCCTCAGCGATCTTCACGAGCCCGACCATGGTCGAGCACATGGCAATCATCGTTCCGGCACTGGGCAGTATCTGGCGGGCGAGATCGGAGCTGCGTTGCTCGCGCGATGGGACAGCGACGAACGGCGCCTCGTCTCCTACTCTCTTGTCCATACCGGACACCCCCACGCACGAAGCGAAGCCGTCGTCCCCACCGAACGGCACGCAATTGACGCCACCTAAGGCGAACATTCGGGCTCCGGCTGAACGCCGCTAGCCTACGACCGGAGCTTACCAGCGGTTCAACGGACAGTGGTCGGACTTTCCCAGCCCGCCGCTCATACGAGATTATGGGTGTCGCGGAAAAGTCACGCTGGCACGTTTTAGATCGGCCGAAATGGGCCCGGAAGCGAGAAGATCAATGCGTCCAGCGACCGATGCGGCCGTACTTGAAGTTGTCAGCGTACGACTTGCGGATCATCTTGCGCGGCGCCGGCTCGAACACCTGGTAGGCGATGCCCTCGCGTTCCGCGTAGGCGACCGCCTCTTCTTTGGTGTCGAACGCCAACTGCACCTCGGCACGCATGTCGCGCGTCCCCGTCCAACCCATCAGCGGCTCGATCTCGCGCGGACTGGCGGGGGCAAATTCGAGCACCCACTCCTTGGTGCGCCCTTCACCGGACTGCATCGCCGTCCTTGCCGGCCTATAGATGCGCGCAACCATGGTGCCCTCGCGTGCAGACCGTCGCGTCGTTGGTCGGGGCGGCGGGATTCGAACTCGCGACCCCTTGCTCCCAAAGCAAGTGCTCTACCAGGCTGAGCTACGCCCCGAACGGTGGTGTCGCTGTAGCAAGCGGCCGGTTATCCAGTTCCAAATCTGAGAACGGCAACCGGAGCGTAACCGCGTCAGCTTGGCGATCTAACAGCATCTTGAGCTTCAGCCTACAGTCCGCTGCCGAGCTGTCATCCGACGTCATCGACGCATTTCGGTATGTAAGCTTCGAAGTCAGCAACGGACATTGAACGTGTCGCTCCGAATGTCCGCTTTGGAAGTTGCGGTCGCGATTGTTGACCGCCTTGAACTTACTGCCGTCGATGGCAACGCTCGGCGTTGCAAGCAGCCCCATCTCGCGACACAGCTCGACGAAGCGGGCGCACACTTTGCGTAGACCGAGGCCGTTGTCCTTGCGGAAGTCAGAAATCGTCTTGTGGTCGGGCACGAGACGGCCCAACAGCCAGAGAAGCTCCAGATTGCGTCCGGCCTCGCGCTCGAGCCGCCGGCTCGACTGCACCCGGTTGAGATAGCCGTAGATGTAGAGCTTCAGGAGCACTGAAGGGTGGAAGCCGGGTCTCCCCGTCGCTGCGGGGTCGATGCCATCAAACCCGAGAGCGCGCAGATCCAGCACATCGACGAAGGCATCTATCGCCCGGACCGGGTTCTCCTCGTTGATCCAATCGTCGAGACATTCCGGCAGCAGCGTCGACTGCCCGCGATATGCCCCTTCGATAAACCGCTTCATGATCACCCCCGAGAAATCATCAGGGGAATCTTAGAAGGCCCGCGTTTTCACACAGCCAGGGCCATAAGCGGACACGATTTGCTCAGCCGCATCGCCGGGGCTAGACATTAGCGGTTTTCGCAAACCCATCGTCAGCGGTTCTCAGGGAAGTAGCGGAGCGTGCTTCGGCAGCTCGCCGCCCACTCCTCCTTTGTCATTTGCGTCTGCGGCCCCCACTGGTTCATGCATTCAGCGAGCTCCTTGAGGGTCTCGGGATCGCTCTTCTTGGAATCCTGCAAGATTACGTCGACCTCGTTTGGTGCCTTCTTCGGTTCAGCGCTTCGTGCGAACTCGAAGGACGAGCATATCAGAACGGCGCCAACGGCGAGGGCGGCAACTCTGGTGTACATGGCGACCTCCGCAATAAGAGGTGTGGGAGTTACTTTGCGTCTCCCATCGATTGTAAGCGAGGGAACGTTCGTAGGCTGCTTAACACTGGCCTGCCCCTCATCACGATGCCAAGTTCTAAGTTAAAACCCGGCCGTGCTCGGCCAGCATCTGGACTGGCCGGAGTGGAGCGTAGGGCAGACCAGACGCTGGCAGCAAGATCGCTTCTGGATCCGGTGACCGATAGTCAAGGGACGAGTGTGTGGGCGGTTAGCATTGCAATGGCGTCTTCACTTCTGGCACTTCTACAAAACGGCGCGGTCGAGCCGACGCCCTCTCCCCACTACTACGCATGCGCGCGGTGCGGCCGCAGGCGACAGTTGGCGCGGAGGATGGGGAGGAGGAAATGCAGGCTTGGGATATGTTATTGTGGGTGGTCGTGGCCATTGAGGTCCTGACCGTCTGCTTGCTTTTGATCGGCTGGGTGGCCGTCGTAGGTCTGATAAGTCGCTGGCGACAATCCGCCCATTGAAGCCGAGACGCCCACTAAGGATAGGCACCGGCGTCAGGGACTCGCTGGAGCTTGAAGTGCGGGCGGGCTCTGCGCATCGCCGTCTTGCGAAAGCTGGCGGATGAGTGTCTCGCGATGATTGATGATCAGAAGTCGTGTGTCCTCGAACTCGCGAAGCACGGCTCCGGCCTTCAGCGTCGCCGTCTCAAGTTCGGCCACACGCTGCATCTGTTGCTCAATGCGAGCCTCGGCCTCCGCGAGGAGCCCTAGCGTTTTTTCGAGTTCGCGTTGAGGATGCATGGGACTGAGGTACTCAACAACAAAATGCCCCGGGGGTTCACCGGGGCCAGGTGAGAGGAAGCACTCACGGGAGAGAACAAGCTAGCCTTGTGCTCGCCCACCGAGGAGGCGCCCGATCGCGACGACCTTCAAGCCGCAGCTGAGCCACTGGTTAACATCCGCATGCCTCCACCGGCGCCGCCGGAGGTGACACCCGGCCGGCAGCGAGTTGAGGGCGTCACCGTGCCCGGTGTCGAGCCGATAAATCATCTAAATGGACGGCATCAGCCATCGAAAAGGCTAACCAGAAACGGCGCGAATTGTTGGGGAATCGGACGCTGGCAGACTAATGCACGGTCCGAGCGTGGTTGTACAAATCTCCAAGTTAAGTGCGTCGCCACCAAACGTTCTCTGGACGGACCAATCAATCGCCGGCAATTTAAAGCACCTCCGTTGACCCTCGACGGAGTGACCATCCCTCGTCTGAGCGCCGGCCTCCCATAACAGTCCAAGGCCGGCCTCTCTTTAGAGGCGCGCGCCGCATGGGCGACGATGACAAAAGGCAAATGTACGAGACTGCCGGCCGCACGGAGACTTACCAGCAATTGGTCGACCGGCTGCGCGGGGACCTAACTGCGCTGAAGTGCGAACGGGAATCGCCGATTGACGCCGAGCGGCGCGTGCTCGTCGACAGGTGGATCGAGCTTATCGAGCTTGAGCTGAAGCGGCTCGGCGAAAAGACCACCTAGTATCTATTGACCTGCGCGACCGCAGGCAGCACATAGCCCGCGTGCCAAAACGCATCGCATTTATCACGCCCTCCGCCCCGGTGCTTAAGCGCGAGCCACCCGTCGGCGCTCAGGGCTTCACGAGGTGAAGTTCGATGGCTGGCGCATGCAGCTTCACAAGGCTGGCGATCGCGTCGTAGTGTTCAGCCGCAACGGCGTCGACATGACCGGTCGGTTCCCGATGATCCGCGACCGGGTGCTGAGCCTGTCGGCGTCAACGGCAATCATCGACGCCGAACTCGTCGCCTGCGATAGCGACGGCAAGCCCGACTTCAAGGCGCTGATGGATGGCCAGCGCGAGAACCTGTGCGGCTGTGCCGCTTCTCGTCTGGTTGGGCCGATCGGCGTCATTCAGGGCAGAGCTCCTCACTGCAGGCATTTCCGCACAAATTGAATCCGCTCGATCGGACCAAGCTTCTGCCCATCAGCCTGCTTGCGG
>CAWCHB010000031.1:0-11821 GCA_963795225.1 uncultured Alphaproteobacteria bacterium | reverse complement strand
TCGCCGGAGTTCGCGGCTGGGATCGGGCGCGAACTTCGGAATCATGAGGGACACTAGAACCATTGACTAGCTAGTGTGATTCAGATCGAGAAATTCACTAGATCCCGCGCTGCTGAAGACGGCGAATTTCTCGATCATCACACTAGGAGCCGCCCATGGGTAAGCCCGCCCCCGTCTCGCCGTTTGCCCCCGCCTCGCTGCCCGACGTGCCGGATAGTTCCGGGCGTGGGCTTTGCCACCGCCGAAGCCGGCATCCGCTACAAGGGCCGCACCGACCTGCTGCTCGCCGTGCTGGCGCCAGGCACCGAAGTCGCCGGCGTCCTGACCCGCTCCAAGACGCGTTCGGCTCCCGTCGACTGGTGCGCCCTCGGCCTGCGCGAGGGCAAAGCGCGGGCGCTCGTCGTCAACTCCGGCAATGCCAACGCTTTCACCGGCAAGAAGGGCATGGAAGCGGTGGTCATAACGGCCGATGCGGCGGCGGCGGCGGTCGGCTGCCCGCCCGGCGAGGTGTTCATTGCCTCGACCGGCGTCATCGGCGAGCCGCTCGACGCCGGCAAGTTCGCCCACCTGCTCGGCAAGCTCGCCGGCGAGACCAAGGCCGACGCCTGGCACGCCGCCGCGCGCGCGGTGATGACCACCGACACCTTCCCCAAGCTGGCGACGCGCACCGCCAAGATCGACGGCTGCGACGTCGTGATCAACGGCTTCTGCAAGGGCGCCGGCATGATCCAGCCCGACATGGCGACGATGCTCTGCTTCGTCTTTACCGACGCGCCGATCGCTGCCGCGGCCCTGCAGAGCCTCGTCGCCGACAGCGCCGATCGCACCTTCAATTGCGTCACCATCGACGGCGACACGTCGACGAGCGACACGCTGCTGGTCTTCGCCACGGGCGAAGCGGCAAAGCGCGGCTGCCCGCGTATCGACGACCCCACCGATCCGCGGCTCGGCAACTTCGCCGCCGCGCTGCACGACCTGTTGCGCGAGCTGGCGATCCTCGTCGCCAAGGACGGCGAGGGCATTACCAAGTTCGTCACCATCGAGGTCGACGGCGCCGAGGACGACCGCGCGGCGCGGCGCATCGCGCTCTCGATCGGCAACTCGCCGTTGGTGAAGACCGCCATCGCCGGCGGCGACGCCAATTGGGGTCGCGTGGTCATGGCGGTCGGCAAGGCCGGGGAGGCCGCCGATCGCGACAAGCTGTCGATCCGCTTCGGCGACATCGTCGTCGCCCACGAGGGCGAGCGCGCCCCGAGCTACGAGGAAGAGGTCGTTGCCCGCTACATGCAGGGCGACGAAATCACCTTGCGGGTCGATCTCGGCATCGGCGACGGCAAGGCGACGGTGTGGACCTGCGATCTCACCCACGGCTACATCGACATCAACGCCGACTACCGCAGCTAGGGAGCGCATACGCCCATGGACCCCTCCTTCTGGCACGATCGCTGGGAGAACCAGGACATCGGTTTCCACCAGGCGGACATCCATGCGCTGCTGCCCAAGTATTGGCCGCGCCTGGAGCTGCCGAGCGACGCGCCTGTGTTCGTGCCTCTGTGCGGCAAGAGCCTCGACATGGTGTGGCTGGCGCAGCAGGGACATCGCGTCATCGGCGCGGAGCTGAGCCAACGCGCCATCGACGATTTCTTCGCCGAGCGTGGCCTCACGCCGACGACGCGCGCGTCCGGCAGCTTCGTCGTCAAGTCGGCCGGCCCCTATGAGCTGTGGTGCGGCGATATCTTTGAACTGCCGCGCGAGGCCGTGGCGGGAGTTGCCGGCATCTATGACCGGGCCGCGCTGATTGCGCTGCCGCACGCGCTGCGGATGCAGTACGCCGAAACGCTGGCGTCGCTGTTACCGGCGACAGCGCGCATGCTGCTGATCACCCTCGAATACGAACAGTCGCAAATGTCCGGGCCGCCGTTCTCGGTGCCGGGCGATGAGGTGCGCGCGCTATTCAGCGGAAACTACGCGTGCGACGAGCTCGAGTGCCGCGATGTGCTCGACGGCCATCCGCACTTCAAGCAGCGCGGGCTGACGGCGCTGCGGGAGGGTGCATTTCTTCTGCGCCGCATGTGAGCCGCGCACAAAAAATTCCGCCCGCCGGTGCCGCAGTCAGGAATGCGGCGCCGGCGGACGGAGGTCGTGAAGGTCGCTTAGTGGTGGCGGTGGCCGTGGCGCTTTCTGCAGACCTGAACCCACTTCGTGCGCTTCTTGCCCCACTTCCACACGGTCTTCTTGACCATGTGACAGCGCATGCCGTCGCGGTAACCCGCTTCGGCCGGCGTCGGGGCCGCGGCCATGGCGAGGGGAGCGGCAAGCAGGGCCATCGCAACAAAGAACTTCATCATCATCTCCTCATGTTTCTATTGGCTGCGTCGGGCCCCTGAACTCGGAACTCTGCGCCAGCAGAGAAGGAACGGCCGCATCCGGCACGCTCCGTCGCCTGTCGACGCAAAAAATCGCTCCGATACGGGTGTGATTGCCGCGGGGACCCGGGCAGTGCGGGCAAACGCGCGAGCGGCCGACATAGTTCTGCCGCATGCCACACTTTGCTGTGCAGATGCCGGTTTATTCGCGTTCAGGGATTGCGGGCTGACATTTCCCGCTAAGGTGCGCATACTCGCCGAGTGGGAGAATCAGAGGTTTAGCGGAGAAGGGCCGCGTCTTGGCAAAGGACGGACGTATCGCATTGACAGCAGCGCTGGCGGCCTGGGCCCTCTGCGTGCAGCCGGCTGCGGCCGGCACTGCCATGGTGTTCGACTTCGAGGATGGGCACGTCCTCTACGCCGAAGATCTCGATACCCCGTGGTATCCCGCCTCGCTCACCAAGATGATGACGGCCTACCTGGTGTTCACCGCCATCCGCGACAAGCGGGCGACGAAGGACACGAAGGTCTTCATCTCGCCCACCGCCAACAAGCAGCCGCCGACGCGCCTCGGCCTCAAGGTCGGCAAGGACGTAACCCTCAGCCAGGCGTTGCAGGCGCTCATCATGCGCTCCGCCAATGACGTCGCCGTCGCCATCGCCGAGACGCTGGGCGGCGACGAAGCCGCTTTCGTCAAGCAGATGAACCAGACCGCGGCGCGCCTCGGCATGGCGCACACGCATTTCATCAATCCACACGGATTGCCCGCCGAGCAGCAGGTGACGACGGCGCGCGACATGGGACTGCTGGCGCAGGCGCTGCTGCGCGACTTCCCCGAGGAAGCGTCGCTCTACGCGCAAGACGCAGGCGACGATCCACAAGATCACCATCGGCACGCACAATGCGCTGCTGACATCGTTCCCCGGCGGCGACGGCATCAAGACCGGCTACACCTGCGCTTCCGGCTACAACCTCGTCGCCAGTGCCACGCGCAACGGCCGCAAGCTCATCGCGGTGATCCTCGGCGAGACGAGCAGCAACGCGCGCACGGCACGGGCGGCGGCGCTGCTTGGAAAGCGGCTTTCGTACGCGCGAGTGGAAGTCCGCTTTTCCCATCGCCCGCGTCGAGAACTATCCGAGCCAAGTGGTCGGCGCCGGCTTCGAGCCCGATGCTGAGATGATCGAGCGCTTCCGCGCCTGCAAGGCGCCGCCGCCACCGCCGCCGAACGTGACGGCCAGCGCCGGCACCGCCGCGCCGGGCACCGCCGCTTCGCCCGCGGCGAGCCAGGTGAAGAAGGTCTCGGCATCGAAGTCGCGGGCAAGAAGACGGTCAAGAAGAAGAAGCGCCGCCCGCCCATCGACTGACGCGGGGCGCGGCGCGACCTGCTAGAGCTTCGCCTCGATCGCATCCCAGATCAGCGCCGCGATGTCGGCGCCGCCGAACTGCTTCACCTGGCGAATGCCGGTGGGCGAGGTGACGTTGATCTCCGTGAGATACGGCCCGATCACGTCGATGCCGGTGAACAGCAGCCCGCGCCGCTTCAGCTCCGGACCGAGGCGCGCGCAGATCTCCTCGTCGCGCTTGGTCAGCTTGGTCGCCTTCGCCGTGCCGCCGACGTGCAGGTTGGAGCGCGTCTCGCCGGAAGCCGGCACGCGGTTGATGGCACCCGCCACCTCGCCGTCGACGAGGATGATGCGCTTGTCGCCCTCGCGCACCTCCGGCCGGTACTGCTGCACCATGAACGGCTCGCGGAACACGCCCTGGAACAGCTCGACCAAGCGCGCCGGCGTTGGTGTCGTCCTTGCCGAGGCGGAATATGGCGGCGCCGCCGTTGCCGTAGAGCGGCTTCAAGATGACGTCGCCCATCTCCTTGCGGAACGCCTGCACGTCCTCAGCCGAGCGCGTGACGATGGTGGGCGGCATCAGGTCGAGGAAGTCGAGCACGAAGATCTTCTCCGGCGCGTTGCGCACCTCACCCGGGTCGTTGACGACCAGCGTCTTGGGGTGAATGCGCTCGAGAAGATGCGTCGTCGTGATGTAGGCCATGTCGAACGGCGGGTCCTGGCGCAGCAGCACCACGTCGCGCTTCGACAGATCCTCCACGCGCGGTCGCGTCAGCTTGTAGTGGCTGCCCTGCTTGTCGTGGACTTCGAGTGTCGCGCCGCGCGCCAGCAGCTTGTCACCGTGCAGGGCGAGGTTCTGCGGCGTGTAGTAGAAAATGTTGTGCCCGCGCTTTTGCGCCTCGAGCAGGATGGCGAAGGTGGAATCGCCGCGGATGTCGATCCGCTCGATCGGGTCCATCTGGACGGCAACGCGTAGGGGCATGCGGCAGCTCGGCTCGTTGGGGGATCGTGGCCAGTCGTATGATTGCAAACGTATATGGTGCAAATTCCTAAAGGCCCATCAAAACTTCCGCCGGACGCCTGCCGAAACGAGGCAAGCCTTGCTCGGCCCGCAGCCCCTTGCAGAACTAGAGCAATATATCCCGGTCAATCCCCGGCGCCCCAATCGCGCCAACCGTCGTCATGGCCGCGCAGGCGGCCATCCACGCCAGCTTCAGCAATCACTCTTGGTGAGCGGCTTTGCTCGTGTGCGCCTAGCTCGTAACCCACTTCTTCCGGAACGCTCATGGAGACTTGCGTGGATGGCCGCCTCCGCGGCCATGACGGAGAGCATCTGGCGCCGGAGATAGGAGCCTTACCCTAAAGCCCGTTCTCGATGTGGCGAGGCCAGCGGCGCGGCAGCAGCAGGACGAGGTCGAAACCTTGCTCGTGCTGGTGATAGCGCGGCCGATGCGCCAGCCAATGGTCGGCGGCGGCGCGGATGCGGGCCGCTTGGCGGGCGCTCACCGCTGCTTCGGCACCTTCACCGGTGAGGCGGCGCTTGACCTCGACGAAGGCGAGCCGCTGGCCGCGCACGGCGATGATGTCGATCTCGCCGGCGCGCGTTTTCACGTTGCGTCCGAGGATGCGGTAGCCCTTGGCGATGAGCGCCGCCGCGGCCAGCGTCTCGGCGAGGCGGCCCCGGCGCAGACGCGCCCGCCGCTCATCCGCCGTCATTGCGCGTCTTTCCGCAGGCGCAGGCCGAGATCGTACACGCGGCTCTTGGGGACGCCGAGCGCGTCGGCGACCACCTTGGCGGCATCGCGCAAGCTCATCTGCTCCAGCGCCGCCGCCAGACGAACGGCGATGTCACTCTCGCTCACCTCGCCCTGCTGCGGCGGGCCGACGAGGACCACCGCCTCGCCCTTCAGCGTCACTCGGTCGAGATCGGCGGCGAGCCGATCGAGCGGCGCGCGCCGCACTTCCTCGTGCAGCTTGGTCAGCTCGCGGGCTAGTGCCGCCGGACGCGGCCCGAGCACGGCGGCGAGATCGGCGAGCGTTTCGGCGACACGCGAAGGCGCCTCGAAAAACACGAGCGTCGCCGGCACTGCGGCGAGTTCGGCGATGCGCGTGCGCCGCCCAGCGCTCTTCGGCGGCAGGAACCCGGCGAACAGGAATGCATCGGTCGGCAATCCGGCGACCGCCAGTGCGGCCAGCGAAGCCGAGGCACCTGGCAGCGCCTCGACGCGATGCCCTGCGTCGATGGCCTCGCGCACGAGCTTCCAGCCGGGGTCGGACACGAGGGGCGTGCCGGCATCCGATATCAGCGCAACGCGTTGACCGGCAGCGAGATCCGCCAACACGCGCGGCCGCTCCTTGGCTGCGTTATGCTCATGATAGGGCCTAGCCGGTGTGCCGATGCCGAAGTGTGACAAGAGCGTGCGGCTATGGCGTGTGTCCTCGCACAAAACCGCATCGGCGCGCGCCAGCACTGCCAAGGCGCGCAAGGTGATATCTCCCAAATTGCCGATCGGCGTCGAAACGACGTAGAGACCCGGGGCAAGCTCGCCGTCGAAGTGCCGCTGCAGTTCCTCGGCCGCACGGGCGAGAATGCGTCCCGGATCGGCCCTCTCTCCGCGCATGGCGGCCTTCTCTTTCGCAACTGCGCCGTCGATTGTTCACGATAGTGGCAGAGAGGCACTTTTCGATATGTAATCCAGCGTCTAACCAGTGATAGTAAGTCGTTACACCGTTCCGGTGGCCGGGACCATCTCGCCGAGCGCTGCGCGATGGGCCACACGTTTTGGGGGACCCCGGTTTGAAGCGAAAGAGCCTGCAGCAAGCCATGGTTAGCGGGCGCAAACGCGCCGGCACCCTGGCGATGCTCGGCCTCCTGCTCGCCGGCTGCTCGACCAGCGGCCCCGCCGAACCACCGACAGCCGCGCTGGCGCCGCCGCCCGGCCAAGGGCAAACGCAGACGCGCGCTCCGGTGAAGATCGCGCTGCTGCTGCCCATGGGCGGCATGGGCGAAACCGCGGCGATCGCCAAGAGCATGAAGCAGGGCGCCGAGATGGCGCTGTTCGAGCTCAACGATCCAAACGTCGAGCTGATCACCAAGGACGACGGTGGAACCGCCGCTCGCGCGCGCGCCGCCGCCGACGAAGCCATCAAAGAAGGCGCCGAGATCATCGTCGGCCCGCTGCTGTCGCAGTCGGTGCAGGGCGTCGCGCCCGTCGCCCGTCAGGCCAACGTGCCGGTGCTGGCGTTCTCCAACAACACGCAGGTTGCCGGGCAGGGCGTCTATCTCGCCAGCTTCCTCGCCGATCAGGAAGCCGACCGCATCGTTTCCTACGCGGCCTCGCAGGGCAAACGCCGCTTTGCCGCGCTGATCCCCGATGACGCTTACGGCGTCCTCGTCGAGGCGGCTTTCCGCCGCTCGGTGCAAAGCAACGGCGGCACCGTGGTTGTCGTCGAGCGCTATCCGGTGACTGCCAACGGCATGCTCGCTCCGGCCAAACGCGTCGTCGAAGCCATCAAGGGAGGCGCCGAGAACGGTGTGCCCGTCGACGCTCTGTTCTTGCCGGGCGGGCAGGAATCGCTGCCGCAGATCGGCCCTGTCATTGCCTATTCGGGGCTCGACACGACGAAGGTGAAGCTGCTGGGCACCAGCGCCTGGGATTTCGCGTCGATCGGACGCGACGCGGCCTTCGTCGGCGGCTGGTATCCGAGCTCCGACCCGATCGCCTGGCGCTCGTTCTCCGAGCGCTTCGCTCGCACTTTCGGCACGTCACCGCCGCGCATGGCGTCCGTTTCCTACGACGCCATCGGCATCGCTATCGGATTGTCTACAAAGGCGCCAGGCTCCCGCTACACGCCGGAGAACCTCACGCGTCCGGAGGGTTTCACCGGCGTCGACGGCGTCATCCGCTTCAGCGCCAACGGCATGAGCGAGCGCGGCCTTGCCGTGCTCGAGGTGCAGAAGTTCGGCTCGGCTGTGATCGACCAGGCGCCGACGAGCTTCCAGGCGACGCGCGTCTCCGCCGCCGACCAGACCGGCTCGCTGCCCAAGACCCCTTGAAGCCTTAGGCCGCCAGCGCCGGACGCCCGCGTTGCGGCGCCGTGCGCTCGGCTTCGGCGAGGATCGCCCGCAGCGCCGACACATCCGCCGGGAGCGGCATGGCCTCGCGCAGATCATGAATGAGCTGGGTCAGCGCGTAGTCGGCGGAGTCGATCTGCCGCGCGGCTGCGGCCTGCAGCGTCTTCACGCGCTGGAAGCTGGCGACGGCCGCGGCGAGCACACCCGCTGCCCGGTGCCAATGGTCTTCGATGGTCATGCGCACCGGCTCGATGGCGCGAGAAATATCGCGCGGAGCGCGGGCAGAAACCTCGCCGAGGGCAAGGCTCGTCCACAAACTGCCGGCCAGTGCCCCGTAGGCGAAGAAACGTCTGAGCATTTTGATGCGCGCCGTCATCGCGTTCTTGACCGAGGTTGCATGAACACCCGCCGCCAGCGCGAGGTCTTCGGCTGCACGCGATACGGACGCAACAACTGGCGGAAGTGCCAAGCTGTGCTTATTCGCGTGTTTTGCCAATAGGTTCGTGGCGTACGCTCGCATGGTGTGCTCTTTCCGCGACGGATGCTGCTGCACATTCAGCGTAATCTTTTCAGACAATCGTTAGTGAACCGCTAACCAAACAAGGAATGTCGCTGCGGTGGCGTGACTTACGTTGGTTGGTCGTGCGCAAAACGTACGTATGCGTGAAAGCGACTGATATTGCTGATTATTCTCCGACACAAAGTTCGCGCGCGCCCGCGCCCCGCCCAGAAATCGTCATGGCCGCGCAGGCGGCCATCCGGCTAGCAGTCTCGCAAGTCCCACTCTGCCGTCTCACTCGCGGGGACTGCAGAGCCGCCACCGAGCTGGCTTCGCCATGACGCGGCCATGACGGGTGGGCTCCCTGAACCTCTGCGGACTAGACTCCGGAGAACCCGAGCATGCGGCGGAGGTCGGCGGGGTGGCGCCGGCGGCGCGCAACGCTGCAACGCCTGTGTCGCCGCCGCTCTTGGAGAGCTTGCGGCCGTCGGAGTCGGTCAGCAGCCGGTGATGACGGTACGTCGGTTCCGGTAGCCCTAGCAGCACCTGCAGCAAGCGATGCACGGCAGTTGCCTGGAACAGATCGCGGCCACGCGTGACGTGGGTGACGCCCTGGCGCGCATCGTCAACGACGACGGCGAGGTGATAGCTCGCCGGCACGTCCTTGCGCAGGATCACCGCGTCCCCCCACAGCTCCGGTTGCGCCGGCAAGACCTGCGCCTGGCCGTGATCGTCGAATTCTCTAAACGTCAGTGGCGCCCCGCCAAGACGCTGCCGCGCCGCGGCCAGCGCCCTCTCCATATCGATTCGCAGCGCGAAGCGTTCGCCGCCCTCCAGGCGCATTTCGATCTCGTCCCGCGGCAATCGCTTGTGCAGTCCCGGATAGAGCGGCGCTCCGTCGGGATCGACTGCGCCGGGCATCGCCGCCGCCTCGATCTCGCTGCGCGAGGCAAAGCACGGGTAGAGCAGCCCCTGCGCCTCGAGCCGCTCCGCCGACCGGACATAGGTGGGAAAGTGCTGCGACTGACGCAACACCGGCTCCTCCCAGGCGACGCCGAGCCAGGCGAGATCGGCGAAGATGCCGGCGACGTACTCCTCGCGGCAGCGGGTGACGTCGATGTCCTCGATGCGCACCAGGAAGCGCCCGCCCAAGCGCCGTGCCTGGTCGAAGCCGGTCAGCGCCGACAGGGCATGGCCGAGATGCAGCGGGCCGTTGGGGCTCGGCGCGAAACGAAGAACGGGTGCCGATGTCATGAACCGCGAAGTTGCCTCAGTCGCACTGGCCGGTGCGGCCGGCGCCGGGCGAGTAGGTCCGCGCGACCGCCTCGACCACCCGGTTATAGAAGCGCCGCTCGGCCTTCGGGTAGATCATCGCCCAGCTATTTATCAGCCGGCCGTTGCAGGTGAAGCTGACCCGCTCATAGAATTCGCGGTCGCCGATGCTGCCGGAGATGACGAACCAGTTGCCGCGCACCGGCGCATAGTCGATGTGGGCCCCGGCGTAGTTCTCCTGCATGAGGTAGCTGCGATAGTCCTCGAGCGTCGTCCCATCGTCGTTGAGGAAGGCGCCGACGAGCAGTTGCGCGTTGCCATCGCGCGAGTACAGCACGCGGCCCTCGTCGGTGTCGGGGGCACGTAGCTGCTGAAAGACGTCGACGGGGTAGGCGATGAGAAAGCCGTGGCGCTCGTTGCGCAAGGTCGCCCAGTCGCGCCGCCAGTCGGCGGCTAGCGCGGCCGAACCGCCGGCCAGTAAGAGCAAGAGAAGCGTCGCCGCTAGTGAAGTTGCCGCCCGTGACCGATGCCACATCGCACAGCACTCCGAGACACGCGCAAAGCCCGCTCGCTTTGCGAACGCGTGCTGAAGATCATACATTTCATGCGTTCGGCAGAGAAGAGTTCCGCGTAAGCCATGCACATGAAGAGCGTTGATAAGACGTCGATCATTCTCGACGACGCGGAGATGCGCAAAGGCATCCGCGCGCTGCGCCGCAAGTGTCCGCACATGCGCCTGGTGCACGACCACGCCGGAGATCCGCCGGTGCGCCAGCATGCGCCGGGCTTCGAAGGTCTGGCGCGCATCGTCGTCGGCCAGCAGCTCTCGCTCGCCAGCGCGCAGGCGATCTGGGGACGCTTGCAGAGCGCCGCGCAGCCGATGACGCCGCGCGCCTTCCTGAAGTTGAGCGACGCAGAGCTGCGCGCCGCCGGGCTGTCGACGGGCAAGGTGAAAACGCTGCGCGCGCTGAGTGAGGCGATCGTCGGCGGACTCGACCTCGACCGACTGGCACGCGCGCACGAGACCGAGGTGCACGAAGCGCTCACCGCACTGCCCGGCATCGGCCCGTGGAGCGCCGACATCTACCTGCTGTTCTGCCTCGGGCGCGCCGATGCGTTCGCCGCCGGCGACCTCGCCCTGCAAATTGCGGCGCGCGCCGCCCTTGGCCTCGAGCAACGGCCGTCCCGCGATGAGCTTTTCGCCATCGCCGAGCGCTGGCGACCTTGGCGCGGCGTCGCCGCCCATCTTCTGTGGGCCTACTACAAGGTGGCCGATCGCGCCTTGCTCTCGCCGAAAAGCGCCTAGTTTGCGTGGCCTTAGAAGCTCCGGACACACCCGCGGCAGGAGCGCGGCGGGGAGCTTCACAGAGTTGATATGCGCCGCTAGTATCCCGGCCGAACTGCGAGGAGAACGCGATTCGCTAGAGTGAACGACAGGACGCCCGTAACGTGGATGCGCATGCGGCCATACCGGATTCTTTTCCGGCACTCGTCCTAAACGCCGACTTCCGGCCCCTGAGCTACTACCCGTTGTCGCTCTGGAGCTGGCAGGAGTCGGTGAAGGCGGTATTTCTCGATCGCGTCAACATCGTCTCCGAATACGACCGCTTCGTGCGCAGCCCCTCCTTCGAGATGAAGCTGCCGAGCGTCGTCTCCCTCAAGACCTACGTGAAGCCGGCGCTGTACCCGGCCTTCACGCGGTTCAACGTCTTCCTGCGCGACCGCTTCAGCTGCCAGTACTGCGGCGCCAAGGACGATCTGACGTTCGACCATCTGATCCCGCGCTCGCGCGGCGGCCAGACACGGTGGGACAACGTGGTAGCTGCCTGCGCCCCTGCAATCTGGAAAAGGGCGGCGCCATGCCGGACGAAGCCGGCATGCTGCCAAGGCAGTTACCCTACCGGCCGACGGTGTTCGAACTGCACCGCAACGGCCGGCTTTTCCCGCCCAACTACCTGCACCAGAGCTGGCTCGACTATCTCTACTGGGATACCGAACTCGAGCCGTAAGCGGGCCTCGGCGATCTCTCCAGCTGCTCCACAAGTGTCATCCCGGCACTTGTTGCCGGGATCCAGCCAACGGCAGGCTCTGGAGCGTGCGTATAAATGGATCCTGGGGACGAGCCCCGGGATGACATCCAGGTTGGTCCCATATCGACCGGAAACAGGAAGGCCCCGGCAATGCGGTTGCCGGGGCCTTTGTCGTTTGGAAGGACGACGAAAACTTGTGCTAGGCGGCGCGCTTCATCGGGGCGGCACACAGCAA
>CAWCHB010000030.1:0-18168 GCA_963795225.1 uncultured Alphaproteobacteria bacterium | reverse complement strand
CCTTATCCGAACTTCGCAAGAAAGTTTATCACCTTACGCAAGCGAGGACTTCATGGTGCCGGCATAGTAGCGGATCGCGGCGCGCTTGCTGACCTCGCCCAGCGTCGGATATGGCGCAATCCAGCTCGTCATGGCTTGGATATTCATTTTCTGCGCGATGGCGAGAGACCACACCTGGATGAGTTCGCCCGCACTCGGACCGACGATGGTTGCGCCAAGGATGCGGCCCTTTTTGTCATCACCACCTTGAGATGGCCGCGTGGCGAGCCGCTCCGCCTGCGCGCGGTCGTTCTCGTGGTAAGGCCAGCGCAGGACGTTGATATTTCCAACCCTCGCCTTGGCCTCGGCTTCCGACAGGCCGACATGGGCAACTTCGGGTCGGTAAAGGTCACCCAGGATGACCCGCGCATCCACCTTGCGCCGACACCTGAAAAGCGCCCGGCGAACAACGATGTCCGCGTGATAGTCGGCCACGTGGGCAAACGGTGCAGTCCGCCACCTCGCCGATGGCGAAGACGCGCCGGTTCGAGGTGCTTGAGCCCTTGTCGACCTCGATCCCGCCGAGCATGTACCGGATGCCCGCCCCCTCGAGCTCGAGATCGCCCATGTTGGCCTGCGTCCCACCACGATCAGAAGGTGAGTGCCCTCGACGACGTGCGCTCGCCCGACGCCACGTGAACGCGCACGTAGCCGAGACGCCCTCGACGCGGTCGACTTGCGCGCCTTCTGCACGACCGATGCCCTCGGCGGAGAGCGCATTAGAACAACGCGCGCAATTTCGGGTCGTCCCGCGAGAGCGCCCGATCGGCGTCGATCACCATCACGCGCGAGCCGAGCCGCCGATGCGCTTGCGCCAGCTCGAGCGCGACCGGCCCGCCGCCGATGACGATGAGGTGGTGCAACCGGTCCTTGTCGAAGATCGTCTCGCTGGTGAAATAGGGTGCACTGTCGAGCCCCGCGATCGGTGGCACCAACGGCGACGAGTCCGTGGCGATGACGAACCGGCGGGCTTTGACGCGATAGTCGCCGGCCGACCGTCTTCTTGTCGATGAAGCGGCCGGCGGCGACGATGACGTGCACGCCGAGACCGGTGAACCGCTCGGCGGAATAGTTCGGCGCGATCGCGGCGATGACACTTTGGACGTGCGCATGAACGCCCCGGTAGATCTCCGGGTCTCTCACGATCAGGCCGAACACGCCGGACGAGCGAACGATGTGGGCGCGGTTGGCCACCGCCGCCATGGCCCGCGATGGTACCGACCCGTAGTGCAGCGCCGCCGCCCACCTTGTGGCGCTCGATAAGCACCACCTACGTCCGAATGCAGCGGCCGCTGCGACCGACAGGCCGCCGGGGCCGGCGCCGATGACGCAAATGTCGGCGGCTATGGGTCTCGCCGAGGCGCGGCACGTCCGTCTCGGGCGGCTTAGACGTCGACATTGCCTTGCTGCATCCCCCTCCATTCCTTCCACCGTCGCGCGCCCTAGTCTATGTCACCGCGACCCTTCGAGGCGGGCCGGTAAGGGTTTGCCATTTCCCGCCCCCGGGCGTGCCAGCTCAGCGCTGCGTGGCCGTGGGGCACCGGTGTGCCGCACGATTGACTTGGCCGTTCTCCCCCTTATAAGCCCGCTTATCCCGGGATCAGGGGCCCGCCGAGCAACCGCGAGATTTTCCATATTTTCGCCGGAAACGGGAGCGATCGTGAAACGCACGTATCAACCGAGCAAGCTCGTCAGAAAGCGCCGGCACGGCTTCCGCAAGCGCATGGAAACGCCAGGCGGCGTCAAGGTGCTTCGCGCCGCCGCGCCAAAGGTCGCAAGCGCCTGTCGGCCTAGATCGTGGACGAGCCCGCCGAGCCCTCTCGCAACCCCAGTCGTGAGGGCCTGCAGTGGCACTCGTCACCCTCAAGAAGCGCGCGAATTCCTCAGACTTCGAGGCGGCGTCGCGGTGCGCGCTCGCCGTTCGTCTTAGAGGCCGAGTCCGGCAGAAGGCCGGACCGCCGGTGCACCGGCCCGCGGTTCGGGTTTCACGTGTCGAAGAAGGTCGCTCGGCAAGCGGTCGTGGCCGGAACCGGATCCGGCGGCGTCTGCGGGCGCTTGAGGCCGCCTTGCGCCGGGATGGTCCAGCCGGGCTACGATTACGTGCTGATCGCGCGGCCGCCGCGCTCGAACGCGCGTTCGCCGACCTCAAGAAAGACCTTGAACAGGCCTTCCGCGCGTGCATCACCCCGCGACAAAAGCGCCGGGGGCAGCAAACGTATGACTTCCGGCTATCCGAACCCGGTGGTCGCGGAGTATTGGCACTGGCGCCGTATCGTGCGCGGTCCTCGTCCATCGCCTGATGGCGGGAGGCTCCCATGGCAGTGAGAACGGCGCTGAGGCCTCAATGATCGCAAGACCCCGACCACCAGAACAACCTGCTGATCGCCGTCGGTCTGTCGATGGCGGTGATGCTCGGCTGGCAATTCTTCTACGCCGGGCCGCAGATGAAGGAAGAGCAGGCCCGCCAGCGCGAGCAGCAGGAGCTGACGCGAAGCAAGGTGCCACCCCGGATGCGGCCACGCCCTCGACGTGGCTCCGGCACCCGGCGCCGCTGTTCCAGGAGCGGGAGCGACACGCCGGCCGCGACCTTCGCGCGAAGACGCTCTCACGGTTTCCCCGCGTCTGACGATCGAGACGCCCTCGCTCAAGGGCTCGATCGCGCTGAAGGGCGGCCGCATCGACGACATCGTGCTGGTCAAGTATCGCGAGACCGTCGATCCCAAGAGCCCCAACGTCGTGCTGTTCTCGCCCGGCGACGCCCGCATCCCTACTTCGCCGAGTACGGCTGCATGGCCCCGAGTCGGCTCCAACGGAAAGTGCCGGACGGCGACGACGCTGTGGCAGCGCAAGCGGCGGGGCGCTGACGCCCGCGGCGCCCGTCACGCTGACCTGGGACAATGGCCAGGGTGCTCATCTTCAGCCGCACGATCGCGGTCGACGACCACTACATGTTCAGGTCGCCGACGAGGTCGAGAACCGGCTCGGCCGCCGAGATTGCTGACGCCCTACGCGCGGCATCCATCGCTTCGGCACGCCGAAGATCGAGAACATCGGCATCCTGCACGAGGGTCTGATCGGCGTTCATCGGCGACGCGGGCGGCAGGCAGCTCACTACGCGACTGCCCTCGAGGACGATCGCGCACGACCTTCGACCGCGACCGGCGGCTGGCTCGGCTTCACCGACAAGTACTGGGCCGTCGACGCTCATCCCCGATCAGACAGCGCCCTATCGCGCGACTTTCCGGCGCAGGACCGAAGCTGCCGAGCGAGCATCCGTCGTACCAGGCCGACTTATGCGCGACACTCTCAAGGTCGTCGCGCCCGGGCCAGAGCGAGCTCGCAGTCGCACCTGTTTGCCGGCGCCAAGCAGATGGCAATTCTGTCGAGGCCTATCAGAACAGCCGGCATCCAGCAGTTCGACCTGCTGATCGACTGGGGCTGGTTCTTCTTCATCACCAAGCCGCTGTTCATGCTCATGGATGGCGATCAACTCGCTCGTCGACAACTTCGGCCTCGCCATTCTCGCCGTCACCGTCATCGTGACGGCTCGTGTTCTTCCCGCTGGCCAACAAGAGCTACGCTTCGATGGCCAAGATGAAGAAGCTGCAGCCGCAGATGGAGCAGCTGCGCGAGCGCTACAAGGACGACAAGGCCAAGCAGCAGCAGGAGCTGATGGACTCTGTACAGGAGCGAGAAGATCAACCCGCTAGCGGGCTGCCTGCCGATCCTGCTGCAGATCCCGGTCTTCTTCGCGCTCTACAAGGTGCTGTACGTCACGATCGACATGCGGCACGCGCCGTTCTTCGGTTGGATCCAGCGACCTTTCGGCGCCCGACCCTACATCGCTCTTCAATCTGTTCGGTCTGCTGCCCTACGCGGTGCCCGAGTTCCTGCACGTCGGCGTGTGGCCGCTTCGTCATGGGCATCACGATGTGGCTGCAGATGCAGCTCAACCCGGCGCAGCCCGATCCCGTCCAGCAGCAGATCTTCAACTGGATGCCGGTGCTGTTCACGTTCCTGCTGGCGTCGTTCCCGGCGGGTCTCGTCATCTACTGGGCATGGAGCAACGTGCTGTCGCTGGCGCAGCAGTACTACATCATGAAGAAGCAGGGCGCGGAGATTCACCTGATCGGTAACATCTCGCGCAAGTTCAAACCGATGGCGTCCATGGCCGGGCGCGGTGCTGACGCGATCAAGCGACGGCGCGACGACAAGGACAAGCGCACCTGAGCGCGGGCGGCCCGGAGGGCCGCGCACATGAGCGAGCTCGACAAGGACTTGCTCGCCGCCGGTGAGCAGCTATTCGAACGGCCCTGGCTGCTCTTGAAGAGCGTGCCGGCGCTCGAGTTCCTGCCGCCGGCCGACCGCATCGAAATCGCCTTCGCCGGTCGTTCCAATGTCGGCAAGTCGAGTTTGCTCAACGCGCTCGTTCGCCAGGGCGGCCTCGCACGCACCTCCAACACGCCGGGCCGCACGCAGGAGCTGAATTTCTTTCGCGCCGATGCCGTGCCGCTCTTTCTCGTCGACATGCCCGGCTACGGCTACGCCAAGGCACCGGTCGACAAGGTCGCCGCCTGGGGCGCGCTGGTCACCGACTATCTGAAAGGCCGCACGACGCTGGCGCGGGTGTTCCTGCTCATCGATGCGCGCCACGGGCTGAAGCCGACCGACCTGCAGATCGCCGACATCCTCGACGAGGCGGCGGTCAGCTATCAGGCGGTGCTGACGAAGGCCGACAAGATCAAGCCGCATGAGCTGGCGGCCGTCACCGCCGACACCGCCGCAAAGCTCGGCAAGCACCCGGCCGCTTTTCCGCACGTCATCGTCACGTCGGCGGAAAAGGGACTCGGCATCGACGAGCTGCGCGCCACCATTGCCGGCATCGTCGCCGAGCGCGCCTAGCCCTCGCGCTCTAGCCGGTGATGAGCCTGACGAGAGGCTCGAAGGCACCCTCGCCGAACTTGGCCAGCAGGCCACCCGCCACGGCGGCAACGACCCAGCCCACCCAACGCTTCACCGACCGGCCGTAGTTCGTGCGCACCCGCACCGTGATCACCTGATCGGGCAGCGCTGTCTCGGCCGCAAGGCCGTCGGCGCTGACGGTGCGCGCCGAGACGATGAGTTGCAGCCGCCGCCGCCCCTTGTCGCGGGGCGTGACGTGCCAGCGCCAGCTCGCGAAATCGTCCGACGAGAGCAGCATCGCCTTTTCGATCCACTGCGTCTCGGGAGACGCCGTCTCGATGAAGAACCCGCCGTCGGGCGCGCGCAGGCGCACCGACATCGCCTTCGTCACCGTCACTTCGTGCTGGTAGGCGGCGCCGCCGCCCTGCAGCCCCTCGGCGAGCGCCTGCACGTCGGCGCGCGCGATGCGCACCTCGACAAGTGCAGGAACCGCGACGCGCATGGAGCGCGGTATGTTCTCGACCAGCTGGCCGATCTCGGTGCGCGGCGAAAAGGAACGCGTAGCCGCCTGGTTGGCGTTCCTGCCGGACGGCGGTGGCCGCTGTCCTGCATAGTCGACGCGCAGTCCTGCCGGCAATATCGGGGCCGACGCAGCGCCCACGCCTTCTCGCCGTCGCTCGGCCTCGGGCCAGGGTGCGAGCGGCGGCGGGCCGGGACGCGATGCGGCTATCCTGGTGATGGGGCAGGCGGCAATGGCGGACCGCTGGGAGGTGGCGGCGGAGCGCCGAAGCGCGAGCCTGAAGGCGCCGCGGGCGACGGCGGCGGCATCCAACTGTCGTGTGCATCGGGCACCGGAAGCGGCGGCGGAAACGGTGCCGAAGCCGGCATCGGCGGCTCGCCGTCCGCGCCGTAGGAGTCCTCGTTGGACGGCACGTGCTCGTAAGCCGGCGCCTCGTACTGTGGTTCGACGTCGTGATAGGGGCCGGGCTCGGGGGCTGCCGCCGGCTCGAACGTGGGCTCGGGCTCATACCCGGTCGGCGGGGCGTAGCGATGCTGGTAGGGCGGCTCGGCTTCTTCAGCGGCGGGCGGCGGGGCGTACGTTTCCTCTACGCGAAGGGGCTCTGGCTCGACATTGGGTAACTGTCGGCGCGGCGTCGTCCCGGTGCGCGATTGCACGCGCTCGCGGGCGCCAGCGAGAATGGCCTCGGCGTCGGGAGCCGGCAGCGCGCGCTGTTCCGGTTCAGGCGTTGGCTTGCTCTGCAATGCGCGGATCGCGCCTTCGAATGTCATGCCGAGATTGCTCAGCACCTGTGCCGCGGCGCTCTTGCCGTCGCCGACGATCGCCGCGAGCACAATGGCGCCGTTGATCTCGCGCCGCCGCCCGCCGCGCGCGGCAGCCGCGGCGGCTTCGAGAATGCGGCGCATATCCGAGGCCACCACGAGATCGATGTCGGGCATTTGCGCACGCGTCGGGAAGTTGGCGAGCTGCCCGCTGACCTCAGCCACCAGCTCGGCGACGTTGACGTTGCTCGCGGCCAACACGAGCACGGCTTCGGGATCGTCACAGAGCGCCAAGAGCATATGCTCGAGCGTCACTTCGCCGTGCCCCCGTTCCCGCGCATAGTCCGTCGCCCGCGACAGGGACGCGGCAAGGCCGGACGACATGGCGATACGACTGAGGCCCTCGGCCATCATGAGCGAGCGTCTCCCGGATGGGGGTCACGGCATCGGCGCAATAACGGCACCGGGCACGGTAAGGTTGGATAGCGCACTTTCGCACCCGGCGTAGCAGGGGAATGTGGGCAATTTTCGCTGTCGGCGGGCGGCTTGGCGTCACTGTGCCTAATTGATTGAGGGTAGAGGCATGGGACTTGGCGTCTCGGGGCTTGCCGGTATATGAGCTGGCATACAGTGGTGCAGACGTACATTGTCGGACTGCCGGGTCAGCTGCGGCAGGCAAACCTAGGCCAGAACCATGAAGCCGATCACGCCGCCGCCTGCGGCCCCCGAACTCGACCCATCCCCGCACGTGCAGGCGCGCATCCTGGCCGAGGCGCTGCCGCATCTCATCCGCTACGACGACCAGACGGTCGTCATCAAGTTCGGCGGCCACGCCATGGGCGACCAGGCTCTGGCGGACGCCTTTGCGCAAGATGTCGTCTACCTGAAGCAGTCGGGCGTTAACCCTATCGTCGTGCACGGCGGCGGTCCGCAGATCGCGGCCATGCTCAAGAAGCTGCAGATCTCGTCCGACTTCGTGAACGGGCTGCGGGTCACCGACAAGCCCACCGTCGAGGTGGTCGAGATGGTCCTCTCCGGCCTCATCAACAAGGACATCGTCTCCGCCATCAACCGGCAGGGCGGCAAAGCCGTCGGCATCAGCGGCAAAGATGCCAACCTGATGATCGCGCGCAAGATCACCGAGATGGCCGACCCCGAAGTCGAACCTGATGAAGGCCGTCGACATCGGCTATGTCGGCGACCCGGTCGAGGTCAATCCGCACATCGTCGACGTGATCTCGAAGTCGGACCTCATACCGGTCATCGCGCCGGTCGGCATCGGCCGCGAGGGCGAAACGCTCAACATCAATGCCGACACCTTCGCCAGCGCCCTCGCCGCACGCATGAAGGCCAAGCGCCTGTTGCTGCTGACCGATGTCGAGGGCGTGCTCGACAAGGACAAAAAGCTCGTCCATCAGCTCACCATCGAGGAGGCGCACCAGCTCATCAAGGACGGCGTCATCTCCGGCGGCATGATCCCCAAGATCGAGGGCTGCATCGAGGTGGTGGAAGCCGGGGTCGAAGCCGTGGTCATCATCGATGGGCGCGTGCCGCATTGCGTGCTGCTCGAATTGTTCACCGCCCACGGCGTCGGCACGCTCGTCGGCGGCGCGCGCCGCAAATCGAAGGCGCGCAGCGAATGAGCATGGCGCGTCGTAAACCCGCTTTGCGCTTCGAACCCGATCCGACGGGCGAGGCGCGGCGCGGTTTCGACGCTACGCGCGTCTGGGTGTTCGATCTCGACAACACACTCTATCCGTCGGCCTGCAACCTATTCGCCGAGGTCGATCATCGCATGGGCGCCTTCATCGCCCGGCATCTCGACCTGCCGCTGGAGCATGCGCGGTATCTGCAGAAGCGCTACTACCACGACTACGGGACCACGCTGACGGGGCTCATCAAGCTGCACAAAGTCGATCCGCACGCTTTCCTCGAGTTCGTGCACGACATCGATCTTGCTCCACTGAACGCGGCACCCGAGCTGGCCGACGCTCTGGCGGCACTGCCCGGCCGCCGTATCATCTTCACCAACGGTTCGCGCCGTCACGCCGAGCGGGTCGCCGAGAAACTCGGCGTCCTGCATCTGATGGAAGACATTTGCGATATCGCCGCTTGCGAGTTCGTCGCCAAGCCCTCGCCCACCGCCTTCAGGCGTATGACCGACCGGCATGGCGTCGCGCCGGCCGAGGCGGCGATGTTCGAGGACATGCCGCACAATCTCGAAGCCGCGCACGCGCTCGGCATGACCACCGTGCTCGTGCATTCCGACTATCTCGATCATCCGGCGCAGGCCAAGATGCGTGCCTGGACGGAGCTGCCAGAGCACATCCATCATGCTACGGATGACCTGACCGCATTCCTCGACACGCTGGCGCCGACACCGAAGCCTGATCGGACGATCATGACTGGCTGATGCAGAAGCCGAAGCAACCCGCCGATCTCGTGGCCCTGCTGGCGCGCGTCGCCAAGCAGGATCGCAGCGCATTTTCAGCGCTTTACGCTGCAACCTCGGCGAAACTGCACGGCGTGGTGTGGCGTATCTTACCGGCCAAGGACCGCGCCGAGGATGTGCTGCAGGACGTCTACGTGAGAATCTGGAACCGCGCCGCGAGCTTCGACCCCGCCAAGGCCTCGCCGATCACATGGATGGCGACCATCGCCCGCAACCGCGCCATCGACGAGGTGCGCCGGCGTGCGCCGCTGTCGATCGAGGACGCACCACAGGCGCTCGATGTACCTGACGACGAACTCAATCCGCTCGACGCGGCCCAGCAGAGCGCCGAGTTGCGGCGGTTGCAGGACTGCCTGCAAGGACTGGAGGCCGAACGGCGGCAGATCGTGCTGCTCGCTTACTACACCGGGCTCAGCCGCGACGAGATCGCCGAGCGTTTCGGCCATCCCGTCGGCACCATCAAGGTCTGGCTGCACCGCAGCCTGGCGCAACTCAGAAAGTGTCTCGGTTCATGAGCGAATCTGAAGACATCGACCTGCTTGCCGCCGAGTACGCGCTCGGCACGCTGCCTGCCGGCGAGCGTGCGAGCGTCGCCCTGCGCGCGCGCATGGAGCCCACATTGGCCGCCGCCATCGAAGACTGGGAGCGCCGGCTGGCCCCTCTCAGCGAGACGATTGCAGCGCGCGAGGTGCCCCCTGAATTGTGGGCCAAGATCGAAGACCGCATCGAGGCGCAATCGGGCGCAACCAACGTCGTCGGCATCGAGGGCCGGTTGCGCCGCTGGAAGGCCGCGACCTTCGCCGCCTCCGCCATCGCGGCATCGCTGCTGGCATTTGTAGGCGCGCGCGAGTTCGCCGAGCCGCGTCCCGACAAGACCCTTATCGCCGTGCTGCAAAAGGATGCGCAGTCGCCCGCGTTCCTCGTCTCGGTCGATCTGGAACGGCGGCAAATGACCATTCGCGCCGTCGCCGCCAAACCGGAGCCGGGCAAGAGCTACGAGCTATGGCTGGTGCACGACGAGCTCAAGACCCCGCGCTCGCTCGGCCTCGTCGGCGCCCAGCCCATCACCGTCGGGCCGACGCTGGCGGCCTATGCGCCAAACGTCATCGAGGATGCGACGCTCGCCGTCAGCCTCGAGCCGCCCGGCGGCTCACCCACCGGCGCACCGACCGGCCCCGTGCTCTGGTCCGGCAAATTGCTGCAGGCGACGGAGTAGGACGCAAGCTGCTGAACGTCCCTTTGGGCCAGAAGCGGCCATTCAGCCGGCCAGCCTCGATTCCCAATTTGCCAATCCGTCGCAGGGCTAGGGTTGAGATGCGGCAATAGCGCGCCGACTCAATTTCGCACTGCAGCAAGATGCTGTGATACCCAACAGCATGACATCTCATCCCGCCAGCGGCTTCACCGCATCGACGCCGCCGTAAGCGGCATCTCCCCGAATTCCTAAGCGTCTTTGCCTCGCGCTCTGAGACCAGGGCGCTTGCGAGACAAGAGGCCTGCAACTCTCCCGTGGCGCTGCCGCGGGAGCAATGAAAGCTGTTTTTCGATGAATCTATCGCAGCTGCGCACCGAATGGTTCGGCAACATACGCGGCGACATTCTGGCCAGCATCGTCGTGGCACTGGCGCTCATTCCCGAGGCCATCGCCTTTTCGATCATCGCCGGCGTCGACCCCAAAGTCGGGCTCTATGCCTCCTTTTCGATCGCTGTGATCACGGCGATCGTCGGCGGCCGACCGGGAATGATCTCAGCCGCAACGGCGGCGACAGCCGTGTCTGATGGTGACGCTCGTCAAGGATCACGGACTTCAATATCTGCTCGCCGCGACGGTGCTGGCCGGCCTCCTGCAGATCGCCGCGGGATTTCTGAAGCTCGGCTACGTGATGCGCTTCGTTTCTCGATCTGTCATGACCGGCTTCGTCAACGCGCTCGCCATCCTGATCTTCCTGGCTCAGTTGCCCGAGCTGATCGGCGTGCCCTGGATGACCTACGTGCTCGTCGCGGGTGGTCTCGCCATCATCTACCTGCTTCCGCGGCTGACCAAAGCGGTGCCATCGCCCCTCATCTGCATCATCGTGCTGACGGCCCTCTGCCTCGCCTTCAACATCGATGTGCGCACGGTCGGCGATATGGGTGAGCTGCCGTCGACCCTTCCGGTGTTCCTCATTCCTGATATTCCGCTGAACTTTACGACGCTGTGGATCATCTTGCCGTACTCGGCGGCCATCGCCGCCGTCGGCCTGCTCGAATCCCTGATGACGGCACAGATCGTCGACGAACTGACGGATACGCCGAGCGACAAGAACCGCGAATGCGTCGGCCAGGGCGTCGCCAACTTCGCGACGGGCTTCATCGGCGGCATGGCAGGCTGTGCCATGATCGGTCAGTCCGTGATCAACATGAAATCGGGCGGGCGCGGCAGACTTTCATCGTTTCTTGCCGGTGTCTTTCTGCTGTTCATGATCCTGGTGCTCGGCGCGTGGGTGAAGGTGATCCCGATGGCGGCCCTCGTCGCCATCATGATCATGGTCTCGATCGGCACATTCAGCTGGGCGTCGATTTATAACCTCAAGCATCACCCGCGCAGCTCGAGCATCGTCATGCTGGCGACCGTCATCGGCGTCGTGTTCACTCACAATCTGGCCATCGGCGTGCTGGCGGGCGTGCTGCTTTCGGGGCTCTTCTTTGCCTGGAAGGTGGCGCAGATCTTCCGGGTCACCTCGGTGCTGTCGGATGACGGCACGCACCGGACGTATCACGTCGAAGGGCAATTGTTCTTTGCCTCGGGCGACGATTTCATGAGAGCCTTCGACTTCAAGGAGGCCTTGGAAAGGGTCACCATCGACGTCAGCCGCGCCCACATCTGGGATATCTCCAGCGTCATGGCGCTCGACATGGTGATCCTGAAGCTTCGGCGCGAGGGCGCCGAGGTCGACATTCTCGGCATGAACGAAGCCAGCGAGACGATCGTCGACAAGCTGGCCATACACGATGAGCCCGGCGCATTCGAACGCCTCATGGGCCACTAGGGAGCATCGGATGACCAAGATCGCCGCCTTTATCGATGCGTCGAGCTACGCGCACAGCGTCTGCGATCATGCCGCCTGGGTGGCGGCGCGCATGGCGGCCTCGGTCGAGATCCTGCACGCCATCGGCCGACGCGATGGCTCAGGTGCTGCCGCCGATTTCAGCGGCGCGCTCACAGCGGACGCGCGCGACACGCTGTTGGCCGAGCTCTCGGCCTGGACGAGCAGAACGCCAAGCTCGCGCAGAAGCGAGGCCGCCTCATCCTCGATCAGGCCAAGGCACGCCTGAACGAAGCCGGGATCAGCGAGGTATCGACCAAGCTGCGCATCGGCGACCTCGTCGAAACGGTGCAGGATTTCGAGGGCGACGCAGACCTGATCGTGATCGGCAAGCGCGGAGAGGCGGCAGCCTTCGCCCAGCAGCACCTTGGATCGAACCTCGAGCGGGTCGTACGCGCCAGCCATAAGCCGGTTCTCGTTGCCTCACGCGCCTTCAAGCCGATCCACCGCGTTCTCATCGCCTTTGACGGCGGCCCGAGCGTCACCCGGGCGGTGGCGTTCCTCGCGCGCTCCTATGCATCGTTTGCGGGGTTGGATCTTCGGCTGCTCAAGGTCGGACAATGTACCGATGACGCCACGCGACGCGTCGAGCAGGCGGCCGGCGAGCTGCGCGCCGCCGGATATTCCGTTCAATCGAGCATCGTTGCGGGTGAGCCGGAGGTGGAGATCGCAAGGACGGTCGAGGCAGATAAGATCGACCTGCTGGTGATGGGCGCCTACGGGCATTCGCGCATACGCAGCCTGATCATCGGCAGCACGACGACCGAAATGATGCGCTCCTGCAAGATACCCGTCGTGTTGTTCCGGTAAACGCTAAAGGATACGAGTGATGGCGCATCTCGATCCCGAGTGGTTTCGCCGCAAGCTCGAAGAGCGCCGCACAGAGCTGCGAGAGCTGCAGGCGATCACTGAAGACAGCCGCGGCACGGTCGCGCTCGACCAAACGAGTGTCGGGCGCGTATCGCGTATGGACGCGATCCAGGGGCAGGCCATTGCGTTGGCCACGCAGCGGCAGCGCGAGCAGGAGTTGCAGCGCATCGCGGCCGCATTGCAGCGCCTTGACGATGGCAGCTACGCCTATTGCCTCAATTGTGGGGAGGCGATCGCCGAAAAGCGGCTGCGATTCGAACCGTCGATTGCCACCTGCATTCGCTGCGCCGCAGACGCCGGAGCATAAGGCGCTGTCTCTCATCAAGTGCGCGATCGGTGCGCCTGGGGAGTTCACGCCCGGTGGGCAATGTAGATGGTGTTCTCTGCCTTTCGGTCCTGCAGCGGGTTGTCGAACGTGACGACCTTTGCCTCGCACGTATCGAAGACATCGCGAAGCGTGCCGAGGAAGTCATCGTCGGGCGGATCGTTCGACCAAAGCGCGAAGATGCCGCCCGGGTGGAGGCGCGTGGCCAGCCCCCGCAGGCCATCCTGGGTGTAGAACGCCGCGTGACCTATGCTCAGCAGCCATCGCGGTGAATGATCGATATCGACAAGAATGGCGTGAAACTTTTCTCCGGCGATGCCGGCGCCTCCTTCTCGCAGTGGTACTCCGAAGATGGCAAAGAAATCTCCCTGCAAAAAGCGGCAGCGCGGGTCAGCAGTGAGCGCGCGTCCCAAAGGCACGAGCTCCTTGCAATGCCACTCAATGACCTCGGGGAACATCTCGATGACGCTGAGGGATTGCACGCGCGGATCTTGAAGAACGGAAGCAGCTGTGTAGCCGAGGCCGAGCCCACCCACCGCTACGTCCAGCCTGCTGGCGGCAAGCTCCTGCAGACCAATTTCGGCAAGCGCCAACTTCGCTCTCGGTAAAAAGGCTCGACATAAGAAACTCCTCGCCGAGCTTGATCTCGAAAATATCGCGCTCCTGTGTCGGCAACCTGCGGCGCCGGAGCGTCAGATCGCCCATCGGTGTGCGCGAGTAAGCAATTTCTTCAAATGCTTTCGTCATCGGGCAATCGGTTCCATCTGCTGACGTCGTTAGGAGCTGCCGTTCGCGCATGCAGACGGCGGAATGCCGGCCGGCGGCTAACTGGATGTCAGATCGTCAGGTACCGAACGTAATCGCCCGGCGCTGCGGCTCGTCTGAAACCAGCAGGAGCCGATAGTTCTCTGTCGGTATGACGAACTCTGCGTTCGCTTGGTCGGTAGCGTACGGCGCTTGAGAACGAAGTCGCGCAGCGCATACACGAGAAGTCCGCATTTCGAAGCGCCGTTCGCTTGAGTACGGTCCACTGAAGGCAGCACCTGCCCGTTGTCCGGATTCGCGCGTGAACTCCGCCGTGGGCAATCACATGTCGATCACCAAGGAGTGAGAATCTGGATTGACACGCAAGCCGAGAGGAATATTGTCGCCCGCAAGCTCGGAAAAACTTCCCGGGCCCAGGGAATGGAATCTCCCTTATAACCGCCCCGATGGCCGATGATTCCTACTGCGATGGTGCTGCCGAACTCGTTCGGCGGTCGCGGTGGGGGTCTATTTTTTTTGCCCATCGCGGAGACGTTCGTCTTTCATCATCTCAGCAAGTTGGGGGGATGAGAGAGACGTCTAAGCGGTTCAGCTTTCCACGCTTGCAGCCCGCAAAGTCGAACTCCCTTCATCCTCCCAGCGACGGCCGAAATATGGGCTTCGTGGCAGCGTCACCGCGGTGACGTTAGCATTGGAGGAAGTGATGAGGAAGTGCTTGTACGCCACCGTTACTGTGGCTGCATTGGCCTTTTCATTGCCCGTTTTGGCAAATGAAAGCGCTATGAAAGCTGCGGCAGATCCGAATAACTGGGCTATGCAAAGGCATGACTACGCCGCGCAGGGTTATTCGAAACTCGACCAAGTAAACACCAAGAACGTCGGCAACTTGCAGGTCGCGTGGACCTTCTCGACCGGCGTTCTGCGCGGCCACGAGGGCTCGCCCCTCGTGATCGGGGACGTGATGTATCTCCATACTCCGTTCCCCAACATCGTCTTCGCCCTTGATCTCAACGACGAGAACAAGGTGCTTTGGAAGTACGAGCCGAAACAGGATCCGTCCGTGATCCCCGTGATGTGCTGTGACACCGTCAATCGCGGTGTCCAGTACGGCGACGGCAAGATCTTCCTGCATCAAGCCGACACAAGCATGGTCGCCCTCGATGCCAAGACCGGCAAGGAAGTCTGGAAGACGGTCGAAGGTGATCCCAAGCGCGGCGAGACCGGCACCGGTGCGCCGATCATCATCGGCGACAAGGTGATCGTCGGTGTGTCAGGTGCCGAGTTCGGCGTGCGTTGCCGCATGACCGCGTTCGACATCAACACCGGCAAGTTGGTGTGGCGTGCCTATTCGATGGGTCCAGACGAGGAATTATTGGTGGACCCGGAGAAGACCATGTCGCTCGGCAAGCCGATTGGCAAGGATAGCTCACTGAAGACTTGGACCGGCGACCAGTGGAAGCTCGGCGGCGGTTCGACGTGGGGTTACATGTCCTTCGATCCCGACCTGAAGCTCTTCTACTACGGTACGGGCAATCCCTCGACGTGGAACCCGGCGCAACGCGCGGGACCGGATGGCAAACAGATCGATCAGAAGTGGTCGATGACTTTGTTCGCCCGCAACCCGGATACCGGCATGGCATCGTGGGCCTACCAGTACACGCCGTTTGACGAGTGGGACTACGACGGCATCAACGAGCCGATCCTTGCCGACATCGACGTGAAAGGCGAGAAGCGCAAGATCGTCGCGGAGTTCAACCGCAACGGCTTTGCCTACACGCTCGACCGCGCCACCGGCGAGTTGCTGGTTGCCGAGAAGTTCGACCCGGCAGTGAACTGGGCGACGAAGGTCGACATGGATAAGTCCAGCCCGACCTACGGCCGCCCGCTGGTTGTCGCCGCGAAGTCCACGTTCCTCAATGGGCCGGATGTCAACACGACTGACGTTTGCCCCGCCGCTCTGGGGACCAAGGACGAGCAGCCGGCTGCCTTCTCACCTTTGACGAACTTGTTCTACGTGCCGACCAACCACGTCTGCATGGACTACGAGCCGTTCAAGGTCGAGTACACCGCCGGTCAGCCGTACGTTGGCGCTACGCTGTCCATGTATCCGCCGAAGGGTGAGAGCCACATGGGCAACTTCATCGCGTGGGATGCCGGCAAGGGCAAGATCGTCTGGGCCAACAAGGAACTGTTCTCCGTGTGGTCCGGCGCTCTGACGACCGCTGGCGGCATCGTCTGCCACGGCACGCTTGAGGGCTACTTCAAGTGC
Source organism: uncultured Alphaproteobacteria bacterium (assembly GCA_963795225.1). Taxonomy (GTDB): domain Bacteria; phylum Pseudomonadota; class Alphaproteobacteria; order Rhizobiales; family Hyphomicrobiaceae; genus Hyphomicrobium_A. Next base: position 2,179 of record CAWCHB010000030.1, on the reverse strand, counting down.
CTCGATCAGAAGGACGGCAAGCTCCTCTACAAGAACAAAACGCCGTCGGGCATCATCGGCAACGCCTTCACCTACGGTCACAAGGGCAAGCAGTACATCGGCATCTTCTCGGGTGTTGGTGGCTGGGCTGGCATCGGCCTCGCGGCTGGTCTCACCAACCCGACCGACGGTCTCGGCGCCGTTGGTGGCTACGCTGGCCTGAACAGCTACACCGCTCTCGGTGGCTCGCTGACGGTCTATGCGCTGCCTGACAGCAAGTAGCGATATTGGCCGGCGCGGGGGAATCCCGCGCCGGTTCAATCGGCCCTGCACCTGATCCCTTGAGGAATCCGCCAGTGGCGGACGTGGCAAAGGGAAGGTCTTAAGCCCGGGTCGCGTTTGGTCTTGCCCAACTTTTTTGGTTCTCGCGCCTTGCGCTTCCTCCAAGCCACGAAGCTAGGTTCGCGAGAGACTTGGCCGGCGCAGACCAACGCGCCGGTCATTTTTGGTGCTGCGAGCGAAGTGGCTTTAGGCGACGGGATTAGGCAGCGGTCTTGATCGGATCGAGGTGAGAATCAGCAATGTCTTTCACGACCTGCCTCATTATCCTGGCCGGAGGCGCCATCGGCACGCTCGGGCGCTACCTCATTTCGTTGCTGGCCCAGCCCCTCAGCAACCAACTCCCCTGGGGCACGATCCTCATCAACATCAGCGGCTCGTTCGTCATCGGTTTCTTCGGCACCTTGACACTCGCAGCCGGCAAATACCCGGTGTCGGAAAACGTTCGGCTCTTTGTCATGGTAGGGTTGTGCGGCGGGTACACCACATTTTCAGTCTTCAGCCTGCAGACGCTTGATTTACTACGCGCCGGCGCCGTGGGCCGCGCCGTGTTGAATGCTCTTGGTTCCGTCATCCTCTGTCTAATCGCAGTGGCGGCCGGGCATATGTTGGCCGCACAGTTGAATGGCGGTGCGGTTCCCATCGCCCAGCTCGATATTGAAGAGGATGCTTAGCGTCCAAGGGCGCCATCATGTAGTGGCCACGTGCGCCACAAAATCGGCCAGTACGGCCAACAAATTCGCCAGCGCTGAAACCCGCGCCGCATCGCTCCGTATCTAAGCCATCGCCCCCAACGGGCCTGTCTAGATCGGAGGACTACCCATGCACGACGTAATCAAGAGCAGCTCGGCGTTTCTCGCCGGTGTCGCCGTCATCGCCCTCGCCTACGGCACCGCGCTCTCGACGCCATCCCTTGCCGAAAAGACCGTGATGGTCGGCGGCGCCGAGATGTTCCCGTCGAAGAACATCATCCAGAACGCAGCCAACTCCAAAGATCACACGACGCTGGTGGCCGCCGTGAAGGCGGCCGGGCTGGTCGACACGTTGTCGGGCAAAGGCCCCTTCACGGTCTTCGCGCCGACCAACCGCGCCTTCGAAAAGCTTCCCGACGGGACTGTCCCGATGCTGCTGAAGCCGGAGAACAAGGGCAAGCTGACGAGCATCCTGACCTACCACGTCGTGCCGGGCACACTGACGGCGCGGGATCTGTGGGACATGGTCGACAAGATGGACGGCAAAGCCGAGCTGAAGACGGTCAACGGCCAGTCGCTGTGGATCAAGCGCGTCAGCGACAAGCATCTCGCCCTCTATGACCCCGAGGGCCGCGCCGCCCGCATCACCATTGCCGACGTGATGCAATCGAACGGCGTCATCCACGTCATCGACACCGTCGAGCAGCCGAACTGACGCACAGCATGGCGGGTGCCGGTCAGACCCGGCGCCCGTCACCCTGCGCTCAGCCGCGGGATCGACGCCACTACAAGCGCGGGTCGGTTCTGCCAGGAGGAACGTAGGAACGAGGCCGGCCGAGCGGGTCGTTTGCCACCACCCGTTTGGCCGGTATCGGCTTGTTCTTACTGACACGAGCCGCGAAAAGCTTCGTATGCGGCGACGCCGATCCCGGTTGATGGCCGGCGCTCGCGCCGGGCGCCCTTGGCGCCTTCATGGCTCGCTTCGCTTGCCATGCTGAAGTGCGGCGCGAGGTTGAAAGTATTGGCGATGGCTCTCTTGGCCGCCGAAGGCGGCAAGGGCGCAAGGCGCCCCGCGCCTTAGGCGCGGTCATCGGCTCGCGCGAGCTTCGCCGCACACAAAAGCTTCCCGCAGCTCGTGTCAGAAGAACTACTTCAGCGCGTCGGGACGG
>CAWCHB010000029.1:0-60052 GCA_963795225.1 uncultured Alphaproteobacteria bacterium | reverse complement strand
AAGCGGCCCGCGGCCGTTGCGCTTCGGATCTTCGGTACTGTCTCAGTTTGAAAATCCCACCGGCGGATTGCCGTTGACACCGACTCCGAGGCGGCCCACCTCTAGGAATGCTTAGCGCAAAGCATGGAGGAACCGCCCAATGAACGATCGCATCGCAATCATTGGCTTGGCAGTTTTGGTCGTGATTGGGCTGCTCCTACTCTACGCGGGGAACAATCTTCCCTCGACGGCGACAACCGACACCACTCCGCCTGCCACGCAGCCGGCGCCGACCACCCCGGCTCCCTGAAAAACATGGGCGTAATGCGGTGGGTGGTTAAAGAGGCACCCCCGAAAACAGACCGGGCCGCTTGAAACAAGCGGCCCGCTGCAGTTGCACTTTGGATTTCAGCCGATCAGGGCTTCGGTGCCGGCGGCGTGGCCGGGGCGGCGGGTGCCGCTCCTGGTGCTGGCGGCGCGGCCGGTGCCGCACCCGGAGCAGCGGGCGCCGCGCCTGGAGCTGCGCCCTGCTCGGCAGCTTTCTTGGCGGCTTCAATGGCTTCCGCCTGCTTCTTCTGGTGCTCCTCGACCGCCTTCTTGATGCCGGCGTCGACATACTCGACTTTCGCCTTGCCGCGCAGCGCCGTCGAAGCCTCCTGCGCCTTGCGGACGGCGAGCGAGTTCATGATCGTGTCTTTCACCTGATCGAAGGTGGGCGGCGCCTTGTTGCGCCGATCCTCGAGCTTGATGATGTGCCAGCCGAATTGGGTCTTCACCGGCTCCGACAGCTCACCCTTCTGCATCTTGGCGACGGTCGCCTCGAACTCGGGCACCATCTGGCCCATGCCGAAATAGCCGAGCAAACCGCCCTGCTCCTTTGAGCCGGTGTCGAGGGTGTTCTCCTTGGCTAGCTGGGCAAAGTCGCCGCCGGCGGCGAGCTTGGCGCGCAGCTCCTTCGCCTTCGCCTCGTCGTTGACGAGGATGTGGCGGGCGGCGAACTCGACTTCCGGCTTCAGTTCGGCAACGCGCGCATTGTAGATCTTCTGCGCCTCGTCGACGCTGACGCTGCCCTTCAAGTTCTTCTCGAAATACTGCTCGCGCAGTGCCCGTTCGCGCAGGTAGGCCATGTGCTTCTGGAACTCGGGCGTGTCGCCGAGCTTGGCCGCTTCCGCCGCGTTGGCGAAAAGCTGGTTGTCGATCAGGTACTCGGCGAGTGCCCTGCGTTTCACGTCGGCGGGCAACTGGGCGAGCTCGGCGCCGATCTCGCCCTCGGCGAGCTTCATGTCGGCCTCGGTGATATTCTTGCCGTCGACGGTGACGACGACTGTCTCGCCGGCTGCGTCCTGCGCCTGCGCGCTGTAGCTGTGCGCAGCGAAGGCGATGGCGGCGACGGCGGCCATGCCCGCGAGGGCGCGCATTTTCTCAATCACTCGATGCATGCTCGATCTCTGAATTGTTCGGCGGGCCGAAGAGGACGGAAACCCGCGGTGTTGCGCGTTCGTGCAACACGAAACGGGCGTGGCCGGCCGGCTGCGGGCCCATGGATAGTGGGGCCAATAGCGGCTGCCAAGTTAAGAATTCGACAGTTGCAGCCGGGTTTATGGCGGTTTACGCGCACCGCAGAAGCGTTTCCGGTGCGTTGACAAGCCTATGGTGCGGTCCTTATCTCTCCCCCGCGGCCGAACTCAATGCGTCACAGGCGCTTGCAGCGCCCTTGGCGGCCGCCTGCTGTTCGCGGGGTCCGGTCAATCTCGGCTGATACGACGACCTCTCCGCTTGGGCAGATCAGTCCGCACGCCATGCCAATGCTTCCCGGCGCGAGCCCGGATTTTAGGGAACTCTTCGAATGCTTTCGACGATCGGCGGTTTCGCGGCAAAGATTTTCGGCTCATCCAACGATCGGCGCGTCAAGGGATACAACCCGCGCGTTGAGGCCATCAACGCGCTCGAGGAGGACGTCGCCCGGCTCACCGACGACGAGCTGAAGCTGCGTACCGAGAACTTCCGCCGGCAGCTTGCCGAAGGCGCTACGGTCGACGATCTGCTCGTCCCCGCCTTCGCCACGGTTCGCGAAGCTGCCAAGCGCACTCTCGGCCAGCGCCATTTCGACGTGCAGCTTATCGGCGGCATGGTTCTGCACGAAGGCAAGATCGCCGAGATGAAGACGGGCGAAGGCAAGACCCTCGTCGCCACGCTGCCCGTCTATCTCAACGCCCTCGCCGGCAAGGGCGTCCACGTCGTCACCGTCAACGATTATCTGGCCCAACGCGACGCCGACTGGATGGGCCAGATTTATACGTTCCTCGGTCTGACCGTCGGCAAGATCGTGCATGGCATCGACGACGAGCAACGCAAAGCGGCCTACGCCTGCGACGTGACCTACGGCACCAACAACGAGCTGGGCTTCGACTACCTGCGCGACAACATGAAGATGGACATGGACGAGATGGTCCAGCGTGGTCACGGGTTCGCCATCGTCGACGAGGTGGACTCGATCCTCATCGACGAGGCGCGCACGCCGCTCATCATCTCCGGTCCGCTGGAGGACCGCGCCGACCTCTACCAGGCCGTCGACGAGATCATCCCGACGCTGGCCGCGGAAGACTTCGAGCTCGACGAGAAACAGCGGCAGGTGTCCCTCACCGAAGCCGGCAACGAGCGCGTCGAGGTCATGCTGGCCGAGAGAGGACTGATGAAGGGGTCGCTCTACGACATCGAGAACGTCTCCCTCGTGCATCACATCAACTCGGCGCTGAAGGCCCACAAGCTGTTCCAGCGGGATCGCGACTACATCGTCAAGGCCGGCGAGGTCGTCATCATCGACGAGTTCACCGGGCGCATGATGCCCGGCCGCCGTTACTCGGAAGGTCTGCACCAGGCTCTCGAGGCCAAGGAGCGCGTCGAGATTCAGCCTGAGAACCAGACGCTGGCCTCGATCACCTTCCAGAACTACTTCCGCCTGTACGAGAAGCTCGCCGGCATGACCGGCACCGCCTCCACCGAGGCCAACGAGTTCCTCGACATCTATGGCCTCGACGTCCTCGAGATCCCGACCAACGTTGCGGTCGGCCGCGTCGACGACGACGACGAGATCTACCGCACGGCCAAGGAGAAATACGCCGCCATCGTGCAGACGATCGCCGATTGCCACCGGCGCAACCAGCCGATCCTCGTCGGCACCGTGTCGATCGAGAAGTCCGAGCAGCTTTCCACGCTTCTGAAGGACAAGAAGTACATCCAGGAGCTGGGCCGCAACGCGCTCGCCCTGTCGGACAAGCTGAAGGAGGGCAAGGAAGGCGAGCTCAAGGAGTATCTCGCCGACATGGGCTCCTACCTCGTCGAGCTCGGCTCGCGCTCCAAGGCCAACGCCGACCCGGTGCCGCATCAGGTACTCAACGCCCGTCACCACGAGCAGGAGGCGCGCATCGTCGCGCAGGCCGGCGTCCCCGGCGCGGTGACCATCGCCACCAACATGGCCGGTCGCGGCACCGACATCCAGCTCGGTGGCAACATCGAAGCGAGACTGAAGGACTGGATCGCCGACGAGACCGAGGGCGGCCGTCCTCCCGACGAGGCGCAGATCGCCAAGACGCGCCAGCGCCTCGTCGCCGACGTTGCCGAGAAGAAGAAGCTGGCGCTCGAAGCGGGCGGCCTTTATGTGCTCGCTACCGAGCGTCACGAGAGCCGCCGCATCGACAACCAGTTGCGCGGCCGCTCCGGCCGCCAGGGCGATCCGGGCCGCTCCAAGTTCTACCTGGCGCTCGACGACGACCTGATGCGCATCTTCGGCTCCAATCGCATGGACAGCGTGTTGAAGACGCTCGGCCTGCAGGACGGCGAAGCCATCACGCATCCGTGGATGAACAAGTCGTTGGAGATGGCGCAGAAGAAGGTCGAAGCGCGCAACTTCGACATCCGCAAGCAGATCCTCAAGTACGACGACGTGATGAACGACCAGCGCAAGGTCATCTTCGAGCAGCGGCTCGACATCATGGGCGAGACCGACGTCTCCGAGACGGTGAAGGATCTACGCCATCAGCTCGTCAACGAGCTGGTGCGCACGCACATTCCCGAGACGGCCTACGCCGAGCAGTGGAACACCAAGGCGCTGCGCGAAGTCGATCAACGGCGTCTTCGACCTCGATCTACCGATCGAGGATTGGGCCTCGGAGGAAGGCATCGCCGATCAGGAGATCTCCGAACGCATCCTAGCCCAGGTCGATGAAAAGGCAGCGCGCAAGGCCGCCGAGCTCGGCGAAGACAATTTCCGCCAGATCGAAAAGATGGTGCTGCTGCAGACCCTCGATCACCTGTGGCGCGAGCATCTCGTCACGCTCGAGCACCTGCGCCAGGTGATCGGCTTCCGCGCTTACGGGCAGCGCGATCCGCTCAACGAGTACAAGAGCGAGGCGTTCGTCCTGTTCGAGGCGATGCTCGCCAACCTGCGCGAGGCGGTCACCGGCCAGCTCATGCACGTCGAGCTCGCCTCGCCGGAGAACCAGCCCGGCCTGCAGCAGGTGGAGCTGCCGGAAATGCACGCGAGCCACATCGATCCGTTCTCGGGGCTCGATGAGCTGGCGCTGGCCGACGCCGCCATCGCCGCCGAAGGCCGGGCGCCTCCCCGCGCCGAGCTCGACCGACGCCCGCCGCTGCAGACGCGCAAGAGCACGACGGGCCTCAATCCGGCCGATCCGGCCACCTGGGGACGCGTCGCCCGTAACGCGCTGTGCCCGTGCGGCTCGGGCAAAAAGTACAAGCACTGCCACGGCAAGAACGATTAGCCAGTAGATTCAATCATCTAGCGACCGGCGGAGGGCGCCAACTGGCGCCACCGCTGGCTCGCGGCCATGCGTCTGCGTCAAAGCGCTGCCGGCGCGGCCGGAGAAATCGGCTCCGAACAGAGCTTTTTTGCGCCCCGCCCGCATGATAGGAATGGGTCAACCTGAGATTCCCATGCGCAATCGCTGGAGGCTCCCTTGACCCGGACACTCTTTGCCATCGCCTCTGCACTTCTGGCCGCCACGCCGTTTTTTGCCTCGCGCGCCGAAGCCTGCATTTCCTGCGACTACGTCCCATCCGTCGTTCACAGCGTTCCCGCCAACTCAGGAACGCAGCGCGCCGCGCTACGAGAAGCGCACCCGCGAAGTGGTTCGCGAGCGGAGTGAAAGGAAGAAATCGCGGGTGACCGAGACGCAGCGCTCCGAGAAGGTGCAGAAGGCCGACAACAAGCCCGAGAAGACCGAGAAGGCGCCGAAGGTCGTCAACACCGCCAAGGCGACGCCCGCCGTGGCCGATGCCGAGGTTGAAAACTCCTCGTTCGCACAGGCGACGACGGTCGGCGAGCGCGTTCCTGCCAAGACCGAGACGCCCGGCGATCGCGGTACGCAGCATTCGACCATAGCCACGGCCTCGACGTCGGAAACCTCGACCGGATCGGTCGAAGCCAGCGCCGTCGACAAGGTCTCCACCGGCACCGGCGGCACCACTTGCTCGCGCTACTTCCCGACCGTCGGGCAGACGCTGCGCGTGCCCTGCGACCACTAAGGGTCGTCAGTCGCGTTCCAGCCAACAGGTGATGTCGAGGTCGCCGACCTCGGCCTCGAAGTCTTCGAGCTGAAACAACCCAAAGCAGGGGCTGGCGCCGGCCGGCGGCCCGTCGCCTGCGACGAGCCGTTTGGCGAGGATCACCGACGCCATCGCCGGCACGTATGGCCCTTCACCACCGCGCGCCACGAGGTTCCAAACGCGCGTGCGTTCGGTGCCCTCGCGATCGACCCCAACGACGCGCACGAACATACCCCCGGCATCGCTGCCGAGCATCGATAGCCGCCGCTTCGCCGCCAGCATCGGCGCGGCCAGCGGCGCCAGGCTGCCCACGATGCCGGCGCGCGCCAGCCACGAAGCACCCCACAGACCGAGGTGAAAGAGGCCGACCTCGAGGCCGGCCGAGAAACGCACGGTCGCCAGCTCCGGATAGTGCAGCGGGAAGAGGTCGAGGTCGGGGACGTCGACGTCGCTCATCCACCGGTTGCCGATCTCGGGGAAGCGGTGGCGGTGCAGTCCCTGCCAGCCGTACACCGTCATTCGGCGGCCGCCCTGGCGCACGCCCATCGGCTTGCCGGCCTGGCCGATGATCGACGCGGCGGTGGCGATTCCCGGATCGAAGCTGTTGCCTGGCGAGATGCCGATGTGCACCTCGTCGAGACGGTGTAGGTCCCGGGCCATGCGCCGCACGGCGGCGGAGGAGAGCCCAGGCACCGAGCTGGCGCCGCTGACGACGCGCACGCCCGCCGCCTTGGCCGCGCCGTCGAGCGCACCGATGCCGGTGACGAAGGCGCGCGCATCGGCGAGATCGACGTAGTGGCAGCCGGCGGCGATGCATGCGCGCGCCAGCGCATAGTCCTGCTGCTGGAAGGGCCCCGAGGCGTTGATCACCACATTTGGCGCCAGCGACCGCAGCGCCTCCGCGCTGGTGGAAGTCGCATCGAGCGCGGCGTGCCCGACGTGGGCTTGCGCACGGGTCCCGAGAGCTTCGGCGTGACTGCGCGCCCTATCGGCCGAGCGCCCGGCGATGACGATCTCGATGCTGGGCTCGCGTGCCAGCCGCTCGGCGGCGTGCGCCCCGAAGGCGCCGTAGCCGCCGACGATGAGGACGCGCCCCATGACGTGCCCCTTGTTGCCTTGCCTCGAATGGCCGCTAGGCGTGCGGCTTGCCGCCTTTGGCCGTCGGCGCCGGCGCTGCGGCCGCTGCTGCTGCCACCTCCGAGTACGAGGCGTGGGCGCTCGCTGAAATTCGGTCGGACAACGCCAGCAGCACGCTGGAGACGACGAAGACGACGTGAATGACCACCAGCCAGAACAGATCGCGATCCGACACGGTAGTGATGGACATGAATTGCTTCAGTAGCTGGATGGCCGAGATGGCGACGATCGACGACAGCAGCTTGATCTTGAGCGCGGTGAAATCGATCGTGCCCATCCACTCGGGCCAATCGCGATGCTTGCTGTGGTCGATCTTGGAGACGAAGTTCTCGTAGCCTGAGAAGATGACGATGACGATGAGCGAGCCGGTAAGCGCCAGATCGACGAGCGCGAGGAGCCCGAGGATTACTTCCGATTCCGTCGCCGTGAACGCGGTCTCGGCGATGTGCACCAGCTCAAACATGAACTTGATGAGCAGCACGAACAAGGACAGAGCCAGCCCGAGATAGAACGGCGCCAACAGCCAGCGGCTGGCGAAGATTGCCGTTTCCATCAGCCGCTCGAGCTGTCGTGGGATGTCGCTCAACATGCAGATAGACCCGCTGATTGTTACTTCAGCCGCGTGTATGGCATGCGCGGCGAAGGCTTCGCAAGCAAATGGGCCCGGAGCTGATCTGCTGCCGGGCCCATGCTGCTATTCGTAGCGGGAGCTCTTGAATTCGCGCCACCGTCGATCGTCGCTGGCGTGCCGCGTCTCGCGCGGCTCGCGATACTCGCGTCGCTCGCCGCTGGATTCGCTATACCGGCGTTTGCTGGATTTCTTTTTCTTGGCGGTCTTCTTCTTTTTCGGCGCACGTGCCTTCTCGCGCTCCGGCTCATCGATCTTGAGCGCCGCCTTGTGCGCCATCTGCTCGCGCAGGGAGGCGTAGCGCCGGCAACTCGGCATGGCCAGCGAGCAAGGCAGGGGACGCGTGAGCGTTCGGCTGACGCCGGGACGCGGCGTCTCCGGGGCCAACTGCTGCTCGAAGTTCTCGCCCAACTTGTTGACGATGGCGGCGGCGATGGCCGGACCGCCGAGGTAGGAAGCCGGACCGCCGAGATAGGAGGCACCGCCACCGCCCAGCGACGCCGTCTTGATCTCGGACGACTGCTGTTGCGGCACCGGCTGCTCGGCAACCTTCTTGTTGATGCTCGATAGGTCGGCGATCACCTGCTCCGTCTCCGGGCAGACCTGGATGGGGCCGGGGTTCAAACCTTCGAGGCGGCTGGATGCGGCGAAGTCGTAGCGCGTGCCGCAAACGGTGACGCGCGGCGGACGTGCCGTGCGCTCGAAGAGGTCGTACCCCTCTTGCAAGTTCTGCCAGAAACCGTTCCAGCGCGGCATGTCGTACTTGGCGAAGTTCGCCTCCGTCATGCGGAACGGAAACACGTGCACGGGGATGTTCGGCTGGCCGGCGTCGAGCGCGTCCGTCGCCAGCTTGTGAACTTCGAGGCTGACGGCGTTGGTCATGGCGAAGCAGCCGATCGACGCGCAGCCCCCGTGAATGAGGATGTGCGAGCCCGACCGCAGGTTCACCTGATCGAAGGGGTTGGGGTAACCAATGTTGAGCGACTTCGGCCACCGTGTGCCCGTGTGGAAGCTCTGCTCCATGGTGACCGTGTAGAAGCCTTCGGGCGCCTGCTTGTCGCCCTCCTTCAGCTTCGGTCCCAGCGTGCCCGACCAGTAGCAAATCGGGTACGTGGCGAAGAGCGAATAGGTGCCGTTCTCGTCGCCGGTCCAGACCTCCATCTCCAACTCCGCCTTGAAGACGCGGATGAAGATCGGCGCGTCGCGGTCGACGCCTCTTTCAGCGAGGCGATCGTCCAAGCGTTTCAAATCGGGCGTCCCGGGAAGGGGCAATTTGCCATCGGAGTTCGCACGCTTGCGCTCGGCGCGAACGGCGGTGATTTCCTCGATGTCCAATGAAAGCGCTGGCGCGGTCCCGACCTGTCCCAGGATGGCGGCAGCTGCGCACGCTGTAAGAGCGGTACGCCGGATATAAGCGGCTGACTTCGTCATGCCGTCGCTTCTGCACGACGCGTGCCACCGGGGGCGGCCCCGGCGTGCCCGGCACGTGCGCGAATTGTTGCGGTAGATGTCAGCATGTTGAACTCTCTTACTTCTTCTTGCTGTCCGAGGTTGGCAGTTGAAAAATTGAGCCGCGAATGTCAACTGCGAGTCACGTCGCAGGGCAGCTCAAATCGATCGGTGCGCTACCGTCGCTGTCCCCATTTGCCGGCCGAAATGCGTAGCGTCCATCGCATACGCTGACGACTGGCGGGACATGATCGCGCTCGAAGGCGTCATGTCCGGGCTTCAATTGCCGCCAGAACCCTATGTCAGGATCTGCGGCATGAAGTGACAAATTTGTCTCCGTCATCCGGAACGGAAACACCTGAACTTGGGCACGTTTTTGACCAGCGCCGAGCGCGGCGGTCAATAGCGCCCAAATTTCATCAATAACGGGGTCGGTCATAGCGTAGCAGCCGATGGAACGGCAGTCGCCATGCACCATGAGAAAGGATCCGGTGCGACCATGTGCGCGGTCGAAAGTGTTGGGAAATCCGAGATTGAACGAGCGATGATATTGGCTGTTCGGATTGAGCGATGAATTTTCGACCGTGTAGAAGCCTTCCGGCGCCTGGCGGTCGCCCTGTTTCAATTTCGGACCGAGTTTTCCCGACCACGTGCAGATCGGGTAGGTCGCGAACTTCTCGAATTTGTCGCCGCGCTTCATCCACATCTCCAACTCGAACTCGCGTTTGAAAATGCGCATTAAAACCGGTGCGCCGAGTTGAAGGTTCTGCGCGGCGAGCCGCGCCGGCAGGTTCTTCAAGTCGGGTGTGTTCGGCAGCGTCTCGCCCTTCGAATAGGCGGACCAATGGCGCGCCTTGGCGGCGTAGATCATTTCCTCTTCGATCAGGGCGTAAATCTGTGGCCAGAAAAAGTAGCCGATACCTGCGGCTACTACTGCGAGCGCTCCAAAAACTATGAGCGCTGCGGACCAGCGACTTCTGCGGCGGGCAAGCATCAGGCGACCATGCCGGTGTTTTGCGGCACGCGCAACGATGCGACGAGGACGCATCGTCGCGCGTCTTGATGGCGATGCACGATTATTGCGAGAAGCCGAGCGCCGGCGTGCCCGTGCTTCCCGTCTCCACGGGAGCGCCGAGACCGTACGCTGTGCCGTAGGCCGCTTGCGTCGGCGCGTTCGCGGGAGCCGGCGTCATGTTGGCGAACTGACGCGTCTTCGGTCCGGGCGCGGTGATGCGCTCTTCGGCGATCTGCTGCTCGAAGGGTTTGGGCGCGAACGGCTCGAACACCGGGCGCTGGAAGCGCGGGCAGCGGCCATCGGGCTTTATCGAAGCGTTGGCCGGAATCCTCACGTTGACGACGTAGCGCTTCTCGCACACCGCCACCGTTGGCGGCAGGCGGTACCTCTCGAAGAAGTCGTATCCTTGCTTCAGGCTCTTCCAGAACGGAACGTTCTCGTTACCCGCGTAGCGCGCCAAGTTCACTTCCGTCATGCGGAACGGAAAGGCGTGCACCTCGAAGCTCTCCTGGCCACCTTTGAGCGCCTCGCGGGCGAGCGTGTAGATCTCCTCGATCAGCGCGTCCGTCATCGCGTAGCAGCCGACCGATTTGCACTTGCCGTGCACCATCAGCGCGTCGCCCGTGCGCTGCAGCGCGCGGTCGTAGGCGTTCGGGTAGCCGAGGTTGAAAGCGAGATAGTACTGCGAGTTCGGGTTCATCTGCGAATTGGAGACGCGATAGAACCCTTCCGGTGCCTGCTTGTCGCCGAGTGCCGTCTTCGGCCCGACGTTCCCCGACCAGTTGCAGATCGGGTAGGTCTTGAAGTGGTAGAAGCGGCCGTCGTCGCGCGCCTTCCACACCTCGAGCTCGGACTCTTCCTTGAAGATGCGCACGAAGATCGGCGCATGCGTGTCCATGCCCTTGCGACCGAGCATCGACATCGTCTCTTTGCTGAGCGGCACCTCGGCAGCGGGAATGGTGGGGGTGCTGCCTCCGCAAGCAGCGAGCGCGCACGCGGTTGCACATACCGCCAAAGCGGACAGAACGCGGGCTCTTAGATGGGAGCCAAGGAAGATCTTACGCATACGCAGTGCCCCTGGCGCACGGTGATCAACCATCGATCTGTAGACCTTAAGATTTGCTTAACGTTACGGAAATCTTAACGGCGGCGGCCACTTGGGTGGCACGCGTGGATTGAGTGTCACTACCGCGGAGATTGGACGGTAATTGGGCGGGATTGCTCGCAGATTCGCAACGTGCAGAGCTAAGCCCTTACAAAGACTGGCCGATTTCCATAAACCGCGTGTGCCGCTGCTTCCGAATTTCGGCCGGAGACTTGCCGTCGAACTCCGACAGCGCGCGGGCAATGGCATCGCCCGTAGCCTTCATAATCAATTCGCGGTCCCGATGGGCGCCGCCGACCGGCTCGGTGATAATGACGTCGATGACGCCGAGCTGATCGAGATCCTGGGCGGTGATCTTCATGTTGGTGGCAGCGTCGATGGCCTTGGCGCTGTCGCGCCACAGGATTGAGGCTGCGGCCTCGGGCGAGGCGACCGTGTAGATGGCGTGCTCCAGCATGAGGATGCGGTTGGCGGCGGCGATGGCGATGGCGCCCCCCGATCCACCCTCGCCGATGACGACGGTGATGAGCGGCACGCCGATGGCGAGGCAGCAATCCGTCGAGCGGGCGATGGCCTCGGCCTGGCCGCGCTCCTCGGCACCGATGCCGGGATAGGCGCCGGCCGTGTCGACCAGCGTGATCACCGGCAGGTTGAACTGCTCGGCCATCTGCATGAGGCGCACGGCCTTGCGGTAGCCTTCCGGCTTGGCCATGCCGAAGTTGTGGCGGATGCGGCTTTCCGTATCGGAGCCCTTCTCGTGGCCGATAACCATCACGGAACGCCCGCGGAATCGACCCAAACCGCCGACGATCGCCTCGTCCTCGGCGAAGTAACGGTCGCCGGCGAGCGGCGTGAAGTCTTCGATGAGCGCGTTGACGAAGTCGAGGCAGTGCGGCCGCTCGGGATGACGGGCGACCTGCGTCTTCTGCCAGGGCGACAGCTTGGCGTAGGTATCGACGAGCGCCGTGCGCGCCTTCTGCTCGAGCTTCCTGATTTCATCCCCGATGGAGACCGCGCTCTCCTCGCCCTCCATGGCACGCAGCTCGGCCACCTTGCTTTCCAGCTCGGCGATCGGCTTTTCGAAATCGAGGTAGGTGCGGATGGGGGAGCGGTCCAAAACGGGCCTCACGTCACAGATTCCAGGGGTGGGCCGGACAATCGCGCCCAGGGTTGAGATCTGTCAAGGCGGGCGTGCCGAGCGTCTTAATGCGCCATTACACGCGCGCCGTCCTCGCTCAGCTCTTCTTGGCTAGCGGATGATGTTCATGCACCAGCTTTTTCAGCCGCTCCTCAAGCACGTGCGTGTAGATCTCAGTGGTCGAGATATCCGCATGGCCGAGCAATTTCTGCACCGAGCGCAGGTCGGCGCCACGGTCGAGCAGATGGCTAGCAAAGGCGTGGCGCAGCACGTGCGGGCTGACGCGTTCGCCGTCAAAGCCGGCCTCCTCGGCAAGAAGCTTGAGGTCTTGGCCGAAGCGTTGCCGCGTCAAATGCCCCTGCGCGCTCTTCGACGGAAACAGCCACTTGCTCGATACCTTTCCCTCGCCCGTCGTCGCCCGCCAAATAGCGATCGAGCGCGGTGCGGGCGGAGGTGTTGAGGGGCACGAGACGCTCGCGCCCACCTTTGCCCTTGATGGTGAGCACGCGCGCATCGCCCGCTAGAACGCTGCGCGGCAGCGACACGAGCTCGCTGACGCGCATGCCGGTCGCGTACAGCATCTCGATGAGGCAGTGCAGGCGCAGGGTGCGCAGGTGCTCGATGCCGTCGCCGGTTTCGGCGCGGCGCGCGGCGGCGCCGATCAGACGATCGACCTCGGCGACGCTGAGTGTCTTCGGCAGTGGACGCTGCTTGCGCGGCCCGGCGTGCCCGTGGGTCGGGTCCGCGGCGACGTGCCCTTCTGCTAGCAGGAATTTGTAGAGCTGGCGGACCGCGGACAGCGCGCGCGCCCGCGACGAGGCGCTGAGGCCACCGGCCGAGGACGCGGCGAGCCAGGCGGAGACATGCGCCGGCTCGGCCGTCACGAGATCGATGTCGCGGCCGGCGAGGAAGGTTCGGTACTGGTCGAGGTCGCGGCGGTACGCCTCGATGGTGTTGGCGGCGGCACCGCGCTCAACGCCCAGCATCTCGATGAACGCGTCGATGTGCTGTTGGGCTGAGCTCATTTAGTTGGTGATGGCCCGCGGCCAGCTAGCGAACAAGGCCTCGAAGCCGAGGTTGCGCGCATCGGCCTCCAGCCCCGCACGCTTCAAAGCGCGAATGGAATCGCCCAAGGCGATCATGTTGGCGCCTTCCGCGCCGTTGGGCCCGAGCGTCTTCATGGCGAGCAGCACGGTGCGCCCGAACTCACGTTTCTTGGCGGCGTCCTGCAATTCCGACAGCACGCCGGTTTCGGGCAGATAGCCGCCTGCCGGTTGCGGCGTGCGGCTGGCCGCCTCCCACAGCGGGATCGGCACGTTGTAGTCGAGCGCATCGAGAACGGTGGCGAGGCGGTGCAACAGTGTGGCGTCGAGGCGCCCGTGCACGGCCAGCTCCTCGACGTGCGCCAGATCGGCTTCGCGGTTCACGGCAGGACGATCATCGGCAATGTCGATCAGCGCCAGCCAATGGTTGAGTCCCTGCACCGCAGCGCCGTTGGGCGAAGACCCGAACGCCGCCCATTCGCGCGCTTTGTCGTAGTTGGCGGCTGCAAGCGCCACCTCGATGCCGGTTTCCGCATACCAGCCGATTTCGGGTGCGGCGATGACGAGGTCGGAAGCTGGCGCCATCATGCGCAGCCCGGTGAGGTAGAAGCCGGCGCGATGCGCCTCATCTAGGAAGGCGCGGATCAGGCGCACTTTCTTCTGCGGCGTGCTTTCGTTATCGATGGCGACGAACAGTGCCGCGCGCCGCTGCGGCGTATCTGTACCGGCAGCGTCGGAGATGACGGTCCCGGTCGAAGGCTGCGCGCGATAGATGTCGGCGAGTTGTTGCGCCGAAATCGCATTGACGTTGGCGGCAGCTTCGGCTGCCGCCAGCCTCACTCCCGGCTCGACTTGTGGATCAACCGCCAGCGCGGCGAGCAGCGACGCCTTGGCGTGCTTGAGCACTTGTGCCGTATCGATCGCCCCGCCGGCCGCTTCGATCAGCCGGTAGTCGAGCAGTGCCAACTCGGCCGCGGGTGCCACCTGCGGTTTGGCGCCCATCGAGATCGCGTCGAGGGCCTGTAGTCCCGGGCTTTCGGTGACGCCCGCCTCGCGCGCCAGCTCAGCGGCTAGACCGGCGCCCGGCGCGTCGCCAGCGACGGCCGCGCAGAAGCCTGAAATGAGAGCGGCGTCGGCCATCAAAGGCTTGGGGAGCTGCGCCGGGGCGCCGTCCGTACGCGCCGTTTCGCAGGCACGGTCCTGGGCACCGAGGCCAATCTCGTTGCGGGCGGCGAGGATGGCGAGTATTGGATCGCCCGGCGCCGCCGCGGCGAGCGCCTTGGCCGCGTCCTCCAGCAGGCCGGACCGGTAGAGAATTTCCAGGCGCAGCGCGAGGAACTGCTGGTCGGTCACGCCGCCGTCGGGCGGTGTCACGTTGGTAGTGATGAGACGCAGCCACAGCCGATGCAGCGCCGGCGAGCGTGGCGGGATGTCGATCTCGGCAATCAGGCGTGACAGAGTCGCAACATCCAACCCGCGCCAAAGCTCGTACGGCAAGCCCGAGCCGTCGGCTGCCATGACCGGGGTAAGGTCGCCGCGCTCGACGGCGCTGGCGCCGCTGTCGCCTAGCGGGCGGATGATGTCGTCGCCACTGGCCGCTGGCTCGGCCGGGCGGCTGCGTCCGGGTTCCTCACCGGGCTGCCGCTGTTTCTGCTGGCCGCGTGCCGGATTCTTGAAGGGGTCGAACGGGCTCCAGTCCTGGGCGCGAGCCGCGCCGGCGAACAGCGAGAAACTCAATAGCGCACCGATGAGGGCCGGCACGTCAGCTAGTTGTGGGCGCTTTCCCATGGTCGCGCGCGGGTCACTCTGAACGCACCTTGACGCCCGGAACGGGCTTGGTGACGGTGCGCGGCTCAGGCTCGAATTTCGTGGCGAGTACGTATAGCGCGCCGGCAACGATTGCTCCGGCGGTGCCAACAATGAACAGAAACCGGAACAAGCTGGGCATTTGCTATCCTGTCCCCAAGGCTTTGGTCTCTTTGCAAGTTGGCGCCATTATGACTTGCACTCGACGATGATCCAAAGTAGGCGGCGCAGGCGCACCGGGCAATTCATGTCGCGCATGCTGCGGACGTAGGCTGTGGGTGACGAACCCTAGGCTCCCGTCATCCGTCGATTCGGGCGGGATCGGAAGTGAAGAAGATGCCAGAACTCTCATTCGCTGAACGTGATCCGCGTCGCCCTCGGTCAGCGTTCGATCGTGCTCGTCGGGCTGATGGGCTGTGGCAAGTCGGCCATCGGGCGGAGGCTAGCCGCCAAGCTAGCCCTGCCGTTCGTTGACGCCGACGAGGAAATCGAGAAGGCGGCCGGCAAGAGCATCGAGGACATCTTTGCCGATCATGGCGAGCCGTACTTCCGCGAGGGTGAGCGCAAAGTATTGTCGCGCCTGCTGCGCTCGGGTCCGCAGGTGCTGGCAACCGGTGGTGGCGCCTTCATGAACGAGGAGACGCGCGCCGCCATCGCCGAGCATGGCGTCTCGGTGTGGCTCAGGGCCGAGCTGCCGCTGCTCGTGCGCCGCGTCGGCAAGCGCGGCAACCGTCCGCTGCTCAAGGGAGGCGATCCCGAGACCGTTCTGCAGAACCTGATGACGACGCGCTATCCGGTCTATGCGCAGGCCGATCTGACGATAGAAAGCCGCGACGTGCCGCACGAGGTCATCGTCGCCGAGATCGCCGAGCGTCTCGGCCGGCATCTGGGCGCCACCTCCGAGGTGACCCGATGAGCGCGACAGGCCTGCAAGATGTCCGCACCGTCAACGTGCCCCTGGGCGATCGTGCCTACGACGTGCTCATCGGGCCGGGGCTACTCGCGCGCGCCGGCGAGTTGATCGGTGCGCGTCTCGGTGCCGGCCGGTGCGCCATCGTCACGGACGACAACGTCGCTCGCCATCATCTCGGTACGCTCGAAACCGCATTGAAGCGGGACGGACGTCATGTCGGCTCGATAACGTTGCCTCCCGGCGAGTCGACCAAGAGCTTCCGCGAGCTGGAGCCGCTGTGCGAGCGCCTGCTCGAGCTCGGCCTCGAGCGCGGCGATCTCGTCGTGGCGCTGGGCGGCGGTGTCATCGGCGACCTTGCAGGATTTGCCGCGGCGATCCTGCGGCGGGGCGTACGTTTCGTGCAAATTCCGACGTCGCTTCTGGCGCAGGTGGATTCATCCGTCGGCGGCAAGACCGGCATCGATACGCCGCAAGGCAAGAACCTCATCGGCGCCTTTCATCAGCCGGGCCTCGTGCTCGCCGACACCGACGTGCTGCGCACCCTGTCGGGCCGCGAGCTGCGCGCCGGATATGCCGAGGTGGCGAAGTATGGCCTGCTCGGCGATGCGATGTTCTTTGCCTGGCTCGAAAAAAACTATGAGGCCGTATTCGCGCTGGAAGGTGAGCCGCTGACGCACGCCGTCGAGACAAGCGTCAAGGCCAAAGCCGGCATCGTCGGCCGCGACGAGACCGAGCAAGGCGAGCGCGCCTTGCTCAATCTCGGCCACACCTTCGGACACGCGTTCGAAGCCTGGTGCGGCTACTCCGACCGCCTGCTACACGGCGAGGCCATCGCCATCGGCATGGCCATCGCGTTCCGTTTCTCCGCGTCGCTCGGCTACTGCGATGACGCCGCCGCCGATCGTGCCGCCGCCCATTTCCGAGCCGTCGGACTGCCGACGCATATCGGCGAGATTTCCGGCGACAAGCCCGGCGTCGAAGCCATGATGAAGTTGATGGCGCAGGACAAGAAGGTGCGCGGCGGCAAGTTGGCGTTCATCCTCGTGCGCGGCGTCGGCGAGGCGTTCATTGCCCGCGACGTGCCGGCCGACAAGGTGCGCGCCTTCCTCGGCAGCGAGATCGGCGCCGCTTAGCCGGCGCTAACGATCGGCAGTCACACATGTGTTAATGTTGCCGGGGCCGGGCGAGGACCGGCGAACGCACCAACAACAGCCGTCGAGCTCAATCTATGTCACTCGTGACCGCACTTATCCTCCTGGCAATCGTCGTGCTGATCGTGCTGTCCGCCTTTTTCAACGGCAGCGAGACAGCGCTGACCGCCGCTTCGCGCGCCCGCATGCATGCGCTGGAGCAAGAGGGGAACGCTCGCGCAGCGCTGGTGAACAAGCTACTGCAGCGACCCGAGAAGATGATCGGCACGATCCTCATCGGCAATACGCTGGTCGACGTGCTGGCGTCGGCGCTTGCATCGGGTCTCGCAGTCTTGCTTATCGGCGAAGTCGGCGTCGCCTACGCCACGGCAATCATGACCTTCCTCATTGTCGTCTTCGCGGCTGTGTTGCCCAAGACGTATGCCCTTGCCTACGCCGATCGCGTGGCGCTGATCATCGCGCCCGTCCTGCGCGTCGTCATCGTCGTGATGAACCCGATCACCGTGGCGATCGAGCACATCGTGCGCCTGTTTCTCAAGATGACGCCGAGCAACCTCGACGACGAGGCGAACATCCTCGCCGCTCACGAGGAGATCCGCGGCACCATCGAACTACAAAAGATCGAGGGCTCGGTGGCGCGTCACGACGCCGACATGCTGGGCGGCGTCCTCGATCTGCGCGATCTGCAGGTCGCCGACATCATGGTCCACCGCACCAAGATGGAGACGATCAACGCCGACGACACGGCACAGACGGTTCTCGACGAGCTGTTGCGCAGCCAGTACACGCGCGTGCCGATCTGGAAGGACGACCCGGAAAACATCGTCGCCGTGTTGCACACCAAGGATTTGTTTTCCGCGCTGGGCCGCTCAGGGTGGGACGTCAGCAAGCTCGACATCATGAGCTTTGCTGTGGAGCCTTGGTTCGTGCCCGATACGACGCCGCTGAAAAGCCAGCTCAATCAGTTTTTGAAGCGCAAAGCGCAGATGGCGCTGGTCGTGGATGAATACGGCGAGGTGCAAGGTCTCATCACGCTCGAGGACATTCTCGAGGAAATCGTCGGTCAGATTGCCGACGAGCACGACACGCAGGAGGCGGCAATCCGCGTGCAGGCGGACGGCACGGTGAATGTGGACGGCACGGTCGCCGTTCGCGATCTCAACCGGCAGATGAACTGGAACATGCCGGATGAAGAGGCAACAACGATTGCCGGACTGGTCATCCACGAAGCGCAGACGATCCCCGAGCCGGGACAGGTTTTCACCTTCTACGGGTATCGCTTCGAGATCTTGCGCAAGACGCGCAACAAAATCACGGCACTGCGTATAAGCCCTACATCTGCAATCGCAGCACGCGCCGCGCGTACAGGCGACGTCGCACCACCGACGTAGATCATCGTCGCAAAATTGTCGTTCAGGTTAGGTTCAGGCGCCGGACGAGAACCTGTGCGTGGATCTGGTCAGGAGGATCCGCGTTAGTGTGCTGCTGAACCACATTGAAATGTGACGGCAGCGCGTTCGAAATAGAAAAAGGAGCTACAATGACTCAATTCCTCCCCCTCGCTGCTGTGGCCGGCGCACTCGCTTGCGTCGTCGCTGTCGGTAGCGCTCAGGCTGCTCCCGCCTCCGGCAACATTCTCGGCAAGCTGACGACTGCAAGCGAAGCCGGGTCTTCGGTCGAGAAGGCAGGCTACCGCCATCATCGCAGGTGGCATCACCGCAAGTGGTGGAAGAAGCGCTACTACAAGCGTCATCACCACCGCCACCACCGTCGCTGGCACTAAGCGCCAGCCGACGGCACTAATTTTGGTGTCTGAAGTCTCGCCTTCGCATCAGCGGAGGCGAGATTTTTTGTTGCTCAGGTAGGCTCGCCCGGCACCAGCGCCTTGATCGCCAGCGCGTGCACACCATCTTTCAGCTCGTCCCGAAGCACATCATTGACGATCCTGTGGCGCTCGACCCGCGACTTTCCGGAAAAGGCGTTGGAGACGATCAGCACGCGGAAATGACTCTCCCCGGTACCCGGCGAGGAGCTGTGCCCCGCGTGCTGCTGCGACTCATTGACTACGTCGAGTCGGGTGGGGTTGAGCGCGAGCATCAGCTTTTCGCGCATGCGTGCCTGCAAGCTCATTAAGGGTCGCCTCATGCGGGTGTGAAAGAGTACAGTATCCGGCTGGTCCATTCGACTGGCTTGTGTGGGAACTGAGGGCGGATCATACTTCGCGCGCATGAAGCTGGATTCCAAATACTTCGATAGCATCCGCGTCGGCTCAAAGCGCGCTCGCACCGAGCCGGCGCGCGAGGAGCGGCATGGCCGCTGCCAGTGGAAGGGCTGCAAGGAGGCAGGCGATCACCGTGCCCCACGCGGCCGCGGCCAGGACGGCAAGTACTACCTCTTCTGCATGGAACACGTGCGCCAGTACAACGCCGCCTACAACTACTTCGACGGCATGAACGACAGCCAGGTGCAGGATTTCCAGAAGGACGCCCTCACCGGCCACCGTCCGACATGGAAGGTGGGCGTGAATGCCAAGGCGCCGGGGGCCGCAGCCCCGCAACCGGCTCCGGAGGCCGCTACTACGGGCGCATTCCGTACCCTCGATCCGCACGCCTTTTTCGCGCGTCGCGCCAAGGCTGCCCGCGAGCAGCCGGCCGAGAGCCGCCGGCAGTTGAAGCCGCTCGAGAAAAAGAGCCTGCAGACGCTCAACCTCACCGGCGAGCCGACGCGGGTGGAGATCAAGGCGCGCTTCAAGGAGCTGGTAAAGGTTTACCATCCCGACGCAAACGGCGGCGACGCGCGCTCCGGCGACAAGTTGCGCGAGATAATCCAAGCCTATAACTTTCTGAAGCAAGCGGGCCTCGTCTGAAATCCGGCATTGCCGCCGCGCCGATTTCTTGACCCCGCGCCACATCCGAGGACCCCTCGACAATGCGTGCGCAAACCCAGTCGGGTGCCGAAGGCAAGCCGATAAATCTTCCCGACATGAAGCTTTCGGTGCGCCAGGTGTTCGGGATCGACACCGACCTCGAGGTGCCGGCGTTTTCCAAGCCCGACGAGCACGTGCCCGATCTGGATGCCGACTATCTCTTCAACCGGGAAGTGACGCTCGCCATTCTCGCGGGCTTCAAGCACAACCGCCGCGTAATGATCCAGGGCTACCACGGCACCGGGAAGTCGACGCATATCGAGCAGGTCGCCGCCCGCCTCAATTGGCCGTGCATCCGCGTCAACCTCGACAGCCACATCAGCCGCATCGACCTTGTCGGCAAAGACGCGATCGTCATCAAGGACGGCTTGCAGGTGACGGAGTTCCGCGAGGGCATCCTGCCGTACGCCTTGCAGTCGAATACGGCGCTCGTCTTCGACGAGTACGACGCCGGCCGGCCCGACGTGATGTTCGTCATCCAGCGCGTGCTGGAGGTTTCCGGCAAGCTGACGCTGCTCGACCAGTCGAAGGTGATCCGTCCGCATCCGGCGTTCCGCCTCTTTGCGACCACCAACACCATCGGATTGGGCGATACGTCCGGCCTCTATCATGGCACGCAGCAGATCAACCAGGGTCAGATGGACCGCTGGTCGGTCGTGGCGACGCTCAACTATCTGCCGCACGACGACGAGGCGAAGATCGTGCTCGCCAAGGTCAAGTCGTGGGGCAAGAGCGAAGCCAAGCGCAAGACCGTATCGCACATGGTGCGCGTCGCCGATCTGACGCGCAACGCCTTCATCAACGGCGACTTGTCGACGGTCATGAGCCCGCGCACGGTGATGATGTGGGCGGAGAACGCCGAGATTTTCAACGACGTCGGCTTCGCCTTCCGCCTTACCTTCCTCAACAAGTGCGACGAGCTCGAGCGCCCGCTGGTGGCGGAGTTCTATCAGCGCAGCTTCGGCGAGGAGCTGCCCGAGAGCGCGGCCAACGTCGCGCTGAGCTGAGCTGCATGTCGATCGGGCCCAAACGCAAGGAAGCGCCAACCGAGCCGCTGAAGCGCGCTATCGGCCTGTGCGTGCGCGCCATCGCTGGACATTCCGACCTCGAAGTCGGCTTTGCCCCGGGGGCTCCCGAGTATTCTACCGGGCACGCGCAATTGCCCGAGCCATCGCGCGTGCCCTCGCAACGCGAGATTTCCGTCATCCGCGGCTGGGCCGACAGCTTCGCCCTCACCGCCGGTTGTCATGACGTGCGCGTGCACAACAAGCTGGCGCCGAGTGCCGGCCCGGCTCGCCTCGTGTTCGAGGCGGCCGAGCGGGCACGCGTCGAGGCGCTGGGCGCCAACCGCATGCCGGGCATGGCACGCAATCTGACGGCCCGCATCGAGGACAACTACGCGCACGGCCGCTACGCGCAGGTGAAGACGCGCGCCGACGCACCGCTGGAGGATGCCGTCGCGCTGATGATCCGCGAGCGCCTCACCGGGCTGCCGCCGCCGGACAGCGCCAAGGCGCTGGTCGACGTGTGGCGCTCTTCGGTCGAACAGCGCGGCGCCAAGCTGTTGAAGCGCCTCGATAGCCTCGCCGAGGATCAGGAGAGCTTCGGGCGCCTGATCCGCGATCTGTTGCGCGCCCTCGAACTCACCGAGGAAAGCGTGCAGGCCGACCGCGAGGAGAACGACAGCGACGACGACGATAAGGATGAGGGTAGCGACGGCGACACCGAAACCGCTGAGGAAGGCGAGGAGGGCAGCGACCAGCGGCGCGAGGAAGGCCAGGCGGAGGGCGATGCTAACGAGGCGCAGGAAGCTTCCGAGACGGCCAGTGCCGACGATCTCGAAAGCATGCTCGACGACCACGAGCAATTCGATACACCCGAACCGTGGCGTCCGAATACCTCCGTACTCGATAACCCCGAGGCGTTCGGCTACAAGGTGTTCACGCGCGAGTTCGACGAAGAGATTGGCGCCGATCAACTTTCCTCGCCGGAAGAGTTGGAGCGGTTGCGCGCCTACCTCGATCGCGAACTGCGCGCCCTGTCGAGCGCCGTCGCGCGCCTCGCCAACCGGCTGCAGCGGCGCCTCCTGGCGCAGCAGAGCCGGGCCTGGGATTTCGACTTGGAGGAAGGCGCACTCGACGCCTCGCGCCTGCCCCGCGTCATCATCGACCCGATGCACGCGCTGTCGTTCAAGCGCGAGCGCGACACCGAATTCCGCGACACGGTCGTGACGCTGCTGCTCGACAATTCAGGCTCGATGCGCGGCCGGCCGATCATGGTTGCCGCCTGTTGCGCCGACATCCTCGCCCGTACGCTCGAGCGTTGCGGCGTGAAGGTGGAGATCCTCGGCTTCACCACGCGCGCCTGGAAGGGCGGGCAGTCACGCGAGCAATGGCTCGCCGCTGGAAAGCCCCCTGGGCCGGGGCGCCTCAACGATCTGCGCCATATCGTCTACAAGAAAGCCGATGCGCCGTGGCGGCGTGCCAAGCGCTCGCTCGCCCTTATGATGCGGGAGGGACTGCTCAAGGAGAATATCGACGGCGAGGCGCTCGCCTGGGCGCACCGGCGCTTGCTGGCGAGGCCCGAGCAGCGCCGCATTCTGATGATGATTTCCGATGGCGCCCCGGTCGATGACTCGACGCTCTCCGTAAACTCGGGGAGCTACTTGGAGCAGCATTTGCGGCAAGTGATCGACGAGATCGAGACGAACTCTCCGGTGCAACTGATCGCCATCGGCATCGGTCACGACGTAACGCGGTACTATCGGCGGGCCGTCACCATCACCGATCCGAGCGAGCTCGCAGGTGCCATGACCGACAAGCTGGTCGAGCTGTTCGAAGAGAAGGCGAAACAGCCGCAACCGCGCCGGGGCGCACGTGCGCGCCGGAGGCAACTCCATTGAACTTGCGAAGCCTCCTCGCGGACCATCGCGGCCGACGGCTGCGGTTCCCCGCCGGCGTCGCCATCGTTTTGGCGGTCGGCGCCGGCCTTGCCTTCGGCGGCACCAAGCCGTCCACTGCCGACTTGCAGACGGGGCCGATAGTCGTCGAGGCACGCTCCATATCGGGCTTCGATCGCCTAAAGCGCGATGAGACGCGCTTCGGCAGGCTCACGTGGCGCGGCGGCCTGGTGCTCACATCGCCTTCAAAGCACTTCGGCGGCTGGTCTGGCCTTGCCCTCGATGCCGACGGCAAAGGGTTCTTCGCGGTTTCCGATGCCGGTGCCTGGATGTCAGGCGCTTTCACCTACGACGATAAGGGTTTGCCGAGCGGCATGGCATCGGTGCGACTAGGTGCTATCCAGTCCAAGGACGGCGATCCGCTATCGCGCAAGAGCGACAGCGACGCCGAAGGGCTGGCGCTTCTTAAAGGCACCACGGAAAAAGGCACTGCGTTCATCTCGTTTGAGCGCAAGCACCGCATCTCGCGCTACGACATCGACGCGGGCGGGCTGTCGCCGGCCAGAGGCAAGGTCTCGCTGCCGAAGTCGGCGAGGGGCATGCCGTCGAACGGCGGTTTCGAAGCCATCGCGGTGCTGCGCGGAGGCCCCAACAAGGGCAGGCTCGTCGCCTTTTCCGAGCGCATGCGCGACGGCGAGGGTAACCACGTCGGCTGGATCTGGGAAAAGGACAGCCGGCCGCGGAAATTCTATCTGACCAACGACGGCGACTACGACATCACCGATGCCGCCCCACTCCCCGACGGCGGCTTGCTGGTGCTGGAGCGGCGCTTCCGCTGGAGCGAAGGCGTCAGGATGCGGCTGCGGCTCATCAAGCAGCAGCAACTGCGCCCGCGCAAAATCATAGATGCGGACATCCTCGTATCCGCCGACGGCGGGCGCGAGATCGACAATATGGAAGCATTGGCGGCGCACGTGGCGCCTAGCGGCGAGACCATCGTGACGATGATCTCGGACGACAACTTTAATCGCGGCCTGCAGCGGACGATCCTGCTGCAGTTCGCGATCAGTGCCGGGGATCTGGCGGCATCAGGCGGTGGCTCGCAGGCCGACCAGCCTTAGGCGGCTTTGGCGCCGACCTTGGCGAGCTTCTTCACTTCGCGCTTCATCTTCAGGCAGCGCTCGGAAAGCTCCTCGTCGTCCGCCTTGAGCAGGAAGGCGTCGAGGCCGCCGCGGTGCTCCACCGACTTCAGCGCGTGCGCACTGACGCGCAGCCGGAACTTGCGCCCGAGTGCATCGCTGATCAGCGTCACTTCGCAAAGGTTGGGGCGGAATTTCCGCTTCGTTGCGTTCTCGGCGTGGCTTCTCAGTTGCCCGGAAAGGGGCAGCTTGCCGGTCAACTCGCAGCGCCTCGTCATCGTAAAAGCTCCTTCGCCACCGCTCCCGTGCGGCGGGCGTCGTGCAAGGGATTGCGGGAAAAATGTCACCGCCAGCTAGGCTGGAGGGGATTTGGCGGTGTCTATGCCCGACGCCCCCCTTTTCGTCAAGGCATCGGCACCCCGACCAGGCTGGTGTCGAGGGCAGGACGCAGCGGGGGGTAGCGCCCGGGGGCCACACAATAGACGTAAAACGGCACTACCCGCAGCACACTGAGACCGCGGTTCGCTCGGGGGATTGGGGCATCATGTCATACCGGTTTGCGCTGCGATCCAAGCATGGGCTTAGGGCGCTGCTTCCGGCCAGTTTGGTCCTCGTCATCGCCGCTTCCGGTGCTTTCGCCCAACGGTCACAGCGCACGCTTCCGGCCAACGTCGACGCCGTCTATCGCATCAGCTTTACCGGGCTCGGCGACATCGGTCACTTTCACTTCACTTCGAACGTCAACGGCGAGGCTTACACGCTTGCCGCCGACGCCAAAATCGACACCGCGATTTTCGACTACAAGGGGAACATGGGCGGCAGCGGGACCGTGTCGGCGAACGTGCCGCGCCCGGCTGGCTACGCCTTCGAATATCGGCAGAAGACGTTCCTGAAGAAGAAAAAAATCAGGTCGTTGCAGATTGCCTTCGCCGGCCCAGCGGTCAGCAAGGTCACTTTCGTGCCGCCGGACGACCTGTCGCCGAAGGCGATACCGGTGACCCCGGAGCAACTGAAGAACGTGCTCGACCCGCTCAGCGGGGTCATGGCGGTGTCGCTTGCCGACCTCGCCAAGCCCTGCGCCCTGAAGCTGCCGATCTACGAGGGCAAGCAGCGGTTCGACATCGTCTTCGCACCGTTGCGCCGCGCCGGGGCGGACCACGTTTGCAGCGTGCGCCTCATCCCCATTTCCGGCCATAAGCCCGGTGAAGGTTCGGCGTCGGTCATCAGTGGCACGATAGAGATCGTCATGCGGCCGGTGCCGAAGGCGAACATCGTCATCCCCTACAGCGTTTCGGTCCCCACCATCATCGGCACCGCCACCCTCGTCTCCGAGCGCGTGGACATAACCATGCCTGACCAGCAGCGCATCGCGCTTCGCCGATAGCCGAAGGACAACTGCCCTCGAGCAATCGCCAGCGGGCTTCGGGACGAGTACAATGCGCGCTGCTTTCGCGGGTAGTCCAAGGCAATCATGCCCTTGATCTCGGCGGACGTCTCTGCAATGCCATTGCGAGAGATATGAGGAGTTCAGATGGGCAGCGACCTCGAAACGCGCATCCGCCACGTCACGGCGGTGCTCGGGCCCACCAACACCGGCAAGACCCACCTCGCCATCGAGCGCATGCTCGGCCACGAAAGCGGCATGATCGGATTGCCGCTGCGCCTGCTTGCGCGCGAAGTCTATGACAAGATCGCCAACCGCGTCGGGGCCGACAAAGTCGCTCTGATCACCGGCGAGGAGAAGATCAAGCCGGAGCGGGCGCGCTATTGGGTTTGCACCGTCGAGGCGATGCCGCGGGACATCGATGTCGACTTCCTCGCCATCGACGAGATCCAGCTGTCCGGCGATCCCGAGCGCGGACATGTCTTCACCGACCGGCTGCTGCATGCGCGCGGCCGCTCCGAGACGCTGCTGCTCGGGGCGCAGACGATGCGCGAGGCGATCGCCGATCTCATTCCCGGCGCCAACTTCATCTCGCGTCCGCGACTGTCGAAGCTGAGCTACTCCGGCCAGAAGAAGATCACGCGGCTGCCGCAGCGCACCGCGGTCGTGGCTTTCTCGGCGGCCGAGGTCTACGCCATCGCCGAGTTGATCCGCCGTCAGCACGGCGGCGCTGCCGTCGTGCTCGGGGCGCTGTCGCCGCGCACGCGCAATGCTCAGGTGGCTCTCTATCAATCGGGCGATGTGGAATACCTCGTCGCCACCGACGCAATCGGCATGGGTCTCAATCTCGACGTCGATCACGTTGCCTTCTCGGCGACGCGCAAGTTCGACGGGCAAAACCATCGCAACTTGACGCCGTCCGAGCTGAGCCAGATCGCCGGCCGCGCCGGCCGCCACATGAACGACGGAACGTTCGGCGTTACGGGCGGGGCCGAGCCGCTGGATAACGATACGATCGAGCGGTTGGAGACGCACAACTTCGACAGCGTGCGCGTGCTGCAGTGGCGCAATCGCGACCTCGATACCCGCACGCTGGAAGGGCTGAAGCAGTCGTTGCGCGAAATGCCGAACATTCAGCGCCTCGTGCGTGCGCGTTCGGCCGACGACGTGATCGCGCTCGAAACGGTTAGCGCGGACCGCGACATCGCCGCCATCGCGACGGCGCCGGCGGCCGTCGGCAAGCTGTGGGAGGTCTGCCAGATCCCCGACTACCGCAAGATTTCGGGACAGAACCACGCCGAGCTCGTCGCTTCGATCTACGGTTATTTGATGAGCTTAGAGGAGCGTATTCCCGAGGACTGGTTCGCCAAGCAGGTCGGCCTGGCCGATCGCACCGACGGCGACATCGACACGCTCGCCAATCGCATCGCGCACATCCGCACGTGGACCTTCGTGGCCAACCGTGCCGCGTGGCTGAAGGATCCCGAACATTGGCAGGGCAAGACGCGCGAGATCGAGGATCGCCTGTCCGATGCCATGCACGAGCAACTGACACAACGCTTCGTTGACCGACGCACCAGCGCACTGATGAAGGGCATGCGAGACAAAGACGAACTGCACGCGGAGATCGCCGCCGACGGCGCGATCAACGTCGAGAACCACTTCGTCGGACGGCTGCGGGGCTTCCGCTTCCAGCTCGATCCGGGCGCCGAGGGCATTCACGGCAAGGCAACTCGCAACGCTGCCGCCCAGGTCCTGGCACGAGAACTCGGCATGCGGGCACGACGTGTCGCTGCGGCACAGCCGGACGCGCTGTCGCTCGACCGCCGCGGCCGCATCATGTGGCGAGAGGAGGAGCTTGGGCAGATCGAAGCGACCGACGATCCGCTGAAGCCGACCGTTTCGCTGCTGGTCGACGAGCATCTGTCCGGGCCCGACCGCGAAAAGGTGCAGACACGGCTCGATGCGTGGCTGGAGTCGACGATATCTGAGAAGTTGAAACCACTGGTCGAGATCAGCAAGGCTGAAGACATCGCCGGGCTGGCGCGCGGCATTGCCTACCGGCTGCGCGAGAGCCTCGGTGTGCTGCGTCGCGAGACGGTTGCCGAGGAGATCAAGTCACTCGACCAGAATGCGCGCGCGCAGCTACGCAAGTACGGTGTGCGCTTCGGCGCCTTCAATATCTACTTCCCGGTGCTTCTCAAGCCGGCAGCGGCGGAACTCGTGCTGACGCTGTGGTCGCTGAAGAATGCGGGCGCCAACGGACTTTCCGTCGACGCGTTGCCGGAGCCGCCACGTGCCGGACTTACGTCGTTCGCGCCCGACCCGGCCTGCCCGGAAGCATTCTACCGGGCCTACGGCTATCACGTGTGCGGTCCTCGCGCGGTCCGCCTCGACATGCTCGAGCGCCTCGCCGATCTGATCCGCCCGCTATTGGCGTGGCGTGGCACCAACGGGGCGACGCCGCCAAAGGGCGCAGCAGGCGATGGTGGGTTCACCGTTATTCCGGAAATGATGTCGCTGCTCGGCTGCTCGCCGGACGAGCTCGGCGGCGTGCTGAGGGCGCTGGGCTTCCGTCTCGATCGCCGGCCGATCAAGACGGATACCGCGACGGTTGCGAACCCGCAGACGCCGAGTGTCCCTAACGGCGAAGCCGTTGCCATCGAGGGGGCACCTGTCGAGGTGGCACCGATCGTAGCCGAGACTGGCGATCTCCCGACCGAGGCCGGTGCGCCGGCCGAAGGCGTTGTCGATGCGGCTCCGGTGGAAACGAAGTACGAGGATATCTGGCGCCCGCGCCGGCATCCGCGTGGCGAACGCCGGCCCGACCGTGGTCAGCGCAACCGGCAGCGCTCCGCGGATCGCACACCGGCCGCCGCCGCCGCGGCTACGCCCGACGCCGCTGCAGAGGCCGGCACGGCGCCAAGCGACAAGCCTCCCACGCCCGCTCGCGAGGAGAAGCCCGATCGCAAGGAGGATCGGCGTCCTCACGGCAGGGAGCGCGGCGGCGAGCGTGACCGCAATCGCGAAGCAGGACAGCATCGACGCGGCCAGCAGGCCGACCGCCGTCCGCGTCGCGACGATCGCCGCGACGATCACCGCCGCAAGACCGAGGTGCACACCGCCGCTCCCCCGCGGCGTGGCGGGGCGGATCCGGATTCGCCGTTTGCCGCCCTCGGCGCGCTGCGCGATGAACTCGCCAAGCGAGGCAAGGAGACCAGTACTTGAGCGGCCGCGTGGCAGACGATGCGTCGGCCGCACCTGGCACGCAGCGCCTCGACAAGTGGCTATGGTTCGCCCGCTTCGTGAAGACGCGCACGCTGGCAGCCGACATTGTCAGTGCCGGCAAGGTCCGGCTCAATCGGGTGCGAGTGGAAAAGCCAGCCCAGACCGTGCGCGCGGGCGATGTCCTGACGCTCAACCTCAATCGCCGCATCCATCTCATACGAGTCCTGGGGATCGGCGAGCGACGGGGCCCTTCTGCCGCGGCACGGTCGCTCTATGAGGAATTGACAGCCGAGGGCGATGTCATCAAACCTCAATCGTCATCGTCGCCGCCTGGCGCCGCATGGCGGTCGAGCGAGAGGATTCCGGTCGGACGACCCGTGGGGAGCGGCCGGCCGACCAAGAAAGAGCGACGCGAGATCGACCGCCTGAGTGGCAAGATCCGTTGAAGATCAGCGGATGGCGCAGGAGTCCCGATCTATTGCCGCCTTTGCAGAAATCGATGCAGTGCCCGCTGCTCGGCGGTAACGGGGAGAAGCCGGATTAAGTAATGACCTACGTCGTCAACGAAAAATGTATCAAGTGCAAATACACCGATTGCGTCGAGGTCTGCCCCGTCGATTGCTTCTACGAGGGCGAGAACATGCTCGTCATTCACCCTGACGAGTGCATCGATTGCGGGGTGTGCGAGCCTGAATGCCCTGTCGACGCCATCAAGCCGGACACCGAGCCGGGGTTGGAGAAGTGGCTCGAGCTCAATCGGAAGTTCTCCGAGAGCTGGCCGAACATCACCTCCAAGAAGGAGGCATTGGCGGACGCCGACGCCCACAAGGACGAGGGCGACAAGTTCGATAAATACTTCTCGCCTGAACCTGGTTCAGGCGACTGAGGGTGCCCTAATGCACCCGCCGACTGCTTGCGGCAAAATGCGCAACCTTTTCGCACCCTTTTCGGATTGCTCGGTATTCGGGCTCGCAAGGTAAGGGCGCCCATACCCTGCCGAAGGGCGACCCTTCATTTTCAGTGAAATTTATGTTACGCTCCCCCTAGATGACGACTAAAGCCCGGTACAGAGTCGGAACAGGAGCGAACAAAGAGCATCCGCTTTGCCGTTTAGGCAATGGTCGGGCCTTCCTGCGGTCTGACGACGAGGCGGGTTTGACCAACTCGGAGCAAAATTCGAGACCGGCCGCAGCTTCCAGAGATGCGTCCGGTCCACCATATCCCCACGGAACGGCAGCAGAAATGCTGGCGTGCCGAGTTAACGCGCATCGCTGCTAGTCCGCACCCCGACGAGAAAGTGAGACGACCCCTATGGCTGAAAAGAAAAAGGCGCCTGCCGCCCGCTCGGCGAAGTCCACGGCTGCCGCCGGAAAGAAGGTCGGTCGCAAGCTAGCCGCTGCGAAAAAGCCAGGTCGCTCGGAAGCGAAGCTTGTCGCAAAGAAGCCGGTGGCGAAGGGGCCGTCAGCCGTCAAGGCCAAGAAGCCTGTAGCGAAGACAGCAGGAACTGCCGCCCCCGTCAAGCAGGCTGCAAAGCCGCTGCTGAAGGTTGCGCATAAGGCTGTGGCTGCCAAGCCAGCGGCCGCGCCGGTGCGTGCTGT
This sequence comes from uncultured Alphaproteobacteria bacterium, assembly GCA_963795225.1. Lineage (GTDB taxonomy): Bacteria > Pseudomonadota > Alphaproteobacteria > Rhizobiales > Hyphomicrobiaceae > Hyphomicrobium_A. The sequence continues at coordinate 29,949 of CAWCHB010000029.1, read as the reverse complement.
TGCCGCCGCCGTCAAGCCGTCCGGTCAGAAGATCACCGCGCCCGTCTCGCAGCAGTCGCAGATGACTCCGAAGGCAGTCGCCGAGAAGGCGGCAGCGGCGCGCCAGCTCATCAACGCGCAGAAGAAGCCGGTGAGCCAGCGCCACGGCTTCAAGGCTACCGAGTTCATCGTCTATCCCGCTCACGGCGTCGGCAAGATCGTCGGCATCGAGGAGCAGGAGATCGCCGGTATGGCTCTCGAGCTGTTCGTCATCAACTTCGAGAAGGAGAAGCTGACGCTGCGCGTGCCAACCGGCAAGCTGGCGAGCGTCGGCATGCGCAAGCTCTCCGAGGAGCCCGTCGTCAAGAAGGCGATGGAGACCTTGAAGGGCCGCGCCCGTGTCAAGCGCACAATGTGGAGCCGCCGCGCCCAGGAGTACGTCGCCAAGATCAACTCCGGCGATCTCGTTTCGATCGCCGAGGTGGTGCGCGACCTCTATCGTTCCGAGGCGCAGCCCGAGCAGTCTTACTCCGAGCGCCAGCTCTACGAGGACGCGCTCGACCGTATGGCGCGCGAGATCGCGGCCGTCGAAAAGCTCGACGAGCGCGGCGCCGTACAGCGCATCACCGACGTGCTCTCCAAGAGCGCACGTGGTCGCCGGCTTGCTGCCGAGGCTGAGGGCGGCGACGCGGAGACACGCGCCGCCTGATAAGGGCGGCGCACTACAGATCGAGAGCGCTCGGTGCCTTTGGTGCCGGGCGCTTTTCCTTATCGGGCGCCTGTTGCTCGTCGCGGTCGCCGCTGGTCATGGCGCCGGCCGGCGGCAAAGTGCGTCCGGGCAATGTCTCGTCGACCGGTGCGATCTGGCTCGGATCCTCGATGTCGATGTAGGGACCGTTGCGGTACTGGATCCAGCCACGCACCTCGACACGTTTTCCCTCCAGCGAGCCGAGCGTCTTGGCCCATTCGGGATTGGCGCGCAAAACACGTCCTTCGATGCCGGCGGTGAAGTCCCCTCGCCAGTCGGCGCCGAAGTTGATGTACGTGCGCGCCTTCGTCACCGCGACCTTGGCAATGGTGCCGGCAACGATCTCGTAGGAATTGCGCCGGCGCATCAGCTCGCGGGTGCGTCGGGCCGACCGGACGGCATAGGCGGCATTGCCCCATAGGGCGCTACGAGCTTGGCGTGCGACGCGCTCGTGCGCCAGCATCTCGGGCATACAGGCGTAGCTGCCGGGAAGGCCGTAAGCGCGCGCGTGTCCGGCGACCAGCAGTTCGCCCTGTACCCACACCCGCTCGCCGCCCTGCTCGACGAAGAGGTGTGCGAGCCGGCGACCATAACGATCCGCCAGGCGTCCTGATGTGGCCAATGAAACGGACCGCCCGAGTACCAGCGCGCGCAACGCGGCCGTCGCCGCTTCCTCGGGGCGCCACGGCTGCGCGCTTGGATTGAGGTCCGGTGAACGCGGCGCCAGCGCGCCGATGAGGCGGACCTCCTGCTGGTCGTCGAGGAGCACGGTTTCGGCGTCGATCACGCGGACAACCGAACGGGTTGGCCCCGCCTTCAGCGTGCAGGTCGGAGGCGCGTCGGCCGCTCCCGCGGCAAGTGTGGGAGCAACGGCGAGGACGGTTGCCAGCAGCGCTGCTGCAGTCATGATCGGCGGCAGGCGGACTAAGCGAACACTCGTCATTCCGGGCTTCCCCGGCATCAGCATACGGCCAAGTGGCGCGGAAAGCTCGTCAGAAGAGAGCCGCCGAGTACGCCTCGATGTGCCAGTCGGATAGCAATGCCGGCAGTGCATGGTCGGCGACGGGCCAGAGCGACCCAGCGGCGAACTCCGCATCGTCATCGAAGACGACCTGGTCAATGCCCCCGCCCGGCGTTGCAAAGAAGTGCGTCACTCCGATCTCGTCGCCACCCAGGGTGAGAACGAGATCGCCGGCGGCGGTGCGAAAAATTGCGACATCCGCCGTCCCGATGCCCCCGGAGAGCAGCAGCGCCTCGACATCAGTGCCTGCCGCTGCGTCGACGATCACCTCGCTGTCGCTGCCGCCTAGGAAGACATCGGGCGGCGCCGTATGCCCGGCAACCGGCTGTGGGCTGCTCTCCACCAACCAGGCAACGCGAGTATGCGTAGCCGGCAAAGAGCTGCTCGGCTGCAGAACCCGATCATCCTCAAGAAGGTCGATGCCGTCTCCCAGCACGATGCGGTCGGTCTTGGCGTTCCACTGGATGCGCTCGACCGAGAACAGATGATCGATCCCGTGCTCCGATACGGCGACGAAGTTCGGCGTTCGGTGGGCGAGCCAGTGAGGATTGAAGGTGATTGTCACCTCGCCTGCCCCGGAATAGTCGATGACATCGGTGCCGTCGGCGGCGTAGTCGAGTTGCGGTTGGCCGCCGTGCACGATGTTGAACCCCGGCGACCAGCGGAACACGTCATCGCCCTCGCCGCCGTAGAACTTCTCGGTTTGTCTGTGCGCGCCGCTGCCTTCCAGCCAATCCGCACCGCGCCCGCCGAGCAGGGTCGTGAAGCCATGCTCGATGCGCATCCGGTCGTCGGCGCCGGTGCCGAGCAGCGTCGCGAGGCCCGGCGACAGATGCATGCCGTAGGGAAGCTGCTGCCTCGGATCAAGACCCGAGTAATGGATGAGCGAGGCGATCGCCGAGGAGGAGTTGATCGTCGGCGTCGGCGAATTGGGAAGTCCGAAGGCGATGTAAGGAAAGTCTTCCGCCTCGATGTCGCGCGCGTAGCTCGACATTGTCTCCCAAGCGCCGAACTCGTCGCCATAGGGCAGCGGGCGGCTGCCTCGATGATCGGGCAAGCCGATCTTGCTGGCGAGATCATTACGCGCGGCGAGATTGGCGGTTGCCAGCGTGGTGCGGCCGTCGGCGCCTTCGATGCCGAGGAAGGTGCCGGCACTGGTGTGGTCGCGCACGCCCTCCATCACGAACCAATCGTCCTGGGGGGCGAGACCGCCTTCGCTCGGCTCGAACGTGAGCTGCAGGTGATCGAAGCCGAGCCGGCCCAAGCCGTACGTCTGCACTGGCACCCATTCGATGCGCACGCGCGGCACTTTTGGCCCCCGGTCATGCCTCTGCTCCCCCATAACTACGAGCTGTTCAGAATGCAACCTAAGATTGCACTATTGTGCAAGGAACGTCGGAGTCCGTCGCTCGTTTGCAGCGGTAGACAGAGGAGGCGACCAATGGCTTTCGAAAATCGGCGGCAAGGCCCAGGGGCCATATACATCGTGGCGATCGCGGTGATTATTGGTGTGATTGTCGTCGCTGGAGTAAGTCTTTGGCAGACCGACAACTCCGGCACCAATGCGCTCTCCGGCGATCCACAAGCGACGAGCCCACCAGCGACGCAGGTCGCGCCCTAGCGGGCTGTGACACGAAGACCGAACGGGCGAAAACTTCACGGGGCATGCCTAAGCGAACCGGTCGCCGCTGCGCGTAACCGTGCCCTGAGCGTCCTGCTTCCTCTTTGCAGCCCGGCATAGCCTGGCTTTCGCTTGTGTTTCGTCCCGTCGCTGCGATACGGCCATACCGCGCTGACGCTGGTGCTCTGTGCTTGACAAGCACTTGGGTAGACCGGAGGTGTGGCGCGTTGGGAAGTTCACCTGCGCTGCGAACCGCGGCAGGCCCCGTAGCTCAGCTGGATAGAGCACCAGATTCCTAATCTGGGGGTCGCAGGTTCAAATCCTGCCGGGGTCACCAACAGAGTAACTGAATTGGGATGCTGTCTGGGGCTGCCGCGTGTTGCTCGCGGTACCAAAGTGCGTCACGCACCACCCCACCACGGGTAAATGTTCGCGGGAGGGCCTCGTGGGCCAAATTGGTGGCGTACACACCCATCACGACATCGCGATTTCCTTCTCGCGCAGGGCGCGCTCGATGGCGACGTGAAGGTCATTGATGACCGTCGAGCGATGCGCCAGCTGCAGCACGAACGCACGCACTTCGAACTCGAGCGCTGACGCGCCAAAGCCGATGAAGAACACGCTAGGCGCGGGTGCATCGAGCACCTGCGGGGTCGCCTTGACGGCCTCCAGGATCGCCATCTGCGCGCGCAGCGTATCGGTGCCGTAGGCGATGCCGATCTTGAGCGTCACGCGGGTGATGCTGTCGGTCAGCGTCCAGTTGATGACCTTCTCGGTGATCAGCGACTTGTTCGGGATGATGATCTCTCTGTTTTCGCCATCGGTCATGCTGGTGGCGCGGATGTGAATGCGCGACACGGTGCCGGTGAGGTTGCCGATCGTCACCGTGTCGCCGACGCGAACCGGACGCTCGAACAGGATGATCAGACCGGAGATGAAGTTGGCGACGATCTCCTGCAGGCCGAAGCCGACACCGACGCCGAGCGCCGCCACGATCCACTGCACCTGGTTCCAATCGAAGCCGACGCTGCGGAACGCGAAGATCAAGCCGACGATCGCGATCAGATAGCGGCTGACGGCGCTGATCGCATAGCGCGTGCCCGCCTCGATCCGCAGCCGGTGCAGCGCGGTGATCTCGAGCAGGCCGGGCAGGTTGCGGGCGGCGATGAAGGTGACGACGCCGATCGCCAGCGCGACCATGACGTTCGAAACCGTCACGGGAATGCTGCGCGTTGCGCCGTCGACCGTGATCAACTGCTGCCAGAGCGGCACGTCGAGCAGCGCCAGCGACGGCAGTGCCTCGCGCCAGAAGAAATAGAGCGCGGCCGAAAGCAGCAGAAAGACCGTGAGCCGCACGAGCTGGCGGGTCTGATCGCTGATGGAGGCGATGTCGACCTCGGGCTCTTCGACCTGAGCCGGCGGAATTTCGCCGCTTGCCTCGCTCGTTTCCTGGGCGGCAAGCTGCGCCCGGGCCTTCTCGCGCCGCTCCATCGCGCGCCTGATCTCGAGCCGCCGGCGCGCGACGAGGACCTCGCGCATGGCGACGCTGTACACCAGAAAGGCGCCAACCGTGATGGCCGCTGAAAGGAGCAACCCGTCGCGAATTTGCGAGGCGCCGTCGTAATAACCCCAGAGGGCCAGCCCGGCGATGGCGAGCGGCAGCAGCGAGATGAGGACGTGCCAAATCACGCGCGTCATCCACAGCGGATGCGTGGGCGTGAGGCGCTCGGCGAAGACGCCGCGCCGCGGGTCGATGACCCGGGCGATGAAGAGCGAGACGGCGATGCCGCCGGCAAGGAACGCGAAGCGCCCGAGGCCGTCGCGCAGGCTCTGTGCGCTGCTGACGTTGATCATGCCGAGGATGAAGGCGATCGGCGTGATGACGTACTTCAGCCAGAGGATATTCCGGTAGAGCGTCGTGCGCGCCCGCTCGCTCCAGCCGAAGTGCGCCGCGAACAGGCCGTTCTCGACGCTAATGAACTGGATCAACCGCAGGAACAAGAGTAGCGAGGCCATCGCGAGCAATCCCGCCCCCACGCCGAAGGCGAAGTCGGATGCCTGGGGAGGCTGAACCAGAAGCCAGCCGGCGTAGCCGAACAGAACCGGCGTCTTGACCGCCAGCAGCACCGAAATGAGGAGCGCCTCGGGCGTGCGCAGATAGTTGTCGGTCGAATAGCGGCCGACCGCCTCAGCGATCCTGGCAAGACGCGCTGTCAGTCGCCGCGAGATCGCAACGAGCGTGCCGAAGATGAAAAGCACGAACGCTGTCAGGAAGGGCAAATCGGCGGCGCGCTCGATGAGCGTTTGCGCGGTCGCCTTCCACGCTTCCAGATCCACAATCCAGCCGAAGCTGGTGCGCACCTGGTCAAGCCAGCCGATGCCGATGGACCTGGAACTCGGCAGCCAAAGCAGGCGGCTATTGAGCAGTGCCCTGAGCTGCGTTGTCTGATTCAGGAGATCGCGCTCGGTGGCGTTCAACTCGGCGAGTTGGGCAATCCGCGTGACGAGTGCATCGTGAAGCTGCACGTACAGGTCACGGCGCGCGGCGACCAGCTTCTCGAGTGCCGGGCGCACGTCTGCGGTAACCGCCCGCTCGCCGCGTTTGGCGTAGCTCGCCAGAACCTTGTCGGCCATGCCGCCGGTGTCAGATAGCGCGCGCCGCGCCTCCTCTGCCTGCAGGCGCTTCAGGCGCGCGTCGACGATGGCCTGGTCGCGGTCGGCGATGCGGCGCTGAAGTCCGCGCAATATCCGGGAGCTGGGCGCGCATCGCCCGCAGCAGCTCGCTGAACTCCCCCCCGACACTGCCGATTTCGAGAACCTGCTGTGCAGCGACCTTACTGTCGCGGACGCGCAGCAAACTCCGACTGGACTTCGGCGAGCTTGGATTTCCCCTCGTCGAGAAGCCGCGCCGCATCGGCTTCGCGCTGACGGATGACCTCCGTGTCCTTCACGTAGGCTTCGAGCAGAGGGTGGCGTGCGGAAAGTCTGCCGCGCCTCGCGATCCGCGGCGGCCTGCCGCTTCGCAGCCTCCGCTTCCTTCAGCTTGTTGACGTGAGCTTCGATGATCGGGATGCGCTTCGAAAGCTTTTCGAGCTTCGCTGCGGCCAGGTCTCGACGCGCCGTCGCGGAGGTCTGACGGGCGGGAAGGCTGATCAGCTCCTGCTCTAGAACAGCGAGCTTGGCCGTCCGCGCACGACGCTCGGCGCCCACCGCTGCGCGGTGCGCGTCGATAAGCACGGGATTGGGATCGCCGGACTGAGCGCCATCGGCATTCTCCAGCGCATCGAGCGCCTGCTTCTCAACCGTTTGCTCTTCACGCGCCGCCGTCGCGCGCGTGCCCATCTCACGCAGCCGACCCTCGAGCTGGTCGAGATCCGACTTTATCGTTGCCGCTGCGCTGTTTGACGCATCGAGCGCTTGCTGGGCCTCGCCGAGCGGCAACGTGTCGACGCGTTTCGCGAACTCTTCCTCGCCCGGTTCCTTATGCAGCGCGTCGAGCTGCTGCTTGGCCTCGGTAACGCGATCGGCGGAGCGCTGGCTAGATTCCTGGAACCGCTTGGCGGTTGCGGCACTCGCCGAAGCCGCCTCGAGATGTCCTAGCGCGGTTCGTAGTTGCGCAAGGGCCTGATCGCGGATGTCCGGCGCGACGTCGGTTCGCGCCTCGAGCTCCTGGATCCGGGCTTTCATGCGCTCGAGGCTGCGGTCGGGGCCCGCGGCCTCGGCCGCTTCCTCGCCACCAGGCGCAGGTTCGGCAGGCTTCGCGGCCGGATCTGCCTGGGCCGGTCGCGGTGTCAGCTCTGGCGGCGCCGCTTTTTCTGCTGGGGCTACGGCCTTTGCAGCAGGAGCCGCTTTGGTGGGTGCCGTCGGTGCCTGGGCGTAAGACGCCAGGGGCATGGCCAACAGCGCGAGCAGGAACGCGCAGCGTCCCACTTTCAACCGGGGGAATGTCATCATGTCGCCGAAGTAATCGCATCCCTGGGGGCAATTATGGCGTCGCATCGCCATGCGAGCGAAGCTCATGCGGACGCTAGTCTTTTCTTCATTCTGGCTTTTGTGCGGCGTACGACCCTGGGCGCTCTCCGTGCCGTTCAGGAAGGAACCCGAGGATTCAGGCCGCGTTGCGCTGACCTAGCTCGGTCACTGCCGCTCCGAAGCGTTCTGTCCGCTTCGACAGAAGCGGCATGCCTCGATCATGGTTACCGCTCGCTCGCTCGAGTCGAACGACTTCTGCAATCCTCCAGCAGCGGGCATGCGAAATTTTACGCGGCGGGCCCGAAAAGTGGCGTGCCACCGCTTGGCGACTTGTCGAACGACGCGTCCGTGGCGGCAGGAACGGTGCTCCGATTCCCCACTTGCGATCCCGGTTGCCATGCGCGGTCGGAACCTTCGACAGGCAGGGGCGGGCAAATAAAATAACCTTGTGCTTCATCGCAGCCGACATCGCGTGCGAACTGGAGGTGCTCTTCCAATTCGATTCCCTTGACTGTCGTAGTCTCGGCGAGACTGCGGGCAAGAGCCACCACGGCGCGAAATGTCTCCTTGCAGTTGTCCTCTGCCGCGACTGATTTGATCAACGAAGGGTCTATCTTAATGATGTCGACGGGGAACCGCTTCAAATAATCCAGCGAGGAATACCCTGCGCCGAAATTCTCCAGAGCAATCCGAACGCCCATGCTGCGAATCTCACGCAGCGTATCGAGCGTCCCCTTGTCGTCGTTCAACAACGTCAACTCGGAAATCTCCAGTTCCAGCCGGTTTGGCGACAATGTGGAAGTTTCCAGCGCTCCGACAATTGCTTGGACGAAACCACGTTGCTTCAGCTGCGAGGTGGACACATTGACGGCGATCCTAGTGTCGTCCGGCCAATTTCTCGCAGTGGAGCAGGCTTGCTTCAGCACCCACTCCCCGAGCGCAACGATGAGTCCGGTTTCCTCGGCGAGGGGAATGAATTCGGCCGGCAGGATGAGTCCTACGCCGGGCTTACGCCAGCGGAGGAGCGCTTCAGAGCTTACAATCTCGTTTCGTGCGAGATTGACGATCGGCTGGTACTTGAGCTCGAACTCGTTGTCCGCAAGCGCTTTGCGAAGGTGGCTGTCTCCGATCGGCTTCCCTATTCTATCCTGGACCGCCTTGAGTGTGTCGAACTCGATGAACAGCATGGCGAACCGCTTGCCCTGTGCCGCTCGCGACAGTGCCTCGTGGAGACGCTCATCGAGAGCAACGCGATTTGCTTGCGAGCCATCATGGAGATGGAGAATCTGCGCTTCGGCCCGCCATTTCTCCGTAATGTCCTCGTGCACCTCGGCCCACCCGCCTTCTGGCAGCGACTGGCTGCGAACAAATATGACGCGGCCATCGCCGAGGAAGTGAGCGTGGGCGGGCGACCTTCCAAGGGCCAATTCTTCCATATGTCGCGCAATCCACCCGCGGGCGTCCGCGAGCGATTGAGGATGCGTGACCCCGGTCTCGTTCTCGATGAAGTAGCGCACGATCGCCATTGATGGGGTGCCGGGCTGCGCCAGATGCTCCGGCAAATTGTAGATCTCGCGATAGATGCCGTTGCACGCCGTCAGACGTTGGTCGGCGCCGAACGTGCTAAGGCCCAATGGGCTGTCGGCAGCCATCTCCGACATCAACATGATTTCTGCTTCCCTGGCATTTGCCCGCTCGTGGTCGAGTGCGTGCTGTCGAGGGCTCACGCTACTCACATTGCGTTTTTACATCCTTCAAAGGCAACGCGAGCATTCGAATAGACATTGTCGATTATTTAATCCTGACTGGGAGTACCCCCATTCCAATGGCTGTCGCGGCGTCGCCATGCGACTTCTATGAGTTTGCCGGGGAATGAATTTGAAAGACCTTTGAGCAATACCTTTTAGAAGATCGTGTGCCACAACCGGCATGGAAAAGCAGTTATTTACAGGCGTCGCGCTTTGGCACATTCGACGCCGTTCGACGCTCTAATTTCTCTGATTACAAATGGACGGAGTTCAGTAGTGATAATTGCTTTTCCTTATACTGAATTTCCGGGATCGGCAGGAACGATTGCGAACTATTAGTCGACCGTTTGGCGGTACCTGATTGTCATGGCTATGCACGGACCCAAAAACTTACGCAGCTCCGCCGCCGCCTCCGGTGGTGCGGGCGAGGTGGACGTCAAAGCGCTAGCGCGTGGCAAAGGTCTAAATTTCGATGGCGTCGCCCTGACATCATCGGGATTGACCCTGCTCGCTGCGACGCGCCGGTGGCGACGATCACGCCGACCAGCTACGCCGCCACCGAGCAGACGGCCGTCAGCCTGAAGAACAACGGCCTCGCCATCAGCGATGCCGACGCCGGGTCGTCTTCGATGACGGTCACCCTGGCGGTCACCGAAGGCACCCTCAGCATCACCGCCGGAACGAGCGGCGCCGTGGTGACCAACTCCGGCACGTCGTCGGTGACCATCACCGGCACCGTGGCGCAGATCAACGACCTGCTCAACGCCAATGCGACGAGCACCGTCAGCTACGTCGACAACACCAACACGCCGAGCGCCAGCGCCACGCTGACCCTGACCGTCAACGACAACGGCAACACCGGCAGCGGCGGCAGCCTCGTCTCCGTCGACACGGCCACCATCACCATCACCGCCGTCAACGACGCGCCGGTGGCGACGATCACGCCGACCAGCTATGCGGCGACCGAGCAGACGGCCGTCAGCCTGAAGAACAACGGCCTCGCCATCAGCGATGCCGACGCCGGGTCGTCTTCGATGACGGTCACCCTGGCGGTCACCGAGGGCACCCTCAGCATCACCGCCGGCACCAGCGGCGCCGTGGTGACCAACTCCGGCACGTCGTCGGTGACCATCACCGGCACCGTGGCGCAGATCAACGACCTGCTCAACGCCAACGCCACCAGCACCGTCAGCTATGTCGACAACACCAACACGCCGAGCGCCAGCGCCACGCTGACCCTGACCGTCAACGACAACGGCAACACCGGCAGCGGCGGCAGCCTCGTGTCGGTCGACACGGCCACCATCACCATCACCGCGGTGAACGACGCGCCGGTGGCGACGATCACGCCGACGAGCTACGCCGCCACCGAGCAGACGAGCCGTCAGCCTGAAGAACAACGGCCTCGCCGATCAGCGATGCCGACGCCGGGTCGTGCTTCGATGACGGTCACCCTGGCGGTCACCGAAGGCACCCTCAGCATCACCGCCGGAACCAGCGGCGCCGTCGTGACCGACTCCGGCACGTCGTCGGTGACCATCACCGGCACCGTGGCGCAGATCAACGACCTGCTCAACGCCAACGCCACCAGCACCGTCAGCTACATCGACAACACCAACACGCCGAGCGCCAGCGCCACGCTGACCCTGACCGTCAACGACAACGGCAACACCGGCAGCGGCGGCAGCCTCGTGTCCGTCGACACGGCCACCATCACCATCACCGCCGTCAACGACGCGCCGGTGGCGACGATCACGCCGACCAGCTATGCGGCGACCGAGCAGACGGCCGTCAGCTTGAAGAACAACGGCCTCGCCATCAGCGATGCCGACGCCGGCTCGTCTTCGATGACGGTCACCCTGGCGGTCACCGAGGGCACCCTCAGCATCACCGCCGGAACCAGCGGCGCCGTGGTGACCAACTCCGGCACGTCGTCGGTGACCATCACCGGCACCGTGGCGCAGATCAACGACCTGCTCAACGCCAACGCCACGAGCACCGTCAGCTACATCGACAACACCAACACGCCGAGCGCCAGCGCCACGCTGACCCTGACCGTCAACGACAACGGCAACACCGCACGACCAGGTCGACCTGCTCGGTTTCGCCGGAACGACGAGCTATGCGGAGGTTCTTGCGGCACTCGCCAACGACGCAAGTGGCAACGCCGTGCTCACCCTTGGCGATGGCATGAGCATCACCTTCATGGGTGTCGACAAGAGCGATTTGAGCGCGTCCAACTTCCTCTTCGACCAGCAGCCGATAACGATCAACACAGGCAGCATGGTTCTGAGTAACGGCTCGATCATGCCGTTCTCCGGCATCATCGACAACACCGGTACGATTGCCCTTGAGGCTACCAACAGTATTACTGAGCTGCAGATCATTCAGCACGGCCTTACGTTGCAGGGCGGGGGCTCGCTTCTGCTGTCGGACAGCCCCGGCAATCTGATCTTCGGCACGGACGCGGGTGTGACGTTCACGAACGTCGACAACTTGATTTCTGGCGCAGGTCAGCTTGGTGGCGGTCAGCTTACCCTAGTGAACCACGGCACAATCACCGCTTCCGGCTTCAACGCGCTCGACATCGACACCGGCGAAAACACGATCGTGAATTCCGGCGTGCTGAAATCATCGGGCGCCGGCGGCCTTGTCGTGCACGGCGACCTGATCAACACGGGATTGTTGTGGGCCAACGACGGTAATGTCACGGTCGAGGGTGACGTCACGGGCAGCGGATCGGCCTTGATTGACGGCAACGGCACTTTCGTATTCGACGGATTGTTTGCCAACACGGTCGCTATCAGCGACACGGCTAGCGGCACGCTGATGCTCTCGCAATCGGCGCATTTTTCGGGCGCAATTACTGGCTTCGACGGAAACGATCACATCCTTTTGGCCGACATCTCGGCGGACGCCGCAACGTTGCAATACACCGAAAACGCGGACGGGAAGGGAGGCGTGCTGACGATCACCGATGGCACGCACGCAGCCAACATTGCACTCCAAGGCCAATACGATGCGCTGGAATTTCAATTTGCGTCCCACGCAACTGGAGGGACGGCCATAACGCTTGTTCCACACAATGACCATCTGGCTTGAGCGGCTGCTCAAAACGATACAGCCGCATACCATTTGATTTCTAAGGCAAGACAAAACCCGTTCAAATTCTCAGCAAACGAATGGGGATTAAGGATGTCGCCGCTATAAAGACGGGCCGGTGCCACCGATCACGCGCATGCCACGCGGTGCCGACCGGAAGTTTGATCCGAGGACTTCTTATCTTAACGCAAATCAAAAGGTCTTGCGGCGTATAATTGAGGCGGATCGCGGGAGTGGCGCCATGAGCTCTGGCAGAAAATCGAGCCGCAAGAAGGCTCACGCGGATGGAGCTGCTGACGCGGCGCCTACGCGGCGGGCTGCTGAGGCAAAGCCAATCGCGCCACATGCCAACCAACTCGCTCATCCCGAGCGCGACGCTGAACCCATACGCAGCATGTCCGCAGCTCGGGACGCATCCGCGACGTTCGGCGAGATCGTCATGCTTCTCATGCGCACGGCCGAGTACGGGGGCATGCCACTGCGTGACCTCGAGGCGCTTGTCATGCCGCCGCTGGTCAATGGACAGATCTCAGTCGCCACCGCGCAATCGAACGGAAGTGGCACAACGACACCGGTAGGCGCTGTCCTGTGGGCAGCGGTCTCGACCGAGGTCGCCGAGCGGCTCGCATCTCAAGCCGGCAAGTCGATCCCGCTCGCGCCCAGGGATTGGAAATCGGGCGACATCGTTTGGGTCGTGGCCACTGTCGGGGAGGGTCGCGTGCTGAGTGAAATGCTCAAACAGCTTTCGAAGCGGGATTGGAGCGGCAAGCAAGTGAAAATCGTCGTGCGGCCCAAAGGCGGGGAGCCGACGGTGGCCACGCTGACCATCCAATCAGCGGAGGCGGCGTAACAACGCAAGTCATCCAACAGGGCGACTGCAGTACGGTTTCGATGAGCGATTGTGACATCGTATGAGTGTTGTGAGAGTTGCGTCCGATTTGACAGGAGAGGCGACATCAGGCGCGCCAGCTTCGCGCGCGTCTGCGCCTCAACCGCCCCGTTCTGAGAAATCAGAGCTCCAGGGAGCGCTTGCGGCTTGCCGCGGCGCTCTAATCGGCATCGCCGTGCTGACGGTCGTGATCAACGTGCTCACGTTGACCGGCTCTCTGTTCATGCTTGAGGTTTACGACCGCGTGCTGCCGAGCCGATCTGTGCCGACGCTCGTCGGCCTGGCCATCCTCACGGCCGTTCTGCTCGCTATCCAGGGCGTCCTCGACCTAATACGATCGCGCGTCCTCGTGCGCATCGGCGCATATATTGACACGGCCTTGAGCCGCCGCGTCTACACGAGTCTCGTGCGCTTGCCGCTGCGCATCGCCACCCGAGGGGACGGCCTGCAGCCGCTTCGCGACCTCGATTCCATACGAAACTTTCTGTCGGGGCTTGGACCAACCGCACTGTTCGATCTGCCTTGGATCCCGGTCTACATCGGGATCATCTTTGCATTTCATCCGCTGCTCGGCACGGTTGCCCTGTGTGGCGCTCTGATCCTTGTCGCGATCACCCTGTTGACTGAAACCTTGACGCGCAGGCCGACAAAGTCGGCTTTGACCGACAACGTCGAGCGGCACGGACTTGCGGAGGCAGGTCGGCGTAACGCAGAAGTGCTGGTCGCCATGGGCATGACTGAGCGCATGGCCGATCGTTGGGAAGCGGCGAACGCCTCTTACCTCGAGACCCAGAACAAGGTTGCCGACGTTGCAGGTGGCTTTGGCGCCATCTCTAAGATTTTGCGCGTCATGCTGCAGTCGGCCGTGCTGGGCGTGGGTGCGTACCTGGTGATCCATCAGGAGGCAACGGCTGGGATCATTATCGCCGGCTCAATCCTGACGGCGCGTGCTTTCGCTCCTGTCGATCTTGCGATCGCGAATTGGAGAGGGTTCGTCGGCGCGCGCCAGAGCCACCAACGAACTCGCGACCCTACTTGAGGCTTTGCCCGCGAACACGTCCCGCCAGCCTCTGCCATCGCCAAGCGTAGGTCTGAAGGTCGACGCACTTAGCGCAGCTCCGCCAGGGGGGACCGCCTCGCAGTCGCCGATGTGAATATCGAACTGAAGGCTGGCCAAGGTCTCGGCGTGATCGGTCCGAGCGCTGCGGGAAAATCATCTCTGGCGAGGCTTCTCGTCGGCGTCTGGCAGCCATTGCGCGGCAAAGTACGCTTGGACGGCGCTGCGCTGGACCAGTGGGACGAACAAGTCCTCGGCCGTTACATCGGATACCTACCGCAGGACGTTGAACTATTTCCCGGCACGGTTGCCGAGAACATCTCGCGTTTCGACACCTCGGCAGATCCGGCCAAAATCGTCGCTGCCGCGAAGACGGCTGGCGTGCACGACCTCATCGTCGGGCTTCGCAACGGGTACGACACGGAGCTTCGCGGTCCCGGGCTCGGCCTCTCCGCTGGCCAGCAGCAGAGGATCGCACTCGCGCGGGCTCTCTACGGCGATCCTTTCTTGGTGGTGCTCGATGAGCCAAACTCGAATCTGGATGCCGAGGGCGAGGCCGCGCTGACGCAAGCGATTCTAAGTGTGCGCAAGCGTGGTGGCATCGTCGTGGTCGTATCCCACCGGCCGAGTGCACTTGCCGGCGTCGACACCGTTCTCATCATGAATCAAGGACGCGTCTTCGTCTGCGGGCCAAAGGACGAGGTTCTTCCCCAGGTTACGCGGCCGGTGCCACAGCCCTCAGCGGCTCAGCAACCGCCGGTAAAATCTCCTCCTGAGACGGTAAGTATTGCGTCATGACCAGTGAAAACAAGCTCACGATCCAGTCCTCCATGCGCCGCAACATTCGCGTGGCTTTGGCGCTCATCGTGTTCCTGCTCGGAGGTATCGTGGTTTGGGCTACGACCACTGAGATATCTGGTGCTGTGATCGCTGCCGGCAACGTAGTCGTCGATTCGAATGCGAAAAAGGTGCAGCACCCTACCGGGGGCATCGTAACCGAGGTGCTGGTCCGCGATGGTGACCGGGTCAAAGCCGGCGATCTGCTCGTTCGTTTGGACCAGACGTTGACGCGGGCCAACCTCTCCATCGTCAGCAAAGATCTCGACCAGCTCGTCGCACAGAAAGCGCGGTTGGAAGCCGAGCGCGACGGTCAGAACGATGTGCCAGTGCCCCAAGAGCTCGTGGCTCGCATGAATGATCCGCAGGTCGCCCGCATCATGGAAGGCGAAAGGAAGCTGTTCTCCCTGCGTCGGGTCGCACGCGTCGGCCAGAAGGACCAGCTCGCCAAGCGTGTCGACCAGCTGAAGGAAGAGCTGGTGGGATATGAATCCCAGTTGCGCGCCAAATCGCTTGAGATGGAGCTCATCGAGAAGCAACTCGTCGGCGCCCGCGAGCTGTGGACCAAAAAATTGATGCCGGTCACTAGGTTTACCGAGCTGCAGAGGGATGCCGCGCGCCTCAACGGCGAGCATGGCGTCCTGATAGCCACGATGGCCCAGATCAAAGGCAAAATTTCCGAGACCGAGCTGCAGATACTGCAAGTCGACCGCGACCTGAATAGCGAAATCGGCAAAGAAATGCGGGAGGCCGATACGAGGATCGGAGAGCTCGTCGAGCGTCAAGTCGCGGCACAGGACCAACTGAAACGGATTGAAGTCAGGGCCCCGGGAGCAGGCGTCGTGGATCAATCGACCGTGCATACCGTTGGAGGTGTCGTCGCCGCGGGCGAGACGATCATGCTGATCGTGCCTGACGGGGACTCCCTTAAGGTCGAAGCCAAAGTCGCGCCGCAAGACGTCGATCAGCTGCACATGGGGCAGCCGGTGAGTTTGCGTTTCTCGGCTCTCGATCAGCGTACCTCGCCAGTCATCAATGGCACGCTGACCCATCTCTCGCCGGACACGACGGTGGACCCCAAAACCGAGCAACGCTACTACAAGGTTCGCGTTTCTCTCGATCCTAAGGAGATTGCACGGCTGGGATCGGCGAAGATCGTGCCTGGCATGCCGGTTGAGGTCTTCGTACAGACGGGTGACCGCACTGCACTCTCATATCTTTTGAAGCCGCTCGACGATCAGATCAGCCGCGCATTCAAGGAGCAATAACTTCCCTAGCGCGATCGTCGCGACTTGATCGACATCAGGAGCCCGAGGTCATCAACCGACAGCGCGGTTGCGACGTCGGGTGTGGCATTGCTAACCACCAGGCGCGGTCCGCGCTCCGCATCTTCCGCCAACGGGAGTGATGCCGCCATTTCTAGGGCGACACTCTCGGCTTCCATTTGTCCGACGATGGCGTCCAATGCCTCGCGCAGCTTCATGAGCTGGTACCAAGCCCACTGTGGCTCCTGGCCGGCGGCAATCTTAGTATCCGCCCATGTCCTGAGTCGCTGGAGTTCCTGTCGCGTCATGCTTCACCCCCTTGGCCACCTTCGCCCTCGAGTTTGAGCGGCGCCAGCCCCTATTACCCCCAAAAGCTCCCGATCCTCCAACCGGCACAGTTGATCAAAGTTAAGAGATGCGCGCCGCAAAGCCAGGTCTTTAGTTTAATCCTACGACCAATTGCAATCACGCCGCGCTTCCTTCTCGTTGGTGAAAGTCGTCAACGAGCCGTTCGTCCATCGGTCAGGTTGGAATCGAGTCGACCATGTTGCCGGCCTCGCGCGCCACCTGCGTGGCCGACTGCATGGCGACGGCGACATCTGCCTGGCCAGCATCGTCGCCAATCGCAAGGCGCGGCGACCGTCGCCCGCAACGGAGCGCTTGAGATCGACACTATCCGCCGCAGAGCGACACGCTCCGGCGCCGACGAGCAGGGCTTGCGCTTACCTTATCGTGGGGCGCGCGTTGTTGGCTCGGCACCTGTTCCACGACGGACGCTAGCGTGCTAAAGCGCGCCCCGCGTCCGTTCTCCGACGCTATCCGCAACAGGCGCTCTTAATGCCGGTACGGCCGACGACCCTGTCGATCCTCATCATCGATGAAAACCGCCTGCGAGCGTCGGTGATCGAGGCCGGCCTGCGGGAGGCGGGGTACGACAATCTTACTCTGATCCATGACGTTAGCGGCATCGCGCGCCGCATCGCCGATGTCGAGCCCGATGTGATCTTCATCGATTTGGAGAATCCCAACCGGGATATGCTGGAGAATATGTTCCAGCTCTCCCGTGCGGTGAAACGGCCCATCGCCATGTTCGTCGACCGTTCCGACCAAGCCGCCATCGAGGCCGCCGTCGATGCCGGCGTGTCGGCTTACGTGGTCGACGGCCTCAAGCGCGAACGCGTCAAGCCGATCCTCGACATGGCCATAAGCCGCTTCAATGCCTTCTCGCGCATGACACGCGAGTTGGAGGAGGCGCGGTCGGAACTCGAGAACCGCAAGCTCATCGACCGCGCCAAGGGGATACTCATGACCACCCGCGGGATGAGCGAGGCGGATGCCTACGCATTGCTGCGCAAGACGGCGATGAATCAAAACCGCAAGATCTCCGAGATTGCCGAGAGTTTGATTACTGCGGCCGGCCTTCTCGCTCCGCCGGAGGACAAAGGAAGATGACCGGCGAACATCAAATCGTCGCGGGCTTCATGCCGCTGCTCGATAGCTCCATCCTCATAGCGGCAAGGGAGAAGGGCTTCACTGCTGCTGAAGCAATCGATCTTGTTCTCGTGCGTGAAACGTCGTGGGCCAACATTCGCGACCGCATGGCGGTCGGTCACTTCCAGGTGGCGCACGTCCTGGCACCGATGCCGATCGCGTCCAATCTTGGGCTGACGCCGCTGGCAGTGCCGGTTATTGCGCCCATGGCGCTCGGCCTCGGCGGCAATGCGGTGACGGTGTCGATGGCGGTTTGGGCCCTCATGGTCGACCAAGGGGCAACGCCGGACTTCGATCCGGCGTCGACAGGCAAGGCGCTGCAGCGGATCATCGCCAGGCGGGCTTCGCTTTCCGAATCCGTCTTGCGCTTTGCCGTCGTGCATCCCTACTCGGGCCATAACTACGAGTTGCGGTATTGGCTCGCGGCATGCGGCATCGATCCAACACGCGACGTCGAGATCGTCATCGTGCCGCCGCCGCTGATGGCCGACGCGCTCGCCAGTGGCGCCATCGATGGATTTTGCGTCGGTGAGCCGTGGAGTACCGCGGCGGCGCTGCAGGGGTACGGGCGCATTGCAACGGTAAAAGCTGCAATTTGGCGCTCAAGTCCCGAGAAGGTGTTGAATACAAGCGCTAATTGGGCCGCCGACGAGCCCGAGGCGCTTGCCGCATTGCTGCGCGCCCTGTGCCGCTCCGCACAGTGGTGCGCTGAGCCGTCCAACCGTCGCGAGCTGGCGGAGATTCTATCGGACAAAGCGTATCTGGGACGTCCGGCCGAGTGGATGCTGCACGGATTGACCGGTGAGCTCGACGCGGGAGGCGGTGACATTCGTCGCGCCGCGGATTTCTTCGTGCCGTTCGCCAAGGCCGCGACCTTCCCCTGGAAGAGCCACGCGCTGTGGTTCTATTCGCAGATGGTGCGCTGGGGCCAGGTGCAGCACACTCCGGAGAACGCGAACACGGCACGCGAGACGTATCGTCCGGACCTTTATCGCAGTGCCCTCACGCCGCTTGGCGTCGCTCTACCGGCGGCCAATGCGAAGGTGGAGGGCGCGCTGTTGTCGCCGACGCCGGTCGGCTCGGCCGGTGCCAGCTTGACCCTCGGCCCGGATGGTTTCTTCGACGCCACGCTTTTCGATCCCGACAAGCTCGACGCGTACATTGCCGGCCAGAAGCGCTAGGTGCGGCGAAGTGTGCAGTGCACAAACTTTGAGCCGCGCGCGCCCGCAAATGGCTAATCTTTGGTCTTGCGCTTGCCCGGCGCGATAGGGCATCAAAGCCGCAAGTCGTTGATTTGAGCGGAAAATGCCTTCTCCCCGCAGATGGCATGTTTCCTGCTCTTAAGGAATTCGATCGCGCCCAATGACGGGCGCTACGAGGCAAAGCTGCCGATCAAGCCATTGCGCATGTGCGCAGCGGCTTGGCCGGCAGCTTTTTTGTTTGGGTTCACGCAAGGGGACGACTTGATGCGCACCAACGGAATGTTGAGCACCACGACGCTGGGGGAGCAGGGCCGTGCCGCGTGGCTGGCGACGCTTACGTTCACGCTCTGCTTCGCAACCATCCTGCTCGCTTCAACGCTCGCCGTGCGCGCCGAGCCGCTGGTGCCCGAGAAGGACGAGCTCAAGTTCGGCTTCATCAAGCTCACCGACATGGCGCCGCTCGCCATCGCCAAGGAGCTCGGCTACTTCGAGGACGAGGGCCTCTACGTCACGCTCGAGCCGCAGGCGAACTGGAAGGTGCTGCTCGATCGCGTCATCAGCGGCGAGCTCGACGGCGCCCACATGCTCGCCGGCCAGCCGCTGGCCGCTACCATCGGCTTCGGCACCAAGGCCGACATCGTCACGCCATTCTCGATGGACCTCAACGGCAACGCCATCACCGTTTCCAACGACGTCTGGGCGATGATGAAGGCGCATGTCCCGGTCGCAGACGGCAAGCCCGTGCATCCCGATCAAGGCCGACGCATTGAAGCCGGTGATCGAAAAGTTCCGCGCCGAGGGCAAGACATTCAACATGGGCATGGTCTTCCCGGTGTCCACGCACAACTACGAGCTGCGCTACTGGCTCGCCGCCGGCAACATCCATCCCGGCCTGCTACTCGCCGAGCGACGTCTCCGGTCAGATCAAGGCGGACGTGCTGCTCTCGGTGACGCCGCCGCCGCAAATGCCGGCGACGCTCGAGGCCGGCACCATCCACGGCTACTGCGTGGGCGAGCCATGGAACCAGGCCGCCGTGTTCAAGGGCATCGGCGTGCCCGTCGTCACCGACTACGAGATCTGGAAGAACAACCCGGAGAAGGTCTTCGGCATCACCAAGGCGTTCGCGGAAGCGAATCCCAAAACGACGCTCGCTCTCACCAAGGCGCTCATCCGCGCCGCCATGTGGCTCGACGAAAACAACAATGCCAACCGGATGAAGGCGGTCGAGATCCTCTCCAAGCCGGAATACGTCGGAGCGGATGCCGAGGTCATCGCCAACTCGATGACCGGCACCTTCGAGTACGAGAAGGGCGACAAGCGCGCGGTGCCGGATTTCAACGTCTTCTTCCGCCACTTCGCCAACTATCCCTACTACTCCGACGCCGTCTGGTACCTCACGCAGATGCGCCGCTGGGGCCAGATCGCCGAGGCCAAGACAGACGACTGGTATGCCGAGGTCGCCAAGAAGGTCTATCGCCCCGAGATCTATCTGCAGGCGGCGAAGCTCCTCGTCGCGGAAGGCAAGGCCAAGGAAGCCGACTTCCCGTGGAGCGCGGACGGCTATCGCGCGCCGACAGCGGATTTCATCGACGGCATCACCTACGACGGGCGCAAACCGAACGCCTACATCGACACACTGCCGATTGGCCTGAAAGGCCAGCAGAAGCTCGAAGGCAGCGAGGTCGTCGGGGGATGACCTGCGGCCCGCGCGGCGACCGCCTCATGGGCGGTCGCCGCCAATCACAATCGCATTTGAGCCAGGACATACGAGCATGACCAGCGCGTCCGACACGATCGCCACCGCCGAGGCGGAGCGCATTCTCCGCCGGGAGAGGCGTTTCACCCGCATCAACAAGGCTGCCGGGTGGCTCGATGCGTTGGGGCTCGGCTGGCTGACGCCGCTGCTCCGCATCGCGGCCGGCGACAGCGTGAGCGAACAGCTCGGCGAATTGAAGCGCGTGCTCGTCATTCCGCTTGTCGGCATCGCCATCTTCATTGTCGCCTGGAGCTTGCTCGCTCCGCGCGTCAACACCTCGCTCGGGGCCCTGCCCGGGCCGGCGCAGGTGTGGGAGCAGGCGTTGAACCTCTTGGCCGACCACAAGGCCGAACGGGTCAAGGAGGCGGAGTTCTACGAGCGCCAGGCGGTTCGCAATGCCGCCCTTGCCGAGGCCGGCAAGGCCGACGAGGTGAAGATGCGCAACTACACCGGCAAGCCGACCTATCTTCGACCAGATCGTCACGTCGCTGAAGACGGTCGGCCTCGGCTTCATCATCGCAACGTTGATCGCTGTGCCGCTCGGCATCGCCTGCGGTCTGTCGAAGACCGTGAACGGCGCCATCAACCCGCTCATCCAGCTCTTCAAGCCGGTGTCGCCGCTGGCCTGGCTGCCAATCGTCACCATGGTCGTCTCGGCACTTTACGTGAACCCGAGCGATGCGCTGCCGAAGGCGCTGCTGATCTCGGCGATTACGGTGACGCTCTGCTCGCTTTGGCCGACGCTCATCAACACGGCGCTCGGCGTCGCGTCCATCGACAAGGATCTCGTCAACGTCGGCAAGGTGCTGCAGCTCTCGACGCTGACGAGCATCCGCAAGCTGGTGCTGCCGTCCGCCCTGCCGCTCATCTTCACGGGACTGCGCCTGTCGCTCGGCGTCGGCTGGATGGTGCTGATCGCGGCCGAGATGCTGGCGCAGAACCCGGGCCTCGGCAAGTTCGTATGGGACGAGTTCCAGAACGGCTCCTCCTCGTCGCTAGCGCGCATCATCGTCGCGGTGCTCACCATCGGCGTCATCGGCTTCGCGCTCGACCGCATCATGTATGCGCTGCAGTCGGCCTTCACCTTCCAGACCAACCGGTGAGGCGGCACATGAGCTTTCTCGACATTGCCGGACTGTCGAAGAGCTACGGCGAGGGCGCGAGCCGCACCGAGGTTCTCGGCGGCATCGACCTCTCAGTCGCCGAGGGCGAGTTCATTGCCATCGTCGGCTTCTCCGGCTCCGGCAAGACGACGCTGATCTCGGCCATCGCCGGCCTCATCGCGCCCGACAGCGGCACCATCAAGATCCGCGGGAAGGACATCGCCGGGCCCGGGCCCGACCGCGGCATCGTCTTCCAGTCCTATTCGCTGATGCCGTGGTTGAGCGTCTACGGCAACGTGGCGCTCGCCGTCGACGCCGTGCACAAGGGCAAGTCGGTCACCGAGCGCGGCGCCATCACCCACAAGTACATCGACATGGTCGGCCTATCGCACGCCCTCGATCGGCGACCGGCGGAACTGTCGGGCGGCATGCGTCAGCGCGTGGCGGTGGCGAGGGCGCTGGCGATCCAGCCCGAGATCATCCTGCTCGATGAGCCGCTGTCTGCGCTCGATGCGCTGACGCGCGCCAAGCTGCAGGACGAGTTCGCGGAAATCTCGGCGCCGCGAAAAGAAGACCATCATCCTCATCACCAACGATGTCGACGAGGCGATCCTCCTTGCCGATCGCATCATCCCGTTGACGCCGGGGCCGCGCGCGACGCTCGGGCCCTCGTTCAAGGTGGACCTGCCGCGTCCCCGCGAGCGGGCGGCGATGAACTCGGATCCCGCGTTCATTCGCATTCGCGCCGAGGTGACGGCCAGCCTGATGGAGCTCGGCGCGACCCGCAGCGCGGACGCGCAGAAAGGACCCGTGCTGCCGAATGTCCTGCCGATCACGGTGAAAAGCGATCTGCCGCAGGCCTACAAGAAGGCGGCGCATTCTCCGATCGAGGAGCGCTACGTCGAGTTCTTCGAAGTTCGCAAGACCTATCCCACGCCGAAGGGTCCACTCACCGTCGTCGACGGTTTCAATCTCAAGATGAAGAAGGGCGAGTTCGTAACGCTCATCGGACATTCCGGCTGCGGCAAGTCGACGGTGCTGTCGATGGCGGCGGGGCTCAACAAGATTTCGAGCGGCGGCGTCGTGCTCGATGGGCACGAGGTGAGTGGCGCCGGGCCGGATCGGGCCGTCGTCTTCCAGTCGCCTTCGCTCATGCCGTGGCTGACGGCGCGCGAGAACGTCGCTCTCGGTGTCGACCGCGTCTATCCCAAGGCCAGCCCGGCCGAGCGGCGCGACATCGTCGAATACTACCTGCACCGCGTCGGCCTCGGCGACACCATGCACCGGCGCGCCGCCGAACTCTCCAACGGCATGAAGCAGCGCGTCGGCATCGCCCGCGCCTTCGCACTTTCGCCCAAGCTGCTCCTGCTCGACGAGCCGTTCGGCATGCTCGACAGCCTCACCCGTTGGGAGCTGCAGGACGTGCTGATGGACGTTTGGGCGCGCACCAAGGTCACCGCCATCTGCGTCACCCACGACGTCGACGAGGCGATTCTCCTCGCCGACCGGGTGGTGATGATGTCGAACGGCCCGAACGCGACGATCGGCAACATCATGGAGGTGAACCTGCCGCGTCCGCGCTCGCGCAAGATGCTCCTCTCCCACCCGCACTACTACGCGTATCGCGAAGAGCTTCTCGACTTCCTCGAAGCCTACGAGGGCGGCGCCAACCCGGAGCCGGCCCTTCTCGATGAGATCAAGCGCAAGCGCGCCGAGCGGCTGAGCCGCCGGCCCGAAATTGCGCATCGAAGCAGCGGAATGAACACCATGAGCGAAAAACTCGTCATCATCGGCAACGGCATGGCGCCGGGACGCATGCTCGAGCATCTGCTCGAAAAGGCGCCGGGCCGCTACGAGGTCACGATCTTCAACGCCGAGCCGCGCGTCAACTACGACCGCATCATGCTGTCGCCGGTGCTGTCGGGCGAAAAGGACTACGAGCAGATCATCATTCACGGCGACGGCTGGTACATCAAGAACGGCATCACGCTCTACAAGGGGCACAAGGTCACCGAGATCGATCGCGCCGCCAAGACGGTGACGTCCGAACACGGCGTTACCGCGCCGTACGACAAGCTGGTCATCGCCACCGGCTCGGTGCCGCTCATCCTGCCGGTTCCGGGCAACGATCTTCCCGGCGTCCTCTCCTACCGCGACCTCGACGACGTCAACGCCATGCTGGTCGCCGCGCAGTCGCGCGCCAAGGCCGTCGTCATCGGCGGCGGCCTGCTCGGCCTCGAGGCCGCCGCGGGCCTCGCCTCGCGCGACATGGACGTCACCGTGCTGCACCTGATGCCGACGCTGATGGAGCGCCAGCTCGATCCGGCAGCGGGCTACATGCTGCAGCGGGAACTCGAGCAGCGCGGCATCAAGATCATCACCAAGGCCTCGACCAAGGCGATCCTCGGCGACCGCAAGGTCGAAGGCGTAGAGCTCGCGGACGGCCGCATCATCCCGGCCACCCTGGTGATCATGGCTGCTGGCATTCGGCCCAATGTCGGCATCGCCAAGGCAGGCCGGCCTCGACAGCGAACCGCGGCATCCTCGTCGATGACGGCATGCACACCTCCGATCCAGACATCTTCGCGGTCGGCGAGTGCGCCGAGGTGGGCGGCCATGTCTATGGCCTTGTCGCGCCGCTCTACGAGATGGCACGCGTCGCCGCCGCGCACCTGACGGGCGATGCCGCCGCGACGTTCGTGCACAACGACACGCCGACCAAGCTGAAGGTCACGGGCATCGATCTTTTCTCGCTCGGCGATTTTGCCGACGGCGAGGATCGACAAGAGATCGTGCTGCGCGATGCTACGGCCGGCGTCTACAAGCGGCTCATCCTGCAGGACAACCGCATCATCGGCACCGTGCTCTACGGCGAGACCGCCGACGGCGCGTGGTTCAACGACCTGAAGAAAAAGCAGGTCGACATCTCCGACATGCGCGAGACGTTGATTTTCGGCCAGGCCTACCAGGGAGGGTCCCCGCTGGACCCTATGGCGGCCGTTGCAGCGTTGCCCGATGACGCAGAGATCTGCGGCTGCAACGGCGTATGTAAGGGCAAGATCACCGGCGCCATCAAGGACAAGGGCCTCACCTCGCTCGACGACGTGCGCGCGCACACCAAGGCGTCGGCCTCGTGCGGCTCGTGTACCGGTCTCGTCGAGCAGCTCATGACGCTGACGCTGGGCGACGCGTACAACCCCGCTGCGGTGCAGCCGATGTGCGCCTGCACATCGCTCGGCCACGACGACGTGCGCCGTCTGATCAAGGCCAAGAGCCTCAAGACCATCCATGCGGTCATGCAGGAGCTCGAGTGGACGACCTCGTGCGGCTGCGCCAAGTGCCGCCCGGCGCTCAACTACTACCTCGTGTGCGACTGGCCGGGCGAGTACGCCGACGACTATCAGTCGCGTTTCATCAATGAGCGCGCGCACGCCAACATCCAGAAGGACGGCACGTACTCGGTGGTGCCGCGTATGTGGGGCGGCGTGACGAGCGCCAAGGAGTTGCGCGCCATCGCCGACGTGGTGGACAAGTTCGCCATCCCGACAGTGAAGGTCACCGGCGGCCAGCGCATCGACATGCTCGGCATCAAGAAAGAAGACCTGCCGGCGGTCTGGTCCGATCTCGGTAAGGCAGGCTTCGTTTCCGGACACGCCTACGCCAAGGGCCTGCGCACGGTGAAGACGTGCGTCGGCACCGACTGGTGCCGCTTCGGCACGCAGGATTCGACTGGCTTCGGCGTCCGCATCGAGAAGTTCATGTGGGGCTCGTGGACGCCGGCAAAGGTGAAGATGGCCGTCTCCGGCTGTCCGCGGAACTGCGCCGAGGCGACGTGCAAGGACGTCGGTGTCGTTTGCGTCGATTCCGGCTACGAGATCCATTTCGCCGGCGCTGCAGGGCTCGACATCAAGGGCACGGAGGTGCTCGGCCTCGTCAAGACCGAGGACGAGGCGCTCGAGGTGATCGTCGCGCTCGTGCAGATGTATCGCGAGCAGGCGCGCTATCTCGAACGCATCTACAAATGGACCAAGCGCATCGGCGTCGCCGAGATCCGCCGCCAGGTGCTCGAGGATGTTCCGCGCCGCAAGGCATTCTTCGAGCGGTTCGTCTATTCGCAGAAGTTCGCCCAGGTCGATCCCTGGTCGGAGCGCGTCTCCGGGCTGCATAAGCATGAGTTCCGTCCGCTGGCTACGGTCGGCATGGCACAGGCGGCGGAGTGAGTGCGATGAACTGGATTGCCATAGGCAGCATCACGGACATTCCGCAGCGTGGAGCGCGCTGCATCGACACGCCGGACGGCAAGGTGGCGGTGTTTCGGACCGCCGACGATCGCGTATTTGCCATCGACGATCACTGCCCGCACAAGGGCGGCCCGCTCAGCCAAGGCATCGTGCACGGTGCATCGGTCACGTGCCCGCTACATAACTGGGTGATCTCGCTCGAAAGCGGCAAGGCGCAGGGTGCCGACGAGGGGTGCGTGCGAACGATCGCGGTGAAGGTCGAGGACGGCACGCTCTACATCGCCGCCCAAGCAGCCGCACATCGGGCAGCTTGAACATGGATATGGCCGCCCCACGCTGCATCAAGACGACGTGCCCCTACTGCGGGGTGGGATGCGGCGTGCTCGCCGAGATTTCGGCCAACGGCGACGTTGCGGTGCGCGGCGATCCCGATCACCCGGCGAATTTCGGACGCCTGTGCTCGAAGGGTGCGGCGCTGGCGGAAACGATCGACCTCGACGATCGGCTCCTGTTTCCGCACGTGCACGGGGCAAGCACGGACTGGGATACGGCGCTCGAACTCGTCGCCGGCAAGTTCAACGAGACGATCCGCACGCACGGCCCCGACTCGGTAGCCTTCTATGTCTCAGGCCAGTTGCTGACCGAGGATTACTACGTTGCGAACAAGCTGATGAAGGGCTTCATCGGCTCCGCCAATATCGATACCAATTCGCGCCTGTGCATGGCGTCCTCCGTCGCCGGGCACAAGCGCGCCTTCGGCTCGGACACGGTGCCCGGCTGTTACGAAGATTTGGAGCTCGCCGATCTTATCGTGCTCGTTGGCTCCAATCTCGCCTGGTGCCATCCCGTGCTCTATCAGCGCATCGCCGCCGCCAAGGAGAAGCGGCCGGAGATGAAGGTGGTGCTGATCGACCCGCGCCGCACGGCCACCGCCGACATCGCCGACCTCCACTTGCCGATCAAGCCCGACGGCGACGTTCCGCTATTTCTCGGGTTGCTTCGCTATCTCGCGCGGAGCTACTCGACCAAGCGCAGCTACATCAAGTTGCACACAACCGGCTTCAAGGAGGCGGTGCGCGCAGCCGACACGCTCGACCTCTACGCCCTCGTGCGTCTTACGGGGCTGCCTGCAGCGACGCTGGAGAAATTCTTCGCGCTGTTTGCTGCAACTGAGAAGACCGTCACCGTCTACAGCCAGGGCGTCAACCAATCCGTCTCGGGCACCGACAAAGTCAACGCCATCATCAACTGCCACCTGGCGACCGGTCGCATCGGCAAGCCGGGCATGGGGCCATTCTCCGTCACCGGCCAACCCAACGCCATGGGCGGGCGCGAGGTAGGCGGTCTCGCCAACATGCTCGCGGCGCACATGAACATCGAGGACGCCACGCATCGCGAGCGCGTTCAGCGTTTCTGGAATTCGCCGACGATCGCCGCGCGGGCCGGTCCCAAGGCCGTCGACATGTTCCATGCGGTCGCAGACGGTCGCATCAAGGCGCTGTGGATCATGGCCACCAATCCGGTCGTCTCGATGCCGGAGGCCGAGAACGTCGCGGCGGCGATCCGCGGCTGCCCCTTCGTCGTCGTCTCCGATGTGACCGGCGCCACCGATACGGCGCGGCTCGCCGACGTTCTCCTGCCGGCAACTGCCTGGGGAGAGAAGGACGGTACGGTGACCAACTCGGAGCGGCGCATCTCGCGCCAGCGCAGCTTCATGCCGCTGCCGGGCAACGCCCGTCCCGATTGGTGGATCATTTGCGAGGTCGCCGGCCGCATGGGACATGGCGATGCCTTTGCTTACACGGATCCGGCCGAGATCTTTGCTGAGCATGCGGCGCTGTCGGGCTTTGAGAACGGCGGTGCGCGTGACTTCGACATAGGCGCCTTGGCCACCATCGATGGCGGCGCCTACGAAGACCTCGAGCCGGTCCAGTGGCCGCGCACGTCGACCACCGTCGGGGCCGCACGTATGTTCGCCGACGGCCGCTTCTTCACGCCCGATGCGAAGGCGCATTTCGTCGAAGTTCGCGCAGCTACCGAGCCGCTGGCCGCACCGGGTTTCCCGCTCACGCTCAACACCGGACGCGTGCGCGATCACTGGCACACCATGACGCGCACGGGCAAGAGCACGCGCCTGTCGCAGCACTGCGCGGAGCCATTCGTTGAAATCCACCCGCTCGACGCTGCACGCCATCACGTCGGCGATGCCGACCTCGTGCGCGTGTCGACCGGTCTGGGTGCCATCCTCGTTCGCGCCCTGGTGACACCGCGGCAGCAGCCGGGATGCGTCTTCGTGCCGATGCATTGGAACGATCAGTATGCCTCGCGCGCGCGCGTCGACGTGTTGGTCGGCGCCGTCGTCGACCCGGTCTCGGGGCAGCCGGCTTTGAAGAACGTCCCCGTGCGCATCGAGCGCTTCGTCGCGGCTACCTACGGTTTCGCCGTCCTGCGCCGCAAGCCGCAGAATATTCCCGCCGCATACTGGGCCATTGCCAAGTGCATCGGCGGCTGGCGACTCGAGATGGCGTTCGCCGCCGCGCCCGACGATTGGGCCTCGCTGGTGGGGGAACTCGTTGGCACCGACGTCCAACTCGCCGCCTACTGCGACGCCGAGACGGGACGATACCGCTTCGCCTGCTACGAGGAAGATCAACTGGCAGGCACGGTCTTTCTCGCGCCCGAACCGGTGGCCGTGTCGCGCGACTGGGCCATCGCGCAGCTCAGCGCGCCAAACCCGGCGCGCGGCAAACGCACGTCGGCTATCGCCGGCCGGCCTGGAAGAGGCGCCGTCGATCGCGGGGCGACTGTTTGCGCCTGCTTCGGCGTCGGCGCCAATGAGATCGCCAGCGCCGTCCAGCGCGGCTGCAAGACGGTGTCGGCCATCGGCGAAGTGCTGCAGGCTGGCACCAACTGCGGCTCGTGCCGTGCGGAAATCCGCAGCGTTATCGAATTGCAGGGCACGCGCGCGCCGACGTCGGCTGAACGCAAAGTCGTAGTGTCGGTTTAGGGGACGCCAACATGCACGCGCCCTCACAGCCGCTGAGCGTCTCCATGATCGCACATCTATTTGCTGCCGTGCTGTACCGCGTGACGCATGCGGGGCGCGCCTTGTTTGGACGCCAACACGCCGCAACCCACAGCGACGCCGGTCGCCAAGGGGCCAGACAGTCCGGTCGCGTCAGCCTCGTCGGTTCCGGTCCTGGTGACCCGGAGCTGTTGACGCTAAAGGCGCTGCGTGCGTTGCAGGAGGCAGATGTCATCCTGCACGATCAACTTGTTTCGGCCGAGGTGCTTGCACTGGCGCCCTCGCGTACGGAGCGCATCCACGTTGGCAAGAAGGGTTACGGCCGCGCGTGCAAGCAGAGCGACATAAACGATCTGATGGTGGCTCTCGCCTCAGCGGGGCGCCGGGTCGTGCGTCTCAAGGCCGGCGACGCATTGATGTTTGGACGCCTCGATGAGGAGGTTGCGGCCCTTGTTGCGGCCGGTATCGCCTGCGACGTCGTCCCCGGCATATCGGCCGCCCAAGGAGCTGCCGCCGCCCTCGGCATTTCGCTGACGCGCCGGCGCGGTGCGCGACGCTTTCAAGCGATCACAGGCCACGCCGCCGACGGGCGTTTGCCCGACGATTTCGACTGGTCGGGGCTCGCCGATCCCAAGGCGACGACGGCCGTCTATATGCCGAAGGCAACCATAGGCACGCTGTGCGGCGAGTTG
Source organism: uncultured Alphaproteobacteria bacterium (assembly GCA_963795225.1). Classification (GTDB taxonomy): domain Bacteria; phylum Pseudomonadota; class Alphaproteobacteria; order Rhizobiales; family Hyphomicrobiaceae; genus Hyphomicrobium_A. Next base: position 199 of record CAWCHB010000029.1, on the reverse strand, counting down.
CTCGCCCGCGGGCTCGCGCCGGAGCACCCGGCCGTCGCCGTATTCAATGCCACGCGCGCCGATGAGCTTGTGCTGAAGGCAACCATCGCCACGCTGCCGCAGCGCATTGCGGCAGTCGGGTCGCACGCGCCGTGCATCATCCTCATTGGCGTGGCCGCCGCACAGCGCGCCACGGCTTTGCAGTCTTCGACACTCGAAC
>CAWCHB010000028.1:0-476189 GCA_963795225.1 uncultured Alphaproteobacteria bacterium | reverse complement strand
CCACGAGCCGACATGCAGGCTACGGCCGCACGATCGCTCGGAGTTGCTGCTCTATCCCAAAAGCGGACGTCCCCAGCCATCTGACCGGCCACGCAGATGCCGTCGCAGACCACGTCCGCTTGTAGGGGCATTCCGGACTAATCAGACGTCGATCTTTTCCGCGATCTCGATTGCGTCATCGACCTCGATGCAGAGGTAGCGGACCGTGCTCTCGATCTTGGAATGGCCAAGCAAGGAGCTGGACTGCGAATTCCCTGTGCGGCGCTAGATCAACACGGCCTTCTGTCTCAGCAAGTGGTTGCCGAACTTTGCCGGCTCAAGTCCGATGCTCGCTCACTCGTATATAGCCGTGCGTACTGACAGGTCGTCAGCCCGCGAGAGCCGTTGCCACGCCCAGCAAACAATAGCTGGTCCGCCTTTCGGCCCGTTTCTGCATGTTGATTTGTTTCGGCGAGCAGAGCGACCGACCGGATTACTAGCGTGCACTAAGCCAGTCGAGGGCAACCAGTAGGCCGGTGATTGTGACCGCGGTGAAGGCGACCATGACGTTACGCGGTAGACGGACGACATCGTCCAACGTCAGTTTTCCCAAGTCACCCCACTTGTCAACGGTCTTCTTGAGAAGACCGGACGCTTCTGCGTAAAACCACGAACCCGCAATGAGACCCAGCATTCCGAACACCGCGTCCCAGCTTCCTTGCCCCAAGGCCGCCGCCACGGTTCCCGGACAATACCCGATCAACGCGAATCCCACGCCGAACAGAAGGCCGCCCAATACATTCGGACCGATCTTGGTAGGCTTTATATGCAGATTGACCAGCGCGAAATGATGAAGCGTGAAGATGCCAACCATCCCAACCACGATCGCCGTGCCCATGATCTTGGCGACTGTCCAGTCCTGGAAAAGGAGTTGGCCGATCAGAATGTGGTAGGTGCCCACGCCGCCTTTTTGCAGCAGAAATCCAAAAGCGAATCCGAATACTGTGCCGCCAAGGATCATATTGATCGGCGCGGCCAACGTCGGTGCCGCGAGCTTGGATTTCTTGACAGATTTGCCAGGATCGATCATCGCTTAAATCCGAAACATAAGATTGGCGACCACGGTGCCGCCAATAAAGAAACAGATCACTGCTATCCAGGAGGCGACGTTCAGCTGCAGCGTGCCGCTGATACCATGACCGCTGGTACACCCTCCGGCGAGCCGGGCGCCGAATGCCATCAGTGCTCCCCCGCCAAACGCAGATGTGGCTCTCAGCGCCAAGCTGTCGCCGAAGCGAGCGCGCCACATCTCAGGCACCCATTCGTTGACGAAATTTCCCCCGGTCACCGCTGCCGCTGCAGCTCCGGCAACCGCGGCGAGAACGAAGGCAAATTCCCAATTAACTTTGGGCGGATTGTTCTTGAAGTAGTGGAGATCGTCCGTGTGCTTCGGCGCCACTGCCTTCCCGAGCATGCCCGCGACCGTCGCATAGAATGAAGACGCTCCGATCGGCTTGTCGGAAAAGTAGAATGTGAGCCAGGACAAGACACCAATGCAGGCTCCCACCAAATAAGGAGACCAATCCGGCCCTGGATAGTTTCGAGCGTCGAGAGCAGGCTCGATCGCCAAAGAGGCTTCGGAGCAAACTACGCCCGCGATTGCTACACCGCACACCCAAGGCAAGCGCCTGCTCATCCGATCTTCCCGTCGATTGGCAGGCCGGCTTTCTTCCAGGCCTGCCAGCTTCCCGGTACGTTGCTGACGTCGGCGAATCCTTCCTGCTTCAGGATGCTGGTGGCGATGCTCGCCCGGTAGCCACTGTCGCAATATGCGGCAATGGGGCTTTGCCGATCGAGCTCGTCTACTTTTTCCCGCAACTCAGGGAGAAAAATGTGCCGTGCGCCCGGCACATGGCCCGATTTCCATTCGCTCGGCGCGCGAACATCGATGATCTGCAGCGCGCCATTAGCCTGGTGCACCTCATGCACGGTTTTTTGGTCCACTTCGCCGAGCTCGAAGCCGGCGTTGTCCCAGCTCTTCATGCCGCCGGCGAGGTAGCCAGCGAATTTTGTGAAGCCTGTGCGGATGAACAACTTAACGACCTTCTCAAGATCGGCGTCGCTGTCGAGAACGAGAAGGAGCGGCTTGTCAGGGTCGAGGAGCCAGCCGGCCCAGATCGACAGCATGGGCGTTGCGCCGATGTTGAGAGCTCCGGCGACGTGGCCGCCGCCAAAGCCGAGCATTGTCCGCGTATCGACCAGGAGCCCGGCCTTCTCTTCGATAGCCTGCTTGAATGTCTTGGGCGGCAGACCCGGCACGCGTGGCAAATTGCCGAGCACTTCTGGGCCCTTCGCATTGAGCTTCTTCATCACCGGATAGTATTTCGGCACCGGCGGAGCCGTGCTGAGCGCATAGTCCGTAAACGACTTCAGATCCTGGAATTGAAGGAACGGATTGAATCGCCGCTCATAGCCGATGGTGCTCTCCAGACGATCACCGATGTCGGCACCACACGGCGAGCCGTGACCGTGGGCAGGGTAAATGATGACGCTGTCCGGAAGCTTCAAATAGAAGTTGCAAAGCGTATGAAATAGCTGTTCGGCGAGCTTCTTGGTTTCGCTAGAACCGAGAAGGTCGGGACGCCCGGCCGAATTGACGAACAGGGAATCGCCTGTAAGTACCCCCCAAGGCGTGTCGGCGTGTTTCTTTTCGGCAATTAAGTAGGACACGTGCTCCGGCGTATGACCCGGCGTGTGTTTAACCGTAAGGACCGTCTGACCGAACGTAAACTGATCGCCGTCCTTGAGCGCTTCGGGCTCGAACCCGTAGCGCGCGCCGCCCTCGTGGCTGGCATAGATCTTGGCCGATCCAACGCGATCGCACAGCTCTCGCGCGCCGCTGACCAGGTCGGCGTGGATATGCGTTTCGAAGATGTGAGTGATTGACAAACTCTTGGAGCGAGCGAGCTCGATGTATTTGTCAACGTCGGGGGTTGGATCAAACACCGCGGCAACACCTTGGCTATCATCGCCTAACAAGTAAGAGAGCTCCGCGATACCTTCGGTCAGGATACGTTCGAAAATCAGGGGCATAACAACAGTCCTTTAATGCTGTTCCGCGCGTCTTTGGACAGAAGCGGCTACAAGAAACGCAGCGAAGGCGAGAGCGGCTACGAATATCCAGGGCGACAAACCTGTCACAGCGGGCAAGGTCACTTCCCCGAGGTTGCCGAGCCCGTTTACTAGGCTCTGAAGCGCCGGGAAGGCGGCGACATAGACGAATGCACCGGCCAGCATGCCAACCACCCCGACCATGGCGTCGCGTCGGCCTTCGCCACACGCCGCAACGCTTGTACCCGGACAATAGCCAAAAATTGCCATCCCTGTTCCAAACAGGATCGCACCGACAATCACCCCCCCAAAAGCTGTCGGCTTAATGCTGAGGGACGCCCACCCCATCGCGACCATGGTCCAGACGCCGATTGCACCGACGGCAACGGCAGTCAGCATCACCTTGAAGACAGTCCAATCTTTCAGGAGAAACTGTCCGACGATAACCCGGAATTTCGCAACCCTTCCCTTTTGAAGGAGGAACCCAAACGCGACCCCAGTGATAAATCCAAGCACGAGCATGTAGGGTGAATCAAACATGGTTTCGCGCCTCTCGTCCGTAAAGAGAGAACGTCACGACGGTGCCTGCGGCGAAAAGCAGAACCACAAAGATCCAGCTGGAAAGGGCGAGTTGTAATGCTCCAGATATGCCATGACCGCTCGTGCAGCCCTGGGCCAGGCGCGCGCCGAACATCATCAGTGCGCCGCCAAAGAATGCCGCAGCGAGCCGCTTTGTCACGCCGGGGCCAAAACGCCATTCCCAGAGAGGTGGAACGCTTCGCTCGGTCCGGTCATCGCTCAGCCTCGAACTGAGCCACGCCCCGGCAAACACGCCGACGACGAGCATCCACTCCCAATCAATTTTTGGTGTGTGGCCGTCCTTAGCCTTGCTCTGCAGATAGGGTTCGGCCACCTGGGGCGTAGCCGCTTTTTCAGCGAGCCCAGCGGTATATTCAAACGCGGTGGTTATGCCGATCGGTTTGTTCGCGGTCGCGAAGGCAAACCAGCTGAGTATGCCGATCCCGATGCCGACCACATAAGGAGACCAGGCTTTTTGCATGAGAAAGCGCATAATGACCAACTCAGATGGCAGGAGCCGCCTCACCTAACGTAGATCCTCGATATTTGTTCGATAGGCTGAGCGCATTTTGTTGGCTGCCGCGGTTGGGACGGGCGTGCCGCTCGCTCAGGAGGCGATAAACCGGCCCGCCCTCGGATCTGCGTTCGGTCGATTGGATCGGAAATATTCTCGCAAAGCCGCGATGGCGTCGATCGGAAGTTCCCGGCGGTTGCGACCAAATTTCTTTGGCACGCCCTGCTCGGTCACGAAAGCAACGTGATAGCTACGGCCAGCCTCGAGAACCTCGTTCGAAGCAAAAATCTGTTCGATCCGATGGCCGCCGGGATTCTCGATCTTACCGTAGATGGCCAGTCCTCTGAAGCGCTTCAGATAGCCGCCCATCTGACCGAACGGGTCCGACGAAAATGTGCGTTCGAGATTCTCCTCCATCATCTCCCGGATTTCCGATCCCGTCATATCAACGCTGGAGACCGGCGGGTTTGTGGGAATGATGTTCCAGAGATCGTTCACGGTGACGGGACCCGGTGGGATCGGCGCCCCGTAACGCCAGCCGTTGGAAAACGCGATCTCTGTCTTCGCCGCCTTTGCAACGGCCGCCAGTAATGCGTCATCCATTGATGAATATAAGGTGGTGCCGCGGTGGAGCCCGACGGAAGTGGCGCCAACCACCTCGCTCAGCGTCGCATGGTGAAGCGCCATTACGCGCTCGACCAGGGTTTCCATCTCTGGGTGGGGTGCGATGGCCGCATCGACCGGCACGAGATGGTGTCGCGCTCCGGCAATTCTACCGCCGTCAATAGTCAAATGTAGTTCGCCGACAAATGATCCGTGACACCCGGATTGAATGATGAGCGTCTCCCCGACTCGCGCGGGATGATCGAGCCGGTTATGGGTGTGACCGCTCGCGACAACATCGATACCCCTGATGGTCTTGGCCAGCTCGACGTCCTGCGGAAAGCCCAAGTGCGAAAGGACCACAATGAGGTGCGCCCCTTGCGCAGTGCGCAACCTATCAATTTCAGCCGGAAGTTCATCGATACCCGAGGTGAAACGCAGTCCCTCGCTGAATTGCTGAGGCATGCTTTTGTCGATGATGGTCGCCGCGATGCCGATAATCCCGACACGAAGGCCGCGACGCTGTACGACTATGGAGCTTTGGAAAGGCCGCTTCTCTGACAGCTTGTCATAGCAGTTGATGGCCAGCATCGGATGGTTGAGTTTTTTGATCAGCTCCTGAAAATGATGTGGGCCCCAAGCAAACTCCCAATGCGCAGTCATGGCATCCAACTGCAGCGCATTCACGAGAGGAACGAGGGCCCCGCCTTTGCTCATTACGGCGGGGTAAGTTCCGTGAAATGTATCCCCGTTGTCGAGCGCAATCACACCGTCCGGGTTGTTGTTTCGGGCCTTGTCTATGACAGTAGCGATCCGGGCGTAGCCGCCCATCGTTGGATAGGTGGGCCCGTCCGGGGTCCAGACTAGCTCAGGATGCGGCTCCAGGTAGCCGTGTGTATCATTGATCTGAAGGATCGTTAGGACGCTACTCACTGGAGGGGCTCCGCGAGCTAGATTCGGCTTTACCCTTCGTCACCCTTGTCGAGTTACGCCGAAACCCATGCGCTGTGTTTGCCTCCCGACTACGCGAGGGGTCAAACTAATTGGACTCGACCTTTCCTTCCTTCCTCGGTTTCTTCTTTGCTCCCCCGAGGTCAAATCCCGGCCGGTCTTTGGCGTCGGGTCGCGGAGGTAGTTTTGCCGTTTTGATTTCGGGCTGATCGACAGGAACCTTTGCTCCTGTCTTATCACTGGTCATGGGCGGGCTCCTTTTCCATTTTAAACAACTCATCTGGAGCAAGGTTCCAACGCGACTGGTGGAGACCGCGGCGAGCCTTGAGCCCCACCACGACCTAACGCCATCACCTAGAGCAGAGCCTTTGGGAACTTTAAATGAGGAGCCCTCGTTGGCCGCAGTGCGGCTGCTGCGTGGGTACGCAGTCCCCCGGCGCTGGATGCAGCTCCGCCGGCGGTGACGCAGAGCCGCGAGAAGAATTATCAAAAGCGGAGACACCGGATGGAAAGATGGATACGACCTTTCTTGGTTGTTGCTATCGCGAGTGGCATTTCCGGCTCGACTTTGGCCGCTGGGCAATTTCCCGTAATCGAAGGATATGGTGGTATTCATCCCGCGCCTGAGGCTGCCGAGCATCCTGATAAAAACCTCCGCTACCGTGTAGTGTTCAACATAACCAAGGCATCGACGTCGCCAGAAAAACCGAATCCGAGCCTTGAGAAGGTTGCGCGATTCGTTAACTTGCTAGGCCAAGCAGGAGTGCGTGCGAAATCGGCCGATATCGTCGCCATCGTCCATGGTCCGGCCACGCCGATCGTACTGAACAAGGATGCCTATGGAAAAAAGCACCCAGGGCGAGCGAATCCAAACCTCGAACTAATCCGGCGGATTAGCGAAGCCGGGACCTCAGTCCGCGTCTGTAGTCAGGCACTTGCCGGGCAAGGCATTGCGCACGATCAAGTGGACAATTCGATTGAAGTCGACGTAGCCGCACTCATCACATTAGCAAATCTCCAGCTGCGCGGTTTTGCGCTGGTGCCGGATTGAGGCGTGGCACGTCCATGGGAAACGTCAAACGCTGAATTGGCTGAACGCATCCTCGCTTCGAGGTCCGGAAAAATGCAATACCTTGAGCGGAGATGCTGCCATACTTTCCGCAAGTCAGCAGTTGGCCAAGGCATCCGCAGCATGACAGCCGGTCTCGACGTGTTCCGCGAGGAAAGGGTCCAGGTCAGCGGCTGTGCGGCATCTCTCCTTGAGATGAAGCCGCCTCCTTCGCCCTTGACGAACTGGCGCCAAGGTTCGCGCTATGATTGATTGACCTTGAACGGACTCTACTTATGAACGGTGCCGCTCGGGGTGAGGGTCAGGATCCCTCGCATGCCGGTGGTTCACGTCGGCGCAAAAAGATGCCGCCGAGTTCTGGCCCTCATGGAACCACCAATGGGATGTTGGGTTCTCGCTTGGAGCCGGGCTACTTTTCCCGGCCAACTGCCAGTGTCAAGCGGGGAAATTTGTCAGGACTGATTCGCCACAGCGAGAGTGCCCATCTCGCTGGGGGCGGCGAGCTGGGCGACCTTATTCGCTCATTCGACTGGACCGACACTCCCGTCGGGCCTCCGGAGGCATGGCCGCAAAGCCTGAAGACTGCGCTTCGCATTATGCTGACATCGCGCCAGCCGATCTGGATCGGATGGGGCGCGGAACTGATCTATTTCTACAACGATCCGTACAAAGCGATCATCGGGGGAAAGCATCCCTGGGCACTGGGCAAGCCGACAAAGGTGGTGTGGAGCGAAATCTGGGATGATATCGGCCCCATGCTGGCCAAGGCGATGGGCGGCATCGAAGGCACCTATGTTGAGGAACAGCTCCTCATCATGGAGCGCAACGGTTATCCGGAAGAGACTTACTACACGTTCTCGTACAGTCCCATTCCGAACGATGACGGAAGTCCCGGCGGCATCATCTGCGCCAACACCGATGACACGCGGCGCGTTATCGGCGATCGGCAGCTAAAGCTTTTGCGCGAACTGGCGGCGACAACCGTTGACGCTCGCACCGTGCAGGATGTCTGTGACCGCGCGGCGGCGGCCTTGCGGTCCAATCCGCGCGATATCCCGTTCGCAGCTATTTACGTGGCGGAGCCGGATAACGATCGCCTGCGGCTCAAATCATCGACGGGTATCGTGGCCGGAAGTCCGGTTGCTCCTGAAGTGTTGACGGCCGAAGAGCAGGGTGTTTGGCCGTTCCAAGAGGTGCTCAAGGACCATCAGCCACGCCTGGTCGATGATCTAGAATCAAAATTCGGAGCGCAGCTTCCCCAGGATCCTTGGGGCAAAGCTCCGACGGACGCGGCGATGCTGCCGATTCTTCCCGCGGGAGAGACCGGGCGCGCCGGCTTACTCACTGTCGGGTTGAATCCGTTCCGGCTGTTCGACGAACTTTACAGCGGTTTCCTCGGGCTGGTTGCAGGCCAGATTGCCGCGGCGATCGCAAACGCGCAGGCCTACGAGGAAGAGCGCCGCCGAGCTGAGGCTCTCGCTGAAATTGATCGGGCCAAGACGACGTTCTTCTCGAATGTCAGCCACGAATTCCGTACGCCGCTGACGCTGATGCTTGGCCCGCTTGAGGAAGTTCTTGGCAAGCAGGCCGAAAATGTGATGCCCGACAACCGACGACTGGTCGAAGTCGCTCACCGAAACGGATTGCGGCTACTCAAGCTCGTCAATTCCCTACTTGATTTTTCCCGGATCGAGGCCGGACGTTTACAGGCTAGGTATCAGCCGACCGATATCGCCGCGTTCACCGCCGAGTTGGCTTCGTGCTTTCGCTCCGCGACAGACCGCGTAGGTCTACGGCTCGTAATCGACACGCCCTCCCTCGAAAAGCCGGTCTATCTAGACCGCGACTTGTGGGAGAAGGTCATTTTCAATCTGCTTTCCAATGCCTTCAAGTTTACATTCGAAGGAGAAATTAGCGTTGAAGTTCGGCTCTCCGCCGACGGGGAGACCGTCGCAACAACCGTTCGCGATACCGGCACCGGAATTGCTTCAGACGCATTGCCGCGCCTGTTCGAACGTTTTCACCGCGTGGAAGGAGCCCGCGGACGTTCGTTCGAGGGATCCGGCATTGGACTTGCGCTGGTGCAGGAACTCGTCAAGCTGCATGGGGGCGAGGTGTGCGCCGAAAGCGAATTGGGATCGGGCAGTTCGTTCACAGTAACGATACCTCTCGGTTCAGCTCATTTGCCGCCGGACCGGCTTGCGCACGCGGGTTCGCCGCACACGTCCGGCACACAGTCGGCGGCCTTTTTGCAGGAAATCTTGCACTGGCTTCCCGCCGTAGACGATCCTGAAGGCTTCGCTTCGGCTATTTCGAATGAGCAAGAGATCAGGCTCGTTCCCGTAGTCGCAGCAGGGTTTAAAGGTCGCCGCATTTTGCTCGCCGACGACAACGCGGACATGCGCTCTTACGTCGAGCGACTGCTCTCCTCGCACGGCTTTGTCGTCGAGGCGGTTGTAGACGGCGCGGCTGCGCTTGCAGCGGCGCGGCGGGAGCTACCGGACCTTATTCTAAGCGACGTGATGATGCCGAATCTCGATGGCTTTGGAATGTTACGGGAACTGCGTGCGGATGCGTCATTGCGCGACACGCCGGTCATTCTGCTGTCGGCTCGTGCCGGAGAAGAGGCCAAGATCGAGGGCCTTGAAGCCGGTGCGGACGACTATGTAACCAAACCGTTCTCTGCGCGAGAACTCGTAGCGAGGGTTTCGGCAGCTCTGAACATTGCCCATATCCGTCGTCGAGGCGGAGGCCGCGCTGCACGAAGAGACGCGAACCCTGGAAACATTGAATCGGATTGGTACCGCAATTGCGAGCGAGCTCGACCTGGAGCGCCTCGTGCAGATGGTCACGGACGCCAGCGTCGAACTCACCGGGGCGCAATTCGGTGCGTTCTTCTACAATGTTATCGACGACAAGGACGAGCACTACACCCTCTATTCGATTTCGGGAGTTGAACGATCAGCCTTCGACCGGTTCCCCATGCCGAGAAACACCGCGGTATTCGAGCCGACCTTCAAGGGAGAAGGCATCGTCCGTTCCGATGACATCCTCGCTGATTCCCGATATGGCAAGAACGCGCCGTACCATGGGATGCCAGAAGGCCATCTCCCTGTGCGCAGTTATCTGGCTGTGCCTGTTACGTCGCGCTCCGGTGAGGTAATTGGCGGGCTGTTCTTCGGCCATCCTCAGCCGACCCGATTTAGCGAGCGGCATGAACGGCTTATGGTCGGCATCGCGGCGGAAGCAGCGGTCGCGATGGACAATGCCCGGCTGTACAAGTCGGCGCAGCGGGAGATCGAAGTGCGCCGCCACGCCGAAGCCGTGCTGCGGCAAACAGAAGCCGCACTTCGTGAAACCAGCGAGCGCATCGAGCTTGCGCTGGATGCCGGCGCCATTGTTGGCACCTGGGTTTGGAATATTCCGGACGATAAATTCACGGCCGACGAACGGTTCGCGCGAGCATTTGGGGTCGATCTCGGAGCTTTGCAAGTTAGGGTTGCCGCTTCAACGGGTCGCCTCATCCATCCATCCGGACGACCGGCCTGCGGTGGAGAAGCTCATCCAAGACGCAATTGACCGCGGTGGCCCATACCGTGCGCAATACCGTGTACGACAGGCGGACGGCGTTTATCGGTGGATCGAGGCGAGCGGACGCTGCGAGCACGATGCCCAAGGTCGTGCCGTAAGATTTCCCGGTGTCTTGATCGATATTGATGAAGGCAAGCGCGTCACGCAGCGTCTTCACGAACGCGAGGCCGATCTCGAACTCCTCCTCAACTCAACAGCTGATGGGTTCTACGCGGTTGATCGGGAAGGCACGACGACGCGATGCAATGCGGCATTTTTGAAGATGCTCGAGTATGTCTGACGAGCGGGAGGCCGTAGGCCGGAAGCTCCACGAGGTCATCCATCATACCCATCCGGACGGTAGCCATTACCTGCGGGATGACTGCCCTATCTATAAAACGGCCCGCACCGGCGAGCCGGCGCACGTCGTAGACGAGATATTCTATCGTGTCGACGGATCGAGCTTTCCCGTTGAATATTGGGTGCGGCCGGTTCTCCGCAACGGTGAACTGCAAGGTGCCGTGTGCAATTTTATAGACATCAGCGAGCGAAAGCGTTCCGAGGAGGCGCGTCAGCTGCTGTTGCGCGAGCTGAACCATCGGGTCAAGAACCTGTTTGCAATCGCGGCAGGAATGGTCAGCATGACTGCACGAACCGCGAACAGCACGGCAGAAATGGCGGTGTCGCTGACCGGAAGATTGACGGCGCTTGCCCGCGCCCATGAGCTCATAGGCTCGGCGATTACGTTGGAAAAGCACGGTGCCGACTCCACGGAATTGTGCGAATTGATCAGTTTGCTGATTGCACCCCACGTTGCGCCTAATGGCGATCAACTCCACATTGCTGGTCCGCCGGTTGAGATCGGAGCCAATGCAACGACGGCGCTTGCGCTTATCTTCCACGAACTCGCGACCAACGCGGCAAAATACGGTGCGTTGTCGGTCAACGAGGGCCGTTTGGAAATAGAATGGCAATTGACCGAATCGGAACTGAATCTATCTTGGGTGGAAACGGGCAGGCCACCGGCTGTGAGGACACCTTCGGATCAGACTGGATTTGGCACCCGGCTCGCGCAGATGAGTGCGCGCGGCTCACTGGGCGGAGATATCTCATTTGATTGGCGTGCTACGGGGGCCCGCATAGCTCTCACGGTCGCGCGAGACAGCCTCAAACGGTAACGGCGAACCGGACCATGGCAACGGCAAGATCATCCGCACCTACCGGCCTGCAGCATGTGCGGGTTTTGATCGTCGAAGACGAGCCGTTTATTGCCTTAGACATGCTGCTCGCCGTGGAAGAAGCGGGCGGCGAGCCCGTCGGCCCCGCGACGTCGATCAGGGAGGCGCTCGAATTGATCAATGCGGATGGTATCCAGGCTGCAATTCTGGACGTTAATTTGCCGGATGGACATATCGGCCCGGTGCTTGAGGCGTTGGGGCCGACTGTCGCCATCGTGGTTCATACCGGGGTTGGACTACCCGCCGACGTCCATGCTCGATTTTCACACATTCCGGTGTTTCCGAAGCCCACATCCCCAACCACGTTAACGAACCGACTTGTTCACTCGATCAAGCGATAACCGGTGGCTACGAACACCTGTGACTAGCGCGGGACAGCCAAAGTGCGAGCCTGACCGGAGAAGGGGCGTGCGCATGCCTGGCGCAGCCCGGGGCCGTCGTCCTTGCGGACGTCAGCGATGGTCTTGTGATCGGGCACGAGACGGCCAGGACAAGCTCGAAATTGCGTCCAGCTTCGCGCTCGAGCCGCCGGCTCGACTGCACCCGGTTGAGATAGCCGTAGACATAGAGCTTCAAGAGGACCGAAGGGTGGAAGCCGAGCCGCTCCGTCGCCGCAGGCTCGATGCCGTCTAACCTGAGCTCGCCGAGATCGAGTGCATCGACGAAGGCGTCGATTGCGCGAACCGGGTTCTCCTCGTCGATCCAAACATCAAGACACTCCGGCAGGAGCGTCGACTGCCCACGATCTCCCCTTCGACGAACCGGTTCATGATCACCCCCGAAGAATCACCAGGGGAATCATAGAATGGCAGCTCTTTTCACACAGCCAGGGTCATCAGCCGACTTCGGCGGACGCGGAGCGGCGCGTCTGCATTGACAACAGCGGACGATACGGCCGTGGCCCGACTTCGAGCATCAGCTGGCGGGCCGAGAGCGAGCAAGGCGCAGTGGCTTCAGACCTTCGCGGTGTCACCCTCGATGCGGTGTCGCTAAACACGGCCGATAGCGTACGTATCTCCTTGATGGGGAGGCAGGCGATCACTGCTGAAACCAAGCGCGCAGCACTTGCAGATTGTAAAGATCACGGCGACCGCTTCAGGGCGGAGTCAATCACCTGAACCATCGCTGCTCTCAAGCACGCCGTAGTCTGCCGACCGCATGCCACGAGTAGGCTCTACGCCCAAGGCCTGCATACCCAGCCTTAGAAGCTGCCTCACTGCGGCGGCTCGACTGGGGATCCTGTTCTGGAAACGATAGTCGTCAATGGCGGCTAGTTCTGCGTCATCCAGCATGATCTGGAGGCGCGTTTCGCGAGATAGACCAGACATCGAGGTACCCCCCTCCCTGTTGAAGTGAGCCAACAACGCCAAGTTAGCCGTTGGGGTTCCATGGGTCAAGTGTGCCAGTTACTCATTCCGAGGGTTCGGCCCCCTAAGCCCCTAACTTGCCTAGTGGTTCGAGCGAGTTAGCGGCGCATTTACTTGCGGCTCGCCGCGGCTACGGTGCTTACGGGTGGGTGTGGGCTAGGAGTTCGTCATGATCATCCACGGCAACGAAATCATGGAGCCGGAAGAGCTCTCTCAACTCGGTAGCGTGTTTGACGAGGCCTGGGCGGCTTTGAGCGCCACCGCCGGCGGAGACAGCGCTGACCAGCGGGTCACCCTGGCCAGCATTTTACTGCGGCTGGCCAATCTGAGGCAGCTGGATCCTGAGCAAATGAAGGCCACCGCACTGCGTATTTTCCGAGCTGAACCCATGCGGGGGTTGTGTTCGGTTGCGCCACCTGCAGGGCTACATTACCCGTCGAGCATCACAGGCGAAGCGGCAGGCTCAGCGTCAGCGGCTATCGCGAGTTCTATCCCTGGGTGCATAAGATGCATATGGTTGTTGAAGATCGCAAAGAACTGGCCAAGCAATCGCTCCGACTTGGGAGCCATGAGGCCGAGCTCCATCGGATCGATACGGCATTTGTAGCCGCGGCCAAGGCTGGAACTCGCCTACCGTCCCCGTCTAAGATTTTCGGAGCGCTGACCGACGCATCGATCGCGTGTGCTGAAGTGATCGATACTTATGGAGCGAGACCCATCCCGGCAAATGTTCGAACCGGCCTCATTCGGCTTCATTGCGCGATCACTGACGTAACAGCATCGCTGAAGTTGTACGCGGTGCTGACGGCCGGGCAATCTATTGCAGGGCCCAGATTCGATTCAGCGGACGACGTCACCTTGCGAGGCCCACGATGTCTGAAAATCTAGCCGCTGCACCCTTAAACCGATCTGTAAGACTCGCGGGGTCTGAGCTTAGCTGCTCGTGCCACGCCTGCGCCTTCTTCCATTCGGACGACGAGGAGCAACAGGTTCTGGGACCGTTTGCAAAAGAAGGCCTGGCCGAGGATCACCGCGTCGTCCAGATTCTCAATAAGAACCACCGCGAGGACCGGGTGAGGCGCCTCAAGCGCGAGGGTATCGACGTAGCCGGCGCAGAGGCGAGCGGACAGCTCGAGCTCAGGCCGTGGGAGAATGCCTACCTGAGCGGGGGAAAAGGGTTCGACCAGGACTCCATGCTTGCCCTGATCCAGGAGGTGCTGAAATCGGGACGAAGCAGCGGCTACTCGATGACACGACTCTGGGCAAACATGGAATGGGCGTTGGAGGACCTCCCTGGTGTCGACCAAATCGTCGAATATGAAACACGCCTGAATCACATCCTGCCGCAATACGACGACGTCGTCGTCTGTACCTATGATCTCAAAAAGTTCAGCGCCGCCACGGTCATGGATATCCTCCGCACGCATCCGCAAGTGATCATCGGCGGCGTGCTGCAGCAGAATCCGTTCTTCGTCCCCCCGGATCAGTTTTTAGCTGAACTAAAGGCTCGCCGGGCTTCAGCCTAAAGCGATCCCAATGCAGCTCAGCCTGGTCAAGCAAGCGGAAGTCCAGGCGCTTAGACGAGCGCTTGGAAACGTCGCGGCTCTCTCCTCACTTCCGTCCATGTGGCTCAATGCGGACGAGCGGCAGATCGCCGAGAATCTGGCGGATGCCCTGTTGCGCGTGCTTGAATTGGATGGTGTGCGGGTCGAGGTTTCGCCGGATTCGGGCGAGACTATCGAGGCGGAGCGGTCATCGAAGAAAGACCAACTGCCCCTGGGTGACGCCCTAAAGAGGGCGTTTCCCGACGGCCAGCCACTCGGTCCCCCCCGCGACTTCGAACGAGGCGGCGAACTGCGCGCGGTCTGCCTCGGTATTGGAATCAAAGGCGGGGGTCGACTCTATGCACTCGCCGGGCGCGCCGATTTCCCGACGGAAGGCGAACATCTGGCTCTGGTTATGGCTGCCAACCAGGCAGCCGTCGCTTGGCAAAGGGCGCGCGCGGAGCGGGCTTTGCGCGCGCAAACAGAGGTCCTCAACACCGAGCGGAATGAGGTCGCCGCTCTGAACAGGAGCCTTTCCAATGAGCGTGACAGGCTTCAACAGCTCTTCGAGCAGGCCCCGGGATTCATGGCCATCATGCACGGGCCGCAGCACGTCTTTGAAATGTGCAACGAAAGTTATATTCGATTGATCGGTGAGCGCGACGTTCAGGGACGCTCCGCTCGGGCGGTGTTCCCCGATCTCGAGGGTCAACCCTTCTTCAAACTCCTCGATGAGGTCTATGCGACCGGCGTGCCGCACGTCTCCACAGCCGCTCAGATTGACCTGCGACGCACCGCAGAGGGCCCGCTCGAACGGCGCTATCTGGATTTCATCTACCAGCCCATTCTAGACCATCGAGGTGAGGTCAGCGGCATCTTTGCCGAAGGCCACGATGTCACCGACCTCATCAAGGCTCAGGAGCAACTCGCGCTGAGGGAAGAGTCGTTCCGGCTGGCGACCGCCGCAGCAGATGTCGGCACCTGGGATCTCGATCTTGAAGCAGGCATTCTGACGTGGTGCGATCGCACCAAGGCGATGTTTGGAATTTCACCCGGCGTTCCGTGCAGCATGGACGACTTCTATGCGGGGCTGCACCCGGACGACTTGGAGGCGACCAGCGAGTCCTTTGCCTCGGCCATCGATCCCCAACGGCGCAGCACCTACGATGTGGAGTACAGAACCGTAGGTAAGGAAGATGGCGCCACGCGATGGGTGGCGGCCAAAGGCAAAGGACTGTTCACGGATGACCGTTGCATCCGCGCCATCGGCACCGCCATCAACATCACTTCGCGCAAGGCAGCTGAGGAGCGGCTGCGAAAATCGGAAGCGAGCCTGCGTGAGCTGAATGTGACGCTCGAGGCGCGTGTCGAGGAGCAGAGCCGCGAACGCGCGCGTATCTGGCAGAATTCTCGCGATCTCCACGTTGTTGTGGGAACAGACGGGACATTCCGGGCCATCAACCCGGCCTGGAAAAGAATCCTCGGGCATAAGCCCGACGAGGTGGCCAACCGGCCCGTCTTGGATTTCGTATGGCCTGATGACGTGGAAATGACCCGACGCGGCTTTGAGAGGGCCGTTTCGGAGGACCTCACCAACTTCGAGCATCGCCTTCGGCATAAGGATGGGACACCGCGCTGGCTCTCCTGGCACACCTCGGCCGAGGGAGATCTGCTCTACGCCTATGGACGAGATGTCACGATAGAGAAGCAGCAGACGGCCGCTCTCCGGGAAGCCGAAGAACATCTTCGCCACGCCCAAAAAATGGAAGCAATCGGTCAGCTTACCGGTGGTGTTGCACACGACTTCAACAACCTCCTCACGATTATCCGTGGGTCGGCTGATCTGCTGCGCCGAAAGGATCTGCCGGAAGAGAAACGACGTCGCTATGTGGAAGCAATCTCCGACACGGCCGACCGGGCGGCGAAACTGACCTCCCAGCTCCTGGCCTTTGCGCGGCGGCAAGCCTTGCGCCCCCAAGTGTTCAACGCGGCAGAACAACTCGAAGCCGTGAGCGACATGTTAAAGTCGGTGCTTGGCTCGCGCGTTGCGTTAGATCTGCAGCTGGTTGAACGGAATGCCTGCGTTGAGGCGGATGTCAGCCAGTTCGAAACGGCGCTGGTCAACCTGGCCGCGAACGCGCGCGACGCGATGGAGGGGGAGGGCCGACTTACCATTCGTCTTGAACGCTTAGGCTCTGCCGAGGGCTCTACTGCTGAGCGTCTTGCTGTCTCAGTGGTGGACACCGGGTGCGGTATCCCCGCAGATCAACTGAGTAAAATTTTCGAGCCGTTCTATACGACCAAAGAGGCCGGTCATGGAACGGGGCTGGGGCTATCCCAGGTCTACGGCTTTGCACAGCAGTCGGGCGGCCAGGTTACGGCGCGAAGCGAGCTCGGTATCGGAACGACTTTTGCGCTGATCCTCCCGACGACGATGAAGGCTTTAGAGCCGACCCGCGCCGAAATGTCATCGTCTCAACAGCAGCCTCAGGAGGGCTGCGTGCTTATGGTTGAGGACAACCCGGAAGTTGGTGACTTCTCGTCACGCCTGCTGAATGATCTGGGCTTCGATACCGTTCTGGCGACGAGCGGAGAGGAAGCTCTGAAGCTCCTGATGGAAAACCCGCACCGGTTTGATCTGGTCTTTAGCGATGTCGTCATGCCCGGGATGGGCGGCGTGGCACTGGGCGAGGAGGTGCGGCGCCGGTTTCCGGTTTTGCCAATTGTACTCACCAGCGGCTACAGCCATGTACTTGCGAAGGGCGGCCCGCAGGGTTTTGAGCTGCTTCACAAACCGTATTCGGTGGAAAGTCTCTCGCGCGTTATTCGGAGAGCGATGTCCCACCGGCTACGGGGCCGCATTTCCCCCTAGCAGTACCGAGAGCGGACTTAGCGGTCCCAGCTAAGATCGTCCCCGCCATCGGTCGCGTCGAAGAACAACGCCAGTCACGTACAGGGACGTGTCAAGCCGTCTCCGGGGCTGGCTGGCAACGGGCGCCAACGCCGACCTTGCGCTGGCCCTTGCGATGCTCGCGCTCACTGAGGGTGGGAACCTCTAGCTGGAACAACCGACTGAGTTCGCCCTCGCGCTTCGTCCCTGCGCTTCGCACTATGTTCGCGTCCCCCTAAACGAGCACACGTAGCGCCGGCGCTCCCCGCGTCGGGGCCTCTTTCATGGGGTGTCGGGGTGCGCGTCCGATGAATTGGGCTATGCGCGAACAGCTTCTTGCCGAGCGAACGACCATCCTGGCGGAACTCGCGTCCATTGAAGTCGCTATCGCCGAGCTTACCGACGTGTTGGGCGCCGGTATGGGCCTGGGGGCGCGACGTCTCGCAGAACTCATTCACATCCATAAGGTCGCGACGCGCGGCCGACTTATGGCGCGGCTCGCGGTAATCGACGGCGGCGTCGAGGCCGTCCTCTCAGCTCCTGCCGGCCGTGATGTGTGGCTCTACTCTATCGGCGCCTGTGTCGGTCGAGGCTCGGTGGTCGGGCTTGGCGTCGGATCTGTGGTGGGCGCTGGCGGCGGCGTCCCCGTCCTCGGGCCTGGTCTATTCTCGTGCACAGCCATGGAAGTTCTCCTGGTTCTGAACGCGGAAGCGCGAAGGGTCTGCAAAGTTCCAGGTTGCGCTCACCCAGCCCGCGCTGGTATCGGCGCCAGCGACGATGGCTGAGCGATTGTGACGCCCGACACACGCTGGGGAGCGCGCTGCCGGATCATCCAACGGTTGAATCTTTAGCGACGTTCCAGCCCGCGAGCACCAAAGCTTTTAACTCTGGGTCGCGCTCGCCGGTCTCCGCAGCCTCAAAAAGACGCCGCAACATCAGGTCGAGCGGATAGTCGAAGCCTTTGGCCGTCGCCTCAGTCATTGCCGAGTCGAGTGCCAACTGCAGCACGCTGCTTTCGTCGACTGTGAAGGTCGGGGCCAAGATCGAATTTCACGCCACTCTATCCGGCACGAAAAAGCGTTCGTTGATGGGCCCAGTTCCCGGCCGTAGCCAACGACCGCCCGCGAGGGATGGACGCACTTCGCGAGCTGCACGCAGTAGTGGGCTCCCGGCCGTGCGACTGTTATTCAACATTGGCCCACATGGGATAGCATTGGCTGTGTCATTGACCGGCCTTGGCAAATCAGCTTACGAGCTATCCCGCGCGTTCGCAGTCGGCGTCATTGAGGCATTTGGCACGAGGGACGGGTGCGCATCATCTTACAGGTTGTCATGGTGCTGAGCGGGCTGCTGCTGGCTCGCGAGTTCATGCCACATTCAGACGAGCACCTCCGCCTCGTGCTCCGCTGGGCGAGTATTGCTTCAGAGAACATCGCCACCGTGCACGAGGCGCCAACGTCGGTTGCACCGGCGGCGGTCGGACCGATAGCGGAAGTTTCAGCGCAGAGCGTCACCATCGTGCACGAAGCACCAGCAGTGGTTGCACCGGTAGCAGCCGGACCGATAACGGAGGTCCGGGTGCAGAGCATCGCCACCGTTCACGACAAGCCGCCAGCGCTGCTCGCCCCACGCCGGTCGCACAGATAGCGCAGGTCTCCGGGCAGAGCCTCGCTATCCTGCGCAAATCTCCAGCGCTGGTCGCGACGACCGACGTTGCGCGGATAGCGGAAATCTCACCGAAGAGCATCGCCACCGTGCCCGATCGGCCCGCACCATTGGCAACGATGGAGGTCGCTCCGATAGCGGGAGTCTCATTGCGGAGCATTGGCACCGTGCAGGAACGGTCAGCACTGGCTGCAACGATGGAGGTCGCACAGTTGGCGGGAGAGGCGGCGCAGGGCCTCACTCTTGTTCCCAAACGAAACGAACATTTCGCAACCAGCGTACAGATTGTGCAGGTCTCCGCGCAAAGCATCGCTACCGTGCGCGACGAGCCGCCGAGGCAGCTCGCGCCGATGGCAGTTGCACCCATAATATGGGTCTCAACGCAGAGCATCGCCGTCGTAGACGAAGTGCCACCGCTGGTCGCACCGGCGACCGCGTGCGAGCAAATCTGGGATCAGATGACGCACATGTCGAGAGACGAGTGGGCAGAGGCGTGCCGTCGAGTGGATGAGCTTCGCCTCGTCGTTCGCAACTAGGCGGCGAGCGGTACATCGATTAGCGACAAGGTTCCGGTTGGATCACGACGATCACCGTTGCCACCTTTGAAGTGGATGAAACGTCCGGGCAAACAAAGCTCTGCCCGGACGTTGTTACAAACAGACGAGACGCAACAGTTCCTGGCTGACCTGCCCAAGCCGCTTTCTGTTCTCGGCGAAGGCCAAACGCATTGCCAGCTGCTCTTCAACGGGGCATCGCTCATAGCCGGCGAACCTGACCGCTATTTCGCCTTGGGCCATTTCGAGCTTGCGGATCTCTTGCTTCAGCTGCTCGGCCGTGATGCGGTCATCGAGCGTCAACGTCGTCATTCCAGCCTCGGGCGCTTGCCTGCCCTCCTTGAAGCCATGAGTCGGCTTGCTGCCACGACTACGCGTCGGACCTTTCCACATACATGCAACCCGACAGAACCATGGGTTCGCCCGCTTTACGACGTCCACTACGCACGCTTTCCAGACTGCGGTAGGAGACCTCGGCCTGTGTGCGGACGAGTTTTGGTGGTTTAGCTCGACTACCAACAGCAGACGCCACACAGACAGCTCTGCACCGTGCGGCACCCCCTTGGCCCTGCACGCAGGAGAATTTTTGGGACAAGTACTTGGGTCAAAAATGGCAACGTTTGGGTCAAATCGAAAAATTTACCTGCACTTCAAGCATATGATTTCGTTTATGAAATTTCATTCATACCTCGTGCCATGTGGTTGCATCCAGCCCTTGAGCCAACGCGTGCGCTGCCCTTTCCAGATGCGGAAGGTCGGCGGCGCCTCCTCCCAGGTCGTCGAATTCAGCACGCCGACGTGCCAGCCGCTGCGCGCCAGGCGGATGCCGAGGTCGGCATCCTCGGTGACGTTGTAGGGATCCCAGCCGCCGACGGCATCGAGCACGGCGCGCGGGAAATGGTTCGACGTACCGCCGAGCGGCACCGGCAGCCGCAGCCGCTCCAGCGTCGGCAGGATGCAATCGAACAGCGCCGTGTATTCGACGGTGAACTGGCGCGTGAACCAGGTTGCGTCCGAGTTGTAGATGTTGAGCTGCGCCTGCAGGCAGCCGAGGCGTGGCCCGCGCGCGCTCAGCGCCGCCAGCGCGCGGCGCAGCTGGTCGGGCTCGGGCGCGTCCTCGGCATCGTAGACGACGACGTACTCGCCGCGCGCAAACTGCAGGGCGTACTGGGTGGCACGCGGCTTCGTTCGCGGCGCGCCCTCGGGAACCACGAGCACCTGCATGTGCGCATCGAGCTGGGTGCAAGCGAGCGCCGCACGCGTCTCCCCGTCGACGGCCTCGACGATGAGCATCACCTCTAGCCGCTCGGCCGGGTAGTCGAGGGCGCGTAGCGAAGTCAGCAAGTCGCCGACCACGCCGGCCTCGCGGTACAGCGGCACCAGCACGGTGTAGACCGGCAACGCTAGTGGGCTTGCAGCGGCGGGCAGCGGCTTCGGCAGTGGGTGCGCGAGCTGCCACAGAGCTACGGTGCGCAGTGCGACGACGCAGAGGAAGGGCACGGCCATGACGGCCAGCAAGCCGATCAGCGTCGCCTCCGGCGCCAGAGCCACGCCAATGCCGAGCAATGCCAGAGACAGCACCAGCGCGCGTCGCTGCCACGCCCACAAGCCGCTGGCGGCAGAAAGCTCTGGGCTGTGCAATCGGAGGGCGTCGACAGCCTCGGCCAGCCGCCCGGCGTCGGCGACCGCTTCTATGGCGGATATGCTACCGCCATCCGCGCAGCCGCAATTGCTGCGCCGCTGAGCTGTAAATACGCTGTGCACGCTGGCCCTCCCCCCGGTGGGCCGACGATCATCTTGCCATAGTGTTGGGTTTCACCATAGTGGGCGCGATTCAGCCCGCCCGCTTCGCGGATTCCATCGGCTATGCCCCCACATCGACCCGGCTCACTCACCGTCCCGACCGCCCTGCGCCGGCTGGCAGCGGGCCTCTTCGCCCTGCTGGCCGTGCTGGCCTTCGTCCCCATCGCCGCCATGGCGCAGGACGCAGCGCCGGAAGAAGTACCGACGGCGGCGGAGGCGGATGCAAACGCGCCGACCAAGCGCGTCGTCGTGCGCTTTCTCACCGAGGGCGATTACCCGCCGTTCAACTTCTACGACGAGGACGGCAGCCTCGTCGGCTTCAACGTGGATCTCGCCCGCGCCATCTGCATGGAGTTGAACACCGCCTGCGATATCAAGGTGCGCCCGTGGGGCGAGCTGCTGCTGGCGCTGCGCCGCGGCGAAGCCGACGCGGTCATCGCCGCGCACGCGGTAACGCCGCAATCGCTGGCCGAGGTCGACTTCACCGATCGCTACTTCCAGACGCCGGGACGCTTTGCGGCGCGGCGCGGCGGCGAGACGGTGGAGATCACGCCCGAGACGTTGGAGAGCAAGCGCATCGGCGTCGCCAAGAACACGGCGCACGAGGCGTTCCTGCGCGCCTTCTTCCGCTCCAGCGCCATCCAGGCGTACGAGAACTCCGATCTCGCCCGCGACGCCCTCATCCAGGGCCAGGTCGACTACATCTTCGATGACGGCATCGGCCTCGTCTTCTGGCTGCACGGCACCGCCTCGAAGCGCTGCTGCGAGCTGAAGGGCGGCCCTTACCTCGAGCCGAAGTTCTTCGGCGACGGCATTGCCATCGCCGTGCCCAAGACGGACTCGCAGATCAAGACGCTGATCAACGGCGCCTTGGCCAGCCTGCGCTCCAACGGCCGGCTCGACGAGCTGGTCGAGCGCTATTTCCCCGTCAAAGTTTATTGAAGCTCATTTTCGCGGCGATACAGCTTCGCCAGCATGGTTTCGCGTCACCGGCCGGCCACCATTAACCCTGTTGCCGCCGTCGGCGCGCCCGACTGTCACAATACTGAAACTTGAATCCGGTCATTGGAGCCCAATCGAACCCAAGGAGCATGGCAGCTCAAAGGGATGGGCATGATCCAGTACCGAACTCTTTTCATCTCCGACGTCCACCTCGGGACGCGCGCGGCGCAGGCGGACCTGCTCCTCGATTTCCTGAAGGAGACTGAGGCCGACACCATCTACCTCGTCGGCGACATCGTCGACTTCTGGCGCATCCGCCGCGGCGCCATCTGGCCGCAATCGCACAACGACGTGTTGCAGAAGCTGCTGCGCAAAGTGCGCAAGGGCACGCGCGTCGTGTTCATTCCCGGCAACCACGACGAAGGCCTGCGCCAATACTGCGGCCAGCACTTCGGCGGCATCGAGATCGAGCACCAGACGGTGCATACGACGGCAGGCGGCAAGCGCTACCTCGTCATCCATGGCGACGAGTTCGACGTGGTCGTGCGCTATGCCAAGTGGCTCGCCTTCCTCGGCGACCGCGGCTACGAGCTGGCTCTGTGGATGAACCATCCGCTCAACTTCATCCGCCGCCGCTTCGGCCTCGGCTACTGGTCGCTGTCGGCGCACCTGAAGCTGCGCGTAAAAACGGCCGTCAACTTCATCGGCGAGTTCGAGAAGTCGCTGTCCGACGAAGCCCGGCGCCATCACGTCGACGGCGTCATCTGCGGACACATCCACCACGCCGCCTCGCGAGAAATCGAAGGCATCCACTACCTCAATACCGGGGACTGGGTGGAAAGCTGCACGGCGATCGGCGAGCGGGCCGACGGCACCTTCGAGATGATCCGCTGGCACGAGGTCGTCGCCGAACGCAAGGCGCAGACCGCGGCGCAGCTCACCGAAGCGCTCCAGGTCGCGTGATGCGCATCCTCGTCGCGACCGACGCTTGGCACCCCCAGGTCAACGGCGTCGTGCGCACCTACGAGCGGCTCGCCGTCGAGCTGGCGGCGCTCGGCGTCGAGATGACGGTGCTGGCGCCGCAGGAATTCCACACGCTTCCCTGCCCGACCTATCCGGAAATCAGGTTGGCACTGCCTAGCCCCGGCCACATCGCGCGGCGCTTCCATGCGGTGAAGCCCGACGCCGTGCACATTGCCACCGAAGGGCCGCTTGGCTGGATGGCGCGGCGCCACTGCCGCACCCACGGCATTCGCTTCACCACCAGCTTCCACACTCGCTTCCCCGAATACCTGAACCAGCGCTTTGCCATACCGACGGGATGGACGGAGGCCGTGCTGCGCCGCTTTCACAATGCCGGCGCCGGCCTGATGGTGGCGACGCCGTCGCTCGGCCGCGAGCTGGAAGCGCGCGGCTTCCAGCACGTGCTGCCGTGGACGCGCGGTGTCGACACCAACCTATTCCGCCCGCGTCCCGTACGCCTGTTTGGCGATGCGCCAGTGTTCCTCTACGTCGGTCGCATCGCGGCTGAGAAAAGCATCGCCGACTTCCTCGACCTCGACCTTCCCGGCCGCAAGGTCGTCGTCGGCGGCGGCCCGCAGCTCGACGAGCTGAGGGCGAAATATCCGGACGTCCTGTTCACCGGCAAGCAGACCGGCGAGGCGCTGGCCGAATGCTACGCGTCAGCCGACGTTTTCGTCTTTCCCAGCCGCACCGACACGTTCGGCATGGTGCTGCTGGAAGCCATGGCCTCGGGATTGCCCGTCGCGGCCCTCCCTGTCTGCGGGCCGCAGGACGTAGTGCGCGACGGCGTCACCGGCGTGCTGTCGCACGACCTGCGCGCGGCGGCACTGGCCGCACTGTCGCTCGATCGCACGACCGTGCGCGCCAACGCAGCGGAATATAGCTGGGAGAATGCCGCGCGGCTGTTTCTTGCCAACATCACTGGTGCCTGCCTCAACGGCCCGGCACGCGCGCATCACGGGCACAAGCTGACGGTAGCCAAGCCGTCGCAACCACCGCGGGCGCGCATCTGAGGATTCAGGATTTGCCGGCCGGGGCGCTCGTTGCCGCCGGTATGAACGGACATGTCCCGGTGCATAGGCACACGTGAAACGTCGGGCCGTCCGCCGGGTGGCCTACTCCTCGGCCGCGGCCTTGTCGGCGGCGAACTCGGCCTCCAGGGCCTTTTCCAAGGCCACCAGGTCCTCGGGGAGCGGCATGCCGTAGGCGCGCAGCTCGTTCAGCTTCTCCACAAGCTGGAGGTACAGCTCATGACGATCCTGCGGCTCGTTTTGCATGCGCGTCATCAGGATGCCGAGCTCCGCCTTGACGTCATCGAATGCCATGTGCCGTTCCTCGCTGCTGATGGCCTGCGGGTCGTCCTGCAGGGTATATGGGCCGTGGTTACCGACTACTCCACTGGAAAGTCGAAAAAGGTGCCGGGATAAGGTTCATCCCGCAGGGTGTAGTGCCACCACTCGCTGCGGTTGTTGATGAAGCCGCAGTCACGCATGAACGTTCGCAACAGGTTTCTGTTCGCCCTCTGTGCATCATTCACCTTCGATGACGCGGTGTGCGACAGGCTCGAGAAGCAGTCGAAGCCGGTGCCCATATCGGCGCTGCCGTCGTCGGTCCGCGTCCCGGCCTTGGAATCGCAGGCGCGGATTGGGCCGCCGGCCGGGTCGAACGCGCTCGGCTGGCGCGATAGCGGCACGATGGTGAGGTCGACGGTGCTGCCGCGGCTGTGGCCCGATCGCGAGGCTATGTAGTTCCGGTAGAACAGCGAGCGCTTGTCGACTTCGGGATAGAATTCCGACTTCATCTTCTGATCGCGCAGGTCGCGGCCCCAGGCGACGAAGGCGTTGACCGCCCGTTGCGGCCGATAGCAGTCGTACACCTTGATCAGAAAGCCGCGCGCGCGCAGGCCGTCGGCGGCGCATTGCAGCGCCTTGGCGGCGGGCAGCGTGAGGAAGCAGCGTGGCGCCTTGTAGCCGGGAATGGGTCTGCCGATGAAATTGCGCGCCGTTGCGTAGCGCATCTCGACGACAAGATCGGGAATGAGGGTCTTTGCTTCGGTAAAGCCGCGCGGGGGATCTTTGGCGTGCGCCGGTGCGATGGCGGCAAGCAACGCGGCGGCGACGACCAGGGCGCTTCGCATTTGATGTGGCCTAGCCGGCCTTCTGATAGGTGCCGACAATCTGCGCCTCAGCAAGCACGTGCCCTTGCATCGCCGCCAGCACGTCCGCCTTGGTCGCCGCCGACAGGCCTTCGAGCCGGGCATCGAGAGCATAGAGCTTGAAGAAGTAGCGGTGCCGACCGATCGGTGGACAGGGGCCGCCGTAGCCCGGCCGCTTCCAGTCGTTGAGGCCGCTCTTCGTGCCGCTCGGCAGCGCTACCATGCCCTCGACGATTTCGGTCGTGTCTGGTGGCAGATCGAACAGCACCCAATGCACATAGGTCATCTTCGGCGCCTTCGGATCTGGTGCGTCGGGATCGTCGACGATCAGCACCAGGCTCTTGGTGCCAGCAGGCGCGCCGGAGAACGCCAGTGGCGGCGAAACGTCGTCGCCCTGGCAGGTGTACTTCTTCGGGATTTCGCCGCGGTCGGAGAACGCCGGTGAAGTGATCTGCAGGGCCATGGCGTGCCTCTAGAACAGCTTCAGTCCGGGCGGCAGCGGCAAACCGCCGGCCACCTCCTGCATCTTTGCCTGCAGCTTGACGTCGAGCTTGCTCTTGGCATCCGCCATGGCCGCGACGATGAGGTCCTCAAGGATCTCGGTCTCCTCGGGCTTGGCGAGGCTAGGATCGATCGACACCTTCTTCACGTCGCCCTTGCCCGTGAGCGTGACTTTGACGAGGCCGCCGCCGGACTGGCCATCGATCTCGATGCCGGCAAGCTCATCCTGCATCTGCTGCACGCGGGCCTGCATTTGGCCCACCTGCTTCATCATGCCCATCAAGTCCTTCATGCTCGGAAATCTCCGTTTTTCTGCATCAACCGGTGCCGGTTTCATCGCGCGGCGGTGCGCTCAGCTCGCGAATTTCGGCGATTTTTGCGTCAGGGAATAGATCGAGCACGGCTTTCACGGCGGGGTGTGCCTTCAAGGCTTCCAACTCGGCCGCCTCGCGCTCGCGCCGGACTTCGCCGCGCGGGCGCTCACCGGCGGCCTTCGACAGCACCACGACCCACTTGCGCTGCGTCCAGGCGTTGAGCTTCTCGCGCAGCTCGTTGGCGAGCTGCGCCGGCGCGCCGGGCAACAGGAAGAGGTCGATGGCCCCCGCCGCGTAGTCGAACTTCACGAGGCTGACGCGATCTTCCAACTGCAGCTTCAACATCATGTCGCGGCGTTCGCGGGCCAGCGCGATTACCTCGTCGAACGAGCGCGGATCGGCGAAGGCGCCACCAACCGGCGCATGATCGTCGGAGTTAAAATCGCTGAATGAGGCGTCATATTCGGGATCGAAGGCGGGATCGTCGTCATCGACCGGCGGTCGCGCAGGCATAGCAGGCGCAGAAGTGTCGACGGGAGGTGGAGCAGCGGCCTGCGGCGGTGCGGGGGGCGCCCGGTTCAGAGGCGCATCGCGCGGTGGGTCGCTGTCAGCGGACGCCGGCTTGCCGCTGCGGGCGAGCGAGCCTTCGCCGCCGAGCAGACGGATAACTTCGTCGGGCGCCGGCAGGTCCGCCGTATAGGCGAGGCGAATGAGCACCATTTCAGCCGCGGCACGCGGGTTCGACGCCTTCGCCGCCTCCTCGCCGCCCTTGAGCAGCATTTGCCAGGCGCGCGAGAGCAGCGGTGTCGACAGCTTGCCGGCAATGCTTGCGGCCCGGCGGCTTTCCTCGGCGCTCAAGCCTTCGCTTCCGGCTTCGCCGCCGACGGCTTTGACGCGCGCCGCCGCGTGCACGGCCTCGGCGAGGTCGGCGAGAAGCTGGACCGGCTCGGCGCCGTCGCGGTGCAGATCGTCTATAGATGCCAGCGCTGCTTTGGCGTCGCCGCGAAACACGTGCTCGAGCAAATCGAAGATGCGCCCGCGGTCGGCGAGGCCGAGCATGGCGCGGACCGTTTCGCTGCTGACGTTGCCCTCGCCCATAGCGATGGCCTGGTCGAGCAGTGATAGACCGTCACGTACCGATCCCTCGGCGGCCCGGGCGATGAGAGCCAGCGCGTCGGCCCGCGCGGTGGCGCCTTCGGCGACGACGATCTTGGTGAAATGCGCCGACAGCTCCGGTACGTCGACGCGGCGCAGGTCGAACCGCTGCGTGCGCGACAGCACCGTCACCGGCACCTTGCGGATCTCCGTCGTCGCGAAGATAAACTTGACGTGCTCGGGCGGCTCCTCGAGCGTCTTTAATAGCGCGTTGAAGGCGCCCTTCGACAACATGTGGACTTCGTCGATGATGAAGACCTTGGTGCGCGCGATGATGGGCCGGTAGCGCGCGCTCTCGATCAGCTCGCGGATGTTGTCGACGCCCGTATTGGAGGCGGCGTCCATCTCGATCACGTCGGGATGGCGGCTCTCCATGATCTCGGTGCAGTGGCGGCCGAGCGTCGGCATATCGATGGTCGGCGTCTTGACGGTGTCGGTCTCGTAGTTGAGCGCCCGCGCAACGATGCGTGCCGTCGTCGTCTTGCCGACCCCGCGCACGCCGGTGAGCATGTAGGCCTGGGCGATGCGCCCGGAGGCGAAGGCGTTGCGCAGTGTCTTGACCATCGCCTCCTGGCCGATGAGGTCATCGAAGCTCTGCGGCCGATACTTGCGGGCCAGCACGACATAGGGCTTCGCCGTGCCGTCGGTCGTCTCGCTGTCGGATTTCTTTTTCGCCATGTTTCCGGTGACCCGTCACTTCGGCCCGAAGGGCCGGGGAGCAAGGCGACCCGCGGTGAGCCGCGCCCTCGCGGAGGGCGCCGCATCGCGGAGCGATGTGAACAGCGCCCGCGAGCAAATTAAAGAGGAGGCTGACGAACGACCCGCGTCCTGATCGTTAGGGCTGCTTCCTTCCGGACCTGACCCGGTTGGCGAGGGATGCGTCCATCGCCAACCTCCCGGGCCGATTATGGGGGCTGTGGCCGCGGCTTACAACCCTTCCGTGGCCACGGACCAACACCTTCCGAGGCATGTCATTTTTCCGCTCTAGGTTCGTTCCACAAAGGGCCCCGCGCGCGATTGTGGCGCGCCAAGACCACTTTGACCCGCGCGCGGGCGGCCCGTAGGCTCGTGGCGCATTCTTTCGGGGGGACGATTGCACATGAGGCTCACGGCAGCGCGCTTGATGTTCATCTGCGCAGCGTTTTTCTTGGGCGCCAACGCGGCGCACGCAGCGTGCCCGGAAGGCGACGATCTCGACCTACAGTTGCGCGACAAGGAAACGCAGCGCCAGCTCATCCTGTCGGGCTTTCTCGCCGCCGAGATCGGTCGCGCCAACGAACGCTTGCTGCGCGCCGCCATCATCGACTTCCGCGCCGCCAACGCACTTCCCGGCACCGATCAGGCGGTGCTGACCGAAGCCGAGTGCGATACGCTCAAGCGCAACAACAACGCCGTCTACGCCTTCATCGGCTTCAAGCAGGTCGACAATCCCGTCAATCAGTTGAGGATGACCTTCCCGGCCGGGCTGCTGCCGCCGGAGGCCAAGCCGTCCGATCAGAGCTGGCAGGAATACGAAAACCCGAAGGTGAGCCGTGTGGGCATCGACGTGTTCCGCGTTTCGGGGCGCGAATCCTCCACCAACTCGTTCTCGCGCGGCTACCAGTCGTACAACGCACTGCAACTCACCTACATCCACAATTCCGGATCGGAGCTGATCGCCGAGGGCGCCGGCAGCCGCTGGGGGTCGCGCTACTATTTCCACAACATGACGTTCGAGTATCAGGGCGGACAACGGGGCATCTACATCCGCTTTGACATGAAGCCGCCGGAGGGCTTCGTGCCGCCGCCGGAGATCCTGCCCGCCGCACGCCTCGAAAAGATTCAAAAGCAGATCGCCAAGCTCTATTCGGCCGGCGCCGCCGGTGCGGCAGCGCCGACCGAGGCCGAGGTTGCCTGGTCGCTGATCGCGCGCGCCGTGTTCAACATCGTCGCCTCCGACTTCTACGATCAGAACGGCTGGCAGGAGCTCACGACGAAGAATTGCGTGTTCGGTTCCGGCAAGCGTGCGCGCCGCGGCGGCGTGCGCATCGTCTTCGCGACGACGCGGACCATCGCCAACAAAGACGGCGACATGACCACCATGTTCGGCAACTCGGCGAGCGACAAGATCACCTTCGGCTGCGTGCTGGTTAACCCACGCCTGCGCGCGCGTGAAAGCAGCTACCGCGGGGCCTGGCAGGGTGGCGCGCGCGCCGCCAACGCGCGCCTCAAACTGCTTAGCGATCCCATCGATCGCAGCACCGAGAACTACGTGCGCATCGTCGATACATCGGCGGCGGAGGACGCCACCCACGCGCTGCTCGTCATCCACGGCTACAACAACTCGTTCGTCGAGGCGACGCAGGCGGTGGCGCGCATCGCCGGCGGTGCCGACTATAAGGGCCGCGTCTACATGTTCTCGTGGCCCAGCGTCAGCAAGTCGCTGCGCTATCTGCAGGACGTCGACAACGCCGAGGAGGCGGAGGGCTCGCTGCAGGCGTTCCTCGCGGCCATCCTGCGCGACAACAATATCCGCACCCTCGACATCGTCGCCCACAGCATGGGCTCGCAGCAGCTCATGCGCGTGATGGGCTCGATCCGCGGCATCCTCGACGGGCGCCGGCACGAGGAAGGCTCGCTGCGCCTGGGGCAGGTTGTGTTCGCGGCGCCAGACGTTTCGGCCGCCGTGTTCAACACTAAGATCCTGCAGTGGGCAAAGCTGGCGCAACGCGTGACCATCTATACGTCAGGTGGCGACTGGGTTTTGTGGCTGTCATCGTTCCTGCGCGGCCTCAACGATCGCGCCGGCGGCCACACGCCGTGGGGTGAGCCGCTCCATGTCAACGCCGGCAACGTCTACGTGGTCGACAAGACGCCGCCCGAATACGACTACTGGAAGTTCTTCAGTTACACGCACGCCGACTACGTCGACGACAGGGTGATCCTCAACGACATCCAGACGGTGATCACCGGCAAGCCGGCGGGCGATCCGAGCAAGCGTGACCCGGAGGGCAAGGTGTTCAAGGCGCTCCCCTACAAGGGCATTCAGGGCAGGACCTATTGGGCGACGCTGCCCGAAGGTCCGATGGCCGACGCCAAGGAAGCGGTGAAGGAGGGGCTGCAGCGCAAAAGACCGGCTCCGCCGGCGGCGCCGGCTCCCGCCGCGCAGCCAACGGCGCAACAGCCGACGTCTCCGCCGACGTCCACCGGCACGACGAAACCCGCCGCGCCCCAACCGGTCGCCCCATAGGCGCGGCGCGTAAGTTCTAAAAGCCGCTCAGATACAGCGGCCGCCGTCGACCTCGAGGGCGACACCGGTGATGAAGGCCGACGCCGGGTCGGCGAGAAAGATCGCCGCGTTGGCGATGTCGTGCGGTCGCGACAACCGCCCGAGGGGAATGCCGGTGAGGAACTTGGCGCGGTTCTCCGGGGTGTCGGGTGAACCCATGAACTGGGTCAGCATGCCGGTCTCGCCCATCACCGGATTGATGGCGTTGACCCGGATGTTCTTCGGCGCCAGCTCCGCCGCCATCGACTTCGTCAGCGTGATCACCGCGCCCTTCGAGCCATTGTACCAGGTGAGGCCCGGGCGCGGGCGGATGCCGGCGGTGGAGGCGATGTTGATGATTACGCCACCGCCGCGCTTTTCCATTTTGGGCACGGCGGCAATCGTCGACAGGTAGATCGACTTGACGTTGACCGCATAGATGCGATCGAACTCCGCCTCGCCGACTTCGAGCAGGGGCTGATTGCGGTGGGTGATGCCGGCATTGTTGACGACGATGTCGAGGCCGCTGAAGGCTTCGGTCGCCGTGCGCACCATGGCGTCGACGTCCGCCTTTTGCGATACGTCGCCTTGCACGGGAATTATCTTGTTGCCGAAGCCGCCGGCGAACTCGCGCACGCCCTGGCCATTGATGTCGGCGGCGACGACGCTGGCGCCTTCGAGCGCGAAACGCTCGGCGATGGCGCGGCCGAAGCCTGACGCTGCGCCGGTGACGATCGCAACTTTGCCCGCAAGCTTCATGGAGACCTTACCTCAACGGCGACGTACGGGAATCAAACCCGCGGCGGCAAGGCGCGCGGCTTCAGCGCGATAGGGGCTCGCGCGATAGGTGCCTAGCACCTTCTTTTCCGAGGAGAAGAACGACAGCTCTTCCAGGGCCAGGCGCACCATGCGGTCGGACGGGTGGCCCTCGATGTCGGCGTAGAACATGGTGGCGTTGAACGTGCCCTCGAGCTGATAGCTCTCGAGCTTCGTCATGTTGACGCCGTTGGTGGCGAAACCGCCGAGTGCCTTGTAGAGCGCCGCCGGCACGTTGCGCACGCGGAAGATGAAGGTGGTGACGACCGGTGCATCCTCGGGCTCGGCGTCGTCGGCTTCGGCCGAAAGGACGACGAAGCGCGTGGTGTTGTGGACCTCGTCCTCGACGTCGTTGGCGATGATCTCGAGGCCGTAGATCTCGGCGGCGAGAGACGAGGCGATGGCGGCCAGTGCCGGATCCTTCGCTTCGCTCACCATGCGCGCCGATCCGGCGGTGTCGGCCTCCGGCACCGGCTTGAGGCCGAGCTCCATTAGCTTGCGGCGGCACTGGCCGAGCGCCTGCGTGTGGCTCAATACGCGTTTGACCGTCTTCAGCGTGGCGCCGGGCGCGGCCATCAGCTGATGGCGAACGCGCAGGAAGTGCTCGCCGACGATGTAGAGGTCTGCATCGGGAAGCAGGTGATGAATGTCGGCGACGCGGCCGGCGACCGAGTTCTCGATGGGGATCATGGCGAGGCGCGCCTCGCCCGACTTGACCGCCTGCAGGGCGTCCTCGAACGTCGGACAGGCAACGGCTTCCAGGTCCGCGAAGGCTTCGCGGCAGGCGAGGTGCGAGTTGGCCCCCGGCTCGCCCTGATAGACGATGCGGTCGGCGGCCGGCTTGCGGGATGAGGTCATCGGGGCACTGGGGTGGTTGACGCGCTGAAGCCGAATTGTTGGAGGCCGTTCTATGCCCGTACCCACGGCGGGCCGCAAGCCGTGCTCGCTGACCCGGGGTGGGAGAAACACCCTAGTCGCCGGTCCCAAAGAGAGTGTTATCTTTCTTGGCGAGCGATGAAGATGGTCACGGTTTTGCGAACGGGGCGCCGATGTCGAGAAAATTCCGGGAGCGAGCGCGCATGCCTTTGCTCGCCCTCACCGTGGTGACGGCCTTGATGGCAAGCACCAGCGTGCAAAGCGGACAAAATGAGGATTGGTGCTTCGCCGACCAGGAGAAGACGCCGGAGGAGGCCCTGGCGGGATGCACGGCGCTGATTGACGGCGGCAAGTTGAGCCAGGACAAACTCGCTACCGCCTACACGACCCGGTGTCTCGTGCTGACATCGCAGCGCATGCCGGCGCAAGCGAGGGCGCTCAAACATTCGCCATGGTTGTCTCGCAAGTCAGACGTTGATTTGGGGGAATCAGCGAGCGCCACATGCCACGGAAGAAGCGTCCGCCGGGTGCTGCAGCCTCGGGTATCGCCGCTGGTTGGCGGCTTGCCGTGCGGGCTTTGCTGGGTGCCGCCGCGACCCTCATAGTGGCCGCCACGGCCGCGCCGACGGCGGATGCCAAATCTCCCGGCACCCGCTACTGCTTCCACGGCTACTGTCACCGCGTCGGCTCGCTGGCGCAGACCGATACGCTTGTCGGCTGGCGCGGCTACGTGCAGGCTTCCTACTACGACAGCTGTCATCGTGACCGCTTGAATCCCTGCGGGCTGACGAGCTCGGGCGCCGTCTTCCGCGCCGATCTCGCCGACAACGCCGCAAGCCCGCTGCTGCCAGACGGCACCGTGATCCTCGCCTACAATCCTACGACCGGCGACGCCTCCATACTGCGGATCACCAACGCCGGCCCCTATAGCGGAGAGCGCAAGCTCGACGTATCGCGCGCCGCCGCAGAGAAGCTCGGCTTCCGCAAGCAGGGAGTTGCGGGGCTTGTCATCAGCGTCCTGCAATCTCCGACTAAGGCCGAGGCGAGCTACGCGAGACGGCGCGTCTACCCACTGGTTCCGGGCTACCTCGGCAAGTTCGCGACCGTCGACATCGCGCTCGAGACGGCTCAAGTTCGCTTCGACCTGCGTGACGAGGGCGAGCCGCTAGCCGACGACGCGGGGCTGACCTTGGAAGCTTCCGCCCTGGAAAATGGGCTAGTTCCTATGCCACAGCTTGCGGTGTCGCCATCGCTCGCAAGCGAGCTGGTGATATTGCGCTCGCCCCCGCGGCCAGCGAGCCCGGGCCCGGGCCCGCGGCTTGTACGGGGCCCGCGTCTCGTGAGTCGAGGGGTGCAGCTTGTGCAGGGCCCGCGTCTCGTCAGCCGAGCCGACTTCATGGCCCAGCAGTCACTTGCACCGACCGGCGCGACGAAAGACTTCATGTCGGGTCTGCAGCAATGACTGCCAGCACCGAACACGCCTGACGCCGGCAAGTATCGGCACGGCCCCGAAGTGGGCCGGCCCTAGGCGGATGGCGCCTTCCGCGATATGCGCGCCAGCAATGGGCGCGCTGCTTGGTGTCCAGTTTCCGGTCTTAAGCGAACATTGCCACGAAGATAGGTGACTTCGCATTTTGACCCGAAGCGGACATGGAAGCCTGTCGGTGGCGGGAGAGCCCGCGTTACACCGAGCCTTGCTCCCCGGAGCCGAGCGAGTCCTTGAACAACGTGGTTTGGCACCCGTGTCTTGGCGACGGTCAGCGACCCGCTAGTCCAACAACTGGGTTACCAGATAGGCCACCTGCGTGCGGTTGGTGGCTCTGAGCTTCTTCATGATGTTGCGCACGTGCACCTTCACCGTGCTCTCGCGCATCTTGAGTTCGTAGGCGATGATCTTATTCGGTTTCCCTCGCCGCAGAGCATCGACCACCGCGGACTGGCGCGTCGTGAACAGGCCGTTGGTCTTTTGCACGTCGGTCTGGGCGTCCTCCGATGCATGTTGAGCGCCGATCAAACTGCTCGCCGGAACAAAGGTGCCTCCCGCACGAACGAGATCCATGGCATGCATGGCCGTGTGTAGCGAAAAGCTTGTCGGAACGTACCCACGAACCTTCTTGGCGAGCATCTGGACAATGGTGTTTGGGTCTTCGTTGTCGGAAATGATCACGACGGGACTACAGGCAGCTTGAGCCGAGAGTCGTTCCACTTCGGCCAATGCATCCGTCTTTACCAACCCGCTTTGGCACAAAACGACGAGGCAGGGGTTGAGAGCGCCTCCGTCGTCGGCCCACTCATCCAAAGTGGCGAAGCACGTCAGGGGATATTCCGCGCTCTTCCTTGAAAACGCGGGCCCAGAATTCGCGTGTCATCGTTTGCCGGGCGATGACGACAACGCGATCATCGCGCAACCATGGCTTTGTCGGCAGATCCATCTTGGGACCTCGCAGGGACAGTGACACCCCTCAGGACCTCTGATGTGCAAACTCCGTACCAAGAATAGTCCCGACGTGAGAAGGCGCGCTGCGCTTAACCATACGCGGTAACTTCACCGAGGATCGCCGCGGTCGACGCGCTGGCGGGCGCCCCCGAGCCTTCAGGGCCGGGCGATGAGCGCTAGATGAGCCACGAATTCGCTGATGCGAATCTTTGATCTGGAGGACGTTGCTTTGACCATGCGCGAGCAACGGCGCGTCTGACGCCACTGAAGATCACTCCATTGGCGTCCGCTTTCTGACGATGCGCTCCTAAAGCTCCCTCATTGACGAGGCATCGTCCGTTCCCATCGCATGTCTGTGGAAAGATCGAAGTTCAGTCGTAGCGGCCAGCCAACTCATGGCTTGAACGGGCGTGGCAGCGCCCCGAGGCTGGAATGACGACTACGACGTTGACGCTCGATGACCGCGTCAGGGCAGAGCATCTGAAGCAACAGATCCGTGAGCTTGAAACGGACCGGGACGAAATCGCCGGCAGGTTCGCGGCATACACGCGGTCCTCGGTGGAAGAGCAGCTCGCTATGCGCTTGGCCTTTGCCGGGAACAGGAAGCGGCTCGGAGAGGTAAGTCAGGAGCTCTTGCGTCTCGCCTGTTTGTAATGACCAGCGCTGCGGCGAGTGGCGCGCGAGTTTCGACGGCCGAGCATAGTCGTCGCTAAGAACTCACATGCAAGGTAAAAAAGGACGCTGACTCCGGGGGAGGAACCAGCGTCCACAACGCCACAAGGCCACAGGCGGGCCATTTCCTCGAGGGAACGGGGAAACCAGCGTAACTCACAATAGGGTGAGGACGGATAGTGAGGTAGCAAATCTTTGGGGGATGCCGAAGGGCCGATGGGGGATGCGACTGCTAGAGCCCTGAGTAATATCGGGCGGCCGATGTCCGCTCATGGCCAAAGGGCGACCCCCGCCGGCTGGCCGTTTGGTCGGTGCGAACCGTCATCTTCTATGGCTTCTCCGTCGTTCTCTGGATCGGTTATTTCTACGCCTTCTTCAGGCTGAGCCGATCGAGTGCCTCAGCTGCATGATTGCAACATCGTGCGTGGGGTTCCCAAATAGGGGCGGGCGCGACCCAGGTTTTGGCAGCGCTTTACTTGACGACGATCCAAGTTGTTAAGCCGGAGCCGCTCCTTGATGGCCGCTTCTCGGTGGCCCATGCGGCCCCTTGTTGCCCGAAGACCGCATTCATTGCCTTGGGTACGAGACCATAAGCGATCTGGTCCGGCCCAGCCGAATGACGTGGAAGCTCTTCTTTGAGACGCTCCTGAACACCGCGCCACGTGATGCCATTTTGTTGAAGCCCTTCGAGAAAGCGGTCGTCTGCCCGAAAGGCTTCTATAGCCGCGACTTCCTCAGAACTTAGAGCATGGGGATTTACACCAGAACCGTCCTCGGCAGGCAACGAACGGCCTTCACCAGAGTGACCGTACCAACTGAGTGGACCAATACCTACTTTGCCAAAGGTGCGACCTTTCCCGGCCAACGAAGTCGAGAAGCCAATTCCGCCAAGCCACAAACTCAGGCGAGTGCCTCCGCGACCGAAAGTGAATGGACCCACGCGAAGTCGAAAGCCCATAAGTGTCACCGGCGCCTGACGTTTGGGTTCAGCGGCCGCCGTACGCGGCCACTAGAATGGAAGATTACTCGTTCGCACTGCGGCTTCCGACGACAAAGGCAGCGCTATGGCTGTCGGATCAGCTCTTCATCGAGATTGTGCGGAAGATCAACACCTGACGCAACACCCCCGTAAGCACACGTAGTCGGCAACAGCCTCGCCCCACCGATCACGGGATGCGCTAGTTCCGCTTTTGGGATGAAGCAACGAGTTCGTGTGACTGAGTGCAAAGCAGTCGCCACGTCAGTTCGTGGCCTAAAGGCGACCTGGATCGAAGGGCGTGCAATGACCGCTTTTGCAGTTGGAGCCCAAGCGCGCCTGCTTCCCCAACGACTACAAGACTAGCGCGCGCCCAGCAGCAGGCGCGCGCGCTCGAGGTCGGCGGGGGTATCGACACCGAGCGGAACAGTGTCGACGATGGTCACGTCGATGCGCATGCCGGCTTCCAATGCACGCAACTGTTCGAGCTTTTCGCGCAATTCCAACGGCGAAGGTTGAAGTGACACGAAGCGCTGCAAGGCGGCGCGGCGGTAAGCATAGATGCCGATGTGGTGGTAGAGCGGGCCTTCGCCCCAGGGCGCCGTGGCGCGCGTGAAGTAGAGCGCGCGCAGGCGCCCCGGCGACGCGAGTGGCGCGCCGACGACCTTGACGACGTTGGGGTTGGTGCGTTCTTCCGCCTCGGTGATCTCGGCGGCGAGCGTCGCGATGTCGGCGCCCCTTTCGAGCAGTGGTGCAGCGCAGGCGGCAACGAGGTGCGGCTCGAGCGTCGGCAGATCGCCTTGCAGATTGACGACGATTTCCACGCGCGCCTCGGGGTCGACCCGCGTCACCGCTTCGAAGATGCGGTCGGAGCCGGACGCGTGATCGGCGCGCGTCATCACTGCTTCACCACCGGCGGCCTCGATGGCGGATACGACTTCGACAGCGTCCGTCGCCACCACGACGCGCCCCGCCTTCGCAGCCACGGCACGGCGCCACACCTGGACGATCATGGGCGCGCCGGCGATGTCGACCATCGGCTTGCCGGGCAGGCGTGTCGCCTGCATGCGCGCGGGAATGACGACCAGCGTATTTGGCACTGCACGTCCCAATCTGCGTTAAGCCGAGGCAATTGGTCCCGGTGGCGTGCACATAGAACGGCGCCCGGCTCGGTTGCAAGCCGATGCGGAGTTCCTATAGTCGCCCGATCGTTCGGCGGCGGGCCGAACTTAAAGGTTGCGGAGCTTCCGATGCGACTGGATTCCTTCGAGCTGTCGAAAATCGCCGGCGGGTTTCTGTGCGCGCTGCTGGTCATCGTCGGCTTCCGCGTGGCGCTCGAAATCAGCGAGCACGGCAAGGCCCCGGAAAAGCCAGGCTACGTGCTGCCGACCCCGGAAGCGGCTCCGGCGGCGGGCGGAGCAGCGCCAGCCGGTGCCCCGGCAGCGGCAGCTTTCGACGCGACCGCGGTGGCGCAAGCCGCCGCATCGGGCAATGCCGAAGCCGGAGCTGCCATATTCAAGAAGTGCACGGCCTGCCACTCCGCCGAGACCGGGGGGGCCAACAAGGTCGGCCCCAACCTCGCCGGCATCGTCGGGCGGCCGAAAGCCGGTCACGCCGGGTTTGGTTACTCGGACGCCATGAAAGCCAAGGGCGGCAACTGGACGCTGGACGATCTAGCGTCCTTCATCCACAGCCCTAAGACGTTCGTACCGGGCACGAAAATGCTTTTCCCCGGCATCGCCGACGCGGGCGACCTGGGCGACCTGCTCGCCTACCTCAACACCCTGAAATAGGCGCCGGCGGTGGATCTTCGCCGCCAAAATGACAGCAAGTTAACTCGCGCCGCGGCCCGGATTTTGCGACGCTTTGGCCGTTGCATGTCTTGTAGGTCTCACACGGCGCGCGCAAAGCCGTGCGGTCTCTCCGGCCGCGCCAGCGCTGCCCGCCTCTCCGGTCCGTGACAGATAAGGGAATACGCCTGGTGCTTCCGCGTCTCGACGTCCCCGCCGTATTTTTAGCTGCCCTGCTTTGCTTCTCCGCCGCCGCGTTGCCGGTCGCCGCGCAGGAGCCGCCCTCACCGCCCGCCACCGATCCGCAGACGCAGCAGCCGACTGCACCACCAACGCCGGACGCACCGGCGGTAGACGCGCCGGCTCAAGCCGCCCCCTCCGCCGAGGCCGCGCCCGCCGCGAACAAGCGCCACCATGCCCTATCGCTCATGGGCGAGCCGAAATACCCTGCCGGTTTCACGCACTTCAATTGGGTCAATCCCGACGCGCCAAAGGGCGGCACACTGCGCGGCTTCGCCGAGGGCTCCTTCGACAGCCTCAACCCGTTCACCGTCAAGGGCGACCCGGCAGGCGGCATCGGCCTCGTCTACGATTCGCTGATGGCATCCAGTCCCGACGAGCCATCGTCGGAATATGGTCTCGTCGCCGAGTGGGTTTCCTACCCGCCCGACTTTTCCTCGGTGACGTTCGGCATCAACCCCAAAGCACGCTTCCAGGACGGCTCGCCGATCACGCCCGAGGACATCGTCTTCTCGTTCGATGCGCAGAAGAAAGCGCATCCGCGCATGGCCTTCTACTACAAGAACGTCGTCAAGGCCGAGAAGACCGGCGACAACGAGGTGACATTCACCTTCGACGTCAACGG
Source organism: uncultured Alphaproteobacteria bacterium (assembly GCA_963795225.1). Taxonomy (GTDB): domain Bacteria; phylum Pseudomonadota; class Alphaproteobacteria; order Rhizobiales; family Hyphomicrobiaceae; genus Hyphomicrobium_A. The sequence goes on along the minus strand of CAWCHB010000028.1, from coordinate 436,983 downwards.
CAACCGCGAGCTGCCGCAAATCGTCGGGCAGCTCAGCGTGCTGTCGAAGAAATTCTGGGAAGGCACGGGTGCTGACGGCCAGCCGCGCGACATCATGAAGTCGTCGCTGGAGATCCCGGTCGGCTCGGGTGCCTATCGCGTCAAGAGCTTCGACGCCGGCCGCTCGATCACCTACGAGCGCGTCAAGGACTACTGGGCGAAGGATGAGCCTGTCGGCAAGGGCCAGTATAATTTCGACGAGTTCAAGCTGACCTACTTCCTCGACCGCACGCCGGCCTTCGAGGAGTTCAAATCCGGCAAGCTCGACTATTGGATCGAGAGCACCGCCAGCCAGTGGGCGACGGGCTACAATTTCCCCGCCATACAGAAGGGCCTCGTCAAGAAGGAGGCGATCCCGGTGAAGCGCGTGGCGCCGATGCAGGCGTTCGTCTTCAACCAGCGCCGCAAACAGTTCCAGGATCCGCGCGTGCGCCGCGCCTTCGCCTTGGCCTTCAACTTCGAGGAAGCCAACAAGAAGCTGTTCTACGACCTCTACGTGCGCGTCGGCAGCTACTTCGACAACTCGGAGCTGGCCAACAAGGGCCTGCCGCAAGGCCGCGAGCTTGAGCTCCTCAACGAGGTGAAGGACGAGGTTCCGCCGGAGGTGTTCACCACCGAGTGGAAGAACCCCGTCAACAAGACGCCGGAAGACTTCCGCAACAACATGCGCGAAGCTTCCAGGCTGCTCGCTGAGGCCGGCTGGACGATCCAGGAAGTTGCCATCGAAGAGGACGGCAGCTGCGGCACCTTCTGCTCGATCATGCGCAGCGTCGGACTGTCGTCGCCGCCGAAAGCGAACGTGCTGCGCAACGACAAGGGCGAGAGGCTCGACGCCGAGTTCCTGCTCGAGTTGCCGGAATTCCAGAGGATCGTGCTCCCCTACGTGCAGGACCTGCAGAAGCTCGGTATCAATGCCAGCATTCGCATGGTCGACAGCGCGCAGTACAAGCGCCGCGAGGACGCGCACGACTACGACATCATCACCGACAACTTCGCCCAATCGGAATCGCCCGGCAACGAGCAGCGCGATTTCTGGGGCTCGGCCGCTGCCGACCGCAACGGCTCGCGCAACACCGCCGGCATCAGGAACCCGGCGGTCGACAAGCTGATCGACAAAATCGTATTCGCCAAGGATCGCGAGGAGCTGCTGGCGGCAACGCACGCCCTCGATCGCGTGCTGCTGTGGAACTTCTATGTCGTGCCGCAGTGGCACTATCCCTACGAGCGCGTCGCCTACTGGGATGTGTTCGGGCGACCCGCAACGCTGCCGTCGCAGACTTCTGCGCTGTCGCAGGTCTGGTGGTTCGACGCGGATAAACAGAAGGCGCTCGCCGGCGCGCGCGGACAGTGAGGGTGGCGATGCCGGCAATGCCAGTCGCCCCGCCCACCGTCATCGTCCTCCGTCTCGCCTCGCTCGCCATCGCCGCGGCCCTGCTTGCGGTCCCCGCCAACGCCGAGCCTCGCCACGGACTTTCGGCATTCGGCGAGCTGAAGTACGCGCCCGACTTCAAGCATTTCGACTACGCCAATCCGGACGCGCCGAAGGGCGGCAAGTTCTCCTCCACCGGCACCGGCGGCACCAAGACGTTCGACAGCTTCAACGCCTTCATCCTCAAGGGCGACGCGGCTCAGGGGCTCGAATATCTGTTCGATAGCCTGATGACGCGCGCCATGGACGAGCCGGACGCGGTCTATGGGCTCGTCGCGGAAAGCGGCGACCTCGCACCCGACAAGCGGTCCGTCGTGTTCAAGATGCGACCGGAGGCGAAGTTCGCCGACGGCACGCCGATCACCGCCGAGGACGTCGTCTTCACCTTCAATACGTTGAAGGAGAAGGGCCACCCCAACTTCACACTGTCGCTGCGCGATGTGGCGAAAGCGGAAGCGATCGACGCGCATACCGTGCGTTACGAATTCAAGGGCGATCTCATTCGCGACCTGCCGCAAGTCGTCGCCGAGCTGCCGATCCTGTCGAAGGCGTTCTACACAAAGCATCCGTTCGACCAATCGTCGCTGGAGAAACCGCTCGGCTCGGGACCCTACGAGATCGGCAGCTTCAAGCCCGGCACCTATGTGGCCTACAAGCGCCGGCCCGACTACTGGGCCAAGGATCTGCCGGTCAATCGCGGCCGCTTCAACTTCGACGAGGTGCGCTACGAGTACTACCGCGACCGCACGCTGGAGCTGGAGGGTCTCAAGTCGGGCGCCTTCAATTTCCGCGAGGAGTTCACCTCCATCGACTGGGCGACCGCCTACGACATCCCTGCCGTGCGCGAAGGGCGCCTCGTCCGCCTTGTCATGCCCGACGAACGCCCGGCCGGCGCGCAGGGCTTCTTCATCAATACGCGCCGCGAGCCGTTCAAGGACAAACGCGTGCGCGAGGCGCTCGGCCTCGCCTTCGATTTCGAATGGTCGAACAAGAACCTGTTCTTCGAACTCTACAAGCGCACGCAGAGCTTCTTCGAGAACTCTGATATGAAGGCCAAGGGGCTGCCCAGTCCGGAGGAGCTTGTGCTGCTCGAGCCGTTCAAGGACAAGCTCGCGCCGGAGGTGTTCGGGGAGCCGGTGACTCCGCCGGTGACCGATGCCAGCGGGCGCGACCGCCAGTTCCTCAAACGCGCCCATGACCTGCTCGCCGAGGCGGGCTACGGCGACGGTGGCAAGCCCCTCACCGTCGAGATCCTGTCGTTCGAGGAGGGCTTCGACCGGATCATCATCCCCTATGTCAACAACTTGAAGCGCATCGGCGTCAACGCCTCGCTACGCCGCGTCGACCCGGCGCAGTACGAGCGGCGCATGAAGTCGTTCGACTTCGACATGTCGATCCAGCGGTACGCGCTCCGTCTCACGCCGGGGATCGAGCTGAAGAGCTATTGGGGATCGGATGCCGCCGGCATGGACGGCAGCTTCAACCTCGCCGGCATCAATGATCCCGTGGTCGACGCGCTCATCGCCAAGATGGTAGAAGCCAAATCACGCGCCGAGCTGGTGACGACGGCCCGCGCACTCGACCGCGTGCTGCGTGCGGGCCATTACTGGGTGCCGCAGTGGTCCAAGGCCGAGCACAATGTCGCCTTCTGGGATGAGTTATCACGCCCGAAAGTGAAGCCGAGGTTCGATGAGGGCGTGATCGACACGTGGTGGTATGACGCCGACAAAGCTGCGAAGCTGAAAAAGAACTGAGCCCAACCCCCGATGGCCGCCTATCTCCTCAAGCGCCTGCTGCTGATCATACCGACGCTGCTCGGTATCATGCTCATCAGCTTCATCATCATTCAGTTCGCCCCCGGCGGTCCCGTCGAGCGCATCATCGCGCAGCTCACCGGTCGCGACTCGACCATCGCCTCGCGCATCGGCGGCGGCGGCAACGATACCCTCTCAAGCGGCAGCCAATCGCAGCTCGGGCAGGGCGCCGCCGACGTGGTGACGTCCAAGTACCGTGGCGCTCAGGGCCTCGACCCGGAGTTCATCAAAAGCCTCGAGAAGCAGTTCGGCTTCGACAAGCCGGCCTACGAGCGCTTCTTCATCATGATGAAGAGCTACCTCACGTTCGATTTCGGCAAGAGCTATTTCCGCGATGTCTCGGTGCTGCAGCTCATCAAGGAGAAGCTGCCCGTCTCCGTATCGCTCGGGCTGTGGATGATGCTGATCTCCTATCTCATCTCCATCCCCCTCGGCATCCGCAAGGCGGTGCAGGACGGCGAGCCCTTCGACAGGTGGACGAGCAGCGTGCTGGTCATCGCCTACGCGGTGCCCGGCTTCCTGTTCGCCGTGCTGCTGCTGATCCTGTTTGCCGGCAGCTCCTTCTTCCAGTGGTTTCCATCGCGCGGCCTCACCTCCGACAACTGGGATCAGCTCTCGCTTGTCGGCAAGGTCATCGACTACTTCTGGCACCTGACGCTGCCGCTGATCGCCATGTCGCTGACGGCGTTCACGACCATGACCTTTCTCACCAAGAACTCCTTCATCGACGAGATCCGCAAGCAGTACGTGACGACGGCGCGTGCCAAGGGCCTTAACGAGAACCAGGTCCTCTACGGCCACGTGTTCCGCAACGCCATGCTGCTGATCATCGCCGGCTTCCCGGGGGCGTTCATCTCGGCGTTCTTCGCCGGCGCCATGTTGATCGAGACGATCTTCTCGCTCGACGGCCTCGGCCTGTTATCCTTCGAATCCATCGAGAAGCGCGACTATCCCGTGGTCTTCGCCACACTGTGGATTTTCTCGCTCATGGGCCTGTTGCTCAACATCATCTCCGACTTCGCCTACACCATGGTCGATCCGCGCATCGACTTCGAGAGCCGGGAGGTCTAGTGCGATGATCGAGAAATTCGCCATCACGAGCGGCATGGGATCGAGCGAATTTCTCGATCTAAATCGCACTAGCGAGGCTATGATTCTAGTGCCCCTCATCATTCCGAAGTTCGCTCCTCACGCGGGCTGCGAACTCCGGCGAACTTCGGAATGGGGGCACTAGCCGTTGGCTGATCTGCGCGCCCTCGAAACGCCGCTGCCCCAGTCGCAGCCGCCACCGCGCGAAGAGCATCGCGACCGCGTCCCCGGATGGCTGGCGCGCAGGATGCCCAGCAGCGACAAGCTGAGCCCCATCAACCAGCGGCGCTTGGAGAACTTCAAGGCCAACCGGCGCGGCTACTGGAGCTTGCGCATCTTCCTCACCCTGTTCGTCGTCACGCTGTTTGCCGAGTTCCTCGCCAACGATCGCCCGCTGCTGATGAGCTACAAGGGCGAGATCTTGTCGCCCGTCCTCACCGACTATCCGGAATCGAAGTTCGGCGGCTTCCTCGCCGTCACCGACTACAAGGATCCGGTGATCCTCGATGAGATCAAGGCGAACGGGTGGGCCATCTGGCCGCTGATCCGCTACTCCTACGACACCATCAACAAGGACTATCCGGGGCGCAAAAGCCCCGACAACATCTGCCTTGGGTATCCGGCACCGCCGCCGTGGGCTTCGAGCGCGCCGCTGTGCGAGGCCCCGCCCGATCAGCTCGCCCGCTTCAAGGCGTTCGGCAACACCAACTGGCTCGGTCTCGACAATCAGGGTCGCGACGTCGTCGCCCGCGTCATCTACGGATTCCGCATCTCGGTGCTGTTCGGGCTGCTGCTCGCCATGTTCTCAGCGGCCGTCGGCGTCACGGCAGGAGCGTTGCAGGGCTACTTCGGCGGCCGCACCGATCTCATCTTCCAGCGCTTCCTCGAGATGTGGTCCTCGATACCATCGCTGTTCGTGCTGATCATCATCTCGTCGGTGCTCGTACCGGGCTTCTGGACGCTGCTCGGCACGCTGCTCCTCTTCGAATGGGTGAACCTCGTCGGCGTCGTGCGCGCCGAGTTCCTGCGCGCCCGCAACTTCGAATACGTCAACGCGGCCCGCGCGCTCGGCCTGTCGCACCGCAAGATCATGTGGAAGCACATGCTGCCCAACGCCATGGTGGCGACGCTCACCTTCCTGCCGTTCCAGCTCTCCGGCAGCATCGCCGCGTTGACGGCGCTCGACTTCCTCGGCCTCGGCCTGCCGCCAGGATCGCCGTCGCTCGGCGAATTGCTGCTACAGGGCAAGCGACACCTGGAGGCACCGTGGCTCGGTCTCACCGGCTTCTTCACGGTGGCGATCATGCTGTCCCTGTTGATCTTCATCGGCGAGGCGGTGCGTGACGCGCTCGACCCGCGCAAGACGTTTCGGTAGGAGCAGCGATGGCGAGCGTTAATCGTGCGCTTCTCGACGTCAGGGATCTTTCCGTCGCCTTCGGGCGCCACGGCGAGATGGTCGCCGCCGATCGCGTGTCGTTCCGCATCGGCAAGGGCGAAACCGTGGCGCTCGTCGGCGAATCCGGCTCCGGCAAGACCGTATCGGCGCTGTCGATCCTGCGTCTTCTCCCGTATCCGGCCGCCTCGCACCCGTCCGGCGAAGTTTGGTTCGAGGGCAAGGACCTCCTGAAGCTGAAGCCGGCACAATTGCAGGCCGTGCGCGGCGACCGCATCTCGATGATCTTCCAGGAACCGATGACGTCGCTCAACCCGCTGCATACCATCCAGCGGCAGGTGGGCGAGGTGCTGCGCGTGCACCGGCGCATGGACGAGAAGGCCGTGCGGACGCGCGTGCTGGAGCTGCTGCACAAGGTCGGCATTCGCGATCCCGAGAAGCGGATCGATGCCTACCCGCATCAGTTGTCGGGCGGTCAGCGCCAGCGCGTCATGATCGCCATGGCGCTCGCCAACGAGCCGGATCTGCTGATCGCCGACGAGCCGACGACGGCGCTCGATGTGACCATTCAGGCGCAGATCCTCGAGCTGTTGAAGCAGTTGCAGCGCGAGATGGGCATGGCCATGCTGCTCATCACCCACGACCTCGGCATCGTCCGCAAGATGGCCGAGCGCGTCTACATCATGCAGGGCGGCAAGATCGTCGAGGAAGGCGCTACCGAGGACATCTTCACCAAGCCCCAGCACGGCTATACCAAGCAGCTTCTCGCCGCCGAGCCCAAGGGCAATCCCCCGGCCGCCAACGAGACGGCGCCGGTCGTCGTCGAGACCGAAGATCTCAAGGTGTGGTTTCCCATCAAGGCGGGGTTGCTTCGCCGCACCGTCGACTACGTCAAGGCAGTCGATGGGCTGTCGCTCAAGCTGCGTCAGGGGCAGACGCTCGGCGTCGTCGGCGAGTCCGGCTCCGGCAAGACGACGCTCGGCCTCGCCATCCTGCGTCTCATCTCCTCGCAGGGCCCGATCGTCTACATGGGAAAGCGCCTCGACGGCCTTTCCAGCCGCGAGATGCGGCCGCTGCGCAAGGATATGCAGATCGTCTTTCAGGACCCATATGGCTCGCTGTCGCCGCGCATGTCGGTCAACCAGATCATCGGCGAGGGTCTCACCATTCAGGCGCCGGAGCTCGACTACGCCGAGCGCCGCAAGCGCGTCAGCGCCGCGCTGAAGGAGGTCGGCCTCGATCCGGCGGCGCAGGACCGCTACCCGCACGAATTCTCCGGCGGCCAGCGCCAGCGCATCGCCATCGCCCGCGCCATGGTGCTGCAGCCGAAGTTCATCATGCTCGACGAGCCGACCAGCGCGCTCGACATGTCGGTGCAGGCGCAGATCGTCGACCTGTTGCGCGAGCTGCAGAAAAAGCGCGACCTCGCCTACCTGTTCATCAGCCACGACCTCAAGGTCATCCGCGCGCTGTGCAACTACGTGATCGTCATGCGCAACGGGAAGGTGGTCGAGGAAGGTCCGGCGGTCGAGGTGTTCTCCAATCCGAAGGAAGAATATACGAAGGCGCTACTCGCCGCCGCGTTCAACATCAGCGTGCTGCACAAGAACGTACTTGCCGGCTGACGGAGCTTGCAAAAGGAGACCGACATGCCCGAGGAACAAAAGCCGCGGCTGAAACTCTATTACGCGTCTCCGTCGCGAGCCTCGGTGACCATGTGGATGCTCGAGGAGGTTGGCGAACCTTACGAAGTGGAGCTGCTGCACCTCAAGAACGGCGACCAGCGCAAGCCCGAGTATCTGGCCCTCAACCCCATGGGCAAGGTGCCGACGCTCGTTGACGGCGACACGGTCGTCAGCGAAGTCTCCGCCACATGCTGCTATCTCGCCGACGCCTACCCGAAGGCCGGTTTGGCACCAGCAGTGACGGACAAGCTGCGCGGCCCCTACCTCAAGTGGCTCTTCTTTGTGCCGAGCTGCGTCGAGCCGGCGGTGCTCGACAAGGCGATGAACCGGCCGCCGGCGCCGCGGTCGACGGCCGGCTGGGCCGACTATGACACCGTCATCTCCGTCCTGCGCGAGGCTGCCGGCAAGGCTTCGCCCTATTGGCTCGGAGAACGCTTCACCGCCGCCGACGTGGTGGTCGGCGCCAGCCTTGCGCTGGTTGATGCAGTTCAAGCTCATCCCCGATCTGCCGGAGTTCGTCGCCTACACGCAGCGCCTGGCCGAGCGCCCAGCGTTGCAGCGGCAGCTGGCCCGCGACGAGGCATATGCACGACAGACCGGCGGCTGAAACATATTCCGCTTGAACGGCCACGGGTTTGCGGCATCGTAGTCGGCAGCAACAAATTCGGCGTTCGACACCGATGCTGCCCGATGATGTCTTTCGCTCTCGCCTGCAGTCGACGATCACAGCGCTGCGCTATTGGGCGCCCTCGGTCGCCGACGCCGCACGCCTCGAGGAAGCGGAAACCAGCGACTATTGGAAGATCGTCGTCACGCCGGCGGTGGCCACCGCCTGCCCGTTCGAGCTGATCCTGCATGCCGACCAGCGCTACGACCTCGCCATCGCCGACGAGACCTACGAAGGCCGGCCGATCGAATCGTTCGACTGGTTCGTGCCGTTCGCCGGGGCCGTGTCCGAAGGCAACGTCGTGCAACGACGCTGGCTCAGTCGCCTGACCGGCCTGGAGCGCTCGGTCGAGACGGTGGTCACGCTGCCGGGCGGCGGCATCTGGCGCGAGGGCCGCGGCGATACGCCGAGAATGCCGACGCTCGACGACGACGGCACCGAGCTGCGCGAGCGCCGCTTCCTGCCCTACCGGCGGTAGCGTAAGGCGCGCTCCCGACGAGCCGTTTTCTCGTAATGGCCGCCTGCGCGGCCATAGCGATTTATATTTGTTCGGCTGGGCACGTGATTTTACGAGGGACCGGCCTTTCCTTCACCTCTCCTATGGGGAGAGGTCGGCTGGACGCGCTGCAAGCGCGACAGCCGGGTGAGGGGAGGTTCGGCATCAAATCGTGTTCCTATTCTGCAAGGGTGTAACCCCTCACCCGGAAGCTCATTCACATTCGCTTCCGACCTCTCCCCCTGGGAGAGGTGAAAAAGGAATCGCCTCGCGAACCCTTAGTGCCGGTAGGTACTAAGCCGTGTCCTTGGCGGAAAGGCCGGGGAGGCGCTTCACGGCGGCGATCTCGGCGCCGAGCTTGGCGATGCGCTCGATGGCCTCGGGAAGCGTCTCTGCCGCCACCTGCATGTGATGGGCGTTGGCATGCACCAGCGTGATGCTGTCGGCCATGATGCCGACATGGCCCTTCCAGAAGATGAGGTCGCCGCGCTGCACGCCCTCGAGCACGTCGGGGATCGCCACCTCTTCGCCGAGCTCGGCCTGTTGCATATCCGTATCGCGCGGGGCTGCGATGCCGGCGGCTTCGAGCGTGAGCTGCACGAGGCCCGAGCAATCGATGCCGAGACGGGTGCGTCCGCCCCACAGGTAGGGCGTGCCGATGAAGCGTTCCGCAAGCTCGACAAAGTCGGGGGCGCGGCGCGAGCGCTCGGCGATATGGCGGGTGACGACGAAGCCGCCGCCCTTGAGCATCATGAAACGCTCATCGGCGCTGGCAATGCACAGCTCGGCGTTCATGCTGAGGTGCATCAGCGGCGGCGATTTGATGTCGGGCACGGGATAAACGAAGGTACCGAGAGCACGCACGCGGTGCGTCGTCTCGTCGATCTCGGGGGAAAGCGCCTCGGATGGCACATAGCCCACATACCGGTCGCGATTGAGCTGCACCCAGGCCCAACCGTCGCGCTCGTCGTAGACGGTGACCGTCTCGCCGAACAGTGCTTCCGTCTCGAAGCCGACGGTCGGCGTCGGACGGATGCGCAGCGGCAACGAGGCGCGGACGACCTGCGCCGCATAGCCCTGCACGTAGCGCGGCGCGCTCACCTTGCCATAGAGGCTTTCGGCGGCCAGATCGGGGCGGAAGACGCTGCGGCGCGGATCCAGGCGCGCTGCCGGCGACGGCGCCGCTTCCGACCTCGCCACTTCATCCGTATCGCTCATCGGCAAAGCTCCCTAGCCAGAACCGTGAACACGGCGCGTGCCGTTTGCGGCTCGCCCCCACGCGGCCCGAGCGGGCTCAATTGCGGCCGCCAGCCGAAAAGGTCGAAGTGAGCGAAGCGCTTGGCCTGTCTGGCGAAGCGCTTCAGAAACAGTGCGGCGGTGATCGACCCGGCGAACGGCGCCTCCCACACGTTGTTCATGTCGGCGACCGGGCTTTCCAGCTTGGCATCGTAGCCGGGCCACAGCGGCAGGCGCCACACGGGATCGCCGATGTTGGCCGACGTGGCGACCATCTCGGCGGCGAATGCGTCATCGTTGGTGAACATGGCCGGCAGATCGGGACCGAGGGCGACGCGCGCCGCGCCCGTCAACGTCGCGAAGACGTACATGCTCTGCGGCGCCTGCTCATCGGCAAGCGCAATGGCGTCGGCAAGGACGAGACGGCCTTCGGCATCCGTATTGCCGATCTCGACCGTCGTCCCGGCGCGCGAGGTCAGAACGTCGCCAGGGCGGAAAGCATCGCCCGAGATGCTGTTCTCGGCGGTGGGTATGAGGATGCGCAGGCGGACGTCGAGCTTCTGCGCCATGATCATATGGCCGAGCGTCAGCGCCGCGGCGGCGCCGCCCATATCCTTCTTCATCAGCAGCATGGCGCTCGACGGCTTGATGTCGAGGCCACCGGTGTCGAAGGTGATGCCCTTGCCGACGAGGGTGACGGTGCGCGCGCCTTCGCGGCCCCAGGTGATGTCGATCAAGCGTGGCGCGCGCGGGCTGGCGCGCCCGACCGCATGGATCATCGGGAAATTCTTGGCCAGCAGATCATCGCCCATCGTGACTTCGATATGCGCGCCGTACCGCATCGCCAGATCGCGCGCCGCAGCCTCGATCTCAGCCGGTCCAAGGTCGGAGGCCGGCGTATTGATGAGGTCGCGTCCGAGGCGCACCGCGTCGATGGTGTCGAGCGCCAGCTCGCGGTCGGCGCCCACGGGAAGTCGCAAGCTTACCGCGCGCGGCGTGTTGCTATTCTTGTAGCGGGTGTAGCGATAGCTCCCCAGCCCCCAGGCAATCGCGACGAGCGTCGGGTCGCGCGCTTCGCTCGCCAGCCGATAGCTCCCCGTGGGCAACGATTGGGCGAGGTGTCCGATCAGCAATTCCGATGGTCCCGAGGGCTCCCCGGCGAATCCGTCGCCGATGCCGAAAAGCACGCCGGCGACGCGACCGTCGGCACCGGGCAGCAGCGTCTGCTGCTTCGCCGTGCCCTTGAAGCCAACGCCCTCGATCCAAGTGCGCTGCGCGGCCGACAGCGGCAGTGCGTCGAGCGAGGCGTCTTTCTCCACGGCCCAGACGGGGATCTCATGTCCTGCCGCACCATCGGCGGCGAAAATGCCGTCGGCGGGCAGGTTGTCACGCTTCATCGGATCATCGCTCATTCGGGGTGCTCGCTGCTGGCAAGCCGGGACCTAATGGGGCATGAGTTGTCGGGCCGACTAGCGCGGCGCACAAGACAGGATCACGGAGGGCAAGGCAAGAGCATGGCCGCAAATCGCTATCGCCTGGTCATCGGCAACAAAAATTGGTCGAGCTGGAGCCTTCGCCCGTGGTTGGCGATGCGCCGCCTCGGCTTGCCGTTCGAGGAGATTAACGTCCGGCTGCGGCAGGCAGATTCCAAAGCCGCGATCCTCAAGTTCAGCCCTTCGGGCCTGGTGCCGCTGCTGCTCGACGGCGACTTGGCCATATGGGACAGCCTTGCCATCATTGAGTATCTGGCCGAGCAGCATCCCGACAAGCCTATGTGGCCGGCCGACCGGCAGGCTCGCGCGCTCGCTCGCTGCGTCTCGGCCGAGATCCACTCCGGGTTCGCGCCGCTGCGCCAGGCGTGCTCGATGGAGATCCTCGCCGACAACCCGCTCGAACCCGTGCCCGAGGCGGTCGAAACCGACATCCGTCGCATAGTCGCGCTTTGGCGGGAGTGTCGTTCGAAGTTCGGCGCCGGCGGCCCGTTCCTGTTCGGCGAATTCTCCGCGGCCGATGCGATGTATGCCCCGGCCGCCTCGCGCTTTCGCACCTACATTCCGGACCTTGGCCGCTACGGCGACGACGGCACCGCCGCCGGCTACGTGGCGACGATCTTCGCCATGCCCGAGGTGGCCGCGTGGATAGACGGTGCCCGGGAGCAAGTGGCGGCGCAGGCATAGGCCGTTGCGTATTTAAACGTCGGTTACCAGGGTTAATCGTTTATTGAGAAGTGTCTCCCAACCTGACGATCAAGGGACAGAGATTCGGGCCTGCCCGTCTGTGAGCCCAACCGATCAGGGAGACCTCGATGGCGTTCGCTTCTCACCGGCACCGGGCATCATTTGCGCTTCGCCAGGCGCCGACCCTCGCCGCGCTAACCGCCGCGCTCATGCTGGGCGCCTGCGGCCAGTCGCTGACGTCGGGTAAGGATTTGCTCTCCCTCAACAGCTCCGCTCCCCCTGTCCACATCCAGGCTGCGGGTCAATCCGAAGCGCCAACCGATGCGGGTGAGCTGCGCAAGGCCACGGAATACTGGGGCAAGCAATACGCGGAGAACTCGCGCGATTTGGACATCGCTCTCAAATATGCGCGCAATCTCAAGGCCATGGGCGAAAAGCGCCAGGCCATGGCCGTGTTGCAGCAGGTATCGATCTTTCACGGCAACAGCCGCGATCTGGCCAGCGAGTACGGGCGGCTGGCGCTCGACCTCGACCAGGTGCAGGTGGCCAAGAAGCTGCTCGCCATGGCCGACGATCCGACGAAACCCGATTGGCGCGTGATCTCGGCACGCGGAGCCGCGCTTGCCAAGGAAGGCAACTACAACGACGCCATTCCGTTCTTCGAAAAGGCGTTGACGCTTTCCAACAACCAACCGTCCGTGGTGAGCAACCTCGCCCTTGCGCATGCCATGAACGGCGAGTCCAACAAGGCGGAATCGATGCTGCGCCTCGCCGCCGCGTCGGACAGCCAGTCGCCGCGCATTCGCCAGAACCTGGCGCTGGTGCTCGGCTTGCAGGGCAAATACGACGAAGCCAAGCTCGTCGCCGCCCGCGACCTCCCTATCACCAATGCCAACGACAACGCCGACTACCTGCGGCAGGTGGTGAACCTCGATCCGAAGTCGGTGCCCAACTCCGACCCGATGCCGGCTGAATGGAACACCGAAGCGAAGGTTGCCCAGGCACCGGTCGCAGCCGTGCCGGTGCAGAAGATCGCCGATGTGCAGCCGATGCCGCCGATCGACGCCGACGCCGCCAAGGATTCGGCCTGGGTCGTCTCTGCCGAGCGGCCCGCCCCCGCCACTCCGATTACCGCCTCCGCACCGGCACCGAAGGTGAAGGTGATGTCAGTGGCGCAGATGGCGGCTCAATTCGCGGTCGATGACGACGGCGCGCCGGCCAAGCAGAAGAAGAAGAGCGCCGCGCCTGCCAAGGAACGCGCCAAGCCGGTCGCGGCCGCGCCGACTGAAAGGTCGCCGCTCGTCGCCCAGGCGAAGCGCTGAGATCCGGATCTAAGGCACAAGGTCGAGCGCCAGCAGAATCGTGCGGCGCCCGTCTTATCCCCATTCCCAGTAGCGGATTGCGGCCGGTCCAAGAATGACGACGAATAGCACCGGCAGGAAGAACACGATCATCGGCACCGTCAGCTTCGGCGGCAGGGCGGCAGCCTTTTTCTCGGCCTCCGACTGGCGGATGTCGCGATTTTCCTTCGCCATCACCCGCAGCGCCTGACCGACCGGCGTGCCGTAGCGCTCTGCCTGGATGAGAGCGGTCGTCACGGCGCGGACGCCTGGGATGCCGGTCCGCTTGCCGAGATTGTCGAAAGCCTGTCGGCGGTCCTGCAGATACGACAACTCGGCCGTCGTCAGGCTGAGCTCCTCGGCGAGTTCCATGGACTGACTTCCCACTTCCTTTGACACCTTGCCAAACGCCGCTTCGACCGACATGCCCGACTGCACGCAGATGAGCAGCATGTCGAGCGCATCGGGGAAGGCCATCTTGATCGACTGCTGGCGCTTTTGGATGAGGTTGGAGATGAAGATGCTGGGCGCGTAGCTGCCAAGGAACGCCGCACCGAGGGCCATCATCAGCTTGATCTGCGGCGGGTACGACAAGCCCCCCATGACGAAGAGGTAAAACATGGCGCCGGAGAAGAATAGCAGCGGCGCTGCCACGCGGAAGAACATGAAGGCAACCAGCGGCGCCTGCCCGCGCAAGCCGGCTTGCTTCAGGCGGTCGCGCAAGTCGGCAGTGTCGAGCATCTTGCGCAGATTGAGGCGATTGACGATCTGCTGCATGAAGCCCGTCGGGGCGTTGCGCAGCTTTCCCTGCCGCTCGCGCGCCGTCATTTCGGCAAGCCGCTCGGCCCGCATCTTGTCACGCTCGACGGCCATGACCCGCATGCGATGGTTCATGCGATCGCGGGCGAGCATAGGCATCGCGAGCGTCAACACCGTCGCAAAGACGCAGATAGCGGCAAGGATGGTGACGACGAAAGTCGGGTTGGTGAACGTTTCGATGAGATGCATTGCCTGACACCGTCACTTCTTGGTTGGGCGCCCAGGCGCCCGCCGCAGCGAGCTCAGAACTTGAAGTTGATCATCTTCCGCATGACGAGTACGCCCGCCAGCATCCAAATCCCGCATACCAGGAGGGCAAAGTTACCGGTGCGCGTGTCGAACAGGGCGGAGATGTAGTCGGGCGACGAGCCGTAGACGAGGACAGTCACGATTGGAGGCAGCGAAGCGAGAACCAAGGCCGAAGCTTTTGCCTCGGCGCTCATTGCCTTGACCTTCATCTTCAGCATGAAGCGGTCGCGCAGCACCGTCGAAAGGTTGCTGAGAGCCTCCGACAGGTTGCCGCCGGCCTGCTGCTGGATGGCGACGACGATCTGCAGAAACTTCACCTCGGGCAACGGCATGCGCGTGGTCAGCTTTTCGAGCGCCTCGCCCAGCGACACGCCGACCCGCTGCTGATCAATGACATCACGGAACTCGCTGGCCAGGGGCTCCTCGCTCTCGCGCGCGATGATGGCCAGGCACTCGTTCAGCGGCAGGCCCGACTTCATACCGCGCACGACGATGTCGATCGCATTCGGCAGTTCCTTGATGAACTTCCCCTGACGTCGAGCGGTAAGCTTGCTGACGAACCAGCGTGGGACACCGAAAACGCCGACCAACCCGACGATCACAGTCAGGATCATGCGTGTCGCGCTGGCCTGCAGAGAGAACGTCACCATGGCCGCGAGCACTACGCCGCAAACGACGCTTGCCAGCCAGTACACCCTCGGCGTTATCGATAGGCCGGCGCGTTCTAACCGCAACCGCAGCGAGACTTTATTGGCCGCCCGATGGCGGTTCTCCATTTCCTTCAAGGAGTCGCCAACCGACTTGCGGCGTGAAGTGGCCTGCTCGAAGGCCGTTGTCGTCTCCCGGCCCTTCGACTCGATGACGCCCTTCAGCCGCGAGTCCTTCTCCCGGTCTCCGGAGAAATACGGATAGAGAAATGCATAGGCCAGCGCGCCGACGGCCAAGGCGGCGAGCATAGCGGACCCGAACGATAGGAGGTCCGACTCAGGCATTGTTGTCTCCGAGCGGATTGCCGTTTGCGTCGAGCACTTCCGCGGAGGCGAGCGCTTCTGCAAGCTTGCCTTCCTGGCCATAGTACTCGGCGCGATCCCAGAAGCGCGGGCGGGCGATGCCGGTAGAGCGATGGCGGCCGAGTATGCGGCCGTTGGCATCCTCGCCCGATATGTCGAATACGATGAGGTTCTGCAGGGTGACCACGTCGCCTTCCATGCCCAGCACTTCGGTGATGTGCGTCACCTTGCGCGAGCCGTCGCGCAGTCGTGCTACCTGCACGATGATGTCCACCGATCCGGTGATCATCTCGCGGATCGTGCGCACGGGAAGCTGATAGCCGCCCATCATGATCATCGATTCGAGACGGCTGATCGCCTCGCGCGGGCTGTTCGAGTGGAGCGTGCCCATCGAGCCGTCGTGGCCGGTGTTCATCGCCTGCAGCAGGTCGAAAGCCTCGGGGCCGCGCACCTCGCCGACGATGATCCGCTCAGGCCGCATACGCAGGCAGTTCCTGACGAGATCGCGCATCTTGATTTCGCCTTCGCCCTCGAGGTTGGGCGGACGTGTCTCCAGGCGTACGACGTGCGGCTGCTGTAGCTGAAGCTCGGCCGAGTCTTCGCAGGTGATGATGCGCTCGTCGTCCTCGATGGAGCCGGTGAGGCAGTTGAGCAGCGTCGTCTTGCCCGAACCGGTGCCTCCGGAGATCAGCACGTTGCAGCGGACGCGTCCGATGATGTCGAGGATCAGCTTGCCGTCGTTCGAAATCGTGCCGAGCTTGGCGAGCTGATCGAGATTGAGGCGGTCGCGCTTGAACTTACGAATGGTGAGCGCCGGCCCGTCGATCGCCAGGGGCGGCGCGATGACGTTGACGCGCGAGCCGTCGGGAAGGCGCGCGTCGCATATCGGGCTCGATTCATCGACGCGGCGGCCGACCTGGCTGACGATGCGCTGGCAGATGTTCATGAGCTGCAGGTTGTCGGCGAAGCGCACGCCCGTGCGGTGCACCTTGCCGGCCACCTCGATGTAGGTGGTGTTGGCGCCGTTGACCATGATGTCGGCGATGTCGTCGCGCGCCAGCAACGGCTCCAGCGGACCGTAGCCGAGCACGTCGTTGCAGATGTCCTCGAGGAGCTCTTCCTGCTCCGCGATCGACATGACGACGTTCTTGATCTGAATGATCTCGCTGACGATGTCGCGGATCTCCTCGCGTGCGGAGGCGACATCGAGCTTGGCGAGCTGCGTCAGGTCGATCGTGTCGATGAGCGCGTTGAAGACCGTGGTCTTCACGTCGTAGTATTCTTCCGAGTGGCGGCGCTGCGGCTCCGCTGCAACGGCAGTGTTCATCTGGCCGTTGGCCAGTGCGGTTTTCGCCGCCGCCGGTTTGGGCTCCACCGCCGCAGACGGAAGTGCGGTCGGCGCGATGGGCTGCTGCTGAACGCGGCGCGGAGCCGTCGTGTCGCCTGTACGCTTACCAAACATCTACGTCACCTAACGCTTGAGCTTCAATTTTTCGAGGAAGGGTGCAAACGCGGAAGTCTTCTTCGCCGCCTGCGTATCGCGCCGGTTGCTGATGGACATGGCGATGTCGCGGAATGCAGCCGCCGAGCGCGCCTTGGCGCTCAGCTCCTCGATCATCTGGCCGTTGTTGGCCGCCTGACCGAAGGTTTCGCTGTCGAAGTCGATGATGCTGATCGCCTTTAGGCCGATCGCCGATTCGAATTCCTTGACGCTGATCTCCGGCCGCTTGGGCATGTTGACCATGTTCATCACCAGACGCGGCTTGGAGTCGTTGCGGCGCGACTGCTGCAACAGATCGACGATGTTCTTGGCGTTGCGCAGATTGGCGAGATCCGGAGCGGCGGTGATGATCACCTCGTCGGCCTGCAGCAGAATGCTCTTCACCCACGCCGTCCACGTGTGCGGCAGGTCTACTGCGACGTAGGGAACGTTCTGGCGAGCGACGTCGATAACCTGATCGCAGCCGGCCACCGAGAGATCGTATTCACGATCGAGGACGACCGGGGCCGCGAAGATCGAAAGATGCGCCGAGCATTTGGTCAGCAGCCGGTCGAGCAGCACCTCGTCGAGACGATCCGGGCTCGACAAGGCGTCGGCGATGCCCTGCATCGGATCTTGATTGAAATCGAGCCCCGTGGTGCCGAAAGCGAGATCGAGGTCGGCGATGACGACGTCGGCCTTGACGATCTCCGAGAGGCACCAGGCGGCGTTGTGGCAGACGGTCGAGGAGCCGACGCCGCCCTTGGCGCCGATAAAGGCGTAGACCTGCCCGACGGGCTCGGTTTCCGGATTGTTGTAGAGGTTGGAGATCGCCTCCATCAACTGCATCGGTTCGACCGGCTCGACGAGGTATTCGCTGACGCCGCGCTTCAACAGCTCGCGGTAGAGCAGCACGTCGTTGGCATGGCCGATAACCAGCACCTTGGTGCCGGGATCGCAATTCTCCGCCAGCCGGTCCAGCTCCGCCAGGATGTGGTCGCGCGGCAGGCTGCTTTCCAGAATGATGAGGTTCGGCGTCGGGTTCTGCTGGTAGTGGGCGACGGCCGCCTCGACACCGCCCATGTGCACGCTGACGTGCGCCTTGGCCAGGCGGCGGTCCTCGGCGGTGATCTGGATGATCTCCGCCGTGGAGCCGTTTTCGCAGAATGCCTGGATGGAAATGCGCGGGATGGGGCGCGCGCGCAGATTCGGATGGTGCTCGGCGCGCTCGGGCCCGTCAGCAAGCACTGCCGGCTCGAGGGCGTCCGTCTCGCGCGCGTCCGAAGCGGAATATGCGTTCTTGGCCATACCTTGCACGGTCCTCAGATTAAGCTTCGATCCTTACGGACTGATCTTCTCGGAGCCCACGGCCGAGCCCAGCTCGCGCTCTGCCGCAGCACCGGTAGCCGCACCCTTGACGTACTTGCCCCACACCTGGTCGCGGCGATCGCTCGCGCGGGCGGTCTCGGTGCGCGGTCCAAGCAGGTCTGCGGGATTGGCAATCTGCACGGCAAGGTTGCGCTGTTGGGCGCAGCCGAGGTTCGGGTAGGGCAGGTTCATCGGGTCGTAGGCGAGGTTCGTCGACCAGTCGCCGCACTGCGGGGGCTCGGCGACGTAGCGCATGTAGGAGACGCGGATCGGCGGATCGCCGGTGCCCTCGGCGTTATAGGCCTCGACGGAGATCGACGCTTGTCCGAACCCCTGATCGTTCAGCATCGAGCGAATCTCGCCGACGGCGTACATCGCCGATACCTCGTTGGCGCCGCCACTCGGCACGGCGACGATGAGGCGGCTGTTTCCGGCATCGGTGGCGCGGAAGTGGGCGATGAAATCGAGGAGCTGAGCGCGCTGCGGCGATGACAGTCCGTTCGAGCCACGTCCCATGCGGATGAGATGCGTCGTCGGCTCCTGCGAGACGAGGATCGGGTGGCGTTGCGCGCTGTCGACCAGCGTCCATCCGGCGACGCGCGTCGGATCGTCCGTCGTTTTGCAGCCGGTCATCGCCAGGGTCGCGAACGAAGCGGCGAGGAGCTTTGCTCCGAGCGAGCGGACCGAGCCGGTGCGGACGGCGCGCGTCGCATTTGAGGCAGTCATGATACGTCTCCAGCCCATCCGCTATTCCACGATAAATCCGTAGTCGCCCTTGAGGTCGCCCACCGGAGCCGGCCGCCCGCCGCCGTAGATGCGGTTGATGTGGCCGAGAAAGTTCGCCTTGCGATCGGTCGGGTCGCCGAGGCCGTCGAGGGGTCGCGCAAGCTCCTGGCGGGCCACGGGGCGCACCATGTAGGGCGTGACGATCACGACGAGTTCGGTTTCCTTCTTCTGGTAGTCGCGGCTGCGGAACAGCGTGCCGAGGATCGGCAGATCCTTCATCCCTGGGAAGCCGTCGATGCTCTGCCGCGTGTCCTCCGACAGCAGGCCGGCCAGGGCCAGCGAGCCGCCCGACGGCAACTCGACGGTCGAGTCGGCTTGCCGTGTCTTGAGGGCAGGGATCTGAATGCCGTTGAGGGTGACGGCGCCTTGGTTCGACAGCTCGCTCACCTCGGTCTCGATCTTCAAGCTGATGCGCCCCTCGGAGAGAACGACCGGCGTGAAGGCGAGACCGATGCCGAACTTCTTGAAGAGCACGGACACCTGGCCAAGGCTGTCGATGACGGGGACGGGGAACTCGCCACCGGCGAGGAACCTTGCCGGCTCGCCCGACACCGCCGTCAGATTTGGCTCGGCCAGGGTCTTGACCAGGCCATCGCGCTCGAGGGCGCGCAGGACGCCGGTGATGGCCTGATTGCCCGATTGCCACGCGGTGGCGACGCCCGAGTTGACGAAGGGAATGCCGACCCCGCCGCCCGGGAATCCGACGCCAGCGACCGGGTACAGGCATGTCGAAGAAGTTGAGGCCGGTGCCGGACCGCGCTGATACCGGGAATGGGCAGCGCTGCCGAGACCGGCCGCCGCCGACGAGAGGAAAGGCGTTGTCGCCAAGGATGGCCGTCGTGAAGTTGCCCGAATTGACGAGCGCGCCGAGGTTGATGCCGAACTGCTTCAGCATATCGCGCTGCACCTCCGCCACGCTGACGCGCAGCATGACCTGCTCCTCGCCCTCGACCGAAAGCAGGTTGATGATGGGCTTGGCGGCGTAAACGTCCTCACCGCCGCCGCCGGAGCCGCCACCCGACTTGCTGCTCATCTCTTGGAAGCTCGAATCGTCGGTGCCGATGCCGATGGTCGTCGAACTGCTCGTGTTCGTCGTAGCGCTCGGTCCCGCCGTCACGCTCGCGGCATCCTTGTTGACGGCGGCAAACTGCGCCGCGATCTGCGCCGCCATGTTGGAGTCGACCGGCGTGCGCACCGACCCGGTAAGCACGATGGCCCTGCCGGCAATCTCGCTATGAATGTTGGAGCCGGGAATAAGGCGGGTCAGCAACTGATCCAGCGAGGAGAGATCGGCGCCGATGGCAACCTCGAGCGTCAGGATCTGCTGCCCGTATTCGTCGAAGAAGAAAGCATTCGTCTGCCCCGCCTTCTTGGCGATCAGGAACACCCGGTCGGACGACTGCACGACGGCATCGAGCACGCCGGGGTCGGAGACGAGCACGTCCTTGAGCGGCACGGGAAACTGCACCACGATCGAGCGACCGACGCCCAGATCGATCCGCTTCGATAGCGGAAATGCCGCATTAGCGGGAATGCGCAGCACGGAATCACGGCCAACCTGACTGCCAGGTTTGCCGCTCATATCGGCAGCGTGCACGTCGCCGACACAAGTGGCGACAAAGAACACTGCAGCCATACCGGCGCGAGCCCATTTTAGGGTCGTTCGCATTGATCGATTACCTTTTCGACAGCCGAAACTGAATCAACGCTACTCAGTTCACGCCGTACGCGCGCGAGGGCACGCCGTATCGCAATACGCGCACAGCACTGCTGCGGTCATCGTTCATGACCGCAGTCGGGCCCTTCCCGGTCGGGTCGCCATCGGCGACGCTACGAAGCGAAAGGCTGATCTCGCCCGACGAGTTCGATCGCGCGAGGAGTTCTGCTTGGGGCGGGGTCAATTCGAGAGTCGCCGTATCGGCGCTACCCTCGGCTGCCTTTTTGCCTTCCTTGGTGTCGATTTCCTGGCCTACGGCAAGAACGCGCACGTTCCTGAAGAGGGTGTCGGAGACGAAGACGTCAGTGCCGTTCCTCCCGCGTTGGCGGCGCGTGAGGATGACGTCCACCCTGTCGTTGGGAAGGATGAGGCGGCCGGCCGCCGTCTCTTCCTTGATCTTCGTCGAAATGGCGCGCATGCCGCTCGGCAGGATCGCCGCCAGCACGCCGCCCTGACCGGGCTTGATCAGCTTCTGCCGCGTTACTGGCTCGCCCTCGAGCAATGGCGAGCGCGCAATCGCGTTGGTGACGAGCTTCATGCCTTCGCTATCGCCCTGTGTGATGAACGAGGGCGTGATGGCGTCGGCGGGCCATGTCTGCCAACGAAAGTCCGTATCCTTCGTCGTCTCTCCCAGTCCGATCGGCCGGCGAGCGACCAGCACCTCGGTGGCGTTGACGGGCACGGCAATTTGCGTCGGCGCCGTGGGGCCGCTGACAATCGAACGCATCAGAATGAAGGCAAGGAGACCCGCTCCGCCCGCAATCGAGATGCCGATCAATTGTGCTCGCTTCACCTTCGACGGCTCCTTCAGCCGGTAGGTTTTTGTTCGTCACCGACACTGAACGACAAACGTCAACGCGAGGTTAACTGCCGTCGCAGTTTGAAGCTGGGAGCCGGCGTCAGGAGCCCATTGCGAGCAGCGTCGGCCAGCTCGTCAGCGGGTAGATGGCGAGCGCTCCGGCGGCGATGGCGATGCCGTAGGGCATGCCTTCCCCCGCAGTGTGCAGGCGTACCGCCCACGTCGGCAGCGGCAATGCGGCGGCCGGCAGGCGCCGATAAGCGAGCAGCAGGAGCGCCAGTGCGCCCCCGAAAATCGTCACGCAGAGGAGGAAGGGCACCAACTGATCGTAGCCGATCCATAGAGCCGCGGCCGCAAGCAGCTTGGCGTCGCCGCCGCCAACGAGGTTCAAACTAAAGAGCAGCATCCCGGCAACGAGGAGCGCCGCGCCAACCGCGAGATGTAGCAGCACGTCCTGCGCGGGCATGCCGGCGATCAAAGCGACGACGAGGAAGGCGGCGACAAGGCCAAGCGACACGCTGTTGGCGATGCGCATGGTCAGCAGATCCGACGCCGCCGCGTAGGCCATGGCGGCCGGAAACACCAACAGCAACGAATAGCCCGCCACTCCGATCTCCGGTTCCGACGATGAAAAGCTGCCCTGCGAAAATTGAGGCACAACCGTTAAACAAGGCTCAAACCGGGTTCGGGCAACCGAGCAAACGGCAAGTGCCCGCCGGCCGCTGCGCGCCAGCTGAGACGAACAAGGCCGCCCGGCGGCTTGCGCCGGGCGGCCCCTCGTACCAGCTCGATACGTCCAGACTTACTTCTTGCCGAGTTCGGTCTGGACGTCTGCCGAACAGCGTGTTGAGGCCGGTCTTCAGGTTGCCGAGGCCGGCGATAATGCCGACGCCGACGATGGCAGCGATAAGGCCGTACTCGATGGCCGTTGCGCCGGATTCATCCTGAGCGAAACGAGCGAGGAAAGTCTTCATGACAGCACTCCCAGTTTTTTTGGTCGCATATGCGAGCCCAACAGCTCTCGCTGCGGGACTGGGGCCATATGAGCGCGCTCGTATTAAACCTTGGTAAAACGAACTAATTTGCTCGTAAATCTCTCCTAACAATTGGTTGTTCTATTCGATAACAATCGAACAAATTGCAGACTCCTCGCAAGTTCGTCAAGATCAGCCACCCGAAGCGTGCGCCCATTTCGAAGTCATTGGGCGCTGCCTGTGGCTCAGGCCGGATATTTCGTGCCGCCTATACTGTCTATTCCTCGTAATAATACTAGTGGTCCGACAAGCATAACTTCGCCAATATCAATCGGCACGTCCAGCCGGCACCCTGCTCGTGCCGGTCGGATTCGCTACCAAAGGCTTTCAAGGGGTCGCGTGGCGGAAATCTAGGGTCCTTCATTTCCGGTTTTTTCACCAATTCCTGAAGTAATGGCCATTAATCACCGAGGAAGTAGCCGCGCATGTTTTTAGTCAGTCCCTCGAGCCGTTGGGCGATCGTCGCCGTCATGTCCGTGTTGGGTGTCACGGCGTCGGTCTGCCGCGTCGAAGCGGCGGACCTTCTCGTCAGGTACGACCAGTCGCAGCTCATTCGCCTTCCGCGCCCGGTGTCGGAGGTCATCATCGGCAATCCCTCGATCGCCGACGTCAACGTGCAAGGCGGCAACCTGCTCGTGGTCACCGGCAAGACGTTTGGTGTCACCAACATCATCGCGCTGGACGCCGACAAGAATGTCATCCAGGACCAGCGCGTGATTGTCGAGCAGGACGACCGGCGCACCGTGGTGGTGTATCGCGGCGCGCTGCGGCACTCTTACACCTGCGCTCCGACGTGCTCCCCGGCGCCGGTCGTTGGCGATGCCCAACAGTTCTTCGAAGAGACGCTCAAGGCGGCGCAGACCAAGGCAGGCGCGTCGGTGCCGGGCACCAACCCACAGTCGTCCGAGTGATAGGCGCCGAGCTTGCTAGGATTAACGGTTCGGTTACCGAGACCGCTCAATTGCGATCGAAGTAATACATAATTCATGGGCCTATAGATACCGTCCCGGTGGTTTCCACCTGAGACGTTGTAGATGCGATTGTCCCCCCTTCAGCTTCGGCTTCCGCGCCTCCGCCGGCGACACGCAGCCTCACGCTTGGTGCGCAACGAGGACGGCTCGGCCGCGGTCGAGTTCGCCCTCGTCGCCGTGCCGTTCCTGCTTTTCGTCCTCGGCCTGCTCGGCATGGGGCTCTACTTCCTCGCCAGCTCGTCGCTCGAGCACGGCGTCGAGGCGGCGGCGCGCAAGTTGCGCACCGGCGAGGCGGAAAAGGGCAGCATGACAGTCGACAGTTTCAGAGAGCTCGTCTGCAAGGAGGCCGGCTCGTACATCGACTGCGGCAAGGTCAATACGATCGTGCAGCATGCGGCGACCTGGTCCGGAATCACGCCGCAGGCCTGCACCGACGGCAGACGGCAACAGGGTTGGCTCGACCGGCTCGTCCGGCGAACTCATCAACAAGTACTCGGGAAGCGCCAGCGACGTTGTCCTCGTCACCGTTTGCTACGAGTGGGACCTGGCCCAGCAGTTCCCGTTCCTGCAACTCGGCAGCGGCGGCGGATCCGGTCCTGCGATTATCCAGGCGGCCGCCGCCTTCAAGAGCGAGCCATACAAGTGATGCGTCGGCGTGAGGAAACCATGCGTGCTACGATCTGCGCCGCGGCAAGGCGTCTATCCGCGTTCGGCGTCCGCTTCGCACGCCATAGCGACGGCGCCGCGGCGGTGGAATTTGCATTCCTTGCGCCACTTCTGCTGCTCATGCTTCTGGCAACGATCGAGATCGGACGCGCCGTCAACACCGATCGGCATTTCACGGCTGCGGTCGGGACGGCGGGCGACCTCGTTGCGCGCGAAAAAAACCTCGGCAAATCAAAATCGGCTGCCCTATCGAACCTCGACAGCATGATGAAGTCGATCGAGCACCTGATGCGGCCTTACGATGCCTCGACGCTGAAGCTTGCGGTCATTTCCGTGCGCGCTTCGACGACGGACGCCGCCGATACGCGGGTCTCGTGGTCGTACTCTCACAACGGCATGTCCAAGCCGGGTGATTGCTCGAGCTATGCGCTGCCGGACAAGATCGTCGCCGCGGGCAACAGCGTTATCGTGGTAGATGCGACTTACGAGTTCAAGCCGTTGTTCGGAGATTTCGTTCCCGGCTTTTCAGGCGCGATGACATGGACCAACAAATCCTATCACAGCCCGCGCAATAGCTGCGTCGACTACGTCGAAGGCGACAACTGCACGAACAGCTGCTGACGCAACTCCCCTGGCCGGCGGCCAGGTGTGGCGCCGCAGCCTCGTACCAAACCAATGCGGCCGGCTTCTGCCGCGGATTTAGTCCAACCGATAACTTAATTCAGTTTGCCCGCGCGCGCGCTCGGCATATGGTAGGAATAGTCAGTCTTCAAACGACTAGCGTACGGATAACAAAAATGGGCCGACGCTCGATCCATACCCCCGATGAACTGCGCGAGCTCATCATCGAGGCCACCACCTCGATCGTAGAACAGGATGGTCTCGAAGGACTTTCGGCGCGCGAAATCGCCAAACGTGTCGGCTATTCCCCCGGCACGCTCTACAACGTCTTTGAGAATTTGGACGATCTGCTCCTCATTATCGAGGCACGGCTGCTCGACGAGCTAGCCGGCCGCCTGGCCGATACCGACGCCTCGGGGCCGCCGGCGGAGAGGTTACGCCGCCTCGTCGGCACCTATTTCGTTTTCACGCAGGAGCGCCCGAAGCTCTGGAACCTGCTGAACGAGCATCGCATGCCGGCCGGCCGCGAGGTCCCCGAGTGGTATCAGACCAAGGTCGAGAACCTGATGATGCCGCTCGAGCAGGCGCTGGTCCCGCTGCTCCCCGGCACCGATCCAAGCTGCCAAAAGCGGCACGCGCGCACGCTCTGGGCCAGCGTGCATGGGATGACTGCGCTCTCTACGGCGGACAAGCTCTCGCACGTCACCGCCCAGGCCGGGCGCACGCTCGTGGACGATCTCATCTCCACCTACCTCGCCGGCCTGCAAAAGCGCTGCCCGGCTCCGGCGACGTCCCAATAAGGGGCGCGTCGCCGCGGGGTGGAAGGTCTATGGCGCCATCGGTTTGGCAGCCTCTTCGGCGGCCGGCGGCGTCGGCAGCGACCCCGTCGTCTGCGGCATCGCGGCACCGGTAGGCGGGGGCGTCGCGGCCACCTGGCGGTCGATCATCACGCCAAACCAGCGATCCTGCGGCAGCAGCCGCTGATGCAGCGACGACCACATCTGGCGCGAGGTGATGCCTTCGTAGAACACGTTGATCGACGGCGTGAGCAGCAGCAGTACCACCGCCGCCACGGCCATGGCCGCCGACCCCGCCGGGTTGCGCATGTCGACGGGCTTGAAGGCGGTGCCGAACGACTTCTTGATGTGGTTGCCGAGAACGTCGACCGAGTACATCTCGTCGAGGATCAGGTGCGTCAGGAAGCCGACGAGCAGGAAGCCGCCGGCGAGCCAGGCGACGCCATCGGGCCGATTGAACACGTAGTAAAAGATGAGCACCGTGGCGAAGGCGCAGGCGATGCCGGCAATCCACGAATGCCAGACCCCGCGGTGGGTCGCCAATCTATGGAACATCGTATGCAGGCCATAGCGCACGAACAGCAGCGTCCCGAGCCACAGCGTCCACATTTCAACGATCGACAGCTGCGGCGCAAAGTGGAACAGCAGCGCAAACGAGAAGAACACAGCGAGACCGGCGAAGAGCGCGCGGCTGGGGCGCGAATCCTTCAGGTCGATATCCGGCAGAACCGAGCCGAGCGATCCGGCCATGGTGACCGCGACGAGGTTCTCAGGGGCGATCACGTCGGCTGCCAGCGTCAGCGTCGCTAGCGAGCCGGCGACGATCGTGCCGACGACGATATGGGTCGGGAAGTTTGCCATTGATTATGCCCTCCGCCTCGGCTGGCCGGCGCACGCGGCGCGGATTCAGCCCAATCCTCATTCCCCATCAGATTCGCGGGCACTGGGGGAGTGAGACGCCTGTCATGCGTGTGGAAAACACGGCTGCGTCAAGGCGTCGTGCGCTACAGGAAGGCACTTGCCGCCCGGGAGCCTAGCCGCTTAATGGGCCCGATGAAGACCCCCGTGCATCCGTCCGGCAGCAAACACCTGGTGATCGCAACCGCGAGCATCGGCATCGCCCTGGCGGTGATGGGCATCAAGTACATCGCATTCTTGATGACGGGCAGCGTGGCGCTGTTCTCCGACGCGCTGGAAAGCATCGTCAACGTGCTGACGGCGGTAGCCGCACTCATCGCCATTCGCATCGGCTCGCAGCCTCCCGACCGCGGCCACCCGTTCGGGCACCACAAGGCGGAGTACTTCTCGGCGGTTCTAGAAGGCGCGCTGATCATCGTCGCCGCCCTGCTCATCTTCCGCGAGGCTTTTCAGGCATTCCTAGAGCCGCGAATGCTTACCGATCCGATGTCAGGATTGCTCGTGAACGGCCTGGCGACGGCGATCAATGCCGCCTGGGCATTCGTGCTCATCAGTCGGGGCAGAGCGTGGGCCTCGCCGGCGCTGGAAGGCGACGGCCATCACCTCGTGAGCGACGTGATTACGTCGGTCGGCGTTCTCGCAGGACTGGTGCTGGCGACGACAACCGGATGGGCCATCCTCGACCCGCTCATCGCCGGGGCCGTCGCCGTCAACATCCTGCGCATCGGCTACAAGCTGGCGGTCGAATCCATGAGCGCGCTGATGGACGAGGCCGCCTCGCCGCAGATCGAAGCCCGCATCAAGGAAGTCATCCGCGCCAACGGCGAGGGCGCGCTACAGGCGCACGACATTCGCACGCGCACCGCCGGTCCGCAGACGTTCATCGAATTCCACCTCGTGGTGCCGGGAGAGATGACCGTCGAGGCCGCCCACGAGATCTGCGACCGCCTGGAGGATGCCATCGAGATGGAGTTGGCGAACACGGACGTCGTCATCCACGTCGAGCCCGATCACAAGGCAAAGCGCAAAGGCGCCGTCGAGCTTTAAGCAACGCCGCCGATTGCCCTGGCCTCGCCGCACTCTGCAGGTCTTTATGCCCCCAATGAAAATCCCTATGCACCGCTACGCCTTCACCCTGCCGCTCGCCGCCCTGTGCCTGACGGCCCCTGCCGCCGCGCCCGCGTGGGCCGCCGCGGACGACGAGGTAACCATCACCGTCGTCGGCGACACTGGCTACAGCCGCAACAATCAACCGGTCGAGGCCGACGGCATCCGGCGCGGTCAGTTCCAGACGTGGGCGGAAACAACTTCGGCCATCGACGCGGAGGTGAACGGCGACCTCAACTTCATGAACGTCGAGACGGTGGTGACGGACCGCAACGATCTGACGCCGGACCTGAAGGAACAGCGCGCTCCGTTCAACTTCCGCACGCATCCCAATGGCGTCCGCCATCTCGTCTCGCGCGGGTTCAATCTGCTGTCACTCGCCAACAATCATTCGATGGACTACGGCCTCGAGGGGCTGAAGGAGACTCTAAAGCACGTCGGCGAGCTGCAGAACGAACGTCTCGCAGTCGCTGCCGGCGTCGGTATGAACAGCGAGCAGGCGAGCCGCCCGCAACGCGTCAGCGTCAAGGGCGCGGAAATCGCCTTTGCGGCGACGGGCATCGTCACCAATAATCTCGAGCGCCACCGCGCCGGGCCAAACAAGCCCGGACAGAGCGCCTACCGTTTCGACGACGACTATGCCGAGGTCCGCCGCAGGCTGGTTGCAGCGTCGGCCGATTACCGCATCCTGTCGATCCATTACGGCGAGGAAGGCCGTGTGCGCGCCGATGCCAAACAGTTTGCCGACTTCCGCCGCCTTGCCGCACAGAAGGATGGCATCGACCTCATCATCGGCCATCACGCGCATGTTGTTCGTGGCGTTGAGATCGCCGGCCAATCGCTCATCTTCTACGGGCTGGGCAACTTCCTGCACCAGGGCACCGCCGACATCACCAACAAGGGCGTCTGCCGCGACTACGGGCTGATGGCCCGGGTTCACCTGAAGAAGGCTGCGGACGGCAAGCTCAAGCTGCGTGCCGTCGAGGCCATCCCCGTCACCGATACGCATTTCCGCCCGCGACCGCTCACCGGCAAGGCCGGCGCCGCACGCATTTTCGCGCTGAACTATCTCGACTCCGATCTCGGCGGCGATCGCGGCGTTGCCTTCACTCCACAGCCCAACGGCACCGGGCTTTACTGTCTCGCCGGCGCGGCCAAGGACGGCGGCAAGATCGGCGCGCTGTGCCAGGGCTACAGGCCGGCGCCGCCGATCCCCGGCGACCTCATCGGCTCGATCACCAGCTCCTGCGCCCGCTGAGCGTCGCATTGCGCCCGTGCGGGTTCCTCTGGCTAATAGCGACATGCGACAGAGCGATTTTCACGACGTCAGGCTATTCGTCGAGCCGCCATTGGTGGAAGGCGCGAAGATTGCCTGCACGCCTGAGCAGGCCAACTATCTTCTCAACGTGCTTCGCCTGGGCGCCGGTGCGCAAATCCTCATCTTCAACGGCAGCGACGGCGAATGGCGGGCAGCCATCGCAGAGACCGGCAAGAAGCGATGCACGCTCGCATGCCTGGAGCAGACGCGCGCACAACAGAACGGGCCGGACGTGCACTATCTCTTCGCGCCTTTGAAGCACGCGCGTCTCGACTACATGGTGCAGAAGGCGACCGAGATGGGCGTCGCGCATCTGCAGCCGGTGCTGACACACCACACCGTCGCGGCGCGCGTCAACCTCGAGCGAATGCGCGCCAACGCCATCGAGGCGGCCGAGCAATGCGGTGTCTTGCGCGTGCCGACGGTGGGAGAGCCGCTGAAGCTCGAGGCTGTCCTTGCCGCGTGGAACCCGGAGCGCAAGTTGATCTTCTGCGACGAGGCGGCGGACGTGGCGAGCCCGCTGGCGGCCCTATCGGGCATCGGCGACTTGCCGCTGGCCGTGCTCATCGGCCCCGAAGGCGGCTTCGATGCGGCCGAGCGCACCTTGCTACGCGAGCATTCGTCGACGCTGGCGATCTCGCTCGGACCGCGCGTCATGCGCGCCGACACCGCCGCGGTGGCGGCGCTGGCGCTCGTCAATGCTGCCCTCGGCGATTGGCGCTGACGCAAAAACGAGGCCGCCCGCGCAGGCAGCCTCGTAGCGTTTCAATCGATGATCGACGCGCAGCTTACTTGCCGCACTTTTCGTCGAGCTTGTCCATGGCGGCATCGTAGGTCTTGCCGTCCGCCGATTCCGGATCGAGGTCGGCGCCCGCCTCGAAGGCCGATTGGAACTCGGGGCCCAGGTCCTTCATGAAGCCGTCCATTTTCTTGTCGAGCTCTTCCGCCTTGCTGTCGTCCTCGGCGTCAGCCGACGACATGACCTTGCTCATCTCGCAATAGACCTTCAGCTTGGCTGCGTCGTTGCCGACGGTGTCGAAGGTCTTTACGGCCGTATCGACGGCGGCATTCGCCGCGAAGACAGGCCCGGCGAAAAGGCCGCAGAGGGCACAGGCGGCCAGTAGCTTATTCATTGTGTTCTCCCATAGAGTTGTGAGCAGAGGTGAAGGCCGGGCGGCGATTGGTGTAACTCTGTTCTATCCGCTTGTGCATTACCCAACTACCAACGGCTATGAGCGGCCAATCCCGTCGAGACGACGCAGCATCCAGCACACAAATCGACACGTGCAATAGTGTTTTTTTATGGTAGCTGCATGTGCCGCGCTGCGACGCGACACCGGGTTGCACCCCCTACGTGGGGCACCTTAAAGCTGGCGTTTCGAAACGCTCAATGGCTGGCGGTTACACTCCCCTCGCCCGGGTTCCCGCCCCAATTGCCAACCCCCGGATATGCAAGCAACTTCACCGCATCCCAACGCCGAGGCCCGCTGAATGTCGACACGTGAGGATAGCGGGCCGGGCAGCGCGGTTGCATCACGCGACGAGCTGGTTGCCTGGATCGCAGCGGGCGAAAAGCCAAAAGAGAAATGGCTGATCGGCACCGAGCACGAAAAGTTCGTCTTCCACACCGACACCCTGACGCCGGTCCCCTACGAGGGCGAGCGCAGCATCTCGGCGCTCTTGAAGGCGCTGATCACCCGCTTCGGATGGGCGCCGATCATCGAGGGCGACAAGATCATCGCGCTGAAGCGGCCGGATTGCGAACTATGCGGCAACATCAGTCTCGAGCCTGGGGGCCAGTTCGAACTTTCCGGACGCCCCGTCGACAACCTGCATGAGACCGCCGGCGAGACACGCCAGCACCTGCGCGAGGTCCTGAGCGTCGGCGA
This sequence comes from uncultured Alphaproteobacteria bacterium, assembly GCA_963795225.1. Classification (GTDB taxonomy): domain Bacteria; phylum Pseudomonadota; class Alphaproteobacteria; order Rhizobiales; family Hyphomicrobiaceae; genus Hyphomicrobium_A. Next base: position 406,069 of record CAWCHB010000028.1, on the reverse strand, counting down.
GCCGCTCGGCATCGGCTTCCTCGGCCTCGGATTCTCGCCCAAGTGGACCTTGGCCGAGACGCCGCACATGCCCAAGGAGCGCTATTCCATCATGACGCGCTACATGCCGACGGTCGGCTCGCGCGGCCTCGACATGATGTACCGCACGGCGACGATCCAGGTGAACCTCGACTTCGCCGACGAGGCGGACATGGTCAAGAAGCTGCGCGTCTCGCTGGCGCTGCAGCCGATCGCGACGGCACTTTTTGCGTCGTCGCCGTTCACCGAAGGCCGGCTCAACGGTTTCAAATCGATGCGCAGCGAGGTGTGGCGCGATACCGATCGCCGCCGCACGGGCATGCTGCCCTTCGCCTTCGAAAACGGCATGGGCTACGAGCGCTACGTCGACTACGCCCTCGCCGTGCCGATGTATTTCGTCTACCGGCACGGCCGCTATATCGACGCCTCCGGCGCCTCGTTCCAAGATTTCCTCGACGGCAAGCTGCCGCAACTGCCGGGCGAGCGGCCGACCCTCGATGACTGGTCGGACCACCTTACGACCTTGTTCCCCGAGGTGCGGCTGAAGCGCTTCTTGGAAACGCGCGGTGCCGATAGCGGACCCTGGCAGCGCATCTGTGCTCTGCCGGCGTTCTGGGTGGGGCTGCTTTACGACGCACAGGCGCTCGACGCCGCCTGGCAACTCGTCAAGGACTGGACCGCCGAGGAGCGCGACGCGTTGCGCAATGCCGTGCCCAAGAGCGCATTGGCCACGCCGTTTCGCAACACGACCGTGCAGCACATCGCCCGCGAGGCGTTGCGCATCTCACGCCGCGGCTTGCGCACGCGCCGGCGCCTCAACGCCGCCAGCCAGGACGAGGCCGTCTACCTCGACATCCTCGATGAGGTCGCCATATCGGGCTGTACGCTCGCCGACCGGCTCATCGAGCGCTACGAGGGCCCGTGGGCGCGCGACGTCGACCATGTCTTTGAAGAATATGCCTTCTAAAGGGTCTAGCGCACTGGTTCAGCTTGTGTTCATCCTAGGGGACGTTAACTCGGAGCCTGGGCGCAAGGGGCATTCTCGGGGTATCCGTTTCAACGGGCCGAAGCGTTTGCCGCAAGCGGCGGGAGAACGAATTGGTTGATCGCGCGCATTTTTTGGCTCTAGCGGTCGGTGCAATTGCCGCCGCCATTCTCGCTGCAGTCACGTATTTCGGAGCTGCTGAGGCGGAGGGCGGTTGCGGAGGAAGCTGCGCCCACGCCTACAATCAGTGCCGCATCCAGACCAAGGGCTCGGCGGCTTGTGAGAAGCAGTACTCGAGCTGCCTGCAGAGCTGCCGCAACCGATAGCCACCCGTCAACCGTTCCCGAGCAGGAAGATCGCCAACCGTCGCGGGCCGTGCGCACCCATGACGATCTTGCCGCCGATGTCACCCGTGCGCGAGGCGCCGGTGACGAGGTTGAGCGTGCGCGGCACGGCGCCGCCGGTGTCGGCCTTCACCAGCGTGAACGCGTCCTCGTAGTGTGCAACGATCGCCGCCGCCCGCAGCACGACAATGTGCGTGTCGGGCAGGAAGCCGAGCGTCACCGGATTGTCGGAGCCTGAAGCGAGGGCCAGCGTGCCCGTCTCGGCGACGCCGGCAACGGCGCGCGACAGCCCTGCGGTGTCGCCAGCATGCGCGGGACCTCTGTCGACGACCAGCGACGGCGCGCGCTCCCACGGCAACGTCGCCCACAGCGGGTCCGCACCGCACCGCAATCGCGCCGGCAACGCCAGAGCGCGCAGATATGCGGCGATGGCGGCGGGAATGTCCGATGGCGCGTCTACGTCGATCAGTTCGACACCCAGCGCGCGCTGCCGGTCCTTGAAGCGCTGCACAAGATCGACGCCCGCGCCGGCAGGACGCGGATGCAGGACGGCCTCGACCAAACGCGCATTCGGCCGCCCGCCGGCGCGCGGCTTCGGCCGAATGCGCGTCGAGCCCGCGGCGGACACTGCCGAGCAGTTTCTCACGGCTCATGGTGCCACCTCCCGCGCACGCCGCTTGTAGAGGTCTTGAAAGGTCTGGCCCTGGGGGGCCGGCATGTCCCGGTAGCGCGTCCAGCGGCCGCCCAAGGGCAGCACGCGTAGGTATCCGTGCGTCCGTCCGGCAACGCCCAGCGTGCGCGCGGCCAGCCTGGCGACCGGACGGTAGACGCGTGGATGCCGGGCGAGCCACGCCCAAGCCCGCAGCAGCGTCCGGCTCAGGCGCGATGCCGGCTCGTCGATGGCCATTTCGCGCCAGTGACGCATCAGCGACACCAGCGGAATCTCGACGGGGCATACCTCCTCGCAGCGGCCGCAGAAGGTCGAAGCCTGCGCCAAGTGACCGGCCTCCGGCAAACCGGCGAGCGCCGGCGACAGCACCGCGCCGATCGGGCCGGGGTACACCGAGCCGTAGGCGTGACCGCCGATGGCGCAATACACCGGGCAGTGGTTCATGCAGGCGCCGCAGCGAATGCAGCGCAGAATCGGCCGCAGCTTCGAGGCCAGCAGCTCGGAGCGCCCGTTGTCGAGAAGGACCACGTGACACGCCTCGGGTCCGTCGAGGTCGGTCGGACGTCGCGGCCCGGTGACCAACGTCGTGTAGGCCGTAAACTCCTGGCCGGTTGCCGAGCGGGCGAGCAGCCGCAGCAGCGGCCAGGCATCGTTGAGGGTCGGCACCACCTTGTCGATCGACGCCAGCACGATGTGCACCCTCGGCAGCGACATGGTCAGGTCGGCGTTGCCCTCGTTGGTGACGACGATGGCCGATCCCGTCTCGGCGATCAGGAAGTTGGCGCCGGTGATGCCCACCTCGGCGGCGAGGAACTTGTCGCGCAGCACGCCGCGGGCTTCGCCGACGAGCGCCTCGGGCGCCGACAGATCGCGATCAGCGGCGAGGTGAGCATGGCGCCGCCGGAAATCATCGGCGACCTCGCCGGCGCGCAGGTGGATCGCGGGGGCAATGATGTGGCTCGGCGTCTCGCCGCGGATCTGGATGATGTATTCGCCAAGGTCGGTCTCGACCACCTCGAGCGCGGCCTCCTCCAGGCGCGCGCGTAGGCCGACCTCCTCGGAGACCATCGACTTGCTCTTGGTGACGATCCGCGCGCCGGCGTCGCGGCAGATGCCAAGGATGATGTCGCAGGCGTCGACAGCGTTTTCGGCCCAGTGCACCCGTGCGCCGGCGCCGACGGCGTTGCGCTCGAACATCTCGAGGTAGGCGTCGAGATGCGCCAGCGTGTGATCGCGAATATCGCGACCGCGTACGGCGCAGCGCCTCGAACTCAGGCATCGCCGCTTTGACCCGGGCGCGCCCGGCGACGAACCCGGCGGGTACGTCGGCGAGCGCCGCCTGCAGCGAGGCGTTGGCAAGCGCCGCGGCCACCCCCGCTGCAAAGTCCGCGCTCCGCTTCATGACGCGTCTCGCGATGCCGGACGCGCAAGCGGCGGCGCGTCCATCTCGCCGGCGAGCACCTCGGCGACGTGGCGGCACGCGAGCCTCGACCCTTGCCGCGACAGCTTCCCGGCGACGTTCAAGAGGCAGCCGAGCTCCCCCGACAGCATCAGCTCCGCGCCCGTTGCTTCGCTGCTCTTGGTCTTGGCCGAGACCATGGCATTGGAAATGTCGGGAAACTTCACCGAGAACAGCCCGCCGAAACCGCAGCAGGTCTCGGTGCCGGGCATCTCGATCAGCTCCACTCCCGGCATGGCGGCAAGCAGGCGGCGCGGCTGCTGCTTGATCTTCAGCTCGCGCAGACCGGAGCAACCGTCATGGTAGGTCACGCGACCCTGGAAGCTGCCCGGCACCGTCGACATGCCGCGCACATCGACCAGGAACGACACGAGCTCATGCACGCGTTCGGCAAATGCGCGGGCACGCCGCTCGGCTTCGTCGTCGCCGGCCATGAGGCGCGGATAGTGCAGCTTGAGCATTGCCGCGCACGACCCTGACGGCGCCACGACGTAGTCGTAACCGTCGAACGCCGCGATCGTCTTCGAGGCGATGGCGCGGGCCCCGTGCATCTCACCGCTATTGTATGCGGGTTGGCCGCAGCACGTCTGCGCCTTCGGCACGACCACCTCGCAGCCCGCGGCCTCCAGCAGCCGAACAGCGGCAAAGCCGACGGAGGGACGCATGACATCGACGAGGCAGGTCACGAAGAGCCCGACGCGTGGCCGCCTTGCATAGCCTTCACTCATCGATGTTCCGCCTGGCTGTAGGCAGCGCCGCTACTTGTGCAGCTTCAGGAAGGCGACGAGGTCTTTGAGGTCTGCCGGGTTCTTGATGCCGGGAAAGGCCATGACATTGTTGGGAATGGCCACGTCGGGCGCTTCGAGGAACTTCATCAGCTCCGGCTCCGTCCACGTCAAGCCGCGGCCGGCTGCCTCCTTCATCGCGTCGGAATAGTTGAAGCCGGGGACGCTCGCCGCCTTCTTGCCGACGATGCCCGTAAGCGAGGGGCCGGCCTTGTTCTTGGCTGCGGGGCCGATCGCATGGCAGGCGCGGCAACGCTTGAACACGGCCTCGCCTTTCGAGGCGTCCTGCGCCGAAGCCGGCACCACCATGGCCGGGAGAATGGCCGCGACCGCGAGTACTGCCCTGCGCATGACGCTGTCCCTCCCTCGTTCCGGCCACCTGAGCAAATGCCGCGACGACGATCAAGGGAAGACGGACGCCCAGGCGCCACGATCGTCGTATTTTCAGCGGAGCGTGGCGGAGCGTCAGCGCGGTCGCCACTACCGGCCCCGCCTTGCCCACGCGGCGGGAGATCTGCCTTCTGGCGGGGCGGACTTGGGCGACTTTGTTGAGGTCCAAGTCCTTGTCCCAGTAGGGCTCGCTCCCATAGAGGTTCGCCAGGAACTCGATCAGCACGTTGACCTTGGCCGGCATGAACTCGCGGCTGGGGTAGACCGCATGCACGGCTGCGCCCGAGGCGGCGCGATATTCCGGCAGAACGACGCGCAATCCGCCGCTGCGAAGCGCCTGTCCAACGTCCCAGGTCGACAGCAGACCGATGCCGACGCCCGCCAGCACGAGCTCGCGGATGAACTCGCCGGAATCGGAGCGCACGTTGCCGTGCGGATGAAATTGCGTTTCGCCGGCCGGTCCTTCGAGCCGCCACACCTCGGCCGTGTCGGCGGCGAGGCAGTTGTGGGCTTCGAGGTCGACGAGGTCTATCGGCGTGCCGTGCCGCTCGAGGTACGCGGGCGCAGCGCAGACGACGCGCGTGTCGGAGGCGATACGGCGGGCGACGAGCGAGGAGTCTTCCAGCTCGCCGATGCGGATGGCGAGGTCGAAGCCTTCGCGGATGATATCGACGAACGCGTCGCCGATATGCACGTCGAGCTCTATCTCGGGATAGCGGGCGAGGAAGTTGTCGAGGTAGGGGGCGATGTGCAGCCGGCTGAAGGCCGTCGGCATCGTCACCTTCAACAGACCGCGCGGCTTGGTGTTGCGGCGACTGACGAAGTCTTCCGCCTCCTCGCACAGGCTGAGGATGTCGACGACGCGCTTGAAGTAACCGGCGCCCGTCTCGGTGAGCGTCAAATGCCGGGTCGTGCGCTGAAACAAGCGCGCCCCGAGGCGATCCTCGAGCTGGCTGATGCGCTTGGATACGACGGCCGGGGATAGGCCCATTTCGCGGCCGGCGGCCGACATGTTGCCGGTGCGGGCGACGCGTGCGAATATATCCAAATCACTGATCGTGGTCACTTGTCCCCCGAAGGCAAAGAGACCCCGACTGCCATTGCAGCCGGCGGGCGGCCAACGAATTTAAAGTATGACGGATGCCGATATTAAGGTATCGGCCAGAGCAAGAATACCTGTACGGTCGTACTATCGTTTCAGTTTGCCGGCAACGGCCGAAACGCCATACTCAAATCTAGGTCTTCTGCCGCTGGAACTGCGGACCCGGAGAAATAAATGACGCTGTCGAGGATGCCGGAGCCCGACCGGACCGTGCTCGACCGGAGCGCCGCCATCATCAAGGATCTGGAGGCGCTGATTGGTTTCGAGGGCGTGATCTCGGAAGAAGAGGGTCGGCGGGCGTTCGAAGCGGACGCGCTGACCGCCTACCGGCAGATACCTCTCGCCGTCGTGCTGCCGCGCTCGACCGAGGACGTGTCGAAGCTTCTCAAGTACTGCCATCAGACCCAACTGAAGGTCGTGCCGCGCGGCGCCGGAACGTCGCTGTGTGGCGGCGCCCTGCCTTCCGCCGATTGCATCGTCATCGGAACCTCGCGCATGAACCGCGTGATCGAGGCGGACTTCGTCAATCGCACCATCACGGTCGAGGCCGGCATCACCAATCTGGCCATCACCGACGCCGTATCGGCCGAGGGATTCTTCTACGCGCCTGACCCTTCGAGCCAGCTCGCCTGCACGGTGGGCGGCAACCTCGCCATGAACTCGGGCGGCGCGCACTGCTTGAAATACGGCGTGACGACCAACAACGTGCTCGGCCTGAAGATCGTGCTCATGGACGGCGAGATCGTCGAGATCGGCGGCCCGTATCTCGATTCCGAAGGCTATGACTTCCTCGCCCTCATCGTCGGCTCGGAAGGCCAGTTCGGCATCGTCACCGAAGCCACGCTCAAGATCCTGCCACGGGCCGAAGCCGCCCGCCCGGTCATGCTCGGCTTCAATTCGTGCGAGGCCGCGGGTCAGTGCGTTGCCGCCATCATCGGCTCGGGCATCATCCCCGTCGCCATCGAGTACATGGACAAGCCGGCCATCGCCGTGTGCGAGGCGTTCGCCAAGGCCGGCTACCCGCTGGATGTCGAGGCGTTGCTGATCGTCGAGGTAGAAGGTTTCGAGGACGAGATCGCCCGCCTATTGCGCGACATCGTCGAGATCGCCCGCGCCTATGGTCCGACGGTCATCGAGGCGAGCGCCTCGGCAGACCAAAGCGCGCGCATCTGGAAAGGGCGCAAGGCGGCATTCGGCGCCATGGGACGCATCTCCGACTACTACTGCATGGACGGCACCATCCCGTTGGCGCGGCTGCCCGAGGTCCTTGCCAAGATCGCGCAGATCTGCGCCGCCCATCGCCTCAAGGTGGCGAACGTGTTCCACGCAGGCGACGGCAACCTGCATCCGCTGATCCTCTACAATGCCAACGACGCGGACGAAGCGCGGCGCGCCGAGCTTGCCGGCGCCGAGATATTGAAGCTATGCGTCGCCGTCGGCGGCTGCCTCACCGGCGAGCACGGCGTCGGCATCGAGAAGCGCGACCTCATGGAGGTGCAGTTCTCGCCCTCCGATCTGGCCGTTCAGATGCGGATAAAGAGCGTGTTCGACCCGCAATGGCTGTTGAACCGGGGTAAGGTCTTCCCGCTGAGCGCGCTCGAATTGGCCGAGCGCTCGGACCAGGCGGCCTAAGGAGACGGAATTGAGCGATTTGCAGCGCCCCGGCGCCGACTGGGAGCTTCAGTTCGTCATCGCCGGTTGCGCCGAGAAGCGGCTGCCGATCGAGATCGTCGGCTCCGGCTCCAAACGCGCCATCGGCCGCCCGGTCGACGGCACGGTGACGGTCACCACGGCCTCCTTGCGCGGCATCTCGCTGTACGAGCCGAACGAGCTCGTCATGTCGGCGCGCGCGGGAACGCCGCTGTCGCAGATCGAGGCCGAGCTGGCGGCGCGCGGGCAAATGCTTCCCTTCGAGCCGATCGACCTTGCGCCGGCCACGGGCGGACCGCAGGGCACGCAGACCATCGGCGCGGTTTTTGCCACCAACATGTCCGGCGCCCGGCGCGTACAGTACGGCGCGGCGCGCGACCACCTGCTCGGCGTCAAAGGCGTCAACGGACGCGCCGAGCTGTTCCAGGCCGGCGGCCGGGTGATGAAGAACGTCACCGGCTACGACATCTCGCGCGGTCTTGCCGGTAGCTGGGGCACCCTGGCGGTAATGACCGAGGTGACCTTCAAGGTGATCCCGTGGCCCGAGACGGCGGCCACCGTCATCTTCCTCGGGTTGCCCGACAACCTGGCGATCGAGCTGCTGTCGGCGGCGATGGTGCAGCCGGTCGAGGTCTCCGGCGCCGTGCATCTGCAGGCGCCCGTCGCGGCCCGGCTCAACCACCCGGGCCTCAGGTCGATGAACAAGTCGGTGACGGCGCTGCGATTGGAGAACTTCTCCGCCGCCGTCGCCGGCCGCAAGCAGCGCCTCAAGGAGGCGCTCAAGGTCTACGGCAAGGCGCTGGAGCTCGACCACCGCGAGACGCTCGACTTCTGGGGGGAGTTGCGGCGGCTTTCCGTCATGCCGAACCGGCAGACGCTTCTGTGGCGCATCTCCACCAAGCCGACGACGGCACCCAAGCTGGTCGCCGCCATAAAGCGGTACATGCCGGCCGAAGCCTATTATGATTGGGCCGGCGGCCTCATCTGGCTCGAGGTTCCGGCCACGGCCGACGCCGGCACGGCCGAGATCCGCCGCGTCACCGCCATCCACGGCGGGCACGCCATGTTGATCCGCGCCGAGCCGAACGTGCGGGCCGCTGTCGAAGTGTTCCAGCCGCTCAGCCCGCCAGTCGAGCGGCTGACCCGCGGCCTCAAAGCCGCCTTCGATCCAGCGGGGATTCTCAATCCCGGCCGGATGTACGCCAATTTGTGAGGGCAAGTGCGATGATCGAGAAGTCCGCGATTTCATATGCGGCTGGGTCGAGAAACGGACTTCTCGATCTGAATCGCACTGGCTTATTGATTGCCCTAGTGTCCTTCAGATCGCGAAATTCGTTCTACAACTGCGGCACGACGCGACGAATTTCGCGATCAGGACACTAGGCCTAAGCGCATGCAGACCAACTTCACGCCCGAGCAGTTGCAGAACCCGCGTGTCGCCGAAGCCGACGCGATCCTGCGCCGCTGCGTGCACTGCGGACTATGTACGGCGACATGTCCGACATACGTCTTGCTGGGTGACGAGCGCGACAGCCCGCGCGGCCGCATCTACCTGATCAAGGACATGCTCGAGGAGAACGCGCCGGCGAGCTTCGAGGTGCAGACCCACCTCGACCGCTGCCTGTCGTGTCTTTCCTGCATGTCGACGTGCCCGAGCGGCGTCGACTACATGCACCTGATCGACCTGGCGCGCAGCTACGTCGAGCAGACGGCGCCGCGACCGTTCAAGGAGCGCTTCGTGCGCGGGCTGCTGGCGCGCGTGCTGCCCTACCCCGAGCGCTTCCGCATGGCGTTGAAGCTTGCCCCGCTCGGGCGCCCCTGGCTGCATCTGCTGCGACGCTTCCGGATGACGGAGCTCGCCGCCATGATCGAGCTGGCGCCGGCCGTGCTGCCGCCGTCGCCGAAATTCGAGGGTCCCGGCACCGCTGCGACCGAGGAGGACCGGCGGGCGCGCGTCATCATGCTGGCCGGATGCGCGCAACAGGTGCTGCGCCCCGGCATCAACGATTCCACCATTCGCCTGCTGGCGCGGCGCGGCGTTGACGTGGTTGTAGCCGCCGGCGCCGGTTGCTGTGGCGCCCTCACCTACCATCTCGGCGATGAGGTGGCGGCCGTCCACTTCGCCAAGCGCAACGTCGACGCCTGGTCGAAGGAGCTGGCCAAAGGGCCGGTCGATGCCATCATCGCCAACGCGTCCGGTTGCGGCACGATGGTGAAGGATTACGGGCATCTGCTGAAGCGCGAACCCCAGTATGCGGCGCGCGCTGCGCGCATCTCCGAGCTGGCGCACGACATCTCCGAATTTGTCGGCAAGTACGAGCTCGGGGCGCCGAAGCGGTGGTCGTCGCTGCGCGTTGCCTATCACCCCGCGTGCTCGCTGCAGCACGGCCAGGGCATCAAGGAGGTGCCGCGCGAGCTGCTCGTCAAGGCCGGCTACAGCGTCGTCGACATCCCCGAATCGCACATCTGCTGCGGCTCGGCCGGAACCTATAACATCCTGCAGCCGGAGATTTCCGGCGCCCTGCGCGACCGCAAGTCGAAGAACATCAAGCGCATGAAGCCGGATGTCGTCGCCACCGGCAACATCGGCTGCATCACGCAGCTCGCCGGCAGTGTCGACGTGCCGGTGGTGCACACGGTCGAATTGCTCGACTGGGCCTATGGCGGCCCCGTCCCCCCGGGGCTGGAGCCGCTGGCGCGCTTCGTCTCGAACGTGCCAGAGCCCAAGCGCCGCACCGAGGACTTCATTCACGCGTAGAGCCGTGGCTCGCGGAGTTGGTCTCAGGGCGGCGATGACGATCGATCGGCGCACGTTGTTGAAGGCGGCGGGATCGCTGGCGTTGCTCGGCCCTGCCGCGAGCGCCGCCGCCCCGGCCGAGAAGGCCAAGTGGGCGTTCCTCTACTGGATTCCCTACGACAACGATCTTTCCCGCTACGCGCAGCCAGTGCTCGAGCAGCTTCAGCGCGGCGCCGCCAATTCCAGCACGGTCGTCGCCGTTCAGGTCGACACGCCCGAACTCGCCAGCATGCAGCGCATCGTGTTCACGCGCGACGGCGCCCGCACGGCCATGGCGCCCGGGCATGACAGCTCCAGCGGCGAGGAGCTGGCCCAGTTCCTCGAATGGGCGGCGGTAGCCGTGCCGGCCGAGAATTACGTCATCGCCATTCTCGGCCACGGGGGCAGTCTCGGCGAGCTGAGCCAAGATCAACGAACGCAAGGCTGGATGCACGTCGATGCTCTGGCCACAGCGCTCGATCGCTTTAAAACCGCCATCGGCGCCAAGCCGGCGCTGCTCTACCTGCAGAACTGCAACAAAGGCACCATCGAGACCTACTATGCCCTGCGCGACTGCGCGCACGTCACGCTCGCCTCGCAGGCGCTGCTGGGGGCGCCGAACTACTATTACGAGCGGCTGCTGGCCTCGCTCCACGGCGACAATGCCGCGACCAGCATGGAGGTTGCCAAGCGCATCGTCGAGTTCGAGCGCGCCGACATGCTGACGAGCCTCGTCGGCACCGACAACATCAGGCTCGACGAGCTGCCGCAGCGCTTGAAGCCGCTGCTCGAAGCGGTGCGCGCGTCCGGCCTGCGCGAATTGCCGCCCGGCGACCTCATCACCTATGCTTACCCCGACGTAAACGGCGAGCTGCACGTCGACCTCATCGGCCTGCTCGCCGCGCTGTCCAGCCGCTTCGACGCCGTGCGACCGCACTATATGGCGTTCTCGACCTGGTTGTGGGGTGTCATGGGCGCACGCCGCACCGACGGAACCCTCAAGGTCCCGACGCTGCAAGGCATCGGGCTATACGGCATCGGCATCATTTTGCCGCGCAGTGCCGAGGAGTATGACCGCTATCGCAGCCTGCCGTTCTATGCTCAGACGCGTTTCTGGGATTATGTCCCCCATCGCGTTGCCGCAGCCTGAGATCGCCAGAAGTGTCATCCTCCACGTCCGACGACAGACCTGAGCCGGCTTCCACCGACTGGCGCCATGAGCACGGGCCGTTCGACATCATCGGCGACGTGCATGGCTGCGCCGACGAGCTGATCGACCTTCTCGCCGTGCTCGGCTACTCGGTGCGCCTGGGAGGATCGGGCGACAATCGGAGGACTGTCTCGACGGCACCAAAGGGCGGCCGACGCGCGTTCTTCGTCGGCGACCTCGTCGACCGCGGCCCGAACTCGCCCGACGTCCTGCGCATCGTCATGGATATGGCGGCGCGCGGACAGGCGTTGTCCGTCATCGGCAATCACGACGACAAGTTCATGCGCTTCCTCAAGGGCCGCCCCGTCAAGCTGGCCCACGGGCTCGAGCGCACGGTTGAGCAATATGCGGGAGAGGGCGACGCGCTGCGGGCGCGCACCCTCGCCTTCCTCGACGCGCTGCCGAGCCACGCCTTCCTCGACGACGGCCGCCTCGCCGTCGCCCACGCCGGCGTGCGCGAAAGCATGCTCGGCCGCAACTCGCCGCGGGTGCACGATTTCGCACTTTTTGGCGATACCTCGGGCGGCGTAGACGCAGCCGGTCTGCCCGAACGCTTCAACTGGGCGGCCGACTATCGCGGCAAGACGACGGTGGTCTACGGCCACACCCCGGTCGCCGAGCCGGAGTGGGTCAACAATGCGCTGTGCATCGACACCGGCTGCGTGTTCGGCGGCCAGCTGACGGCGCTGCGCTGGCCGGAGTGCGAATTGGTCTCGGTGCCGGCGCGCCAGGAGTACGCGCCCCTGCGACGCGGTTTCGGCTTACCGCCCGTGCGTCCCGCCACGTAGGGCGCGACCGAACCCTCAGCAGCGTCGACCGCATCCTCAAGGGGTCATCCTCGGGCTTGTCCCGAGGACCCAACCCTCCGCCCATTCCCTCGCTTGAATGCTCTCGCTGCACACTGGGTCCTCGGCATAAAGCCGAGGATGACAGTTTTTGTGAGTTGCGATGTAGCGAACTCCACGATGCGTTGGCGCAACAAAATGTTGCACTTGCCGAACATCCACGATAACCCGCCCCACCATGAGCAAGCCCACCAAAGACGCGCGGCCGACGCCGCGCCTGCCGCGCGGCCTTCGCGACATCGAGGCGGCGGAGCTGCGCCAGCAACAGGACATGCTGGCCAAGATCCGCGCCGTCTACGAGCTGTACGGCTTCGAGCCGCTGGAGACGCCGGCGTTCGAATACACCGACGCGCTCGGCAAGTTCCTACCCGACCAGGATCGCCCGAACGCCGGCGTGTTCTCGTTCCAGGATGCGCAACGAAGTGCGCGGCAAAGTCGTGCCGGAGGCGCGCGGGGGAAATGACGCCGAAGAGTGGATGAGCCTGCGCTACGACCTGACGGCGCCGCTCGCCCGCTACGTGGCGCAGAACTATCAGGACATGCCCAAGCCGTTTCGACGGTACGCGGTCGGCCCGGTGTGGCGCAACGAGAAGCCGGGGCCGGGGCGCTTCCGCCAGTTCATGCAGTTCGACGCCGACACGGTGGGCGCCGAGAGCGTCGCCGCCGACGCCGAGATGTGCATGCTTGCCGCCGACACGCTGGAAGCCCTCGGCATGAACGGCAAGTACGTCATCAAGGTCAGCAATCGCAAGATTCTTGATGGCTTGCGTGAAGCAATCGGCCTAGCTGGGGATACTCACGACCCCAGCTGGCTAACCGTAATGCGAGCACTCGATAAATACGATCGTTTGGGACGTCCCGGAGTGGAGCTATTGCTCGGCGGCGGCCGCAAAGACGAAAGCGGCGACTTCACGGCTGGTGCGGAACTCGACGCGGCGTCGATTATGCGACTCGGGCAGATGTTGGAATTCTCGCAAGCATGCCGACATGCAGAGACGACTGCCGCGACCGAAGTTTGATCCGACCCTCAACACCGGTCCTTCCGTTGAGGAATTAGTGCCGCGCACGCTCACGTCGACAATCGCGTCGGCCTTACGCTTCCATGTCGAGAATGTGCATCGCAGGGATTCAGAGAGCTAAGAACTCTGGAAGCTGGGCTCGCAGAAATTGAGGAGATCGGCAACATCATCGCTGCGGCCGGTTTCGACGACGGTCGGATTGTCTTCGACCCGTCGATCGTACGTGGCCTGGAGTACTACACCGGCCCGGTGTTCGAAGCGGAGCTGACGTTCGAGGTGAAGGACGAGAAGGGACGCCCGGTGCGCTTCGGCTCGGTCGGCGGCGGCGGGCGCTACGACGACCTCGTCGCCCGCTTCACCGGCCAGAAGGTTCCGGCCACCGGCTTCTCCATCGGCGTGTCGCGGTTGCAAGCCGCACTTTCCTTGCTCGGCTCCGCCAAGACGCCTGCCGACGGCCCCGTCATCGTCACGGTGATGGAGAAGGAGCGCATCGCCGACTACCAGAAGATGGTGCAGGCGCTGCGCGACGCCGGCATCCGCGCCGAGCTCTACCTCGGCAACCCCAAGAAGTTCGGCAAGCAGCTCGAATACGCCGACAAGCGCGGCTCTCCGTGTGTCGTCATCCAGGGCTCGGACGAGAAGGCGAAGGACGAGGTGACGCTGAAAGACCTCGTCGAAGGCGCCAAAGCGGCTGCCGCCATCTCCGACAACAAGGAATGGAAGGAAGCGCGCCCGGCGCAGGTCTCCGTCAAGGAGACCGACCTCGTCGCCAAGGTGCGCGAAATCATCGCCCGTCACCGCGACTGACCGCGGGCGCTTCAGCGACGACCGCTTCGACCCAAAGCAGACGTACAGCGGCTGTGCGACAACGACCGGAGCTGACTCCTGCCACGTCAGGTGCCGACGCCAACCGCTGTGTGGCGGCGGAATTGTATGTATTATGACGGCGGTGCCCTCGACGCCCTTTTACATGGGGCCTCGCATCGGATACGCGCCCCATGCTCGTCAGAATGGCCCTGTTCCTTGCGCTATGGCTGATTCTCACCCTCGGTGATCCAGGCGATATTCTGCCGGGCCTCGTGGCAAGCCTGATTGCAGCATGGGTTAGCCTGCGCCTCTCGCCCCAGGGCATCAAAGTCCGTTCCTATTCAGCTCTCATCTCCTTCTACCTTCGTTTTGTTCGCCAGTCCTGGATTGCCGGGATAGATGTCGCGCAGCGAGCCTTCGATCCGCGCTTGCCCCTGAACATTGGCTTCGTGACGTATCGGTCGCGGTTGCGTGCCGGCGCGGCGCGCAGCACCTTTTGCACGTTGGCGAGCCTGCTTCCCGGGACGCTTCCGGCCGACCTCAAGGCTGACGGCACGATGGCCGTCCATTGTCTGGACGTACATCAGCCCGTCGTGGCCGAGTTGCGGGCGGACGAGGCGTTGCTTGGGCGGGCCATCGTTGAGGACGGCGCAACATGAGCGGCTTCCTCGTTTCTGTTGCGCTCTTCGTGCTCGCCACGGTGGCGCTCGGTCTCCTCCGCGTCCTTGCAGGTCCCAGCGCCGCAGACCGCGTCATGGCCATCCAACTGCTTGGAACCGGAGGCGTCGCGGCAACGCTTCTCAGCGCTGTCGCCACCGGGGCGACGGCCGCGATCGACGTCGCCTTGACCATCGCACTCCTGGCTGCATTCGCAGTTGTCGCATTCGTGCTCGCAGCGTCTGAACCGGACGCGAACGAACGCGAGGCGACCGACGAATGAACCTCGCGTGGGGCATATTCACAATATTGGCCACCGGCGCCGGTGCCGCTTTTTTCCTTGCCGGCACGGTCGGGCTGCTCCGCTTCCCCGATACGCTCACCCGCATCCACGCGCTGACCAAAGCCGACAATCTCGGCCTCGGCCTCATTGTCCTAGGGCTGCTGCCATGGGTCGGAAGATATTTCGAGGCGTTGAAGCTGATCCTGATCTGGCTGTTGATGCAGTTCTCCAGCGCGGCGGCTGCACAGCTGATGGCGCGGCTCGCCTTGGCAGCTGGGCGGCGCCAATGACCGCTGGGCTTGCGTTGGATATCGTCGTCGTTCTGCTGGTACTCGCCCTGGCGTGTTGGACAATCGCCACGCGAAATGCGTTCGCGGCCGTGGCAGGATTTGTCGGCTATGGGATCCTGCTGGCTCTCGCTTGGGTGCGCCTCTCGGCCGTCGATGTCGCGCTCACGGAAGCAGCGGTAGGGAGCGGCGTGACGGGTGTCCTGCTGCTCGGAGCCGCTACCAAAACCCGGAAGGCTATCGTTCCGATCCATACGCCTCCCGCCCTGCTGCGACTCGCAGCGGCAGCATTGTGCATGCTGGTGGCGGCCGCGCTGGCGGCCGTGATCCTTGTCGTTCCCAATCCGCCCCCGAGCCTTGCTGAGGCGGCCGCCCACACCCTTCCGGCGACCGGGCTCGGCAATCCGGTCACTGCCGTACTTATGGCGTATCGTGCGATCGACACGTTCCTCGAGAAGGTCGTGCTCCTACTCGCACTCATTGGTGTCTGGTCGCTGGCGCCGAACTCGGGCTGGGGTCGCGCGCCGACGATGTCGGGTCGCATACAGCGCGACGACGTGCTGACGTTCCTGGCCCAGATGCTGCCGGCGGTGGGCATCGTTGTGGGTCTTTACATCTTCTGGAACGGCGCCGATCACCCGGGGGGTGCGTTTCAAGGTGGGGCGCTCCTCGCGGCCATGTGGATGCTGACGATGATGGCCGGCCTGGCCAAAGCGCCTCGCATAGATGGGCCCCTGCTGCGCGCAAGTCTCGTCATCGGACCGGGAGCGTTCTTGGCCGTGGGACTGGCGGGCCTCGCCATCGCCGACGCCTTTCTTGCCTATCCGCCAGCTTACGCCAAGCCGCTCATCATCCTGATCGAAGCCGCCATGATCGTCACCATTGCCGTGACACTGGCTCTGCTCGTTGCAGGTCCGCCGCGCGGGGAGAGATGATGGATTCCGCCACCTTATTCGGCCTAGGCGGCGCGGCGCTGGTCGGCGCCGGGTTATACGGCGTCATCATCCACGCCGATCCGTTGCGCAGGATCCTCGCCTTCAACATTTTAGGCGGCGGCGTCTTTTTGCTTTTCGGCGTTGCTGCCCGCCGAGGGGCCGGGGCGGGCTTCCTCGGTGATCCCGTTCCCCAGGCCATGGTCATCACGGGCATCGTCGTGGCTTTCGCCGCCACCGCCCTGGCGGTTGCGCTCACCCTTAGGCTGCAGGAGGCGGCTGACCACATCGAAACTCCGACCTCGTCGCCGCCGGGCAGCCGTAGCGGTGACCCATGATTGCCCTCGGGATTTCTTACCCGTCCCCGACGCAGGACGCATTGCTCATTCTGCCAATCATTTTGCCGGTCGCGGGTGTGCTGCTCGCTGTCCCTTTTGGACGCCATGCGGAACGCATCGCTTTGGCGACCTTGCCGCTCGGTCTCGTCGTGGCCGTCGCCATTCTCGCGGGGGTTTGGCAGAGCGGGCAACCGATGACGTACACGCTCGGCGCTTGGGTGCCGCCCCTGGGCGTCGCCTTGCAAGCCGACGGCATCTCTGCCGTCATGCTCGTGACCAGTGCACTCATCGTGTTGGCGACGGGCGTTTTTGCCCGCGCCTATTTTCCACCAGCCGCAACTCCGGGCGAGAACCGCCGCTCGCTGGTGTTCTGGACGTTGCTGATGGCGGTGTGGGCGGCGTTGAACACGGTGTTCCTTGGCAGGGATCTGTTCAATCTCTACGTGGCCCTGGAATTGCTGACGTTTGCCGCGGTGCCTCTCGTCTGCCTCGACGGGCGCGCCGAGACTCTCGAGGCAGCATTGCGCTACCTGCTTTTTGCGCTTGCTGGCTCCATCCTCTACCTGCTGGGTCTAGCGCTGCTGTACGGCGCCTACGGCACCTTGGACATCGGCTTGCTTTCCGAGCGGTCCCGGCCAGATCTGGCGACCGTGACGGCAGCCGCTCTCATGACGGCGGGCCTCATGGCCAAGACCGCGCTTTTTCCGCTGCACTTGTGGCTTCCTCCGGCCCATGCGGGAGCGCCGGCACCGGCGAGCGCAATCCTTTCTTCGCTGGTCGTAAAGGCATCCTTCTTTCTGATCGTGCGCATCTGGTTCGATGCGTTGCCCGCAGTCGCGACGCAAGCGTCGGCGCAGTTGCTGGGTGTCCTCGGCGGGAGTGCCATCATTGTCGGCAGCGTCGTGGCGCTGCGCCAAGCACGTCTCAAGATGCTGATCGCCTACTCGACTGTGGCGCAGATCGGATATCTCTTTCTGATGTTCCCACTCTGCATCGGAGCCGATGCGAGCGCTGCGTCGGCCGCTGTGGCCTGGACGGGCGGTTGGATGCAGCTTCTGTCCCATGCCTTCGCCAAAGCGGCGATGTTCCTGTCGGCGGGCTTGATTGCGCAGACGCTGGGCCATGACAGGATTTCCGAGCTCGGCGGCATCGGCGCGGTGCGCCCGATAGCACTCGCCGCATTCGGCATAGGCGGACTGTCGCTGATGGGCATCCCGCCAAGCTGGCGGCTTCGTCGCAAAATGGCTATTGCTCAGTGCAGCCGCCCAAGAGGCTCAATGGTGGTGGGCGCTCGTGATCCTGCTCGGCGGGTTGCTCGCCGGCGCTTACGTATTTCGGGTTTTGGCGCACGCAATCTCGGAGCCCAAGGACCCCCGACCGCTTCACGCTATTGCTTCACGTCGTGGCGACATGATCGCGCTGGCTCTGGCACTGTGCGCCGTCGCCCTCGGCGCAGTGCCGCTCGAACCCTCGGCGCTTTTGGGGATCGGCCGACCCGCCGCTGCAGCAGGTATGGGCCCATGACGGGATGGGGAGCGCTTCTCGCTGCCAGCTTGGCCGTACCGGTCGCGATGCTCCTGGCATGCGTGATTTCACGCAGTCGGACGTGGGTGTCTACCGCACTGTGGATGGCACCCGTCCCAGCTCTGGCGGCGGCCCTGTGCGCACCGTACGGCCAGACCTTGGCTTTTCCTCAAGCCTATGGGGTCACTCTCGCGCTCGACCGACCAGGCGCCATGCTACTGGGCGCTGCGGCGCTGCTCTGGATTGCCGCCGGCTCGATCGCTTCGCGATCGTTTTTTACGAAACCGAACGGCAGCAAAATCGCTCCGTGGTGGCTACTTGCGCTCACGGGCAATCTCGGCGTTTTCATCGCTGCCGATTTGGCGAGCTTTTATCTGTTCCTGGCCATGGCGAGCCTTTCGGCTTACGGCCTCATCGTACACGCGCGCACCGCATCTGCACGCCGGGCAGGCGCCATCTACGTTGGCTTTGCGCTGCTCGCAGAGGCGTGCGTGCTCATGGGCCTCGTGCTGCTCGCGGCAGGATCTCCAGATGGAAGCCTTGCGATCCGCGATGCCGTCTCGGCGTTGCCCACATCGCCCTGGCGCGATGCGACCCTCGCAATGCTGCTCGTCGGCTTCGCGGTGAAGATCGGCCTGGTGCCGTTCCACGTCTGGATGCCCTTCACCTACACCGCCTCGCCTATCCCGGTGGCGGCGGTGCTCAGCGGTGCGGCGGTGAACGCCGGAGTGATCGGCCTGATACGTTTTTTGCCGCTGGATGTTGCCCAGCCGGGCTGGGGAAACGCGCTCGTTGCGGCCGGGCTGATATCGGCTTTCTACGGCGTGCTGGTTGGCATAACGCAACAAAACCCGAAAACCGTTCTGGCCTATTCCAGCGTAAGCCAATTGGGCCTGATCGCCGCCACTCTCGGTATGGGACTGGCGGCCGGCGATCCGGGAGCAGCCACAGCCGCCAGCTTCTACGCGACACATCACCTCTTCGCCAAAGGCGCTCTGTTTCTCGCCATAGGCGCGGCCGCGGTGCAGACATCGAACAAGCTCTGGTTCACCTGGCTGCTCGCCGTGATAGTCGGGTTGGGCCTTGCCGGCCTTCCCCTAACTGGCGGCGCGCTGGCGAAAGCGGCCATCAAAGGCCCGCTTGGCGACGGATTTATCTCGATTCTCGCGGGGCTATCTGCGGCTGGATCGACCGTTCTCATGCTTCACTTCGTGAGCCGCCTCTCGACCATCAGATCGAACGCAGTCGGCAGGTTGGACGCCAATGCCTGGATAGCGCCGTGGCTGGCGATGGCCGCCGCCGCTGTATTTGCTCCCTGGCTGCTCGTCCCGCAGGAGCTGTCCAATACGCTCGAGGCTGCCCTCTCCTGGAAGGGATTGTGGGATGCCACCTGGCCGCTGCTCCTGGGTGTGATGATCGCTGTTGCCCTGCATCGGTGGCTACCGGCAATGCCCGGTGTCCCGAAGGGAGACATTGCGGTCGCCTTGCGCGCGGGGGAGCGCCATGCAGGAAAAATCTCCGCGGCCTGCGAGCATGCCGATGCGGCGCTGCGTCAGTGGACCGTAGCGGGTCTCTCGCTGCTGGCCCTCACGCTTCTGCTCATCGTGAGCTTCCATACCTAGACGACCCGCCTTCGACTATTTTCGGCATTGAGCCTAACTGCGCAGAGAGTAGTATCGGCTCGTACGGATTATATTGCGAGCCGCTCGGCGGCGAAGGATTGCCCAGTTTGTCGACACGCACGGTTTGTGAGGCCGGAAAGGTGCTGGTCGAACGATGTTGGTATGCGTCAACCTCCGTGACCCGGGCTCCAAGGCTCGCCAAGCCATTTTGATTGCCACGCTCCTAGTGGCGACGCTCGCCGGCTGTGGTGAAGAGGATTTAGGCGAAGCGCCCGTTGTGCGCCCCGTGCGCACGGTAACGGTGGAGAAACGTGAGGCGGCAACCGCAATCACGCTGACCGGACGTATCGAGTTCTCCGATGAGGCGGCACTGGGATTCCGCATCGGCGGCCGCATGATTGAGCGGCAGGCGAACGTCGGCGATCGCGTGAAGGCCGGCCAGACCCTGGCCCGACTCGAGCCGCAGAACGAAATGAATGCGCTGCGGGCCGACCAAGCAAATCTGGTGGCGGCACAGGCGCGATTGACCGAGGCCCGCAATCGGTACGAACGCCAGCAAACGCTGCTCGGCCAAGGCTGGACCACGCGCGCCAATTTTGATCAGGCCGAGAAGGCGTGGCGAACGTCGCAGGCGCAGGTCGACGCGGCGGACGCTCAGCTGCAAGCCGCCCATGACCTCGTGAGCTTCACAGAGCTGAAGGCTGACGCCCCTGGGATCGTGACTTCGATTGGCGCCGAGGCCGGGGAGGTCGTCCAGGCGGGTCAGATGATTGTCCGCCTGGCCCGCCAGGACGGGCGCGATGCGGTGGCGTCCTCGATCGACTGCTCGAAGAGGCCGGATTGCGCATCGACGCCATTTCCGGGACGTCGGCCGGAGCGATGAATGCCGCCGTTCTGGCCGACGGCTATGCTGCTGGTGGTGCCGACGGCGCGCGCAAGGCGCTTGATGCCTATTGGCAACGCGTATCCAAGGCAGCCACGTTCAGCCCCTTCCAGCGCACGCCGATGGACAGATTGGCCGGGCGCTGGTCCCTCGATTTCTCCCCGGCGTTCATCACCTTGGACCTGATGTCGCGCGTGTTCTCGCCCTACGATCTCAATCCGCAAGGCGTCAACCCGTTGACCGCGATCCTCGACGAAAGCATCGATTTCAAGCGTCTGGCGCGCTCGCCGATCAAGTTGTTCGTCACCGCAACGAATGTCCGCACCGGCCGCGGCCGGATCTTCCGCAACCCCGAGATCACGTCCGACGTGCTGCTGGCATCCGCCTGCCTCCCGACCGTGTTCCAAGCGGTCGAGATCGACGGCGAGCCCTATTGGGACGGCGGCTTTGCCGGCAATCCTACGATCACCCCGCTCGTGCGCGAAAGCGATGCCGAGGACTACAATCCTGGTGCAGATCAATCCGCGCGAGCGCCCGGGCACGCCGCGCACGGCGAGCGAGATCCTCAACCGCCTGAACGAGGTGTCGTTCAACGCGACGTTGCTGAAGGAGCTGCGCATGATCGCGCTGATGCGCCAGGTTGCAGATCCAGGGACCGGCGAAGGCGCCAGGTGGGCCAAGATGCGCACGCATCGGATCATGACCGAGATGATGGTCGAGCTCGGCTACTCGTCGAAGCTCAACGCCGAATGGGAGTTCCTGAGCATGCTGCGCGACGAGGGCCGCCGCTGCACGACCGAGTTCCTCGACCGGCACCGCGAAGATATCGGAAGCCGATCGACCGCCGACCTCGACGTGCTCCTGGAGGAGTGCTGAGTGATGGGGCTGCTGGGCATCTTCGTTGCCCTCGGACTTCTGATCTGGTTCGCCTACCGCGGCTGGAGCATCCTGCTCTTGGCGCCGGCGGCTGCACTTGTCGCCGCCGCCTTTGCGCGCGAACCGCTGCTGGCGCACTGGACCCAGACCTTCATGGGCAGCGCCGCCCAGTTCCTCGCTCAGTTCTTCCCGCTGTTCCTGCTCGGTGCGCTGTTCGGCAAGCTGATGGACGACAGCGGCTCCGTCAGGGCGATCTCAGCCTTCATGACCGAGCGCTTGGGTGCGCGCCATGCTATTCTGGCGGTCGTTCTGGCAGGTGCGCTGGTCACCTACGGCGGCGTCAGCCTCTTCGTCGCCTTCTTTGTCCTTGCGCCGATGGCGCAGGCGCTGTTCCGAGCCGCGGCCATTCCGCGCCGGCTGATGCCGGCGGCGATCGCCTTGGGCACCTCGACCTTCACGATGTCGGCGTTGCCGGGGACGCCGGCGATCCAGAACGCCATCCCGATGCCCTTCTTCGGCACGACGCCATTTGCGGCGCCAGGCCTCGGAATCATTGCCTCCATCATCATGCTGGGCTTCGGCCTCTGGTGGTTGTGGCGCTCAGAGGCCGAGGCTCGGCGAAGAAACGAGGCGTTTGGCGACGGTGTGCCCGCCGCCGCTCACGCCCTGACCAACGATACCCTGATACGCGAGAGGTCCACGGTCGCCAGGGAATTCGACCCGGCGGAGCTTCAGCATGGAGCGCAGAGCCAGGAATTGCCGGCCATCGGGCTTGCCGTGCTGCCGCTTTTCGTTGTTGTGGGCGTCAATTTGCTGATGTCGCTGTTCGTGCTGCCGCGCCTCGATTTCTCGTTCTTGGCCGAGGAGCGTTGGGGGTCGACATCGCTCGCCGCAGTGGGCGGCGTCTGGTCGGTCGCAGTTGCTCTTGCGACAGCCATCCTCGTGCTTGTGCTGACACATCGCAAGCGTCTGCCGCAGTTGCGCGACAGCATGGATGCAGGCGCCAACGCGTCCGTGCTGCCGGCGCTGAGCGTCGCTAGCCTGGTCGGCTTTGGCGCCGTGGTGGCCATGCTGCCCGCCTTCGATCTTGTTCGCGACTGGGTCCTGTCGATCGACGGCGGTCCGCTCGTCTCGCTCGCCGTTGCAACCAACGTGCTTTCAGCGCTGACCGGTTCGGCATCTGGCGGCCTCACCATCGCGCTCGATGCCTTGGGCGAGACCTATCTTCGCCTTGCCGGTGAGCTCGGGATTGACCCCGCGCTCCTGCACCGGGTCGCGGTGATAAGCGCCGGCACGCTCGACAGCCTACCGCACAACGGCGCGGTCGTGACACTGCTAGCCGTCTGCGGCACGACGCATCGCGAAAGCTATCGCGACATCGTCATGGTGGCGATTGTCGGGGCAATCGTCGCCCTCGTGGCTGTCATTATATTGGGGTCCGCCTTCGGATCCTTCTGACGCTTGCTGCAGATCCCGGGCTCCGAGCGCTTTTGGCGTCCCGTTCATCGTATCGGCCCGGCGCTGACCGACACATCGACATGCATACCGATCGGATCGTCGGCGTTTCGACTGGTCCAGCATCATACGCCCGTTTCAGCGGCGTTAAGCAGGCTTGGGTTACCCCGAATCGTCCCCTGTCGGACAATCCGGCCGCGTCCTATAATGAGCTGCGCCACTTCCCTGTCCCCTCGAGGAACGGCCCGACTGTGGCCTTGTGGCGTTGTGGACGCTGATTCCTCCCCCCGAGTCAGCGTCCTTTTCCCGTCCCGCGATCAAGCAGCGGTACGGCATAAAAACAAAGGAACGCCCGATGAAAAAGATCCTGACGATAGTCGCAATGGTCGCAATCGGAGCCGCGCTTTCAACCGCGTCTGCGGAGGACGCAGTCGCTCCCAGCCAGAAAGCTCCGACCAAGACCATGGGCGATGAGGGCAAGTTGCCCGCTACGAAGACGACCGAAGGCGCGGTGCCGGATATGACCGGCCCCAACGAAGGGACCAACCCCGTCCAGGATGACGGCTCAAAGCGGATGGGCGATCAGGGTAAGCTTCCAGCGACCGGCGCTGGCTCAAATGCTGTCCCCGACATGACGGCTCCTTCGGAGTAGACAATCACTTCGGGCGCCGCTCTAGCCGAATGGGCGGCGCCTTGAGGAGGCTCACGATGGCAAAGCAGACCTATCCACCCGGCACCGTGCTGATGCGCCCTATGTTGGACGATCTTGCGCGCAACTGGTGGCTCGTCCTTTTACGCGGCATCGCAGCAATCCTGTTCGGGTTGCTCACCATCATGTGGCCGGGGCTGTCGCTGCTGACGTTCGTACTGCTCTTTGGAGTTTTCGCGCTTTTCGATGGCGGGCTCGCGCTCGGAGCGGCAATTATGGGAGGTTCGGCGGAGCCGCGCTGGTGGCTTGCGCTCGTCGGTTTGCTTGGAATTGCGGCGGGAGCGCTCGCCTTGCTGTGGCCCGGCGTCACCGGGCTGGTCCTGCTCATCTTTATCGCCGCTTGGGCGATCACCGCGGGCGTGTTCGAGGTCATGGGCGCGATCAAACTACGCAAGGAAATTGAGGGAGAGTGGTGGCTCATCACCACAGGCATTTTGTCGGTTCTGTTCGGGTTCCTGATTCTGCTGTTCCCGGGTGCCGGCGCACTCAGCATCGCCTTCGTCATCGGCTGGTTTGCGATCCTGTACGGGGGACTCCTCGTCGGCCTCTCATGGCGGCTCAAGAAGCATGCCGCGGTCAAGATCTGATTCTTTTTTCGGCAGGTGAAACGCCGGGAATGACGAGGGGGCGCATGCAGCCGTTGGTTGATCCTCGGCAGGGCGACATCGAGGACGATGCGTCGAGCACCAAGTCGAACTCGCTCCTGACCATGGCAGGCAGTCTGCTCGGCGAGATCAGCCTCGCCAAACTGATCGTTGCGTGGCTCGTCCTATTCATCGTGCCTGCCGTGATCGTTGGGCTCGTGCCGCTGGTCGCGGCGGTGTGGGCCGGAAAACTCGCCGGGAAGCTCACGCCGGCGCTCATCGGAATTGTACCCATTGCGCTCTTTGTCGCCGTTGCCGCGCTCGGTTGGTTGTTTGGCAGAGCGATTGTTTCGGCTCGCCGAGAGCAGCTTCTGGTCGCTGAACGCGCTCGTCATCGAGCCCGGCTACACGATGGGCCGCGAGGCGCTCCGCCATCTCGCCGAACGGGCGCTGCCGGAAGGCGCCGAAGCGCGCCGACGTGAACGCTATCCGCTCTTGGGCCGCGGCCGCGTCGGGCCTGCTGATCAGCGCCGCTGGCACTGTGGGTACTGAGCGTCGCGTGGCCGGCATCGCGCTGGAGCGGAGTCATGGGCGATTTGCTTGCGCTCAAGAACCTCGCCTGGGTCGCTCTCGCCAACACGGTGGTCGTCGTCAGCGCCTATCTCGCGGTCGCCGCGCTCATTTGGGGGCTGGCGGACGCGACGATGCCGCCGCCGCGCGATCTTGCCGGTTTTTCCGAGCCGACACCGGGCGCGCGCACGTGGCGCGTCGCGCACTTGTCGGACGTCCACGTCGTCGGCGAGCGCTACGGGTTTCGCATCGAGAGCGGCAGGTCCGGCGCGCAGGGCGACGGTCGCTTCCGCCGGCTGCTGCGCGCATCTCGAGGACATCCACGCCGCGGCCCCGCTCGACGTCGTCCTCATCTCCGGCGACGCTACGGACGCCGGCCGTTCGGGCGAATGGGCGGAGTTCCTCGATGCGCTCGCCGCCCATCCTGGCATCGCCGCGCGCGTGCTCATGCTGCCCGGCAATCACGACGTCAACATCGTCGATCGCGCCAATCCCGGCGCGGCTCGACCTTTCCATCGGCCCCAACAGCCGGCTGCGCAAGATACGCACGTTGTCCGCCATCAACGCCGTCCAAGGATCGCGCGTGCACGTGGTGGACCGCGATGAAAAGCGCATCGGCGAGACGCTGGGCGAAGCGCTGCGCCCGCACGCTGCCGAGCTGTCGAGATTTGCCGCAACGGGCCGGCCCTACTTCTCGACGGCGGCATCCGACCGGTGGGACGACGCGTTCCCCATGGTCGTGCCGCCGGACCGCGAGGACGGATTGGGCATCATCCTGCTCAACTCCAACTCGGACTCCCACTTCTCCTTCACCAACGCGCTCGGGATGATCTCGGCGGCGCAGGCCAACGCCATGGACACCGTTTTCGCGCAGCATCCGAAGGCGTGCTGGCTCATCGGCCTGCACCATCATCCCGTCGAGTATCCGCGCGCCGCCAAGGTGCTGTCGGAGCGGATCGGGACGACGCTCGTCAACGGCAACTGGTTCCTGCGCCGCCTCGCGCCGATGGCACAGCGGGCGATCCTCATGCACGGCCACCGGCACATCGACTGGATCGGCGAATGCGGCGGTCTCGTCATCGTCTCCGCGCCGTCGCCGGTCATGGAATCGAAGAACGACGTCGCCACCTACTTCTATATTCACACTTTGGAGATCGGCGCCGACAACTGTCTCAGGTTGCTGGCGCCGCAGCGCGTCGACGTACCGGGCGAGACCCCGGCCGGCGCGAACAATGAGGTGCGGACAATCGATGCTTCCGGCGCGCCGCGTGTAGATAACGCCCGGGTCCGGGGCAGAGGTGACAGTCCTGACGTTGCGCGCAGGATCGGCTGCGCGGTCCTGCGAAGAGGTGACGAACGTGTCAGGAAGCGGCCGCAACGCGCTCTACCTTGCGCATTCGTTCTCGTCATCGGCTTGCTCTATTTCGCCCGCTCCGTCTTCGCGCCCGTTGCGTGTGTCGCTGTTTGCGGTCGCCGTCGTCTGGCCGGTGCAGAATGGCTCGAAGAACGGCTGCCGCAGCTCGTCGCGCTCGCCATCACGCTGCTGCTGACGGTGCTCGCGCTCGGCGTGCTGCTGGCCTTGAGCGTGTGGGGCATCGGACAGGTCGGACGCTGGATGATCGTCAATGCCGCGCACCTGCAGGACTTCTACATGCAGCTGACGCAATGGCTCGAAAGCCACGGCATCTTCGTCGTCGGCATCTTCCTCGAACGGTTCGACGTCGCCTGGCTAGTGCGGCCGGCGCAGGGCGTTGCCTCGATCGTCCAGTCGCTGGTCGGATTTTCCGCGCTGGTGCTCGTCTTCCTGATGCTCGGGCTACTCGAGGTCGAGGGACTTCAAGGGCAAGCTGCGAACCGGTTGCCCGGAGGAATTCGCCGCGCGCATGCTGCGGCCGGCAAGTCGATCGCCGAGAAGTTCCGCCGCTACGCGGTCATTCGGACCGTCGCCAGCGCGCTGACCGGACTGATGGTCGCGGCGCTGTGCTGGGCGCTCGGCATCGAGCTCGGCGTCGGCCTGGGGCGTCCTGGCGTTCGTGCTCAACTTCATCCCGTTCATTGGACCGTTCGTCGCGACCGTCCTGCCGGCGGTGTTCGCCGTCGTTCAGTTCCAATCCTGGGAAGCGGCGACGATCATCTTCACCGGTGCCACCATCATACAGTTTCTGATTGGCAGCTACCTGGAGCCGCGCTTGTCGGGGAGCGAGCTGTCGATCTCGCCGTTCCTTGTCGTGTTCGCGGTGTTCTTCGCCGCGCTGCTGTGGGGCATTCCCGGCGCCTTCATGGGCGTGCCGCTTGCCATCGCCGTGCTGACGCTCCTGGAGCAGTACCCGTCCACGGCGTGGATCTCCGAGCTTCTGTCCGGAGCGCCACGGGATTCCGTGGAGGCTTAGCCGGCGTCCGCTCTGGCCATAGCTGACGCATGACAGCCAGCGCTCGCACATGCCCCGCCGAACTAATCCCCGCTCCTCCCCACTGTGCCTACACTCCCCATCCCGCCCCGCTGAAGGGGTCGAACTCGAGACGTTCCTGTTCGAGGGCGGGCTGCAGGTCGGGTACACGCGCCGCAACGTACGGTTCGACTACCTGAGGCTCGCCGCGCCCACCCGGTGAAAGTCCGGGAGGGGGAAACCCCTGAAACGCCGCGGGTATGCCCATAATCCTGCTGCGGGGCGGCAACCGTCGCTCAAAAAACTAAACAGCTTCGCGGCGTTTCCCGCCCCGCAGCCCCTTCTTAGTTGCGCCCACCAACTCCCCCGCGGGGAGCCGGCCGGTGGGCGCGTGGGAGCTCAAAGCTTCGATGCAGCGGCATAGGGACTGTGGATTTGATCAGTGACGGATCGACAGCTAGGGTCGTCCGGAAATCGGCACCGGGGACGACAGCCGCGATGGCCAGCTACTCGAGCGACCCGCGCTCCAATCGCGTTGCAGATGCCCCGGCCGGCAACTGGGCGGACCGCTATGCGCCCCAATCCGTGCGCCCCTACCTGCGTCTGGCGCGTCTTGACCGCCCCATCGGCTTCTGGCTGCTGCTGCTGCCCTGCTGGTGGTCGGTTGGCCTCGCCGAGGTGGCCCTTCACCAACCCTACCCCAGCCCGTGGCTGCTGACCCTTTTCGCCGTCGGCGCGCTGCTGATGCGTGCTTCGGGCTGCGCCTACAACGACTACGTGGACCGCGACTACGACGCTCGCTCGGCGCGCACCGCCAGCCGCCCCATCCCCTCCGGACAGGTGACGCCGGCCGAAGCCCTCGCCTTCGCCGCCATCTGCGCCCTCGGCGGCCTCCTGGTGCTTGTCCAGTTCAACGCCTTCACCATCAGGCTGGGCGCTGCATCGCTCGTTCTGGTCGCCATCTACCCGTTTCTGAAGCGCTTCACGTACTGGCCGCAGATCGTGCTTGGGCTCGCCTTCAACTGGGGGGCGCTGGTCGGCTGGGCGGCGGTGATGGGCAACGTCGGCGTTCCGGCGCTGCTGCTCTATGCCGGCTCGGTGCTGTGGACCATCGGCTACGACACCATCTACGCCCACCAGGACCGCGAGGACGACCTGCTGCTCGGTCTGCGCTCGACCGCCATCCGCTTCGGCGACAACACCATCACCTGGGTCGGCAGCTTCTACGCCGGCGCCATCGTCCTGTGGCTCGCGGCCGGCTACCTCGCCGGTACGCACCTGATGTTCTTCATGGCCATCGTGCTCGCCTCGCTGCAGATGGCCTGGCAGGTGACGACGCTCGACACGACGGACGCACGCAACTGCCTACGCCGCTTCCGCTCCAATCGCGATGTCGGCCTGGTGATCTTTCTGGGGTTGGTCGCCGACATGGTGCTGTCGCGCATGGCGGGCCTGAGCTGAGCCGTGGGACAGCCGTTAAGCAATTTCGGCTTGGACCCGTGCCGCGGATCCAAGCCGAAATGTGCGTGCCTCGCCGTTGTCCTCAGAGCAGCCGTCTGGTGCGACCATACAGGCACAATGACACATCCGGCTTCCTGCAGGCTTAAGAGATAGCGTAAATTCGCCGTAACCGCGCGGTCCGTTCCGGACGCGCCCAGCCATTGTTCGTTTCAGGGGATCCACTGCATGAGCGACAAGTCGACACCGCCGAAGCAGCTTTTGCACCTCGTATTCGGCGGCGAGCTTACCTCGCTCGACGGCATCGAGTTTCGCGATCTGCACGATCTCGACATCGTCGGCATCTATCCGAACTACGCGGAGGCTTGCGCCGCCTGGAAGTCGGCCGCCCAGCGCACGGTCGATAACGCCATGATGCGCTACTTCGTCGTCCACATGCACCGCCTGCTCGAGCCGGACGACCAGAGCGCCAAGGCGCCGTCATGAACTTGGCGCCGCCCGCGCCGCATAAGCCCCAGACGGCCGCGCTGGCTCTCGACGAGCATCGGCGCGGGCTGCTCAAGCGCTTCCTACGCGATTGGGTCTATCCGCGCTGGCGCGAGCTGATCCTCGCCATGATCCTGACGGGGCTTCTGGCCGCCGTCACCGGCGCCTATCCGATGATCATCAAGGCATCGTTCGACATGCTGATGAAGGATCAGCAGGGCATGCTGCCCTACGTGCTGATGGCCATCGTCGGCGCCACCATGCTGCGTAGCATCCTCCTCTACGCGCAGACGGTGGAGTCCAATCGCATCGTCATGCGCATGGCGACGGACATGCAGCGGGTGGGCTTTGCGCATCTCATCGCCTCGGATTTCGCGCGCCTGTCGCGCGAAACGCCCGGGCGCCTCGTCTCCAAGCTGACCAACGACATCGGTTTTGTGCAGGTCGCCGCGCAGGCCGCCCTCAACACGGCCGTGCGCGACGCGCTGACCATCGTCGCGCTGGTCGCCTCGATGATCTATCTCGATTGGGTCATGTCGGTCATCGTGCTGTGCGTCTACCCCATCGCCGCGCTGCCCGTGGCCGCGCTCAGCACGAAACTGCGCAAGGTCGCCAAGCAGACGCAGCACGAACTCGGCGGCATGACTTCGCTACTGACCGAAAAGCTGTCCGGCGCGCGGCTGATAAAATCCTTCCGCCTCGAAGGCTATGCCGCCGACCGCCTGAACGAGAGCTTCGAGCACGTCTACAAGCTGCGCATGAAGGCGGTGAAGAACCGTGCGCGCATCGATCCGCTGCTCGAAGCGCTCGGCGGCATTGCCGTCGCCGGCGTCATTGCGCTGGCCTACTGGCGCATTGCCAGCGGCATATCGACGGTCGGCGACTTCATGGGCTTCATCACCGCGCTGCTGATGGCCTCGCAGCCGATCCGCGCGCTCGGATCGCTGTCGGGCCGCATCAACGAGGGCTTGGCCGCCGCCGAGAGTTTCTATGAGCTCGTCGATGAGCAGCCGCTGATCGTCGATCAGCCCGGCGCCAAGCCCCTCGCCCTGACCAAAGCTGCGATTCGTTTCGACAACGTCGGCTTTGCCTACGACGGGACCGGCGTGCAGGCCATATCGGGCTTCTCGCTCGACGTGCCGGGGGGGCAGACGGTGGCACTCGTCGGCCGTTCCGGCGCCGGCAAGTCGACCGTGCTCAATCTGGTGCCGCGTCTGTTCGACGTCGACACCGGCCGCATCACCATCGACGGCCAGGACATTCGCGACGTGACGCTGGCCTCGCTGCGCGATGCCATTTCCATCGTCTCGCAGGATGTGACGTTGTTCGACGACACCATCGGCGGCAACATCGCGCTTGGCCGGCTGGGAGCGCCGCAAGCGGCCATCGAGGCGGCAGCGGAAGCGGCGGCGGCCCATGACTTCATCACGGCGCAGCCGCAGGGCTACGCGACGGAGATCGGCGACCGCGGTCTGCGCCTGTCGGGTGGCCAGCGTCAGCGTCTCGCGCTTGCGCGCGCCATCCTCAAGGATGCGCCCATTCTGCTACTCGACGAGGCGACGAGCGCCCTCGATACCGAATCGGAGCGGCTGGTGCAGGAGGCCTTGGCGCAATTCACCCGGAACCGTACGACGCTGGTCATCGCCCATCGGCTGTCGACGGTGCAGAACGCCGATCTCATCTGCGTCATGGATGACGGCACTCTCGTCGAGGTGGGCACCCACCAGCAGCTGCTGGCGGCCGAGGGCCACTATGCGCGGCTGGTGCGCTCGCAGGCGCTGAGCGGCGCGCCCATCCCGCAACTGACCGTCTAGAGCGCCCGCTACTCGCGACGCAAGACGCTGTCGACAAGGCGATTGGCCCAGCCCTTCGACCGGAAGGTGCGCTTCAGCTCGTCGGGATCGTAGACGGTGTCGACCCACTCGAAGAACGGCATCGGCCGCACGGCGTTGTCGGCGATGTAGCGCTCGAAGAAGTAGTCGAGGATGCCGGTGTGCGCCTGGCGGATATGGCCGTACCTCAGTGACAGCTCTTTTTTCGCTTCCTGCATAGGCACGCCCTCGTGCAGGAAGCGGTAGAGAACGCTCATCAGGCCGGCGCGGTCGGCACCCGACTTGCAGTGCATCATCATCGGGTATTCGATCTCGTCGAACAGCCGCTTGGCCCCCAGCAGCTCCTCGCGCGTCGGAGCTGCCCGCGAGCGGACCTGGAAGTTCACCAGTTTCATGCCGAGCTGCTCGCAGGCGCGACGCTCGAGGTAGTAGGCGCCGCACTCGCGCGCGCCACGCAGATTGACAATGGTGCGCACGCCCGCCTTGGCGTAGTGCCGCAACTGATGCGGTGCCGGCTGCGCCGCGCGCCACGCCTTGTCCGACAGCCGGTGGCTATTGCCGTAGATGATGCGGAAGATGCCGTGATCGACAAAGAGCATGTCGAGATATGACGCAGGCGGTCCGGCCGCGCGTCGGAGCCACGCCGGAGAGGAGCCCACAGCACGCTGGCGGAAGCGGCGTCCAACGCGCCGCCAGGAGCGTTTCGCCCGCTTCAGCAATCCCGCCATTAAAGTCCGCTGATTTCGAGATGTTACGGGCGAGGCCACGTTACGGGGCACCGGCAGATTGACGGTGAGTGCCCGAACGTCCCAGTTTGCCATCGCTAAATATTCGCTATAGGAACCACCTGCAAGTGGTTCGCGCAAAACCACTTGCTCGAGAGGCGATCTGGCGCCGAGGCACCTAGTGTGATGATCGAGAAATTCGCCATCATAAAAGGTATCGTGGCGAGCGAATTTCTCGATCTAAATCGCACTAGCAAGCTCAGGATTCTAGTGTCCCTTATGATCCAAAAGCTCGCTCCAGACCCCAGCCGCGAGTTCCGGCGAGCTTCGGAATCGGGACACTAGTGGATGGCACGTTC
Organism: uncultured Alphaproteobacteria bacterium; assembly: GCA_963795225.1. Taxonomy (GTDB): domain Bacteria; phylum Pseudomonadota; class Alphaproteobacteria; order Rhizobiales; family Hyphomicrobiaceae; genus Hyphomicrobium_A. Next base: position 374,042 of record CAWCHB010000028.1, on the reverse strand, counting down.
GCCCGACACGACACGCAAACTCAACAGGCTTGCCGGCAGCGCGCTCGCTGGCATGATTTCCCTGGTTCGGCGCACCTCGCGCATCGTTTACGAACCCGCCGACGCCTTGCTGCGGCTCGCCTCCGACCATCCCCTCATCGTCGCCACGTGGCACGGCCAGTTCATGATGACTTCGGGCTTCCGTCCCTCGCCCGAGACGAAGGTCGCGGCGATGGTCGCGCGCCATGGTGACGCCGAGCTGATCGGGGCGGCCATGGCCAAGTTCGGCGTCGAACTCATTCGCGGCGCCGGCGCCGGTGGCCGCAAGAAGGACAGGGGCGGCGCCTACGCGCTGCGCCAGGCCGTGCGCTATCTCAAGGACGGCTATTCCATCGTCATGACCGCCGATGTTCCGCCGGGTCCGGCGCGCCGCGCCGGCATCGGCATCGTCATGATCGCGCGCATGTCGGGCCGGCCCATCGTGCCCTGCGCCGCGGCGACCTCGCGCTTCAGAGCGCTCAATACCTGGAGCCGGATGACCATCAATCTGCCCGGCTCGAAGCTCGCATACGTTGCCGGCGATCCGATTTGGGTGCCTGCCGACGCCGGCGAGGCCGAACTCGAGTTCGCGCGCGTGCAGGTGGAGCGCGCCCTCAACGCCGTCACCGCCCGCGCCTACGAGCTCGTCGGCGCCGACGTCCAGCGCGTCACGCCGCCCAACTTGCTTGATGCGAATGCCCCTCCCGCCGAGCCCGACTTCCGCCTCAAGGCCTACCGCGCCAGCATGAGCCTGCTGCGTCCCATCGCGCCGCTCATCCTCAAGATCCGCGAGCGCAGCGGCAAGGAGGATCCGCGCCGGCGCGGCGAGCGGCTCGGGCACGCGACAATCGCCCGCCCCAACGGCGTGCTGTGCTGGGTGCACGCGGCCAGCGTCGGCGAGACCAACGCCGTGCTGCCCGTCATCGAGGCGCTCGGCAACGCGCGGGCCGGTCTCAATTTCCTGCTCACGACCGGAACCGTCACTTCCGCCGGCCTGGCTGAGCGGCGCTTGGGGCCGCGCGCGTTGCACCAGTACGTGCCGCTCGACGCACCGGAATACGCAGCGCGCTTCCTCGAGCATTGGCGGCCGGATCTGGCGGTGTTCACCGAATCCGAAGTCTGGCCGTCGCTCATCCTCGAAACCGCGGCGCGCAACATTCCGATCGCGCTCGTCAACGCCCGTCTGTCGCACAAAAGCCGTCGCCGCTGGCAACGCAACAAGTCGACAGCGGTGCCGCTGTTCGGCCGCTTCAGCATCATCCTGGCGCAGAACGATCGGCTGGCGCTCGGCTTCTCGGCGCTCGGCGCGCGCAACGTTCTGTCGGTCGGCAATCTGAAGATTGACGCGCCGCCTCCCCCGGTCGACCTCAACGAGCTGGAGCGGCTCAAGGCCGCGCTCGGCGACCGGCCGGTGTTCGCCGCCGCCAGCACGCACGAGGGCGAGGAAGAGACGATTGCCGCGGCGCATCGCGCGCTTACGCGCAAGTTCGAGAACCTGTGCACCATCATCGCCCCGCGCCACCCGGAGCGCGGCACGGCGTTGTCGGAGATGCTCAAGGACCTCGGCTTCACGGTCGCGCAGCGCTCGCTGGGTGCCGTGCCGGGCCCGCGCACCGATATCTACATCGCAGATACCATCGGCGAACTCGGCACTCTCTATGCGTTGTCGCCCGTCGCGTTCATCGGCGGCTCGCTGATCGACCGCGGCGGCCAGAACCCAATCGAGGCGGTGCGCCACGGCGTTGCGGTGCTGACCGGCCCTCACTGGCAGAATTTCCGCGATGCCTACCGCACCCTGCTGCGCCACGACGGCGCCATCGAGGTGAAATCGGCCGCCGACATCGCTGCGGCAGTATCGAAGCTGCTCGATAGCCCTGCCGAGCTGCAGCGCATGCGCACCGGTGCGACGCAAGCGCTCACCTCGCTCTCCGGCGCGCTGGACAAGACAGTGGCGGCGCTGCTGCGCTACCTCCCAGACGAGAGCTTGAAGCGTGCCTCTTGACGAGCCGACTTGGTGGTACGGCGACGCGGACGACATCCGCCAGCGCGTCCTCGTCCCGCTCGGCCGACTCTATGGCTGGATCGCCGAGCGCCAGTACCGCCGCCGCCTCCCGTACCGCTCGCGCCTGCCGATCATTTGCGTCGGCAATTTCACCGTCGGGGGCACCGGTAAGACGCCGCTGTCGATGTTCATCGCCCGCCAGATCCTGGCTCGTGGCCAGCGTCCTGTATTCTTGACGCGTGGCTACGGCGGGCGCACGGCCGGCCCGGCGTGGGTCGACGCGCAGCCTGGCGCCGCGCAACGCTATGGCGACGAGCCGCTGCTGCTTGCCGCTGTCGCCCCGACCGTCGTCGCCCGCGACCGGCGGGCCGGCGTCATCGCCATCGAAACGCAGGGCCGCGACCCGAGCGTCGTCATCATGGACGACGGCCTGCAGAACCCGGCGGTGGCCAAGGATCTGTCGATCGCGCTCGTCGACGGCAAACGCGGCATCGGCAACGGTGAGGTGATCCCGGCCGGACCGTTGCGCGCGCCGCTCGACTTTCAGATCGGCCTCGTCGACGCCATCGTCGTGCGCGATCCGCCGAGCACCACCGATCAGGGAAGCGTGCATGCGATCCTGCGCGACGGCTTTCCGGGCCCTGTCCTTGCCGCCAAGATCGCGTCCGTCGGCGATACGTCGTGGATCCCAATGCAACCGCTGATCGCCTTCGCCGGTATCGCCAATCCGCAGCGCTTTTATAAGTTGCTCGAGCGGCTCGGGGGTAAGTTCGTCGAGTGCGTGTCGTTCGCCGACCACCACGCCTTCACGCGGGCGGACGCCGAGCGACTCGTCACACTGGCGCAAAGCACCGGCGCCCAGCTCGTCACCACGGAAAAGGATTTCGCACGTTTGGCGGGCGATGCGGCCCTAGTCGGCTTGGCGGCGAAAACGCGCGTGCTGCCCATCGACTTGACGTTCGACGAGCGCGATCTCGGCCGCCTCGGCTCGCTGATCGACGCGGCGCTGAAGGGGACGTCGCGGCGAAATCGTCCGCCGCCGCAAAGCTAGTAATCCTCGCGCTCGCGACCGAGCTTGTCGCGCATCTGCAGATAGCGCTGCATCGAGACATCCGGTGTCGCGTATGCCTCCTGCAGCTCGACGCTCCAGTAGCGCAGGTCGGGCAGCATGATCGGCTCGCCCGTCACCGCGCAGCGCACGAAGTCGCCGGGCGACAGCACCTGAAACTCCCCGTTGAGGAACTTCACTTTCGCTTCGCCCCGCAGGCCGAAGAATCTGTCGATCCGATTCATGCGCTTCTCTAGTGTCCTGATCGCGAAATTCGTCACCGTGTGCCGCAGATGCAGAACGAATTTCGCGATCTGAAGGACACTAGGTTAATTGTTCAGCCAGTGCGATTCAGATCGATAAGTCCGCTTCTCGAGCGAGCCGCGAATGTTGCGGCGGACTTCTCGATCATCGCACCAGCGCCGATGTCAGCAGACCACAATGCCAATCGCACGAGGCGCGTCAAGCGCTGGCGCGGCATTCGTTGCTAAAACAAAGAACCCTGGCTGCTGCCACCACGCCCGCGCGTGCGCCGCACACCGGACGGCACCGGCGGGGACGACACGGGTCCTTTGGCGGCCGGCGCCTCGGTGCCCGGACCTCCGACGACCTTGCGCGCCTCCGCCTCGACGCGCCCGTCGCCGAATTCCAGATCGAGGCGGTCGCCCGGCTCTACGCCCGTGACGGAACGCACGGCGCGGCCATCCGCGTCGCGCACCAAGACGAAGCCGCGTTGCAGCACGCTCTGATAGCTGAGCGTCGCTAGCAACTTATCATAGCCCTCGAGTTGACGGCGCTTGGCGATCAGACCATTACGCAGAGCTTGCCGCCCTCGCGCCTGCAGCGCACCGGAGCGCTCGCCGCAGGCGGAGATCCGCTGCATGATCGGCGCCGGCCGCAGCCGCGCCGAGATGCGCGCATAGCGCGTATGATGCGCGCGCGCATTGGCCAGCAGCGCACGCCCAAGCCTTTTCTCGCAGGCATCGAAGCGCTGGCGCGGCAACGCCAGCACGTCTTGCAGACGCGGCAAGCCGCGCGTCGCCGCCTTCAAGTGCGCACGCGCCTGTTGCAGCACACGCCGGGCCGCCGTCGTCAGGCGGGCGCCGCACTTGCTCGTGCTCTCGGCGAGATCGGCGAATTTCGGGACCGCCCACTCGGCGGCCTTGGTCGGCGTCGGGGCACGCGCGTCGGCGACAAGATCGATCAGCGTCCAGTCGGTCTCGTGGCCGACGGCGGAGATGATGGGGATGCGGCTCGCCGCCACGGCGCGCACGACGATCTCCTCGTTGAACCCCCACAGATCTTCCAGGCTGCCGCCGCCGCGCGCCACGATGAGCACGTCGGGACGGGCGATGCGTCCGCCCGGCTGCATGGCGTTGAAGCCGGCGATGGCGGCCGCCACCTCGGCGGCGCACGTTTCACCCTGCACCCGTACCGGCCACACGATAACGCGCGTTGGGAAGCGCTCGGCAAAGCCGTGCAGCATGTCGCGGATGACGGCACCGGTCGGCGAGGTGATGATGCCGACGAGTTGCGGTACGAACGGCCGCGGCTTCTTGCGCTCTTCGGCGAACAGGCCCTCGGCGGTGAGCTTGCGCTTGCGCTCTTCGAGCAGTGCCATCAAGGCGCCGAGCCCCGCCGGCTCCAGGCTTTCGATGACGATCTGATACTTCGAGGAGCCGGGATAGCTCGTCACGCGGCCCTGGACGATGACCTCCATGCCTTCTTCGGGCTTCACCTTCAGGCGCCCGTAAGTCATTTTCCAGATGACCGCCTCGATCTTCGCCTTGTCGTCCTTTAGCGCAAAGTAGCAGTGACCGGAGGCGTGCGCGCCGCGAAAGCCGGAAATCTCGCCGCGCAGGCGCACATAGCCGAAACCTTCCTCGAGCGCGCGCTTGATGGCGCCGGAAAGCTCGGAGACGGTGTACTCGGCGACGTTGCCGCCGGACTGCACCTGGGGTGTCGTTTGGTTCACGCGTCGATGCCCGTTTGTGGCCTTACGATTCGATGATACATGGAACCGCGCAGCGGCGAGGTCCGGCGTAGCGAAAGTCCCCTAACGCTTTCGAGAGAAGCGCAGCGATGAACGTACTTCTCATCGGCTCCGGCGGCCGCGAGCATGCGCTCGCCTGGAAGCTGAGCGCCAGCCCGCTGTTGACCAAGCTCTATTGTGCGCCCGGGAACGGCGGAATTGCGGAGGTCGCCGAATGCGTGCCGCTCGCCGTCGCCGACCATACTGCCGTCATCCGCTTTTGCGCGGACAATTGTATCGATCTTGTTATCGTCGGGCCCGAAGCGCCGCTGGTCGCCGGCCTCGTAGATGATCTCACGACGGCGGGAATCAAGTGCTTCGGGCCGAAGCAGGCGGCGGCGCAACTCGAGGGCTCGAAGGGATTCACCAAGGATCTGTGCGCCGAGTTCGGTATTCCGACCGCGGCCTATGGCCGCTTCACGGACGCCGCCGGCGCCAAGGCGTACCTCGCCGCACAAAAGCTGCCGATCGTCGTCAAGGCCGACGGGCTCGCTGCCGGCAAGGGCGTCACCATCGCCACGACGCGCGGTGAGGCCGAGGCGGCCATCGACGCCTGCTTTGCCGGCGCCTTCGGCAAGGCCGGCAACGAGGTCGTCATCGAGGAGTTCCTGGAAGGCGAAGAGGCGAGCTTCTTTGCACTCGTCGACGGCAAACATGCGCTGGCCCTCGTCCCCGCCCAGGATCACAAGCGCGTCGGCGACGGCGACACCGGGCCCAACACGGGCGGCATGGGCGCTTACTCGCCGGCCTCCGTCATGACGCCTGCCATGATCGAGCGCACCATGCGCGAGATCATCGAGCCGACGGTGGCCGCCATGCAGACACGTGGGATACCATTCAAGGGCGTGCTCTTCGCCGGGCTCATGATCACCGCCGAGGGCCCCAAGCTGATCGAGTATAACGCGCGCTTCGGCGATCCCGAGACACAGGTTCTGATGATGCGCTTGAAGTCCGATCTGCTGCCGGCGCTGCTGGCCGCGGTCGACGGCGTACTCGATCGCTTCGATATGCGTTGGCACGATGACGCCGCACTCACCGTCGTCTTGGCTGCCAATGGCTATCCGGGAACGCCCGAAGTCGGCACCGAGATCAAGGGCCTCGAGGCCGCGTCGAGCTGTCGACGGGGTGCAGATCTTCCATGCCGGCACGCGCCGCGAGGGCGACCGGCTGCTCGCCCAGGGCGGCCGCGTGCTCAACGTCACCGCGGTCGGCCGGACCGTTGCCGAGGCGCAGGCGCGGGCCTATGCCGCCGCCGCCCGCATCGACTGGCCCGGCGGCTTCTATCGCCACGACATCGGCTGGCGGGCCATCGAGCGCGAAAAGGCGAGCGCCTAGCCTCGGCCATGCTTCTCGCCACTATCAAACAGCGATAATCTTTTCGCTCTAAGCTGCACCGACATTATCGGATCCGCCAGTTCTCATGCCCAGGAAGCCCGTTCCCGTCAGCCCGGCGCCGGTGCCGGTACCCGCGCCGCCTTCCGGCTCGCCAAGCATCGCTCTGGCGCTCGGGGGCGGCGGGGCGCGCGGGTTCGCGCACATTCCCGTGCTGGAGGCTTTCGACGAACTCGGCCTGCGACCCAAGGTCATCGCCGGCACGTCCATCGGCGCCGTGTTCGCCGCCGCCTACGCCTCGGGCCTGAGCGGCAAGCAGATCCGCGCGCATACCATCGAGGTGCTGAAGAAGCGCCTCGATCTCGTACGCGATCTTTACGCCGCGCGCGTGCGCACCTCCGGCGGCTTCTTCACCGCCCTGGCCCCGCGTCCGGCATTCCTCGCGCCCGAGCGGCTGCTCGACATCATCCTGCCGCCGCAGATCGCGCGCGACTTCGCCCATCTGACGACACCGCTGAAGATCGTCGCCTCGGACTTCTACGCGCAGGAAGCGGTGGTGTTCTCCTCGGGGCCGCTGCGCCCGGCCATTGCCGCCAGCATGGCGCTGCCCGTCATTTTCCAGCCGGTGCAGATCGACGGTCGCGTGCTCATCGACGGCGGCCTCGTCAACCCGCTGCCCTTCGACCTCGTGGCCGGCGAGGCCGATCTCACCGTCGCCGTCGACGCCAGCGGCGCGCCGGCGCCGCGTCCGGGGCGCGACATGCCGAAAGCATGGGAGACGCTGTTTGCCTCGAACTTCATCTTCGAGCGCAGCATCATCCGCGAGAAGCTGCGGCATCGGCATCCCGATCTCTACATCGACGCCGGCACCAGCCGCTTTCAGATCCTCGACTTTCTGCAGGGTGGACGAGATTCTCGCAGCCGCCGAGCCGGCCAAGGAGCGCGTCAAGGCGCAGCTGACGCGCATGCTGGAGGCCGAAACGCTGCGCCCAATCGAGGCGTCCGAGCCTCGCCAGGAGCTTGCCGGGGTTCGCCGCACGCGCCGACCGCTGCTGCGCCGGGAGCGCACCGTCAAGACCTAACGCCTGTCCTGGAAGAAAGTGCGTAGCACCGCCGCCGTCCGTTCCTCGTCGATGCCCGAATAGATCTCCGGCGCGTGGTGGCAGGTCGGATGGTTGAACACGCGCGCCCCGTGCTCGACGCCGCCGCCCTTCGGATCGGCCGCCCCATAATACAGCCGCCGGATGCGCGCGAACGAGATGGCGGCGGCGCACATCGGGCACGGCTCCAGCGTCACGTAGAGATCGCAGCCCGACAGCCGCTCGGCGCCGAGGCGCGCGCAGGCGGCGCGTATAGCCAGCAGCTCGGCGTGAGCCGTCGGATCGTTCAATTCGCGCGTGCGATTGCCGGCAGCGGCTAAGCACGCCCCGTCCGGCCCAACGATCACGGCGCCGATCGGCACCTCGCCGCGGGCGGCGGCCGCTTCCGCTTCGGATAGCGCGCGCAGCATGTGGCTCTGATCGCCGTGCGGTGTCATAAGGGGCTCGCCAATTCACAACCTGAAAATCCATGCCCACGCACAAACATCCAAAGCGGCCGTCAAGCAAGCGGCCAGATGCGCCTCGGCAGCCGAGGCCCAGCAGCCGGCAAGCCCGACCTTAAGGCTTCCGCGCAAGCCCGGGGGTAAGCCGTTTGCCAAGCCCGGCGGCAATCCTGGCCGCAGACCGACGCCGGAGGCGCCCAAGGCGGGGGCGGACGAGCCGCTGCGCATCGCCAAGGCGATGGCACGGGCCGGGCTGTGCTCGCGCCGCGAGGCGGAGCGCTGGATCGAGCAGGGCCGCGTCAACGTCAACGGCAGGCTGTTGACGACGCCCGCTTTCGAGGTGTCGGGGAAGGACAAGGTGCTGGTCGACGGCAAGCCGCTGCCGACGGCCGAGCCGCCGCAGCTCTGGCGCTATTACAAACCGCGCGGCCTCGTCACCACGCACGCCGATCCGCAGGGCCGGCCGACCGTGTTCGAGAACTTGCCCGAGGGGCTGCCGCGCGTCATCTCCGTCGGGCGGCTCGACTTCAACAGCGAAGGGCTGTTGCTGCTCACCAACCACGGCGCCCTCGCCCGCCACATGGAGCTGCCGGCAACCGGCTGGCTGCGGCGCTACAAGGTGCGGGCGCACGGACGCGTGCAGCAGGCCGACCTCGACAAGCTGAAGGACGGCATCGAGATCGAGGGCGTGCGCTACGGCCCGATCGAGGCCAGCGTCGAGAGCGTGCAGGGCGCCAACAGCTGGATCACCATGGGCCTGCGCGAGGGCAAGAACCGCGAGGTGCGCCGCATCCTCGCCCACCTCGGCGTCGACGTGAACCGGCTGATCCGCCTCTCTTACGGGCCGTTCCAGTTGCTCGATCTCAAGCCGGGCGAGGCCGAGCCGGTGCGGCGCCATGTGCTGGCCGACCAGATGGGCGCGCGCCTCGCCGCCGAGCTCGAACCTCAACGAGGTGGCGGACGACATGCGCGCGACAGCGCAAGGCGCGCAATACCAAGGGCCGCGAGGGCGCATGAGGGTCGTCGGCGGCAGCTTGCGCGGGCGCGCCGATCGCCGGCCCGCAGCACGAGGGCCTGCGGCCGACGGCGGACCGCGTGCGCGAGAGCCTGTTCAACATCCTCGCCCACGGCGTCGATGATTTCTCGCTTTCCGGCGCACGCGTCATCGACCTGTTCGCCGGCACCGGCGCGCTCGGCCTCGAGGCCATCTCCCGCGGCGCCGCCTTCTGCCTGTTCGTCGAGAATGATGTCGAGGCGCGCGCCCTCATCCGCGCCAACATCGAGACGTTCGGGCTGACCGGCGTCACGCGCATCTTCCGCCGCGATGCGTCCGACCTCGGTCCCGCCGGCACCATGGCGCCGTTCCAGCTCGCCTTCCTCGATCCGCCCTACGACCAGGGGCTAGGCGAGCGGGCGCTGGTGGCGTTGGCCGAAGGCAAGTGGCTGACGCCGGGCGCCGTCGCGGTGCTGGAAGAACGGGCGAGCGCGCCGATCGCCTTGCCGCCGCCGTTCGCCGAGCTCGATCGGCGCACCTACGGCGACACGCAGATCGTGATCGCGCGCTACGGGGGCGCCTAGTGTGATGATCGAGAAATTCGCATACATGAGCGGCTGGGTATCAAGCGAATTTCTCGATCTGAATCACACTAGCAACCCGATGATTCTAGTGTCCCTTATGATTCCGAAGTTCGCTCCCTGACCAAGCCGCGAGGGATAGCGAACTTCGGAATCGGACACTAGGCCGGCTCCTGCGGCATCAGTATCCACAGCAGGATGTAGATGAGCAGCCCCGGGAAGCCGGCGGAGAGGACCGACAGCACCACGTAGCCGAGGCGCACCAGGGTCGGATCCCAGCCGAGCCATTTGGCGATGCCGCCGCACACGCCGGCAATGAGCTTGCCCTGGCGCACGCGCATCAGGGGTTGGCTGAGCGGATCGTCCATCATGGGGGCCTCCTGCGGTAACGGGCTGAGCGAAGCTGGCAGGAAACGCTCACTCTGGCCATAAGGTTTCAGAGGCCTGAGTTCGGGGGCCTGAAAACGGCAAGGCGGACCGGAGGGAGCCGGCCCGCCTCGCATTCTGTGCGCGCAGTCGCTTACTTCGCCGCCGCCTTGGTGTCCGCCATGGTGCCCTTGCACGGGCGGGCCACGATCTCGCAGCGGTACATCACCTGGCCCAGCGTCTCGCCGATCGACACGCGTCCGCAGCGCGACACGAAATCCTTCGAGTTGTTCATGTCGAGGAACGACTCGCCGTAGTCGTAGCGCACGCGCTCCATCCAATCCTTCTTGGCGGCGTCCATGGCGCCTTCGGTGCCGATCCATTGCGTGCCGAGGCCGCGCACCTTGTCGGCGCAGGTGAACTCGTGACGCTCGACGGCGATGTCCTTCTCGCCGTCGCGCTTCACGTAGGCCATGACCTTGGTGCCGGCCGGCTCCGACTTCTTGTAGCGCTTGGCGTACTTGACGCGGGCGCGCGAGCGCTTGTTGCGCGTCGTCGGCGTGCTATCGCCGAGGCTCCAGTCCCAGTCGGTCGCGACGGCAGGTCCGGAATAGGCAGGTACGGCGATGGCCGCCGCGAGCGCGAGTGGAATGTATTTGATCATTCTTAGCCTCCCGAGTGCGTTGTGACGGCGCCTTCAACGCAACACGGGCGCTTGCGGCTGTAGCCGCGGAATATGCGGTGACACGCAGAATTGTTGCAGTGACCCTAGCCGAAACGCTGCGCTGCAAGTGGGCTCGGGGTCGCTCCATCCACAGCTGCGTTGTAGGGGCCTGAGCAAGCTGCGAATTTGTCGGCGCATGCGTTCACGGCTTCGCGGCGTTTCCACCCGAAGGTCGCGACAAGCGAAGGGGCTGCGGGGCGGGAAACGCCGCGAAGCTGTTTAGTTTTTTGAGCGACGGTTGCCGCCCCGCAGCAGGATTATGGGCATACCCGCGGCGTTTCAGGGGTTTCCCCCTCCCGGACTTTCACCGGGTGGGCGCGGCGAGCCTCAGGTAGTCGAACCGTACGTTGCGGCACGTGTACCCGACCTGCAGCCCGCCCTCGAACAGGAACGTCTCGAGTTGACCCCTTCAGCGGGGCGGGATGGGGGGGAGTATGCACGCGCTGCGAGGGGCGGGGATTACTGGCAGGTCTGCTCCAGGCGCCAGCTCACTTTTGCGCGCAGCGCGCGACTCCCCCGCGGGGAGCCGGCCGCGCGCTGCCGATCTCGACGCGTCACTGGCACGTCTGCTCAAGACGCCAACTCACCACGCGGCAGCGCTGCTTGCCGCCCTTGCCGACGCTGCATTCGCGATTGGGGAAGCGCTTGTAGGAGCAGTAGTAGTCGGGGGCGACGTAGCCCTCGTAGCCGCGCACGGGACCGCGCGTCTCGTAGGTTTCCGAGTAGTACGGCTTGACGCCGCGGCGGGCCTCGGCGGTGCCGGCGGCGAGCAGCGGCGCGGCCAGCGCCAGGGCGGCGAGCGTGATGGAATGGTGGAACGCGATCATGTTCGCTCTCCTTTGATCGGGAGCCGTTATGGAGAAGATGTAGGGCGCCGGCCTGCGTGCAACTAGAGGAGGCGCATCCTTAACCTCTCCCATGGGGAGAGGTCGGCTGGACGCGCGTAGCGCGACAGCCGGGTGAGGGGATCGTCGGCTACAAATCTGGTCGCTCCAATGAAAGCGCATAACCCCTCACCCGCCGCGCATGCTGCGCATGGCGCGTCGACCTCTCCCACAAGGAGAGGTGATGTCGCGCGAGCTTCGAGAAACGTACCCCATGACACTCCCTTGGCCCGGATGACAGGAGTGGCCTGCTCGCGCCGACGGCATTCCTGCTGCGTTAGCAGCGCCGCTTCGCGGCCAGCGTGCCTTCGGTGCGCGGGATTGCCGTCGGCGCGAGCAGGTTGATACGGTGGCGCCCTCTCTAACGTCATCCCGGCACCTGTGGCCGGGATCCAGCTAGATGCTGGGCCGGAGATCGCGGATAGGTGGATCCCGGGGACGAGCCCCGGGATGACGCGGGGTGGCATTCCTAGACGATTTGCTCCTTCAACCTTGAACTTTTCACTTCACCTCGCGGCCCAAGCGCCACATCTCTTCTTGCACGCGGATGTCGGCGAGGACGCGGTCCAGCAAGCAGGCACGTGCGCTTGAAGAGATCGGAGCCGCGGCGGTAGTCGGCGGGGGCGAAGAAATCGCAGCGGCCGGCCTTGAACAGGTCGACGCATTTCTTGCGCGGGCGCCCGGGCGTATGCACGGCAACCGCATGGCCGCCGTTCTTGCGCATCACCGCCATCGACGGCACGTCGGTGTCGCCGTCGCCGAAATAGATCATGTTGGAAAACGGGATCGGCCGCGCCGCCTCGTCCATGTGCTCGTTGATGCCCTGGCCGAGGTCCTCGATGCCCTTGTTGATGCGGAACAGGTACTGCGTCTTGCCGGTGTCGGTGATGACGCGCTTGGGGAACGGCACCTCGTAGGCGTCGAACCAGTATTCCGAGGCGAAGACGTTGTGGAAGCGCTTGTAGATGCGCGTGCCTTCGATGATCTCGGTGAGGCCGGCGGAGACGATGTAGTGGCGCAGCGAGATGCCGTGCGTCTCGGCGCGCAGCTTCACGTAGGCGCCGATCTCGTCGAACCATTCCTCGACGCCGGCGAACAGCTCGACGTTCTTCCCCTGCGCCACGAGGTCGGCGCGGTCGATGCGCACGCCGGCCGCCTTCGCCTTCTTGTAGAGCAGGTGCATGTAGGTGATCAGCCCGTCGGCGCCTTCGCGGCGGGCGATCTCGTTCGATTCCTTCCAGAACTCTTCCGGATCGATGCCGATCTTGGGCAGGAAGGCGTAGTCCTGCATCGGCCGCGGCGACAGCGTGCCGTCGAAGTCATAGACGAGGGCGATGGTCTTCTTGTCGAAGGTGGCCTTGGTCGGCCGCCTTGGTGCCGCGCGGCTTGGCGTCCGCCGCCTCGTCCGCTTCCTCGCCGTCCGCAACGCGCTCGATCATGGCCCTGCTCCGCGCCACACATTGTCCCGCGAGGCTTCGCCTCGGTTTGGTCCGCGAGGTTTCACCTCGACTTGCATGCGCGACCATGGCGTGATTCGGGGGGCGGATTGAAGGCTGGCTCGACGAGGAACCGCCTAGCTCGTCATCCCGGCACTTGTTGCCGGGATCCAGTCTTCGGACCGACGGCGCTCGCGGATAGATGGATCCCGGGAGTCATGCTGAAAGCATGCCTCCGGCATGCCCCGGGATGACAATGAGTTAGCTTGATGACGAACGGTTAGTGCTTGCAGCCGCAGCCTTCGCCGTGGGCGTGATCGTGGCCCTCGTGGCTGTGGTCGTGCGCCTGCTTGCCGGCACCGCCGCAGCAGCCGCCCTCGTGGCTGTGGTCGTGATCGTGCGAATGACCGTGAGCGTGCGCGTGATCGTGGTCGTGATCGTGCGAATGCCCGTGGCCGCCGCAGCAGCTGCCGTCGTGCGCATGCTCGTGCTGCTGGGGATCGACCAGCGCCGCGTGCAGCTTCTTCTCGATGGCGACGGAGGCTTCGCGCGGCGCCTTGGCGTCCTCGATGCACAGCGCCATGATCTCGGCGCCGAGGCGCACGTCGTCGACGGCGCCGAGGTAGTGGCGGCGCAGGCGGCCCTGGCGGTCGAACACCAGCAGCGTCGGCGTGCCCTGCATGCCGTAGGCTTCCATCGTCTCGGGGAGGCCCGCGCCGTTCACCTTGTCGACGGCGATGGGGAACTCGATGTGCTCGGACTTGAGGAACGGCTCGAGCTGCGAGGGCGACATGTCGGCGTGGTTCTCGAACACCATGTGCAGGCCGACGACGGCGACCTCGTCGGTGGAGAAGGCGCGGGCGATGCGGCCGGCCTGCGGCAGCGAGTGGCGCAAGGAACCCGGGCAGAGCATCTGGAAGGCGACGAGGACGACGACCTTGCCCTTCAGCTTCTTCAGGGACAGCGGCTCGGGCGCGTTGAACCACTGCGCGGTGACGAGCTCGGGCGGCGTCTCGGGATTGAACTGGGTGGCGGCCATGGGGCGACCTTTCTCGGCATAGGAATGCGGGATGCTTGCTAGCGGCATAGCGCAGGGGACCGGTGCGCTCAAGCTCGGAGCCGGGATTTGAAGAGGCTTAGACCGCACATCCCCTCACCCGGCTGTCGCGCTTTGCGCGTCCAGCCGACCTCTCCCCTTGGGAGAGGTTTACTCGGCGCACAACCTCACCTCTCCCAGGGGGAGAGGTGCCGACGCATAGCGGCGGGTGAGGGGTTGATTCGATCGAAGGGAAGCAACTAGCGGCAACGGGACTTGGGGTCGGCATCCTCGGGCTGCAACGGCAGCGGGATGGAGCAGGCGAACTCCTCGGCCACCTTGCAGCCGGGGTCGAGGGTATCGGGGCCGGTGACATAGATGGAGAAGTCGAGCGGGCAGCCGCGCATCACGTTGAAGGCTTCGACGCAGCCGAGGCGCGGGGGCGCCTTGGCGCCGCGCGCGGCCAACGCCTTGGCGAGATCGGGCTGCCAGCGGTCCTCGACGACGGCGATGCCGTCCTCGCCGCCCGCCATCCAGCCGGCGAGCGTCTCGACGTTGGCGTTGGCGTCGCGGCCGAGGACGAAGGTCGTCGACGGCTCGCGGAAGCCGACGACGCCCACCGGGCCGATGACGCAGCGGCGCAGCGGCGCCACCGCCTCGGCGATGCGCGGTGCCGGCCAGCCGATCTCTGCCGACGGCATCAGCACGGCGAAGGTGTAGACGATGAAGACGGCAAAACCGGCGACGCTCGTCGTCAGCCAGGCGGCGGCGCGCCACTCGCCCGCAGCGCGCGCCGCGAACGTGAACAGCACGGCAACGAGCGTCGCGCCGACGACGATGAGGAACGTCGAGGGCACACGCGCAATGTTCACGAGGGCGGCGAACATCACGATGGTTCCACCCATGACCAGCCATGCAGGCAGCCGCAGCATGCGCGGCGGGATGGCGAGCTTGCCGTTTTGCCAAGCCGCCTCCGGCAGCCCGCGATCGAGTACCAGGGCCACCGCGGCGGCGGCGGCGGGGAACATCGCCTGCACGGTGTAGAGCGCCGGCTTGGAGGCGATCAGCTCCAGATACAGCCAGTAGCCGACGATCCAGGCGAAGAGAAATCGCTGCAGGGCGTGCCCGCGCTCGCGCCACAGGTTCTGCAGCGCCGGCCACAGCAGCAGGGCGCCCGGCAGGAAACCGAGCAGGAAGGCGAGCGTGAAGGTGAGCGGCGCGGCCTTCCATTTCATGTCCTGGGCGCCGCCGAGGGCGCGGATGAACTCGCCCCAGGTGAGCCCGCTGAACGGCACGCCGCCGTCGAAATGCGCGCGGATGAGCAGCCACGGCGCGGCGATGGCCAGCATCAGGGGGATGCCGACGAGCGGGCGCAGGCGCCACAGCCAGTCGAGGCGGCGGTCCATGACGTAGAGCGCGATCGAGCGTCGCCAGCGACAGGATCGGCACCGCCAGCGCATTGAGCAGCATGCCGCCGCCCTGCGCCGCCCAGAACGCCAGTGCCAGCCACAACTGCTTGTCGCGGTCGCTGTCCGGCGCGCAGTAGAGGCGCAGCAGCGCCAGTTGCGCGACGACGATGGCGAGCAGCAGCGGGCCTTCGGGGATCGACAGCGTCGCCTGCAGCGCCACGATGGGCGACACGGCGAACAGCGCCGCGGCGATGACCGCGCGTCGGTCGCCAAGCAGCGGCCGCGTCAGCCACCACGTCGCCAGCACGGCGAGGATGCCGGCGATGAGAGAGGGCAGACGGTAGGTGGCGATGTCGTCCCACGCCCAGCGGCCGAGGATCTTCCCGGCGCCCGCCTGCAGCCAGTAGATGCCGATGGGACGGAAGGCGAAGCGCTCGCCCTCGAAGCTGGAATCGATCGCCGTGCCGCGCTCCAGCATGCCGCGCGAGGACTGCGCATAGACGATCTCGGTGCGGTCGACCGGCGGCAGCAGGAACACGCCCGGCAGGTACGTGAACACGGCCAGCGCCAGCAGCGCCGCGGCGGCGAGGCGCGGGCGGGCGGCGAGCGTATCGAGGAGCTGCATGCTTGCGCGCTCCAGCCGTTCCAGCGTCAATGGGAGGAAGCTCATGCGCGGGCGCCCGTAAGCCCTTGGGGATACTCGTCCACGGGGAGCCCGCGGGCTTGACACTGATAGCGCAGTCGGGCGATTGCGCAAGCCGAAGTGGGCGAGGCGGAGGGCGGCGAAATGTCGACTGGTAAAGACGCGGCATTGCGGGCGCGGCTCATTGACATCATCAAGGCGCGCTCGTTCCAGTCCGGCAAGGAAGTGAAGCTCGCCTCGGGGCGGACCTCGACCTACTACTTCAACATGAAGCCGACGATGCTCGATGCGGAAGGCGCGCACGTCATCGCCACGCTCATCCTCGCCGCCATCGCCGACCTTAACGCCGATTTCATCGGCGGGCTGGAGATGGGCGCCGTGCCGCTGGCGTCGGCCGTCGCCGCAGTGAGCCACAGCGGCAAGAAGCCGGTCAACGCCTTCTTCGTACGCAAGCAGGCGAAGGACCACGGCACGAAGAGCCTGATCGAGGGCTTGCGGGACGGCGAAAGCTTGCGCGGCAAGCGCGTCGTCGTCGTCGAGGATGTGACGACCACCGGCGGCTCGGCCATCAAGGCGGCGGAGGCGCTGCGGGCCGAGGGCGCCGACGTGGTCGGCGTCGTCACCGTGCTCGACCGCGAGGAAGGCGCGCAGGCGGCGTTCGCCGCCGCCGGCCTCACGCTGACGCCCATCCTGACGCTCGGCGACTTCAAGCCCTGAGTGCGGAGACCACGCCGGGCTGCTTTTTGCGTCGGCGGCAACGTCGTGACGCTTGCTCAGCGGCGAGCGCGTAGTGTCAGCTCACCCAGCAACAAACAAAGTTCACCTGGGCCAAGTCTGTTCCGCGCGGAACAGCGGTCAGCGCGGCATGCGCGATAATATTGTGGTTCCGGGACGCGCCCGTGGTGACATGCTCCCAAGAGGAGCCGAAAATGTTGCGCCTAATATACTTGGCTGCGGTTGCGTTTCTGCCGATCAGCCTGGCGACGCCGGTGCTCGCCGGGATGCAGCAGGATCTGGCAGGCTGCACGGCGGCACAGGGGCAAGCTGGTGCTGAAGCTTGCACGCGCGTTATGAACAGCGGTCGGCTTCCGGACGAGCAGCGGTACATCGGCCACTTTAACCGCGGCATGGGCTATCACCACGCCGGAGAGTATTTGGGGGCATTGGCCGATTTCAACGAGGCGATAAAGCTGCGCCCGCGATTTGCCAGGGGCTACCACGCGCGCGCATTTGCCAAACAGGATTTGGGCGCCTTCGAGGGTGCGCTCGCTGACCTGGCCCGCGCAATCGCGCTGACCCCATCGGATTGGTACGGCTTTTACTGTCGCGCTGTCATATTGCGCGATAGAGGCGACTACGACGGCGCGATTGCGGACCTTGACCGTGCACTCAGGCTCGAGCCTGAGGAGAAGCGGGTGCGGCTGTTGCACGCGCTCATTCTGTCCGATGAGGGCAACGTGAATGCAGCGAGGGACTTGATCAACAAGGTCATCGCCCAAGGTCACAACGATTCCGCGGGCCTCTACGCCAGGGCCTCCGTTGCCTTCCAAGAGGGACGGCTTGATGCAGCTGGCGATGACCTCGCAAGAGTGCTCGAACTGGGGAAAGACGTTCGCGCCGCCCACATACTGTTGGGACTCGTTCGTGAAGCACGCGGCGATACGCACGGGGCCAGCGAACACTATCGCCGGGCTCTTGCCGAGCCCGACAGAGCTCTTGAAGGGCGACCTGCACGCAAGCTGGCGCGGGACCACCTCGCCGTTCTCCACGCCGAGGTTTCTCCCAACGTCGGCAAGAAGTGATGCTTTCGTTACGCGTCGTGTCCGCGTGGGTCAGGAGCAGACCACCGATCGGTGCCGAGGCCGACAGCCATTCCCCGGGATGACGCCCGAGCATGGATCGCCCGACAACACGCTTGTTACACGCCGCCGCTCGCTCAGGCGGCTTTGGCGCGGGCTTCGCCGACGAGGCGGACGAGTTCCTTGCGCGCTTCCTCGCCGTTGGTGATGCGCGTGGCGAACGGCAGGCGCAGTGCGCGCGCGCCGAGCACCAGATCGCAACCCTCCGGATCGATGCCGCTCATGCGCCAGGCGCCGGGTGCAGCGCCGAGCAGGCGCGTCGCATACAGCTCGATGGCGTCGGCGTGATCTGAGTTCATGTGCCCGACGATGTCGGCCTCGCGCTCGCTCAGCGCTTCGGCGCCGCCGTATCGACGAGGAGATCGCTGCGCGGCAGATCGACGATGCGGCCGAAGCCGCCGATGAAGTGCGCGCTGGTAATATCGAATGCATAAAAAGAGAAATCCGGAAAATCGGCATAACCCGCGGCGGCGGGATGCCGCGCGAGAAAACGCGCACGCGCGGTGGCGCTCGTCGTCGGTCGCGCCTCGCCGATCAGCGTGATTCGCGCACCCGCCATCGGATCGGCATCCGAGCCCGTCGCATCGATCAGCAGGCTGCAGCGCGCGTCGGCGGCAAGGTTCTTGGTGTGCAGCGCCAGTTTAGAAATCAGGAAAACAGGAGCCCCGTCCGGCTCGGTTGCCACCAGCAGCAGCGAGGCGTAGGGATGCCCGGAGGTTGCCGAAAGGCTCGCCAGCGCACCTTTCAGCGCCGTCCGCACGATTTCCCGCGCCTCGGCCGCGGTTTCCTTAACATGCGAAAAACTTGACTGTTTCGCAGGCTCTTCAACAGTCATGCGACCTCGCGCGCTTCCTGTGCCTAACCTATTCAGATAACGTTCAGACAGAAAACACGAAATTGGCTCCGCCACAATTGATACACCTTGGAGCCATAAAGCGCGGCAGTGGCTCCTCTGCCGCAGGGTCGGGACATGATGAAAGAAAAAAGCACGATCGCTCTCGTCGACGACGAGCGCAACATTCTCACCTCGTTGCGCATGGCGCTCGAGGCCGAAGGCTACAAAGTACGAACGTACAACGACGGCGTGTCGGCCCTCGAGGCGCTCGCGGAGGATCCGGCCGATCTCGGCATCTTCGACATCAAGATGCCGCGCATGGACGGAATGGAGCTTCTGCGCCGCGTGCGTCAGCGCTCCGACATGCCGGTGATCTTCCTCACCTCGAAGGACGAAGAGATCGACGAGTTGTTCGGTCTCAAGATGGGCGCCGACGACTATGTCGCCAAGCCCTTCTCGCAACGCCTCGTCGTCGAGCGCGTCAAAGCCGTCCTGCGCCGCTTCCAGCCGAAGGACCCCGCCTCCACCCCCGAGATCGAAGCGGCACGCGTCCTGGAGCGCGGCAAGCTGAAGCTCGATCCGGAACGTCACAACTGCCATTGGGACAACAAGCCGGTGACGCTGACGGTCACCGAGTTTCTCATCCTGCAGGCGCTTGCCTCGCGCCCCGGCGTCGTCAAGACGCGCGACGCGCTCATGGACGCCGCCTACGACGATCAGGTCTACGTTGACGACCGCACCATCGACAGCCACATCAAGCGCCTGCGCAAGAAGTTCAAGCAGGTCGACGACAACTTCGATGTGATCGAGACGCTGTACGGCGTAGGATACCGCTTCAAGGAAGCTTGAGGCGCGGAGGCACGATGGCGCTCGACGCCGAGCGATCCGAACAACGCCCGCTATCGAACGGGTTCGCGGGGCTGAAAGGCTTCGCGAACGACATCCGGGCTGCGGCCGCCGCCGGCACGCGGCGCTTGGCGCAGGCGTCGTCGGCGCGTGCCGGTAGCACGACACAATCGCTGAAGGCTGCGGCAACGTCTGCCGCCGACGCGGGCCAATCGGCTGCCCGCATGGCGACGGGCGCCGTCCGCCGCACGGCCAGCGCCATCGCGCTTGGCGCGCAATCGGCGGCGGCGCGCGTCGAGCAGGGCGCCGAGCCACCCAAGGCGCTCGCCCCGCTGCAGGCGTGGTTTGCGTCGTCAGCCGATCGTGCGCTTTTTCTCCGCCAGCCTCCTGCGCCGCATCCTCATCTCCAACCTGATGGGGTTCTTCATCCTCGTCGGCGGCATTCTCTATCTCGGCTGGTTCCATACCTGGCTGATCGACGCCAAGCTCGATGCCCTCAAGACGCAGGGCAAGATCATCGCCGACGCCATCGCCGCCAACGCCAAGGTGATTCGCGAGAGCATCGTCATCGACCCGAACGCCATTCCCGATGCCTCCGGCAACACGCAGAACCGCTTCACCGACGACGGACTGACCTCGCTCGAGCTGTCGATCCATCCCGAGGAAGTGACGCCGATCCTGCGCAAGCTGATCCAGCCGACGAATACGCGCGCGCGCATCTATGCGCGCGACGGAACGCTGATCGTCGACACGGCGCAGACGCTCGCTCGATGGACGGCGATGCGCAACGAGCCGACGACGGCAAGCGATTCCGAGGCGCCGGAAACGCAGAACGTCTGGACGCGCCTGACGCGCTATTTCTTCCACGAGCCGCTGCCCGTCTACCAGGAGATCGGCGTCGGCAACGGCATGGCCTACAAGGAAGTGCGCGCCGCGCTCGAGGGCGAAGAGAAGAGCATGCTGCTGCTCAACCGCAAGGGCGAGCAGATCGTGTCCATCGCCCTGCCCATTCGCCGCTTCGGCGACGTGCAGGGCGTGCTGCTCCTGTCGACGCGCCCGGGCCAGATCGACAAGATCCTCAAGGAAGAGCGCATCGTCATTCTCGTGCTCGCCGGTATCGCGCTGCTGGCTTCGGTGGTCACCTCGCTGCTGCTGGCGCGCACCGTTGCCGGTCCGATGCGCCGCCTTTCGGCCGCCGCCGAACGCGTCAGCCACAACATCGACGCGCGCACGCAGCTACCGGAATATTCAGGCCGCACCGACGAGGTGGCGCAGATGGCGACCGCCTTCCACGCCATGACCAGCGCCCTGTGCCGCCGCATCGAGGCGAGCGAAAAGTTCGCCGCCGACGTGGCGCACGAGTTGAAGAACCCGCTGACCGCCGCGCGCTCGACGGCTGAATCCCTCGGCTATGCCAAAACCGAGGAGGAGCGCACGCATCTGGTGATGCAGATCCAGGCCGAGCTGAAGCGGCTCAACCGGCTGATCACCGACGTCTCCAACGCTTCCCGCCTCGACGCCGAGCTGGCCCGCAAGGAGATGCGCATCATCGACGTGACGGCGATGCTGCGTAACGTCGTCGGCATCTTCCGCGACATCATCGGCGACGACAGCCGCGCGCTGATGCTGGCGCTCGGCAGCGAGCCCTTCCCCGGCGCCTTCTGCGTCAAGGGCGATGAGGGCCGTCTCGGCCAGGTGCTCACCAACCTCATCGACAACGCCATCTCGTTCTCGCCGGAAGGCGGCACGGTGACGGTGCATGCGCGCTGCCGCCGCGCCGTTCGTCGAGATCATCGTCGAGGACGAGGGCCCGGGCATCCCCGAGGACCGCCTGGAGATCATCTTCGACCGCTTCTATTCGGATCGACCGGCGACCGACACGAGCCGCGGCAAGAACTCCGGCCTCGGCCTCAGCATCTCGCGCGAGATCGTCCTGGCGCATGCCGGGCAGATCATCGCCGAGAACCGCTACGAGGACGGCGCCGGAGCCGAGGCCAAGCCGTGCGGGGCACGCTTCACCGTGCGCCTGCCGATCGACGGCATGGCGCAACGCGGAGGCCCCCCCAGTGGGCGACGGGCCTGATACGCACCACGGCACCGCCATCGCCGTCAGCGGCCGCGCCGCGCTGATCGTCGGCCCCTCGGGCGCCGGGAAAGTCGGATCTTGCCCTGCGCTGCCTGGCGGTTGCCCCGACGGCCCTTATTCCTGCGGCGGCACAACTCGTGGGCGACGACCGGGTGATCGTCTCGCTGGCCGGCGGCCGGCTGCGCGTCGCGGCGCCGGAGACCATCCGCGGCAAGCTCGAAGTCCGCGGAATGGGCATCGTCACGGTGCCCTACGTGGCGAGCGCCGACCTTGCGCTGGTGGTCGAACTCGTTGCCCCGGGGACCGTGGAACGGCTGCCCGATCCCCTTCCCACCCGCGGACTTTATGGGCGTCAGCGTCCCGCTGCTGCGGCTGGCCCCGTTCGAGGCCGCGGCACCCGTTAAGCTACTCCTGGCGCTCGTTCTGGCCAACCAATCGCCGGGCAAAGCCCCTGAAACATGACACGATAATCCTCTTGCACCCCGGCCGAACACTTGTAAATTCTGCCGCGCCGCCAAAGGACGTCCCCGCGAGGCGAACCCGGCGAAGCCGCAGTCAGCGATCCCCACGGTCAAGCCCGCGCTTCGCAGTGAACCGGGCAAGAGACGAGGTCGGCTTTACTTCATGATCGGACTTGTCATCGTCACGCATTGCGGGCTGGCGCTCGAGTTCCGCGCGGCGCTCGAGCACGTGGTGGGGCCGCAGACGCAGCTCGAGACGGTCTCCATCGGGCCGGACGACGATGCCGCCGTGCGGCGCGGCCAGATCGTCGACGCCATCCATCGCACCGATACCGGCGACGGCGTGATCGTCCTCACCGACATGTTCGGCGGCACGCCCTCCAATCTCGCCATCTCCGTCATGGACGAGGCGAACGTGGAAGTGATCGCCGGCATCAACCTGCCGATCCTCGTCAAGCTGGCCAGCGTGCGGGGCGAGATGCCGCTCGCCGACGCGGTCGTGTGCGCGCGCGAGGCCGGCCGCAAGTACATCAAGGTTGCCAGCCAGGAGCTGTCGGGCGAGGGTTCGGCTGTAAACGTAATGCCAGAGATCAGGGACAGCACGCGTCCGGAGGCGGTCGTCACCATTCGCAACCGCAAGGGCCTGCACGCGCGCGCCTCGGCCAAGTTCGTCAAGTGCGCCGAAAGCTACGACGCCATCATCACCGTGACGCGCGACGGCCACGCGGTCGGCGGCACGTCGATCATGGGCTTGATGATGCTGGCGGCCGGCCCCGGCTCGACGCTGCACATGACGGCGCAGGGCCCGCAGGGCCCCGAGGCGCTGCAGGCGCTCATCGCCCTCGTCGAGGACGGCTTCGGCGAGGATTGCATCGAAGATGCATGACGCGAGCGCACGTCGCTCGCCAAGAAAAGGAGCGCGTTGCCGCGCTCCCTCTTCGTTGCCGTGATCGCCCTTACTTCGACAGGTAGAGCGACGACAGCTTCAGGGCGATGTCGCGGAAGGCCTGCTTCAGCTCGTCCTCGTCCTTGGCGTCGTAGTACTTGCCCGGCTCCGAGGCGCAGCTCGAGAGCACGTCATCGGCGCTGGCGTTGTTGCCCACCTCGAAGCCCACCGTGTAGATCTCGATATCGATCTCCGTCTTTTCCTTCATGGCCGCGCAGAGGGCTTTCGCTTGCGCGGCAGAGGTGCCATTGGCCGCGGTGCCGGCGCCGGGCGAGCCGGTCTTGATGCCTTCTTGGTCGTATTCGGTGTTGTACTCGCCGTCGGTCATGAGGATGGCGATCTTGCGCAGATTCGCCGAGCGGTAGGCAGCCGGCTGGCTCGCCGAGGCCCACAGCGACTTCCAGTTCGGCGACAGCGTGTACCAGGCCCACGCGGTGCCAACCTGGCCGGCGGTGCCGCCCTTGCCCGCCAGAGCGTCGATCTTGTCGAGCAACGACCTGCTTCTTGCTGGTGAGCGGCAACACCTCGCTCGCTGCGTCCAGCGTGCAGTCGGCGAAGTTGTTCTTCTTGCTGGCGCCCACGTCCCAGCGGATCGGCATCGCGTAGTTGTTCGCGCCCGGCGCCACGTCGGTGTAGCGGTTGGTGCCGGCGCGCTCGACCACGCAAGGCTCGGTGCGATTGTAGTAGTAGTCGGTGCTACCGCCGCCCCACGGGTTGCTGACGGTCTTCTTGATGGATTTTGTCGGGCTGCCCATCGCCTTGGTGATCGCGCTGGTCGGCAAGCGAACGGAATCGGAGAAGGGTACGATGGACACCTTCGAGGTGAACTTCGACTGATCCTGCCAGACGATGATGTTGACGAGATCCTTGGCCGCGGCCTTCATGGCGTCGATCTTGCGGCCGCTGGTGCATGGCGCCTGCGTCTGGCCGGGCGCGGTGTTGCACATCGAGCCGGTGATATCGAGCATGATCGCGACTTCGATGTTCTCGCCGCCGTTGCCGCCGACTGCGATCTGCGACTTGCCGAAATCGGTCTGCGACGTGCTGATCAACGGCAGCTTGTCGATCGCCGCGAACTGCAGGAACGGCGTCTTGATGTAAGCCGTGCCGCTGGCCGTCGATGCCCATGCCATCCGGGGCCACGGTAAAGGTGACCGAGTCATCGATGACCGAAAGACGCGACGTGACGTTCTCGTCATAGTACTTCTTCGCCGCCGCGATGGCGGCGGACTTGTCGGAGCCGTTGGTTTGCAGCGCGCGGCCGCCGGCAAGCACCGCGGCATCGACGGCGGCGACGGTTTGATCGCGGGCGTGCAGCCAGCGGCCGACGTCGACGGCGGCGCCGATGGCCAGCATCAGCACCACGCCGACCAGCGCAAAGATGATGGCGACGTTGCCGGAAGTGTCGTCGCGGAATCTCGGCGCGAGCCGCGCTGCGGCACGCACAGCGCGCTTGTGAACCGTCATCATTTTTCGCCTCTCCTGCGAAACAACTTTTTTGTTGTCGGCAATATGGGTCGGCTGCTTCTTGAAAGTTCTTAAAAGCGCTAAAATTTATTATCCTTGCCTAAGAAATTGTTACCCGTAGTACTGTTTTGATCTGGACCACTAGCTGGGTCTACTGGAGAACAACTGGCCGTAGGCCCGGATATATTCACCCAGGCGCCGGGCCCACGGAACATATAAGGACTTGTTTATATCTTGTTGCGATCCCGGCGCCGGCTCGCTAGAAGGGCCGCAAAGAAGCCCGCCGGCCCTCACCCTGGCGGCTTCGGCCGCGTCAGCCGCAGGGAGCAGCGCTTATGGGTAAGCCCACCGACTACATCGTGAAGGACATCTCGCTGGCCGCCTTCGGCCGCAAGGAGATCGACCTCGCCGAGACGGAAATGCCCGGCCTCATGGCCATCCGCGCCGAGTACGGCCCCAAGCAGCCCTTGAAGGGCGCTCGCATCGCCGGCTCGCTGCATATGACCATCCAGACGGCCGTGCTGATCGAGACGCTGAAGGCGCTCGGCGCCGACGTCCGCTGGGTCTCCTGCAACATTTTCTCGACGCAGGACCACGCCGCCGCGGCCATTGCCGCTGCCGGCATCCCCGTGTTCGCCTACAAGGGCGAGACGCTGGTCGAGTACTGGGACTACACCGCGCGCCTGTTCGACTGGCACGGCGGCGGCTTCCCCAACATGATCCTCGACGACGGCGGCGACGCCACCATGCTGATCCATCACGGTCTGCGTGCCGAGCAGGGCGACACGGCCTTCCTCGACAAGCCGGATTCGGAAGAAGAGACGATCTTCTTCGCCCTCATCAAGCGGCTCCTCAAGGAGAAGCCGAAGGGCTGGTTCGCCGAGGCCGCCAAGTCGATCCGCGGCGTCTCGGAGGAGACCACCACGGGCGTGCACCGCCTCTACAAGCTCGCCGAGCAGGGCAAGCTGCTGTTCCCGGCCATCAACGTCAACGACAGCGTCACCAAGTCGAAGTTCGACAACCTCTACGGCTGCCGTGAATTGCTGGTCGACGCCATCCGCCGCGGCACCGACGTGATGCTCGCCGGCAAGGTCGCGTTCGTCGCCGGCTTCGGCGACGTGGGCAAGGGCTCGGCCGCCTCGCTGCGCCAGGCCGGCGCGCGCGTCATCGTTTCGGAAATCGATCCGATCTGCGCGCTGCAGGCATCGATGGAGGGCTATGAGGTCGCGACGATCGAGGACGCCTTCAGCCGCGCCGACATCTACGTCACCGCGACCGGCAACAAGGACATCATCACCGTCGACCACATGCGGCAGATGAAGGACCGGGCCATCGTCTGCAACATCGGCCACTTCGACAACGAGATCCAAGTCGCGGGTCTCAAGAACTTCAAGTGGAACAACGTCAAGCCGCAGGTCGACGAGATCGAGTTCCCGTCGGGCAACCGCATCATCCTATTGTCGGAAGGCCGCCTCGTGAACCTCGGCAACGCCATGGGCCATCCGTCGTTCGTCATGTCGTCGTCGTTCTCGAACCAGACGCTGGCGCAGATCGACCTGTGGGCCAACCCCGGCAAGTACGAGAAGAAGGTCTATACGCTGCCGAAGGTGCTCGACGAGAAGGTTGCGGCGCTGCACCTCGAAAAGCTGGGCGTCAAGCTGACCAAGCTGCGCCCCGAGCAGGCCGACTACATCGGTGTGCCGGTCGAAGGCCCCTATAAGGCCGATCACTACCGCTACTGAGCTTTCTCAGTGCCGATGAAGGGTGTGGGTCGCGCCATAAATCTGGAGCAGTCCCCCCTCACCCGGCGCGCATGCTGCGCATTATGCGCCGACCTCTCCCCACCAGGGAGAGGTTAGTAGCGCCAAACATAACCTCTCCCGGCGGGAGAGGTCGGAAGCGAATGAAATGAGCTTCCGGGTGAGGGGTTTTACAGCCTGCCCGAGGCTTGCCGCACCTCCTGCGTGCGGCTTGCCGGCAGCACCATACCGGCAAACGCCGCGCTGTAGCCCGCCAGGCGCCCGCGCGTCTGGCCACGCCCCCTACCACTCCGCATAATCCCAATTGATTCGCCTCTTCGCGGGGGCGATGCCGCCGGGCCTTTGTCCGTTGCTGCGTTGCGTCTTTGGCCGCCGGGTTCCCCTCAATTTTCACGGATCCCGATGCAATCAGCCTCCAATGGACGAGCGGCTGGAAAATCACGTGAGCTGATGGCGCTCGCTGCGGCGAGCCTTGCCTGCGTGCTGGTCGTTGCCGCCGGGGTCGCGTCAGGCGGGATCATGCCGCTGCCGCTGCTCGGGTCGCAGTCCCTGGCCACCGCAGCGGTTGTCGGCGGCATCCTGTTACTCGCCGGCGCCCTGATCTGGCTGACCGTGGTGCGCGCCAAGCGCGAGGAGAGCCGCGCCGTCGCCGAGGTAAGGGGCCTCAAGCGCAGCCTCGCGGCTGCCGATTTCGATCATCCGCTCCGAGCCGCAGATCCTGTTGTTCTGGGAGCAGAACCAGCCCATCCGCGTCGTCGCCCATACGCTGACCGGCATCCCCGGACTACCCGAGAACTCGGAGAGGTTCTTGCGCTTCGGGCAATGGCTGGAGCCGAACTCCGCCGCCATCCTCAAGCCGGCGCTCGATGCGCTGTTCACGTCCGGCCAGCCGTTCAACGTCATCGTGCATACGATGGCGGGAGGCCATCTCGAGGCGGAAGGACGCACGGCCGGCGGCCGCGCCGTGCTCCGCTTCCGCGATGTCGCCGGGCACCGTGAAGAGGTGGCCCGCATCCTGGCGCAGCACCAGCGCCTCGCACGCGAAGTGCGCGCCAGCCGCGCCCTGCTCGATGCGCTTCCCATCCCCGTGTGGCTGCGCGGCAAGGATGGGCGCCTCACCTGGGTCAACACCGCCTACGTGCGCGCCGTCGAAGCGCGCAGCCGCGGCGAGGTGCAGGAGCGTCAGATCGAGCTATTGGAGCAGCGCCAGCGCCGCGCCGCCGCCCGCGTCCTGGCGCGCGGAGAAAGCTATCGCGCCCGCATCCCGCTTATCGTCGGCGGCGAGCGCAAGCATCATGATGTGACGGTGATGCCATTCGAGGACGCGACCGCGGCAGCCGCCATCGACGCCGTGGCCCTCGAAAAGGCGCAGGGCGAGCCCGATCGTCAAGCCGTCCCCTACGACCGCACGCTCGACCGCGTGGCGACGGCCGTCGCCATCTTCAATGCGCAGCAGCAGCTCGTGTTCTTCAACGAGGCCTACCGCAAGCTTTGGCAGCTCGACGAGAATTGGCTGAAGACGCGCCCGACCGAAGGCGCGGTGCTCGACCGGCTGCGCGAGCTCGGCCGCGTGCCGCAGGTGGTCAACTACTCCGAATGGAAGAGCAATATCCTCGACAGCTATGGCGAGGGAACCGCCGAGGACGACACCTGGCTCTTGCCGGATGGACGCACGCTGCAGGTGCTGGCCGAGAAGCGCTCGGACGGCGGCGTCACCTACCTGTTCGTCGACGAGACGGAGCGGCTTGCGCTCGAGCGCGACTACAATGCGTTGATCGGCGTGCAGCGCGAGACGCTCGATAGTCTCCAGGAAGGCGTGGCGGTGTTCGGCACCGACGGCCGCCTCAAGTTGTTCAACTCGGCTCTGGCGGAGATCTGGCAGTTGTCGCGCCGCGCGCTCGCCGAGGAACCGCACATCGACGAATTCATCCTGCAGGCGCGCGAGCAT
This sequence comes from uncultured Alphaproteobacteria bacterium, assembly GCA_963795225.1. Classification (GTDB taxonomy): domain Bacteria; phylum Pseudomonadota; class Alphaproteobacteria; order Rhizobiales; family Hyphomicrobiaceae; genus Hyphomicrobium_A. The sequence goes on along the minus strand of CAWCHB010000028.1, from coordinate 345,786 downwards.
TTCGACGATCCGCACACGTGGGCGCGCCTCAGCCGTGTCGCCACATCGTTCTCCGAGCAGCGCGAGGAGTTCGCCGGCCAAATGATCCGGCCGGACGGCAGCATCGTCGACTATGCGGCGATGCCTTTGCCCGACGGCGCCACGCTCATCACCTTCGCCGACGTCACCGATTCCAAGCGCTACGAGCGCGCGCTGGAAGAGCGCAACGACGCGCTCGTCGCCGGCGACCGCATGAAGAACGCCTTCATCAGCCACGTCTCCTACGAGCTGCGTACGCCGCTGACCAACATCATCGGCTTCAGCGAGCTGCTCGGCAACCCGCACATCGGGCAGCTCAACGAGAAGCAGCACGAGTACCTCGGCGACATCTCGGCATCGTCGAAGACGCTGCTCGCCATCATCGACGACATCCTCACGCTGGCGACGATGGACGCGGGCACCATGGAGCTGAAGCTCGGGCGCGTCGACGTGCAGGCGGTGATCGACGCGGCGATCCTCGGCGTGCGCGAGGCGGCCCAGCGCGCGCGCCTGTCGCTGCATATCGCCGTTGCCGAGGACGCCACGCTACTTGTCGCCGACGAGGCGCGCGTGCGCCAGATCCTCTTCAATCTGCTCTCCAACGCCGTCGGCTTCTCCAAGCCCGGCGACATGATCGGCATCACCGCCCGGCGCGAAGGCGGCATGATGGAATTTACCGTCGAGGACCAGGGCGTCGGCATCCCCAAGGACCAGCAGTGGAAGGTGTTCGACCGCTTCGAGAGCCACAGCCACGGGTCCAGCCACCGCGGCGCCGGCCTTGGGCTGTCGATCGTCAAAAAACTCGTGGAGCTGCACGGGGGCACGGTAACGCTGGACTCCGAGCCCGGCCGCGGGACGCGCGTCACTGTGCGCCTTCCCGTCCACGGGCGCCCGGAGGAAGCTCCCGGCGGCGTGCTGCCCCAAGAAGGCCCTGAGGGACCGCTATCGGCCGGTGGCAGCGCCGCCTAGAAGTGAAAGTGCATGTCCACAGACACCGCTCCCTACGTCATCGACAGTCTCAGTGAGCCCCAGCTGGTGCGCTTGGGTGAGCAGCTTGCGTTCGTCGCGCGGCGCGGCGACCTGCTGGCTTTGAGCGGCGATCTCGGCGCCGGCAAGACGACGCTGGCACGTGCCGTCATCCAATCGCTGACCGGCGACAAGGGCGAGGAGATACCGAGCCCGACGTTCACGCTGGTGCAGAGCTATGCGACGCCGCGCATGCCGGTGGCGCATCTCGATCTCTACCGATTGCGCGCGCCCTCCGAGCTGGAAGAGCTCGGCCTCGATCTGGCGCTCCGCGACGGCATTGCCGTCGTCGAATGGCCCGAGCAGGCCGGCGATCAGTTGCCGGCGGACCGGCTCGTTGTGCGTCTCGACGATAGCAACGGCGGCGCATCGCGGCGCGTGACGCTCACTGGTCATGGCGATTGGGCCGCGCGCCTGCCGCGCTTTGCCGCCATGCGCGCAATCATCGATCAGGCCGACGACGGCGAGCTGCAGTATCTGCAGGGCGACGCCTCGGTGCGCCGCTATGGGCGCATCGCCCGCAGCGCGCGGCCAAGCGCGATCCTCATGGATTGGCAGCGGCAGCCCGATGGTCCTGTCATCCGCAACGGACTTCCCTACAGCCGCCTCGCGCACTTGGCCGAGGATGTGCGCCCGTTCGTTGCGGTCGCGGGTGCGTTGCAGGCCGCCGGCCTGACGGTGCCGCGCATTCACGCCCAGGACCTCGACAACGGTTTCCTGCTGCTCGACGATCTCGGGGATCGCGTCTTCGCCACCGAGGTACGGACGGGTTCTGCCGATCAGGCGATGATGTGGCGCGCGGCGACCGACGCGCTCGTCGCCCTGCAGGATGCGCCCGCCCCGCAATCGCTGCCGGTCGACGGCAATGGACGTGCACCACGTCTCCGCCTACGACAGCGGCGCGATGGCGATCGAAACGGAGCTGCTCGTCGACTGGTACTGGCCGGCGCTGCGCGGCTCGGCGGTGGCGCAAGCAGACCGCGCCGAGTTCGTGGCCCTGTGGGCCGACATCTTCGCGCAGCTCGCCAAAATGCCCCCCGCCTGGGTGTTGCGCGACTACCACTCGCCCAATCTTCTGTGGCTGCCGGAGCGGGAAGGCATTGCGCGCGTCGGGGTGATCGACTTTCAGGATGCCATGCGCGGCCCGGCCGCCTATGACCTCGTCTCACTCCTGCAGGATGCGCGCGTCGATGTGGCACCCGAGCTTGAAGCGCAATTGTTCGACCACTACTGTGCCGGCGTCGGCGCGCGCCGGGGGTTCGATCGTGACGCTTTCGCCTTCGCCTATGCCGCACTCGGCGCCCAGCGCAACACCAAGATCGTCGGCATCTTCGCGCGGCTCGCCAAGCGCGACGGCAAACCCGGATACCTGCGTCACATTCCGCGGCTATGGCGCTACCTCGAGCGGGATCTCGCGCATCCGCAACTGGCGGCCCTCAAGCGCTGGTATGACCGCAACCTTCCCGCCGATGCGCGCGGCGAACTTGCCGCCTGAGCGAGGCCCGCACCGATGATCGTATCGTCTAAGTGGCGCCCGCAGGCGGCGATGGTGCTCGGCGGTGGCATGGGCAAACGCATGCTGCCGCTCACCAAGGACATCCCCAAGCCGATGGTGCGCCTCAAGGGCCGCGCACTCATCGACCATGTGCTCGACCGCATCGCCGACGCGGGCATCGCTCGCGCCGTCGTCAACGTGCATTACTGCGCCGACAAGCTCGAAGCCCACCTCAAGCAGCGCAAGAAGCCGGAAGTCCTGATTTCCGATGAGCGCCAACAGCTTCTGGAGACCGGCGGCGGCGTCACCAAGGCACTGCCGCTGCTCGGGCCGGAACCGTTCTTGATTCACAACTCCGACTCGGTGTGGATCGAGGGTGTCGGCTCCAATCTCGAGCGGTTGTTTTCCGTCTGGAACCCCGACACCATGGACAGCCTGATGCTGCTCGCATCCGCGGCGACGAGCCTCGGCTACGAGGGATCGGGCGATTTTGCCATGGAGAAGGACGGGCGGCTCGTACGGCGCGGTGAGCGCCAGATGGTGCCGTTCGTGTTCACCGGCGTTTCCATCGCGCATCCGCGGATGTTCGCCGGCGCCCCGCAAGGACCGTTCTCGATCAACAAGCTGTGGGACACGGCGATCGACAACGGACGAATGTTCGGCATCCGCCTCGACGGCCTGTGGATGCATGTCGGAACGCCGGAAGCCTTGATCGAGGCGGAAAGGTGGATCGAGAGTGAGGACGTTGCTTGATAGCGCTGCGGAAGGCTCCGGTGCCCCCCGAGTCCCTAGCGCACGCGTCTTCACGGTGCCGGCCGGTCAGACCATTTCTCCAGGCGGTCGCCGCGGCGATCCTGAGCGGCGACTTGCCGGCATCGGGCGGCCGTGCGCCGAGCCCGCTGCAACTTCCCGACATCACCCTGCTGCTGCCGACGCGACGCGCAACCCGCGCCATGCAGGATGCATTTCTCACCGCCTCCGGCGGGCGGGCGATGACGCTGCCGCAGATCCGGCCGATTTCAGCCGGCGATGAAGACCTGACGCTGCTGTCCGGCCTCGCCAGCCCCGGCACGCTCGGCACCGACGCGCTGGATCTTCCACCGGCAGTGAGCGAGATCGAGCGCCGCCTGGTGCTGACCATGCTGGTGCAGCGCTGGTCGCAGACCATCCGCCGCGATACCGGCGATGCCGCGCACCTCGGCGAGCATGCCGCGGCGGCGGGCGCCAACACGCCGGCGCAGGCGGCGCATCTCGCCGCCGAGCTGGCGCGCCTGATGGACATGGTCGAGACCGAGAACGTGCCCCTCGACGGCCTCGCCGCGCTGGTGCCGGACGAATACTCCGAGCACTGGAAGCGCACGCTCGAGTTCCTCGAGATCATCACCGCCTTCTGGCCGGCGTATCTCGCCGAGAAAAAGCTGCTGTCACCCGCCGCGCGGCGCAATCAGGCGATTCTCGCCGAAGCCAAGCGTCTCGCGGACGCGCCGCCGTCCGGTCCGGTGATCGTCGCCGGCGTCACCGGCTCGGTGCCGGCGACGGTCGAGCTGATGGCCGCCGTGGCGCGGCTGCCGCAGGGCGCCATCGTGCTGCCGGGCCTCGATCTGCATCTCGACGCGGAGAGCTGGGCGGCGATCGCCGAGCATCCCGAGCATCCGCAATTCGGTTTCGCCAAGCTGCTCGCCGCCGTCGGCGTAGAGCGGGCCGACGTGCAGCCGCTGCGCGGTGCCGAACTCAGTGCGGCCGGCGAGACGCGCGATGTGCTCATCGCCGAGGCCATGCGCCCGTCGGGCATGACCGGCCGCTGGCAGCAATACATTGCGACGGCCGATAGGAACGCCGTGCGCAAGTCTCTCGCCGGCGTCAGCCTCATCGAGGCGCCGTCGGCGCAGGACGAGGCCGAAACCATCGCGCTCATTCTGCGCGAGGCGGCGGAAACGCCCGGCCGCACCGCCGCGCTCGTCTCGCCCGACCGGCTGCTCGCCCGCCGCGTCGCCGTGCGCCTCGAAACGTGGGGCATCCGCGTCGACGACTTGGCCGGGCGCCCGTTCGCCAAGACGCCGCCCGGCACGTTCCTCGACCTCGTCGTCTCCGCCGCCGCCGAGGACTTCGCGCCGCCCGCCGTGATGGCGTTGTTGAAGCACCCGCTGACGCGTCTCGGCCTCGATGCCTTCTCTGTGCGTCGCGCCGGGCGGGCGCTGGAGATCGCCGCCTTTCGCGACGTGTATCTGGGGCGCGGCATCGACGGCATCGCCGAGGCGCTGGCGCGCGCCGAAGAGGCGGTCACCGGCGGGCGCCGCCGCCATCGCGCCGTCGGGCGCCTGTGGCCGGACGACTGGCGCGCCGCCGAGGATCTGGTCACGCGCTTGCAAACCGCGTTCGCGCCGCTGCTCGCCGTGTTCGCGACCAAGGGCGAGCAGCCGCTGCAGGCGATCGCCCAGGCGCACGTCGCCGTTGCCGAAGCATTGTGCGCGCTGCCCGAAGCCGAGCAGACCGATGCCGGCCTGCCGCTGTGGCAGGGCGAAGCCGGCACCGCCGCCACGACGTTCTTCTCCGGCCTCATCGATCCGCAGCTGCCGCCGTTGCAGATCGCCGCCGGCGACTATGCCGATCTCTACCGCAGCCTCATCGTCGGCGAGAACGTGCGCCCGCGCGTCGCCGTGCATCCGCGTCTTTCCATCTGGGGACCGTTCGAGGCGCGCCTGCAGCAGACGGACGTGATCATCCTCGGCTCGCTCAACGACGGCACGTGGCCGGAAGCCGCCGATCCCGGCCCGTGGCTCAACCGGCCGATGCGCAAGGAGCTGGGCCTGCCCTCGCCGGAGCAGGAGATCGGTTACGCCGCGCACGATTACACCTCCCTGCTCGGCGCCGAACGCGTCTACATCACCCGCGCCGAGAAGATCGACGGCGTACCGACCGTCCCGTCGCGCTGGCTGATGCGCCTGCAGGCGCTGCTCGACGGCTGGAGTTGAGCGATGCGTTGCAGCCCGATCAACCCTGGCTCGGCTGGGCCCGCATGCGCGATCACGCGCAACGCCTGCCGCGTATTCGCGCGCCGGAGCCGCGGCCAGCGCTGGAGCTGCGCCCGCGCAAGATGAGCGTCACGCGCATCGAGGCCTGGCTGAAGAACCCGTACGAGATCTTCGCCCGCGACATTCTCAAGCTCGAGAAGTTGCCGATGCTCGGCGCCGACCCCGACGCAGCGCTACGCGGTAGCGTCATCCACGACATCATGAGCCGCTTCGCGCAGCGCTTCGCCGACCGGCCTCCGGCCGATGCGCACGCCGAATTGATGGGCATCGCTCGCGCGGTCCTCGCCGACTACGACAGCCATGCGCGCGTCGCCGCCTTCTGGCTGCCGCGCTTTCAGCGCTTCGCGCAATGGTTCGCCGAGACCGAGCCGGCGCGCCGCGACGGCGTCGAGCGCGTCTTCGCCGAAATCGGCGGCAACCTGATCGTTCCGGCGCCGGGAGGACCCTTCCATCTCACTGCCCGCGCCGATCGCATCGACCAGAGAGGCAGCAGCCTCGTCATTACCGACTACAAGACGGGCAGCGCGCCTAAAGCCAAGCACGTCGCCGACGGCCTGAAGCCGCAATTGCCGCTGGAGGCAGCCATTGCCTTCGGCGAAGCGGGGTTCACCGGAGTGCCGCGCATGCCGGTCACTGAGCTGCGCTACATCAGCGCCACGGGCAGCGAGCCGCCCGGTCGATCAGCTTTCCGTTGCCAAGGGCGATATCGAAACCCTGGCCAATGCCGCACTCGCCAGCCTAGCGCAGCTCATCGCCCGCTTCGACGATCCGGCGACGCCCTACATGGCGCTGCGGCGCGCGCGCTTCGACTATCGCTATGACGACTATGAGCATCTCGCCCGCGTTGCCGAGTGGTCGGTGCCGGGCGAGGACGAGGTGGTCTAGTGTGATGATCGAGGAATTCGCCATGACAAGCGGCCAGGGATCGAGCGAATTTCTCGATCTGAATCACACTAGCAAGTGGTCGCTTCGAGTGTCCCTTATGATTCCGAAGTTCGCTCCCAGTCCCAGTTGCCCGCTATGGCGAACTTCGGAATCGGGACACTCGGCATGAGCGGACAAAGCGCCGAGACCGACATCGCCCGCACGCGCCGAGCCCAGCTCGACGCCGCCGACCCCAACGCCTCGGTGTGGGTCAGCGCCAACGCCGGCACCGGCAAGACGCACGTGCTGACGCAGCGCGTGCTGCGCCTGCTGCTCGCCGGCACCAAGCCCGAGCGCATCCTCTGCCTCACCTACACGAAGGCAGCCGCCGCCGAGATGTCGAAGCGCGTGTTCGAGACCCTGGCGCAGTGGGTGACGCTGGCCGACGACCGGCTGGCGCAGCAGATCGGCGAATTGTGCGACCGCCCGGCGCTGGCGGCTGAAGTCGAGCTGGCACGCACGCTGTTCGCGGTTGCCATCGAGACGCCCGGCGGCCTCAAGGTGCAGACCATTCATTCGTTCTGCGAACGCCTGCTGCAACGCTTCCCGCTGGAAGCCAACGTGGCGCCCGGCTTTACGGTGCTCGATGACGAGACGGCCCGGGCGCTGCTGCGCGAGGCGATAGACGCTACGCTGCTGGAAGCGACCGACGGCTCCTCGCCGGCGCAGCGCCAGGCGCTGGAAGCGGTCATCCCCTATGCGGCCGAGGATCGCTTCGACGACGTGCTGCGCACCGCGCTCGGCCGCCGCCGTTGGCTCGACACCGCCACGCGCATCGACTTCGGCGAGCATGAGGACGAGTTTGCCGGTCTCGAAGCCGCCTATCGGCGCGCCTTCAAGATTCGCGCCGACGTCACGGTCGAGGATATCGACAGCGACATGGCCGACGTCATCGGCGACGCCGAGCTGGCGCGCGTGCGCGACGCCCTGGGCGGCGGCTCGGCCAATGATCTGAAGATGGGTGAGAAAGTGGTCGCCGCCCTCGCCGCGCCGTCGAGTGCAGCGCGTGCCGCCGCGCTAGAAGGCTTCTTCTGCACGGACGGCAAGGTGCGCAAGAGCCTGATGACCAAAGGCATCGCCGCTGCCCACGCCGATCTAGACGCCGCGCTGTCCACGGCGCAGATGCGCTTCGTGCGTCTCGTTGAGGAGCGTCGCGGCTTGCGCGCCATCAACGCCACCATCGCCCTGCATCGACTGGCGGGAGCGGTGCTACAGCGCTACACGCTCGCCAAAGCGCGCCGCGCCGCGCTCGACTACGAGGATCTCATTTCCAAGAGCGTCTTCCTGCTCGGCGGGCAGGAGCTGGCCTCATGGGTGATGTTCAAGCTCGACCGCGGCATCGACCACATCCTCGTCGACGAGGCGCAGGACACGAGCCCCGAGCAGTGGCAGATCGTCAAGGCGCTGGCGTCGGAGTTCTTCGGCGATGCCGGCGCGCGCAGCGAAATGCGCACGCTGTTCGTCGTCGGCGACGAGAAGCAGTCGATCTACAGCTTCCAGGGCGCTGACCTTCAGCAGTTCGATGCCATGGGCAAGGCGTTCGCGCAGATGGCGAAGGACGCCGGGCTCACCTGGCGGCGCATTCCGCTCGACCTGTCGTTCCGCACCGTATCGCCGGTGCTCGCCGCAGTAGACAGCGTGTTTGGCGACCACGCCCGCACCCCGGGGCTGTCGAGCGAAGCCGCCATCGTGCGCCATGCCGTGCATCGCCTGGGCCATGGCGGCGTCGTCGAGGTGTGGCCGACCGAGGTGGCAGACGACACCGACAACGTCGACCCGTGGACGCCGCTCGACGAGAGCGCCGCACGCGCGCCGGCCGAGCGGCTCGCCGAGCGCATCGCCGACACCATCCGCGGCTGGCTCGACAACGGCGAGATGCTGGCGTCGGAAGGGCGCCGCATCACCGCCGGCGACATCCTCATCCTGGTGCGCAAGCGCCGTCCGTTTGCGGGGCCGATGGTGGCCGCCCTGAAGGCGCGCAGCATCGACGTCGCCGGCGCCGACCGCCTGCGTCTCAGCGACCAGATCGCCGTCGCCGACCTCGTTTCTCTGGGTGAGTTCCTCACCCTGCCGGAAGACGACCTGTCGCTCGCCGAGGTGCTGAAAAGCCCGCTCATCGGCTTCGACGACGACGACCTCCTGGCGCTCGCCGCCGGCCGCAAAGGCACGCTGTGGAAATCGCTCATCGACCATGCCCGCGACAACGCGCGCTTCCAAGGCGCGACCGAGACGCTGAAGCGCTGGCGCTCGCGTGCCGACTTCGTGCCGCCGTTCGAGTTCTTTGCTTCGATCCTCGACCGCGAGGGCGGCCGTACCAAGATCCTCTCGCGCCTCGGCCCGGAAGCCGCCGATCCGATCGACGAATTCCTCAACCTGGCACTGAGCTACGACGACAATGCGCCGCCCTCGCTCACCGGCTTCCTCACCTATCTGCGCGAAGCGGACCGCGAGGTGAAGCGCGACATGGAGCACGGCCGCAACGAGGTGCGCGTGATGACCGTGCACGGCGCCAAGGGCCTCGAAGCCCCCATCGTGTTCCTGCCCGATACCTGCTCGACGGCCACGGGAGGGCCGGTGGCGACGCTGTTCGATCTGGAATGTATCGAGCTTCCCGAAGGCGCCGATGGCCAGCCGTTCGTGTGGAGCGTCAAGGGCACGAGCGGACATCAGGCCATCACGGCCGCCAAGCAGGAGCGCGTGCGCCGGGAGACGGAGGAGCGCAACCGGCTGCTGTACGTTGCCATGACGCGCGCCCGCGATCGGCTCTACATCGCCGGCTTCGAAGGCAAGAACGGGCAATCCGCCGGGTGCTGGTACGAGCTGATCAGCGGCGCGCTCGGCGGCTCGCTGAGCGAAGCCGATGGCCACGACGGGGCCAAGGTTCGCCGACGCGTCGAGCCGCAAACGGCGGCGCCAAAGGCGCGCGAGGGCGCGCAACGGCAAGGCGCCGCCGTCGCCTCGCTGCCGCGTTGGGCGACGAGCCTCGGCGCCGCGCGAGCCGGCGCTGTCCGTTCCGCTCGCCCCGTCGCGTCTCGAAGCCTACGCGCCCGACGAGAGCGGCGAGCCGATGCCCGCCGCACCGTCGCGGCAACGACCGCCCAACGAGGAGCCCCCGGCGCTACCGCCCGCCGCGCAATCGACCGATCATCGCTTCCTGCGCGGCACGCTCACCCATGCGCTGCTGCAGCACTTACCGACGCTGCCGGCGAGCGGTTGGTCGAAGGCCGCGGCCGGCTTCCTCGACGCCCGCGGCAGCGCCCTGCCACCGGCGGCGCGCAAGCGCGTCGCTGCCGAGACGCTGGCCATTTTGCAAAGCCCGGAGTTCGCGCCCCTGTTCGGACCGCAGAGCCGGGCCGAGGTGCCGATCGTGGCACTCATCCCCAATCCAAAGCGCAAGGGTCCGCCGCTGAAGCTCATCGGCCAGCTCGATCGGCTCGTCGAGCTCGGCGATGACGTGCTCATCGTCGACTACAAGACCAACCGACCGCCGCCGACCAAGGTCGAGCAGGTTGCAGCGGCTTATCTTTTCCAGCTCGCGGCGTATCGCCTCGCATTGCGCGAAATTTATGCAGGCCGGACGATTAAGACGATGCGCTGCTATGGACCGACGGCCCGCGAATTATGTCGATTCCCGACGCCGCTGCTCGACGAATACACCGCCCGCCTCTGGGACCTCGACGTAAGTCACCTTGACGCTAGCGGGGGGCATTCCTAACTTCCGGCTCGAAGAGGTGCCGGTGCGCAGCCGCCGTTCCAGGCATCCAAAGGAGAAAAGCACATGGCCAATGCAGTGTCCGACAACACCTTCGAGCAGGAGGTTTTGAAGTCCACGGAACCGGTTCTCGTGGACTTTTTTGCGGAGTGGTGCGGGCCGTGCAAGGCCATGGCTCCGGCGCTCGAGCAGGTCGCCAAGGAGATGGAAGGCAAGCTGAAGGTCGTCAAACTCGACGTCGACCAGAACCCCGGCGTCACCGGCAAGTACGGCATCCGGGCCATGCCGACGCTGATCCTGTTCAAGAACGGCCAGGTGACGGCGCAGCACACCGGTGCGCTGGTGCAGAAGAAGAAGCTCGAGGACTGGATCAACTCCTCGGTCGCCTGACGCCAGTCTGCCCCTAGTCTTCAAAGGCCCCGCCAACGCGGGGCCTTTCCGTTTCGGGGGGCCCCCGAGGGCTGCTATGTTCACTTCATGTTGCAGCCAATTTCGGGATCATGATGCTCACCCTCAAGGCCGCTCTCGGCCTCGTATTCCTGCTCACCGCCCTCGGCACGGCCGAGGCCGGCGGCAGCCTCTATCTGACTGACTTGATGGACCGGCTCAAAGACAATGAGAAGCTCATTGCCGAGATCAACGCCGAGCTGAAGGCGCAGAAGCTCGAAGCTGCGAGCGTCATCTGCACCGGCGATCGCTTCGGAGGCAACTGGACGGAGCTGGGAGGCGTGCGCGTCGTCCCTTACCAGTGCGAGATCGGCGCTCGCAAGCTCGTCATCGACGGCACGCTCCATATCTTTGACCTGAAGGGCGGCGAACTCGATGTGAAGGACGAAGCCGCACCCGAGCGCACCGCCGACTACAAGGAGACGGACATCACGTGGACGTGGGAGTGACGCGCTAGTCACTTCCCTTCGCGCGTCAGCGGCACGAAGCGCACCGGCACGATCGTCTCATTCAGCGTCGAGCCGTCGGCCGCCTTGCGCACGACCATCAATTCCTGCGATAGCGTGCCGACCGGAATGACCATGCGGCCGCCGGGCTTGAGCTGCTCGATCAGCGCCCGAGGAATGTGATCGGGCGCCGCGGTGACGATGATGGCATCGAAGGGCGCCGCCTCCGGCCAGCCGAGGTAGCCGTCGCCGATGCGCGTCTTCACGTTCGCATACCCCAGCCGCGCCAGCGTCGCCGCCGCCTGGCGTCCGAGGCTGTCGACGATCTCGATGCTGTGGACGGCGTCGGCGATCTCCGCCAGCACCGCCGCCTGATAGCCGCAGCCGGTTCCGATCTCGAGCACCTTGGCGCCGGGCGCCAGCTCGAGCAGATCGGTCATCAGCGCCACGATGTATGGCTGGGAGATGGTCTGCCCCGCTCCGATCGGCAGCGGCCGGTTGCGGTAGGCGGCGCGCTTCAGGTCGCCCGGCACGAATTCGTGACGCGGAACCTTGCGCATGGCCGCCAGCACGCGGTCGTCGAGCACGGGCCGCCCCGTCTCCGCGGCGATGCGCGCCACCGCCTCGATCTCCTCGACCATCTGGTGGCGCTCGGCGGCGCGGAACTCGTCGGCCACGCTCATGCCGGCCGGCCCGCAAGCCAGGAGCGCGAGCGCCGCCCCGGCCATGCCCCGGGCGCGCGATCTGGAGCACGGCATTCGGCCGCGCGGAAGATTGGTTGCCGATTTATCATAATTCCACCACGCCAGCAGGCCTTTCTGAAGGTGGATCATAAGCCGAGGGAGATAGTCATGGTGTTTCAGCGTAAGCACGATCCCAAAACGCTCACCGTCGTTGCTGCCGACGTCACAACGCTGCCTTCCGTGACCGGTTCGGCCTCGCGTGCCGGTGAATCCGTCATCGGCAAGGATATGTCCATCGAGGGGCAATCCATCACCGTCCGCTGCAAAGGTTCGCTGCGGGTAAACGGCGCCATCGCGGCCGATCTGCATTGCGCCGAGCTGATCGTCGGCGAGCAGGCCGTGGTCAACGGCTCCATCGCCGCCGACAGCGTACGCGTGTTCGGCCAGGTGAACGGGGCCATTCTCGGCTCCAGCGTCGTGCTGCACCCGAGCGCGCAGGTCGAGGGCGACATCCACAGCCAGTCGCTGACCATCGAGCAAGGCGCCAGTTTCGACGGCCGCTCGCGCAAGGTGAGCAACCCGGCGGAAGTGGCACCGCAGCTCGAGATGCACGAGCCGCAGGTCGAGGCGCAGGCTTGGGGCTGAGGCTAATAACAAACGTCAGCCAAGCGGAGCCGCTGTCTAGGCGGCCTCGCGGTTGGCGCTGATCAGGTCCCAGGCGATGTTGATCTGCCGGATGCGGTCCTCGCGCAGCATGCGGTCCTCCGCATCACGAGCGTGGTCGGGATGCCAGCTCATGCGCAGGGCGTCGACGATCTTCTTGAGGACACCGGCGCTGACCTCCGCATTGACGCCGAGCACCTCGTAGGCTTCGCTCGCCGTACGCGGCAGCGTCGCCGCTCCCTTTTTGGAGCCGGCCACGCTCGCCACGGCGCTGTCGACGATGCGGCGGCAACGCTCCAGCTCGCGCACCAGCGCCCGGTACTGCAGGGCGGCCTTGTCCGCGTCGACATCGCCCTGAGCCGTCGATCTCTCGATGTTGGCGAGGCGAGCCCGCACGTGGCCGAGCTCGCTCTCCAGCACCTCGCGTAGAGGCCCGGCGCCCTTGAGACTGCGCGCCGCTTTCTCAGTCTGCTGCAACAGCGCTTCCACCGCGATGGACGCGTTGGCGAGACTTAGCCCGCCTTTCGCCAGTGCCCGGCTGGTCGCCTGCGCCGAACGCCGGGCAAGCGCCGTCGGCACCAAGCGCATCGCCAGCAACAGCGCGACGACGCACGCCGAGACGACGACGAGCAGCCACGCCCACGGGCGCGCGTCGACGGGCAGTGCGATGCCTGCCGCAGTCGCAAATTCGGGGCTGGAGTGCACGACAGTGATCCAGTCGTCGCTGGCGGCGTCCGGCTCGAGCGAGGTTTCGAAAGTCTCGGGCTGGCCGCGCGGCTCGAGCACGGCCGCGGGATCGGCCTTGGCGACGGCCATCTCGGCGTCCGTCATGGAGACCAGCAACGGCTGTGGTTCGAGCGCAAAGGCGTCGGCGTCGTCGAGGTTCAAGGCCGCCTCGTCGGCGACCGCGCCGACCATGAGCCGCGCCCCAAGCTCGCCTACCGGGGCAAAGCCGCTCGGTAGCACCAGATGCTCGAAAGCGTCCCGGCGCCGCCACGGCAGGCAATCACCGCCGAGCACGACGCGCCGCTCGAGGCTCGACCTACCGGTCGCTGGCCGGTCGACGCAGCCGGCGGCCCCGGGCAGACTGCGCACCGGCATCACGAGGTTGAGCCGGCCGCCCTCGAGCCAGGCGCGATTGGCATCGGCGGAGTGGATGGCGGCGGCAATATCGACCCAGGCTACGGGGGCGCCACCGCAGGATACGGCGAATTTGTGCACCATGACGGTGCGGCAGCTGGTTGATGTCGACTTGGCGCAGGTGGTGACCGTCTGCTCGTCGCGGCCACCGAGAATGCGGTAGCTCTTCTCGACGCTCGGGTTGAGGCGGACCTCGCCCCCTTCGACGCCGCAATTGAACGCCATCACCAAACGCTCGCCGGCCTCAGCCGCAACCAGTGGCAGAAATCCCAGACCGACAACGCAAAAAAGACGGGAAACTAAACGCACCGCTATGCCCTCTCACGTTGGTACGCACAGGTTAGGTTTTTATGGTGAACAAGGGCACGACTGTGGCGCGTGTGCACGTTATCAACGCAAAGAATCAACAGGTTGCAGCGCCATTTCATCGGCTTGGCAGGCGTGCTCGACGAGGCGCCACAGAGCGTCGGCAATCCGCCCGCAGAAACTGGCAAGTCTCGACAATCCAAGTACTTCCACCCTAGAAAAGCCGCGGCGTGCGGCTGTTATCGTGGCCGTGCGCGGGGGTGGAATGTTACCCCCTGAGTAGCGCGCCAGAGGGGAGCCCGATCATGTCTTCGACCGACGTGCAGGCAGCGCCGACGAGCATCTTCGCCAAGATGACGGGGAGCGCTTCGGCGACCGCGGGCGAAGAGAAGGTCTCCGCCTTCGACGCCGTGATGCCGGAGAGCGCACGCGGCAAGGAGCGCTTCATCCCGGTCACCCGCTTCGCACTTCTCGACCGCCTGACGGCACCGACCGCCTGGCCGGCCGGGCACGGGAAAGAGGCGCGCCGCTTTTTCCGCTACCTCGATCATTGGCGCCGTCAACAGTACAACGCGCAACTGAGCGAGCTGGAGGAGACCTACGAGCCGTTCAGCCCCGACAGCGACCTGCTGATGACGCGCGCCTTCACCCCCGGCGAGCGCGCTGTCATGCAGGCGCGCGTGATCGATGGCATGACGCGCATCCTCAACCAGGCGAACTACGTCCGCATCGACCACAACGACGTCGAGACGATCCTGACGCGCGAATCCGCCTACGGCCTCGACCTGCAAGTCGACCTCGACGTCTTCGAGGAGGTGCTGCTGTTCTATCGCGGCGCCTCCAGCAAGCGCGACAACCGACGCCGCTGGCAGAAATTCTATCTGCGCGAGCAGTACGACATTCCGCTGTTTCAGCGGCTCTTCCTGCTGTTCAAGCTGAAGCCGACCGAGAAGCGCGTGCTCGAGCTGATGCAGACGAAGACGCTCAGCCGCCGCGAGGCCGAGAAGCTCGTCAAGCGCGAGCGCGACGGCATGCCGCCGGAGGTCAAGGAAAACTGCATCTACATGAAGCTGTTCAAGAACATCCCGAGAAGCGATCTCGAGATGATCTTTCCCAACACGCGCGTGCGCTTCCGCTTTTTCGACAAGCTGCGCCTCGGCGCCACCGCCGGCGGCGGCCTCGGCCTCGGCCTGTTCGGTGCCGCCGGCAAGATCGCACTGCTGGCGACGAACCCGATCGCCGCGCTCGGGGCCTTGGTCGGCCTCGGCGGCATTGCCTTCCGCCAAAGCGTGAACTTCATGAACCAGAAGCAGCGCTACATGGTGGTGATGGCGCAGAACCTCTACTTCCACGCCATGGCCGACAACCGCGGCGTCATGCTGAAACTCGCCGCCCGCGCCGCCGAGGAGGACATCAAGGAAGAGATGCTGCTCTACAGCGTGCTGACGAAGGAGAAAGCGCGGCGCCAGGACATTCCCGACATCGACGCGGCCATCGAGCAGTACCTCGCGGCGAGCTTCGGCGTTAGCGTCGACTTCGACATCTCCGACGCGCTGGAGCGGTTGATCGGCGACGGTCTCGTCGCCGAGCATGCCGACGGGCGCCTCGAAGCGAGACCGCCGAAGGACGCCGCGCAGCATATCGACAAGCTGTGGGACGCCTTCCTCGACGAGTTGCCCGAGCCCGTCAGCGCCGAGGGCATGGAGTTCGAGGGCGGCGAGCCGCCCTTGTCAGCGCCGGCGGCGTGAGGCACTGCTGCCGCTCGGCAGCCGAGGCGCAATACTCCAGCATGACCAGCACCAAGCTATCCGTGCGCACGACCGACCTCGGCGTGGCGCAGGCAATTTCCGACGCGCTGACGGCGGCCGAACCGGCGCTCGACGCCGTGACGCTGTTCGAGGACGGCGCCGGCGCCTGGCGCATCGAGGCCTACGCGCAGAGCCGCGCTGACGCGCAGGCCGCCGCCGACGCGCTGCGGGCCGAGAAGGGTCGGCCGATCGCCAACGTGGCGCTGGAAGACCTGCCCGACCTCAACTGGGTGGCGATCTCGCAGGCGGCACTGCCACCGGTCGTCGCCGGCCGCTTCGTCGTGCACGGCAGCCACGACAGCGGGCGCATACCACATGGTCCGGGCGCCATTGTCGTCGATGCCGGCGAAGCCTTCGGCACGGCGCATCACGCGACGACCCTCGGCTGTCTTCTCGCCATCGATAAGCTGGCACGCGGGGGACGATTTCGCCGCGTGCTCGACCTCGGCTGCGGATCGGGTGTCCTCGCCATCGCGGCTGCGCGTTGCATGCACGGCGCGCAAGTGATCGCCACCGATTCCGATCCCATCGCGGTGGAGGTGGCGCGCGTCAACGCCGACGCCAACGGCGCTCGCCGCATCGCCACCGCCTGCGCGCTCGGCCTCGACCACCCGTGGCTGCGGCATGCGGCGCCCTTCGACCTGATCATCGCCAACATCCTCGCCGGGCCGCTCCGCACGCTCGCTGGCAGCGTTTCCCGCTCGCTGCGCTGCGGCGGCCGCGTCATCCTCTCCGGCATCCTCAATCCGGAGGCTGCCGCGGTGATCGCCGCCTACGCCGCCCACGGCTTTGTCCTCATCCAGCACCGCCGCATCGGCGAATGGTCGACGCTGACCCTGCGCAAGCGGCGCCAATGAGTTGTGCTGCTCGTTGTCGCGGCTGCCTCTCTTTCTCCCTCCCCCTTGATGGGGGAGGGTTGGGGAGGGGGTGGTGCACCACCTCAGCTGTTGTGGACGCCCCCCACCCCGTCCCTCCCCCGCGTCCATGCGAAGCATGGCTCCGCCATGAATAGAGATCTGACATGAGGACTCGACCGCGAAGCCTCGCACATCGCGAATTGCCCGCGCCGCCCAAGCCGCTTAAACAGGCTGCCATGTTCCAAACCTTCGAAAGCCAGTCCGAGCGCGGCGCCGCCACCGAGCGCATCAAGGAGTTGCGGCGGCTGATAGCCGCCGCCAAGCTCGATGCCTACCTCGTGCCGCGCGCCGACGAGCACCAGGGCGAGTACGTGCCGGCGTGCTCGGCGCGTCTCAAGTGGCTGACAGGTTTCTCCGGCTCCGCCGGCATCGCCATCGTCACCAAGAAATCGGCAACGTTGTTCGTCGACGGCCGCTACACGGTGCAGGCGCGCGCCGAAGCAGAGCCGGGTCTGATCGACGTCTCCAGCGTGGCGCGCGGTGCCATCGGCGAATGGCTCGCCGAGCACCTGTCGCGCGGCCAAGCTGTGGGTTTTGATCCGCGCCTGCACACCATCGCCGAGATCGAGCGCCTGGAGGCGGCGCTGAAGCCGCACGGCATCAAGCTTACCCCCACCGCCCGCAACCTCGTCGACCGCGCCTGGGGGCGGACGCGTCCGGCCGCGCCGGCCGACCAGGTCACGCTGCACCCGCAGAAGTTCGCCGGCCGCTCGGCGCAGGACAAGATCGCCGACATTCAAAAGCGCCTCAAAGCCGACAAGCAGGATGCCGTCATCCTCACGCTCAGCGACAGCGTCGCCTGGGTGTTCAACATTCGCGGCTCCGACATCCCGCACACGCCGGTGGCGCTCGCCTTCGCGATCCTTCCGGCGAGCGGCAAGCCGGAGCTGTTCATCGCCGCCGACAAGTTGGCGCCGGCGGTGCGCGCGCAGCTCGAAGCCTTCGCCAAGATCAGCGAGCCGGCGGCGCTTTCCGACCGCCTGAAGACCCTGCGTGCGGCCGGCAAACGCGTGCGCCTCGATCCCCACACGGCCGGCTATTGGTTCGCGCGCGCGCTCGGCGGGACCAAGCGCATCGCCCGCGGGCCAGATCCCTCGTTGTCGCTGAAGGCGATCAAGAACGCGGTGGAGATCAAGGGCGCACGTGCCGCGCATCTGCGCGACGGGCTCGCCGTGACGCGGTTCCTTGCCTGGCTCGACGGTGCCGCCGCCACCGGCGCGCTGGACGAGATCGAGGCGGTGCGGCGTCTGGAAGGCTTCCGACGCGCCACCAATCAGTTGCGCGAGATTTCGTTCGACACTATCTCCGGCAGCGGTCCCAACGGCGCCATCGTCCACTATCGCGTCAGCGAGGCGACCAACCGCAAGCTGCGCTCCGGCGAGCTGTTCCTCATCGACAGCGGGGCGCAATATCTCGACGGCACCACCGACATCACGCGCACGGTCGCCATCGGCAAGCCGACGAACGAGATGCGCGAGCGCTTCACGCTCGTGCTCAAGGGGCACATCGCCATCGCCACGGCGCGCTTTCCCAAGGGCACGCGCGGCATCGACCTCGACCCGTTCGCGCGCCGCGCGCTGTGGCAGCACGGACTCGACTACGATCACGGCACCGGCCACGGCATCGGCAGCTATCTGTCGGTGCACGAGGGCCCGCAGTCGATCTCGCGCGCCGGCATGGCGGTGCTGGAGCCGGGCATGATCTGTTCCAACGAACCGGGCTACTACAAGGAAGGCGCCTACGGCATCCGCATCGAGAACCTGGTGCTGGTCACCGAGCTGACGAAGCTTCCCGGCGCCGACCGCGAGACCATGGGGTTTGAGACGCTGACGCTGGCGCCGATCGACCGGCGGCTCATCGTCAAGGACATGCTGACCGCCGACGAGACCCGATGGCTCGACGATTACCATGCGCGCGTCGGCGCGGCGCTTGCCCCCGAGCTCGACGAGGACGCGCGCGCCTGGCTGAAGCACGCTACCGCCCCGCTGTAACGGCTAGGTGGAGGCGTTGCCGCTCACGTAGCGTCAAGGCCGCGCAGGCGCCCATCCACGCAAGTCTCCGACCGCGCTACAGCAAGAGCAATGCGAGCCAGGCACACATGTGCCGGCAATTTCGCCAAGAGATGCCGCTGAAGCTGGCGTGGATGGCCGCCTGCGCGGCCATGACGGTTTCAGGCGAAGCCTTTCAACCCTCACCCGGCTGTCGCGCTTGCAGCGCGTCCAGCCGACCTCTCCCGTCCATGCGGAGCATGGCTTCGCCATGATGGGAGGAGTGAGATGGGGGCGACCCCGAGGCTGCTACTCGCCGGCGACGTTGCGCACGGGGGGCACGGCGAGGCGGTTGCGGATAATCTCCGGCGTCAGGCCGAAGTCCTCCATCGCATAGTTGTGCTTGCCGCGCTTGTCGCTGGGATTGTCAACTAGCCACTGCTGCATGCGCGCCTTCAGGTCGGCATCGGTCGAGTAGCCGAGCCGGTCATAGATCGACATCGCCATCGCCGCCGGATCGCGCACGAGCTCATCGTACTGGACGTGCACGATCTGATCGCGTGGGACGATGTGCATCGCCGCACGACCCGCCGCGGCACAGTGATCCGCCAGATCGAGCACGAACTCGCGGACGTTGTCGAGATCGACGCTGTCGGACGTCATGCCCCACATCACGGCCGTCAGGCTGCACAGCGACGGCACCGTCTTCAGCGGATCGCGCTGCGTGTAGACGATGCGCGCGTCGGGATAGGTCGCCAGCAGGTGCTTCACGCCCGACAGGTGGTTCGGGCACTTCAGCACCCAATGCCGGTTCGGGTTGAGCCACTGCAGCGCCTGCAGTTGGCGCTTGTGCATGCGGTAGGCGTCGGCATGCGCCCGGTCGTCCCACCAGCGCCAGTAGCTCGGCACGTTGGCGAAGTCGAAGCCGGGCGGCACGAGGAAGTGGTTGCGGAAGAGGTGGTAGCACTCCTCCGGATCGTCGATCGCGATGGGATGCATTTTGTTGAACTCGCGCCCCACCCAGTCGAGCAGCCGCAGCCGCTTCTTGGCCTCGCGATAGCGGCCGTCCTCCTTGCCGCCTTGGTGATTGCCGACTTGGCGCGGATAGGGCGTATAGCCCTCCCAGAACGGCAGATAGCGGGCGCCCGCATGCAACGACAGGAGGCGCTGCAGCAGCGTCGTACCGGTGCGCGCCAGGCCAAGCACGAACAGCGGCCGGCGGATCTGCTCATCGAGGATCTGCGGATAGCGAGCGATCAGATCCTCGAGCGCCAGCGAATTGTCCATGCTCTTGAGGAACTGCCCGCGGATGACCAGCGCGCCGAACAGCGACAGGTCGGCATCCCTGCTGTTGAAGCCTTCCGCCCGCGGCGGCAGCGCGCGCCGGAACTCCGGCGTCCAGTTGTTGCGCTCGTACTTGCGCTCGGTCGCCCGCATCTGGCGGTCGATGTCGATGCTCGGCCACATACCCAGCGACCTGACCAAGGGGCCCAGCTTGTTGAGAAGGCGCATCGGCAACGGAGGTCCGAGGCGAACCCCGGACGATAGGCGGCGTCTCCTCAGCATTGAGCCTCCCCGTTTATTGGCGCGATCCCGGGCTAGGTAAGGGATCGAACGCGGTAAATCCAGGGCGGCACCTAGCCGCGATCTGACGCCCCGGTCAATTGCAACCATTGCTGCTCATCGAGCACTGCGACACCGAGTTCCCGCGCTTTGGCGAGCTTGGAGCCGGCGTCGGCGCCGGCGACCACATAATCGGTCTTTTTCGACACCGATCCGGCAACCTTGGCACCCAGCCGCTCGGCCTGCGCCTTGGCTTCGCCGCGGGTGAGCACAACAAGCGTCCCAGTGAACACAACCGTCTTGCCGGCAACGGCGGAGGTCGTATCGACCGCCTCAAGTGGCTGCGGAGACACTTCTTTCAGGAGGTCGTCGACGACCCGGACATTGTGTGGCTCGCCGAAAAAGTCAGCAATGGCCTCCGCCACCACCTCGCCGATGCCTTCGATGTTGTCGAGCTCCTTGAAGCCTTCGCTGTCCTTGCCCTGCGACGCCTCGATCATCGCCGCACGGAAGTGCTCGATCGTTCCGTAGAAGCGCGCCAGCAGCTTGGCCGTCGTCTCACCGACGTGGCGGATTCCGAGGGCAAAGATGAAGCGGTCGAGGGCGATGTTGCGACGCGCGGCGATGGCATTGAACAGCTTGGTCGCCGACTGCGGCCCCCACCCCTCGCGCTCCTCCAGCTTTTTCTCCGCGCGGGCATCGCGGACAGCGAGCGTGAAGATATCCTCCGGCGACTGGATGAGGCTGTCGTCGTAGAACGCCTGGATGTTCTTCTCGCCGAGCCCTTCGATGTCGAAGGCGTTGCGCGAGACGAAGTGCTTCAGGCGCTCGACCCGCTGCGCCGGGCAGATGAGGCCGCCGGTGCAGCGGCGCACGACGTCGACCTTGCCGGTCTTCTCGTCGACCTCGCGCACGGCATGACTGCCGCAGGCGGGGCACAGCGTTGGAAATTTGAACTTCTTGGCGCCCTTTGGCCGCTTGTCCAGCACGACACCAACGATTTGCGGAATGACGTCGCCGGCGCGCTGCACGATGACCATATCGCCGATATGCACGTCCTTGCGCTCGATCTCATCCTCGTTGTGCAACGTCGCGTTGGTGACGACGACGCCGCCGACGGTCACCGGCTCGAGCCTGGCGACCGGCGTCAGCGCGCCCGTACGCCCGACCTGGATGTCGATGCCGTTGAGGATGGTCATCGCCTGCTGCGCCGGGAATTTGTGAGCGATGGCCCAGCGCGGTGAGCGTGAGACGAAACCCAGGCGCTCCTGCAGGTCGAGGCGGTTCACCTTGTAGACGACGCCGTCGATGTCGTAGGCGAGCTTGGCGCGCGCCTCCGCCAGTTCCTCGTAATAGGTGAGCAGCTCGGCCGTGCCGGTGCAGATGCGCGCCTTTGGGTTGACCGGAAGCCCCCACTTGGCGAACGCCTCGTAGACGCCGAACTGCGTGTCGGCGGGGAGCTTCGAGGCTTCGCCCCAAGCGTAGGCGAAGAAGCGCAAAGGGCGGGAGGCAGTGATCGAGGGGTCGAGCTGGCGCAGGGATCCGGCCGCGGCGTTACGCGGATTGGCGAACACCTTGCTACCGGCCGCCTCCTGCTCCTTGTTCATGCGGAAGAAGTCGTCGTGCGCCATGTAGATCTCACCGCGCACGTCGATCACATCTGGGAGATTGCGGCCCTTCAACTTGTGGGGGATCTCCTTGATGGTCATCACGTTGCGGGTGACGTTCTCCCCTTCCATCCCGTCGCCGCGCGTTGCCGCCCCGGTGAGCGCACCGTTTTCGTAGCGCAGCGAGATCGACAGCCCGTCGATCTTCGGCTCGGCGGTGAACGCCAGCGGCGCCTCGGCATCGAGCTTCAGGAAGCGATGCACGCGCTCGACGAAGTCGGTCACGTCCTCGGCGTCGAAAGCATTGCCGAGCGACAGCATCGGCACCCGATGGCGTACCTTGCCGAAGCCCTCGACGGGCGCGGCTCCGACGCGGCGCGACGGGCTGTCGGGACGCACGAGCTTTGGGAAACGCGCCTCTATCGCCTCGTTGCGCCGGCGCAGGGCGTCGTATTCGGCATCGGAGACCTCCGGCGCGTCCTGCCGGTAGTACAGCTCGTCGTGATGACGGATGAGCGCGGCCAAGCGGCGCAGCTCGGCCTCGGCCTCGGCCCGCTTCAGCTCCTCGACGGGAGCGGCGCTTGTGTCCTTGTCGCTCATCAGGCTCCGCGCGCCCCGGCGTAGCAGCTTCCGCGGTCAGAATTAGCCGAAGCGAACCGGCGCGCAAACCGGGTCGCCACAGCGCACACAGGTTTGGACAGTGGCCGCCTTCATTGCGCGGCTTACGACTGCGGGCCGCCGAGCGAGGACGGCGGCACCGGGCCCTTCGGGGTGATCGTCGCCGCCGGCCAGTCGGGCGCGGCAGGCGCAGCGGGTACCGGCTTCTTGGCGACGGGCGGCGCCGCCGGGGCCTTGGCCGGGGCCTGCAGCACGTCCGTCATCCACGAGCCCTGGCTGACCTGAGGCATCAGGCCCTGCTTGTTGAGCAGCGCGTAGGATTCCTTGTACCAGGACGAGTTGGGGAAGTTGTGCCCCAGCACGGCCGTGGCGTTCTGCGCCTCAGGCGCAATGCCGAGCGACAGATAGGCAACGGTCAGGCGGTACAGCGCCTCTTCCACGTGCGCCGTCGTCTGGTAGTCGGTGACCACGGTCTTGAAGCGATTGATGGCCGCCACATGGTTGTTCTTGTCCATGTAGTAGCGGCCGACGTTCATCTCCTGCGCCGCCAGCGTGTCCTCGCACAGGCGGATCTTGTTGTCGGCCTTCTGCGCGTAGGTGCTGTCCGGGTAGCGTGACTTGAGGATCTTGAGCTGCGCCAGCGCCTTGCGCGTCGCATCCTGATCGCGGTCGGGCAACTTCATCTGGTCGAAGTAGGACTCGGCGATGATGTGGTGGGCGAGCGGGGCTTCCTTGGTGCCCGGGTGCATGGTCGTATAGCGCTCGGCTGAGGCAATGGCCTCCGGCAGCTTGCCGGCCTTGAAGTAGGCATAGGCGGCCATGACGATGGCGCGGCGCGCCTCCGGCGAGTACGGGTGCTCGCGGTCGACGTCCTCGAATTTCTTGGCGGCGTCCTCGAAATTGCCCTTCGCCTGCAGGGCGTCGGCGTCGGCGAACATCTTGCTTGGCGGATCGGGATTGAGTGCCCGGGCGGCGTCGCCGGCGCCGGCGCAACCGCCGAGGAGAACGACAACGGCGAGCAGCGCAAAGCCCTTCAGGGCCTGCAGCACACTCGAGCCTCTACTGACGTTCCCCACGTGCGGCATCCGCCTGCTTTCGTTGGACGATCAGGCCCCCGCGAGCCTCGAGCGTCCCCTCACCCCTAGCACATCGCGCGCGGCGGACAAGCCGCGGCGCCAAGCTCCTGCACTACCTCTTCGGCTAGGCGATGATTATGGTTGTTATAGGACTGTTTGCAGCGGCTTTTCGGTCACGCGGTGCCGTCCGAAGGGGCCAGAAACAGCAACGCGGCCACGAGGGCCGCGCGCATGAAAAAATTCGTCGAGTGGCGGCCGGGTTACTCCCCGGCAGCGATGGCAAAGCCCATGTCGACCGGCTTGGCCTCGCGTACCCGCGGAGCCTGAGCGATGGTCCAGGCGTCCTTGTCGGCGAGCAGCGCCTGCACCACCAGCGAGTTGAGGCGGTGGCCGCCCTTGACCGAGCGGTAGGCAGCAAGAAGCGGCTTGCCGGCGAGAGCGAGGTCGCCCACGGCGTCGAGGATCTTGTGACGCACGAACTCCTGCGGGTAGCGCAGGCCCTCGCGGTTCATGATCTTGTTCTCGCCGATGGCGATGGTGTTGGAGAGGTTGGCACCGAGCGCGAGACCTGCTTTCCAGAAGTCTCTCGACGTCGCTCATGAAGCCGAAGGTGCGGGCCCGGGAGATCTCGTTGCGGAAAACGCCGGGGCTCATTTCGAAGGAAAGGCGCTGCTTGCCGATCAGTGGCGTCGGGAAGTCGATCTCGACGTCGAGGTGGAAACCGGAGTGGGGAAGCAACTCGCCCCAGCTTTCGCCTTCCTGCACCTTGATCGCTTTCAGCACCTTGATGTAGCGGCGCGGCGCGGAAAGTTCGCGGATCCCGGTATCGTCGATCAGTTCGACGAAGGGAGCCGAACTCCCGTCCATGATCGGCACTTCCTTGCTGTCGATCTCGACGATGCAGTTGTCGACACCGAGGCCGCGCAAGGCGGCGAGAAGATGCTCGACCGTAGAGACCGTGATGCCGGCGTCATTGCCGATCACGGTACACAGCGTCAAGTTCTTGACGTGCTCGACGCTGGCTGGAATTTCTGCGACCACGCGGCCGCGCTTGGTGACAAGAAAACGGAGCCCAGTGTCGGCAGCTGCAGGATGCAGAATAACCGAAACTGGCGCTCCGCTGTGGACCCCCGTCCCTGTCACCTCGATCTCACGCGCGATCGTAGTTTGTCGCGCGCCGATGAATCGATTCGACATATGCGCCCGTCCCTCGATGCCCTGTCGGGTATCGCCAGTGTGCCCCGGCGACCACCCACCCCCAACAATGTTCGCGTCCCAAATTGCGATGTACGTTAACTTGTACGGGCGTCGTTTCGAGCTGCGCCCTTTATTGTGCAGGGACTTAGCGAAGACTGTCGTTAACAATCAGACGATACGCTGAGCCTAGCTGCGGCGCCAAATCACGGTTTCTTACGGTGTGTTACCGCGGGGGTACACGCCACTTTTTGCGTGTTTCCGGGGATTTTTTGGCTGTTGCAGGACTACTTGCGCTGGCGATTGAAGAACTCGGGCAGCGGCGCCTGCTCGTCGCCATCATCGCGTGCCTGCGAATCACATTCGGCAGTCCACCAGTCATCCGACGACGAGTTTGACATGCGACGCGGGTCGGGCGCGGCATTGCTGGTCGGCGGATCGTCCATCTCGTCGCGGCGAGCCCGCCCCATGATGCGCTGCAGGATACCGCGACGCGGCGGCTCCTCGCCGCCCGGCGGTGGCGGCGGTCCGCCCTGCGCGGGATAGCCAGCCTTGGCGCGATACTCTCGCTGTCCGACGGGCGGGAAGTCTTCCACGTCCGGAATGCGACGCGCGCCGCGGCGCAGGTCGGCCGGCGGCGCGGGGATGAATTGGCCGGTCGCGTTGGAGTCGTCGACCGGCGCGGCAGTGCGCGACGCCTGCTGCGGCGTCCAGTTCATTTGCGAGAAACCTTCCTCGATGACGACGTTGCCGGGCGCGCGCCAAGTCCCGCGCGACTGCTGCGCGTGCTGCTCGGGTGCGGGCTCCTCGCCGTTGACGCCGATGGCTTCGCTCAGGCGGCGCTGCATGTCCTCGTCGGGGCGAGCGTGCGCTTGCTGGTACGGAAAGCCGCGTGCCGCTTCGTGCCGTTGCGGCTGCGATGGGGCGACGGGCTGCCGCGTCATGCGCAGGCGCGGATCGACCGGCATCGGCGCCGGCATCGGCTCGGCCTGGCGGGCCATGCCCGAGGCGACGATCGACACGCGCACGCGGTCGCCGAGCGTTTCGTCGAACGTCGCGCCGACGATGATGTTGGCTTCCGGATCGACCTCCTGGCGGACGCGGCTGGCCGCCTCGTCCACCTCATAAAGCGTGAGATCACGGCCGCCGGTGATCGACAGCAAGAGGCCCTTGGCGCCTTTCAGCGATACGTCGTCGAGCAGCGGGTTGGCGATGGCCTCCTCGGCGGCGATCGACGCACGGCCTTCACCGGAAGCTTCGCCGGTGCCCATCACGGCCGAGCCCATGCCGCTCATCACCGTGCGCACGTCGGCGAAATCGAGGTTGATGAGGCCTTCCTTGATGATCAGGTCGACGATGCAAGCGACGCCGGAATAGAGCACCTGGTCGGCCAGCACGAAGGCCTCGGCGAAGGTGGTCTTCTCGTTCGCCACGCGGAACAGGTTCTGGTTGGGGATGACGATCAGCGTGTCGACGTGCTTGCGGATCTCGGCGATGCCGGTCTCCGCTATGCGCATGCGGCGCGCTCCCTCGAAGTGGAAGGGCTTCGTTACGATGCCGACGACGAGGATGCCCATCTCCTTGGCGATGCGGGCGATGACGGCGGCAGCGCCGGTACCCGTGCCGCCGCCCATGCCCGCCGCGATGAACACCATGTGCGAGCCGGCGATTTGCGCGCGGATGTCCTCGATGGCTTCCTCGGCGGCAGCTTCGCCGATCTCCGGTTTGGAGCCGGCACCGAGACCCTCGGTGAGATTGACACCGAGCTGCAGGCGATGCTCGGCGGTCGATAGCGCCAGGGCCTGAGCGTCGGTGTTGGCGACGACGAACTCGACGCCGACGAGGCCGGCGGAGATCATGTTGTTGATGGCGTTGCAGCCGGCGCCACCGACGCCGATGACATTGATGCGTGGCTTCAGATCGGTAAGCTTTGGAAGCTGCAGCTTGATGCTCATCGCCTTGGCGCGCTCCCTATGCATGTCGATCGCGCCCTGCGGGCGTCGACCCCCGTGACCGTGGACCGCCTTGTTACGCGAAACCGGTCTTCAGCCACTCACCGACGCGCTCGAAGTACCCCCCACCGAGCGCCTCGCGGTCCCGCAAACCCGAGACCTCTCCGCTTCCCGACGCGGCGACCGCAAGCAGCCCCGCAACGGTCGAAAACGCCGGACTGCCGACGATTGACGGCAGACCTACCGAAGGCACCGGGCTTGCAACGCGAGCCGGACGCCCCAGGGTATTGGCGGCGAACTCGCCGAAACCAACGAGGGCACTGGCACCGCCGGTCAAAACCACACGCTCACCGGCAAAGGAATTCACGCCCGCCTTGTCCAAGCGCTCGCGCACCATGCCGAGAATGCCGGCCACACGCGGACGGATGATCCCGGCCAGCTGCGCCTTCGTTGCCTGCCCGCGAGCCCCATCCTCCTCGCCCGCAAGCGCGTAAGAGAAGGTCTCGAACTCATCGGACTGAGCCAACACCATTGTTCCGTATAGCGTCTTGATTCGCTCAGCCTCGGCAAGTGGTGTCTGCAAGGATTGGGCGATATCCAGCGTGATGTGGTGGCCGCCGACCGGAATCGTCGCGGCGTGGATGAAATGGCCGTCGGCGAAGGCGGCGACTGTCGCCGTGCCCCCGCCGATGTCTATGCAGGTGACGCCGAGGCGGCGCTCCTCCTCGCTGGTCGCTGCGAGCGCGCTGGCGTAGGGCGTAGCGATCAGGGCGCGCACGTTGAGATAGCAGCGCTCGACGACCAGCATCAGGTTGCGCACGGGCGCCTCGTCGGCGGCAACCGTATGTAGGTCGGCCGACAGGCGCGAGGCGGCCATGCCGCGCGGGTCGTGACTGCCGGCGGCGCCGTCGACGCGGAAGCCGATGCGGTTGAGATGTATCAGCGTCCGGCCCTCGCGCTCGGCGAAGGCGTGCCCACCGGCCATCAGGCGATCGATGTCGTCGGCACGAACGACGCCGCCGGCGATGTCGACCGAGGCGGAGAAGTTGGACGATTGCAGGCGTCCGCATGACACCGAGACGAACACCTCCTCGAGCGTAAGGCGGGCGGTTCGTTCCGCCTGCGCGATGGCGGCGCGCACGGTCGCCTCCGCCTCGGCAAGGTCGATGATCATACCGGCCTTGATGCCGCGCGAGCGCAGATGCCCGATGCCGAGCACCCGTACGCGGCGGCTTTCGCCGGACCGCTCCGGTGGGTCGAGGGCGGCGATGATGCAGGCGACCTTGCTCGTCCCGATATCGAGCAGGCCGACGATCTGCGAATTTCTGCCGTCTGTCTTGTCGCGGCTGAGCATGACGTTCCTCGACTAACTCTGGGTGGCACTGGCGGCTGCGGGGGGCGGCGCAGCGCGGACGGTGATGCGCCCCCGGGTGCGCAGATCGACGATGGTGTTGGGCGTATCGACGAGCTTGCCGAGTTCGTCGGGCGCGGACAAAGCCGCCAGGGCCACGGCCTCGCGATCGGCGCCGAGATGCACGACGACGCCGGACTTGAGATGCAGCGTCCAACGGCGCTCGCCGACGCGCTCGGCCATCTCGAAGCGCTCGGCGATGCGCGGAAAGCGCACGATGAGATCGAGCAGCGCCTGCGCTTCAGCCGGCGCCCCGGCACCCGACAGACGCGGCAGCTTGACGTCCGTGCCCTTCTTCAGGGCGGAGAGCACACGGCCCGAGTTGTCGACGAGATACTCGCGGCCGTTGTCGATCCACAGCGCCGACGGCTGGCGCTCGGTGATGCGCACGTCGAGAGTACCCGGAAAGATGCGACTGATGGCGGCCGTCGACACCCAGGGGAGTTTTTCGATGCGCTCGCGCGCCTGCGCGGCGTCGAAGGTGACGAGCGATCCGGTGCTAGGAATGTCGATGGCTTCGAACACGTCGGCGTCGGACGTGAAGCGCTGGCCGCTGAGGGCCACTTGCTCGACGCGGATGCCCATCCAGGACAGCACCGTGTCCGTCTCGGGCAGGAAAGTCGCCACGGCGCGCGTCTGCCGGCCGCCGTCGGTGAGGATCGAGAACACGAGGGCGCCCGACAACCCCATGAACAGCGTGAGGGCGAGCCGGCGGCCGACTGTGGCTTGGCGTGAAGCGGGCCGGCGGCGCGGGAAATAGGCGCTGGAGCCTCGAGTTTGACCGGCAGCAGCGAGAGGAGGTGGCAGTGGAGGAGCAGTCGTGTCCGGATCGAGCGATAGTGCCAGCGGCACCCGCTTTGGGATCTCGGTCACGCCCCCTACCTGTTGCAACTCGCGTCCTCGACCAGAAACCGCACGAGCTCGCCGAACGACCAGCCCGCATGTTGTGCCAGCTCGGGTACCAGTGAAGTCTCGGTCATCCCCGGCTGCGTATTGACCTCAAGGCAGATCAGCTCGGCTGTCCCATCGGTCGTGTCGTCGTAACGAAAATCCGCCCTGGCAGCGCCGCGGCATCCCAATGCGCGACAGGCTGCAACGGTGTATTTCCGGACCAATTGGTAAACATCCGGTGAAATATCGGCCGGCAGCACGTGCTGCGATCCTCCCGGCGCGTATTTCGCCTCGTAATCGTAGAATTCGAGGCCCTTCAGCGGCTTGATCTCGATGACGTCGGTGACGAAGTCGCCGATCACGGCGCAGGTCAGCTCGCGCCCGGGGATGTAGCGCTCGACCATCAAGAGGTCGTCGGGACCGCCGCCTTCGCCGATCCTGGCCGGCGGCCCGTTGGCGCCGACTTCGACGATGACGACGCCGACGCTGGAGCCTTCCGCCACCGGCTTCACGACGTAGGGGGGCGCCAGCACGTGGCGGCTCATCGCTTCACGGCGGGTTACCACCTCGGCGTCGGCGATCGGCACGCCGGCCGGGCCCATGACGTCCTTGGCGCGCTCCTTGTGCATGGCCAGCGCCGAGGCGAGGACGCCGGAATGCGTGTAGGGAATGCCGAGGCATTCCAGCAGGCCTTGGACGCAGCCGTCCTCGCCGAACTTGCCGTGCAGCGCGTTGAAGCACACGTCGGGCGCGACTTCCTTCAGCCGGGCGGCAAGGTTGCGATCGACGTCGATCAGGGTGACGCGATAGCCCTCGCCCTCGAGCGCCTTGGCGCAGGCCGCGCCCGAGCGCAGGCTCACCTCACGCTCGGCAGACAAGCCGCCCATGAGCACGGCGACGTGGCCGTGCGTGCGCTCCGGCGCCTTGCCGATCATATGACCTCCGCCTGCGCCAGCGCTTCTCCGGTCGGACAGCCGGGCAGCGGCAGGCCCATGCGGATGATCTCCCATTGCAACGAGACGGCCGACCTCGCCTTGACGCGCGCGCGCACCGTCTCGCCCAGGCGCTCGATGTCCTCGGCGGTGGCGCCGGCGTCGTTGATGAGGAAGTTGCAGTGCATCTCGGAAACCTTGGCACCGCCGACGCGCAGGCCGCGACAGCCGGCTTCGTCGATGAGCTTCCAGGCGCTCTGCCCGGGCGGGTTCTTGAACGTCGAGCCGCCGGTGCGCTCGCGGATGGGCTGGTTCTTCTCGCGGTAGTCGGCGACCTCCTCCATCTCCTTGAGGATCGCCGCCGGATCGCCGGCCGTACCCTGGTAGAGGGCCTGCGTGAGTATCCAGTCGGCCGGCACCTCGCTGTGGCGGTAGGTGAAGCCCATGTCGGCGAGCGACAGCGTGTGAATCTTGCCGGAGCGGTCGACGGCGCGCGCTTCGATCAGCACATCCTTCGTTTCGCGACCGTGCGCGCCGGCGTTCATGCGTAGAGCGCCGCCGATGGAGCCGGGAATGCCGCGATAGAAGGCGAGTCCGGCGATACCGGCATCGCCTGCGGCGCGCGCCACCTTCACGTCGGGGACGGCCGTGCCGGCACGAATGCGATTGCCCGGCTCTGGCGTGATGGCCGCAAAACCCTTGCCCAAGCGGATGACGATGCCGGGGACGCCGCCCTCGCGCACCAAGAGGTTGGAGCCGAGGCCGATGACGGTGACGGGAAGGTCGGCGGGAATGCCGGCGAGAAAGTAGGCGAGGTCGGCCTCATCGGCCGGCGAGAACAGGGCCTGCGCCGGTCCGCCGACGCGGAACCAAGTGATGTCGGCGAGCTTGGTTCCGGCAGAAAGCCGGCCGCGCAGATCCGGCAGCTTGCCCTGCAGGTCGGCGCTGATATCGGGAAACGACAACGTGCGCCTCCGAGCCTACGAGATGGTGCGAATTAAACCGCGTTGGCGCGACGCGGCTCTTCGGCGGCGAGCCAATCGGGGAGCGCGTGCGCCCATTCGGTCGACGTTCCGGCGCCGAGGCAGATGATCATGTCGTTGGGGCGCACCATGCGGCGTATCACGGCCGGCAGCTCGCGCACGCTGTCGATGGCGATCGCCGACGGGTGGCCGGTCTTGCGGATGCCTTCGGCCATGTAGTGCTGGTCGATGCCCCGCAGCGGCTGCTCGCCGGCCGAATAGAGGGGCGCGACGATGACATTGTCCGCCTCGCTGAAACAGGCACAGAAGTCGCCGAACAGGTCGTGCACGCGCGAATAGCGATGCGGCTCGAACACGGCGATGACCCGGCCGCGAGCCCCGGCACGCGCTGCCGCAAGCACCGCCGAAATCTCCGCTGGATGGTGGGCGTAGTCGTCGTAGATCGAGGCGCCGTTCCAACTGCCGGTTTGCTCGAAGCGGCGCTTGACGCCGGTGAACGTCGACAGGGCCGCGCGGATGCCGTTGTCGGGAATGCCGGCTTCGCTCGCGACCGCGATCGCGGCGAGCGCGTTGAGCGCGTTGTGCTGACCGGGAACGGGGATTTGCCAACCGCGGATCTGCCGCTCGCCGCCGCGCACGCGCGCGCCCAGCTCGACGTCGATGACGATGCTGCCGCGCTCTTGCGTCAGGCCGCGCAGGACGAGGTCGGCGCCGCGCGTGGTGCCGTAGGTGAGCAGGCGGCGGCCGTCACGGCGCAGTTCCAGCCGCTCGATCATGTCGCGCGCCACCGGATGATCGATGCAGGTTACGGCGAGGCCATAGAAGGGAATATTGCGGAAGAAGGTCTCGAACTCGCGATGCATGTTCTCGACCGTCTTGAAGTAGTCGAGGTGCTCGGGGTCGATGTTGGTGACGATGCCGATCTGTGTCGGCAGGCGGACGAAGGTGCCGTCGCTCTCGTCGGCCTCGACAATCATCCACTCGCCCTTGCCGAGACGCGCGTTGGTGCCCCAGTCCTGGATGATGCCGCCGGAGATCACCGTCGGATCGACGCCGGCCGCGGCGAAGATGTGGGCGATGAGGGAGGTCGTCGTCGTCTTGCCATGGGTGCCGGTCACCGACACGGTCGAATAAAGCCGCATCAGCTCGGCGAGCATCTCGGCGCGGCGAATGACGGGGAGCCCCTTGGCGCGCGCCGCCTCGAGTTCCGGATTGCCAGCCTTGACAGCGGTGGAGATGACGACGGAGCGGGCGCCGACGAGATTGACGGCGTCGTGACCGATGAAGACGCGCACGCCCTTGGCGCGCAGGCGGCGCACGTTGGCGCTGTCCTTCTGGTCGCTGCCCTGAACCGAATAGCCCTTCGCCAGCAGGATCTCGGCGATGGCGCTCATGCCGATGCCGCCGATGCCGATGATGTGGAAGGTCCCGATCTCGCGGGGCATCTGCATGGTATGTCTTCCCTCGTACCTTCGTCGTCGACCAATGCCGCCAGCTTCGTGGCCCGCTTATGGCGGCGACTGCCCTTAGCCGCCCACGCGCGCAGAACGCATCAGCTCCTCGGTCAGGTCCGCCAGGCGCCCCACCGCGTCCGGCCGACCCAGCTTCTTGGCGGCATCCGCCGCCGCGGTAAGTTGCCCGCCATCACCCAATAACGTTCCGATATCGCGTGCAAGGCGCTGAGGTGACAAATCCTTCTGTTCGATACACCAAGCCGCACCTGATTCGGCAAGCCGCGAGGCGTTCTGCAATTGATCATTGTCGAGCGCGTGCGGCAGCGGAACCAGGATGGCCGGGCGGCCGATTACCGTTAATTCGGCGACCGTCGAGGCGCCCGAACGAGCCACCACGAGATGAGATTTCGCCATGCGTTCAGGTAGATCGGCGAAGAAGTGCGACACCTCGGCGGTGATGCCGCTGGCGCGATAGGCCGCAGTCACGGCCTCGGCGTCTTCGGCCCGTGCCTGCTGCACGACCTCGAGGCGATGGCGGATCTGCATGGGCAGCAGCGCCAAGGCCGGCGGCACCGCCTCGGAGAAGTAGCGCGCCCCTTGGCTGCCGCCGAACACCAGCAGCGACAGCGGGCCTTGCGGCGCAGGCGGTGAGAACTGGCGCTTGGCTGCCTCGATGACCGAGGTGCGCACCGGGTTGCCGGTGAGGCGCGCCTTGTCCGCCAGTTCGGGTGCCAAATACTTCGTCGCCGCGAACGAGGTGGCGATGCCGGTGACGCCCTTGGCCAGCATCTTGTTGGCGCGGCCGAGTACGGCATTCTGCTCGTGCAGCAGTGTCGGGATGCCGCGCAGCCCGGCGGCCTTGAGCGGCGGGAAGGTGGGATAGCCGCCAAAGCCGATCACCACTTTCGGTTTGATCTCGCCAAGCAGCTTGAACGAGGCGATGAGCCCGCGCGACAGCAGCATCGCCGTGCGCGCCATGGCGAGGGGAGACTTCGAGCCGAGCGTCGCCGACGGCAGGCGATGGATGGAGCGGGCGGGGAAACCGGTGCCGTAGCGGTCGCCGCGCATGTCGGTAGCGAGGTCGACGGCGATGCCGCGCCGCGCCAGCTCCTCGGCGAGAGCCTGGGCGGGAAACAGATGCCCGCCGGTGCCGCCCGCCGCCAATAGGACCGATGCCGCTTGCTTCGTCACTTCTGCACCGGTCCTGAAGGCTGCATGCCGACGACGTCCGTCAGCAATGACGGTTTTCTGAGGCGCGCGACGTGCGGGCGGTGACGCGTCAGCGCCAGCAGCATACCGAGCGTGATGGATACCGCCAGCATCGACGATCCGCCCGATGAAACGAACGGCAGCGTGATGCCTTTGGCGGGAAGCAGGCCGACGTTGACGCCCATGTTGATCAGCGCCTGCAGCCCGAAAAGCAGCGCCAGCCCCTGTATCGACAGCCGCGTCGCCGCGTCGCGTTCCTGCGCCGCGATGACGAGCACGCGCATGACGACGAAGGCGAACAGGCCGAGCAACACCATGCAGGCGATGATGCCGTACTCCTCGGCGACGACGGCGAAGATGAAGTCGGTGTGCGCATCCGGCAGCGCCGTCTTGATGGTGCCCTCGCCAGGACCGCGCCCCAAGAAGCCGCCCTCGGAGAACGACTTCATGGCGCGATCGAGCTGCGAGTTGTCTCCCGGTGTCGGGGCGAAGAACTTGTCGACGCGCAAGCGCACGTGCGTGAACGAGGAATAGGCGAAGGCGGCACCCATGGCGCCACACACGGCGATGATGCCGGCGCCGAGTAGCGCCTGGCCTGAGAGGAAATACAGCGTGGCCCATACGGCGCTGACGAGCAGCGTCTGGCCGACATCCGGTTCGGAAATGAGGAGCCCGGTGAAGCAGGCGGCAAGGGCGATGGCGAGCGGCAGCGCCGGCATGTCGCGGCGCCTTTCGCTTTCGGCGAACAGCCACGCCGAGACGACGACGAAGCCCGGCTTGGCGAATTCGGACGGCTGGATCGTGTGGCCGGCGATCGACAGCCAGCGACGCGCGCCGTTGATCTCGGGCCCGAAGAAGTGGACGCCGATCATGCCGAGCAGGGCGACGATGAATAGCGCGAGCGCGAGGCGGCGCACGCCACGCGGCGAGAACAGCGACACCGTCAGCATGATCAGCACGCCGACGGCGGAGAAGAACAGATGCCGCTCGACGAAGTAGTAAGTCGGCAGCCCCTTGCGGATGGCGACGGCCGGGCTCGCGGCCAGCGACAGGATCAGTCCCGCGCCGACGAGGGCGAGGATCGCGCCCACCAGCACGTGATCGACGGTGAACCACCAGTCGGCGACGCGGCTGCGGTCGGCGCGCGATAGCCTCATGCGGCGCCCCGCTTCATGGCCATGCCCGGCAGCGCCGCGACAAGCGCGCGGAAAGCGTCGCCGCGCACTTCGAAGTTGCGGAACTGGTCGAACGAGGCGCAGGCGGGCGACAACAGCACTACGGGCTCGCCCGCGCCAGCAGCGGCGGCATCGCGAGCGGCGGCAGAGGTTGCCGCCTGCAGCGTGCCGCAACGCTCGAACGCGACTTTACCGTCGAGCGTGGCGGCGAACTCCTCCGTCGCCTCGCCGATCAGATAGGCCTTGGCGACACGGGAGAAATGCCCGGTGAGGCTGACGATGCCGCCCGACTTCGGCTTGCCGCCGAGGATCCAGTAGATGTCGCCGGGGAACGAGACGAGCGCCTTCTCGGTGGAATCGGCGTTGGTTGCCTTGCTGTCGTTGACGAACAGCGTGCGTCCCTGACGGCCGAGCTCCTCCATGCGGTGGGCGAGTCCGGGAAACGTCTTGAGGCAGCGGGCGATGTCGGATGCGGCGAGCGGCTCGGGAAGCGACAGCAGCGCGGCGCTGGCGGCGCAGGCGTTCTCGGCATTGTGCGATCCGCGCAACGAGCCGATGCCGGCGATGTCGGCGATCTCTGTCGTACGGCCGTCAACGTGCAGCACGACCTTGGTACCCTCGACGCCGACATCGCAGTCGGCGCCCGGACGCACCGAGATGCGCAGCACCGCGTCGGCGCCCTTGGAGGCACGCAGGCTTTCGGCGATGGCCCGGCAATAGGCGTCATCGATGCCGACGATGGCCTTGCGCGCGCCCTGCGGCAGCCGCGCCTTCACCGCCGCATAATTTTCTATGGTGCCGTGGCGATCGAGATGATCGGGCGTCAGGTTGAGCAGCACGCCGACGGAAGCATCGAGGCTAGGCGCCAGATCGATCTGATATGACGAGCACTCGATGACGTAGTGCCGGCCCGGCGTGAACTCCTCCAGCGACAGCATGGCGGTGCCGATGTTGCCGCCGACCTGCGTGTCGCGACCGGCGGCGCTGAGAATGTGCGCGGTCAGCGCCGTCGTCGTCGACTTGCCGTTGGTGCCGGTGATGGCGATGAGCGGCACGTGGAACTTCTGCGCCCGCCGCTCGCGTACGAACAGCTCAAGGTCGCCGATCACCTCGACGCCGGCGAGCTTGGCCGCCCGCACGGTCCAATGCGGGGCGGGATGCGTCAGCGGCACGCCAGGCGCCAGCACGAGTGAGTCGAAGATGGCCCAGTTCGTTTCTTTGAGGTCGGTGGTCTTGAGCCCCGCCTCGACCGCCGCCTGCATGCCCGCGGCGCTGTCGTCGCTGGCGACGACTTCGGCACCGCCGGCGATCAACGCCTTGGCAGTGGCGATGCCGGACGCGCCCAGGCCGAACACCGCGACCCGCTTCCCGGCAAACGTTGTGATGCGAATCATGGCCGGAATCTAACGCCAACTGGAGACGATGGGTGTGGCCCGCTTAGCGCAGCTTGAGGGTCGCGAGGCCAACCAGCGCCAGGATCACCGAAATGATCCAGAAACGCACGACGACGGTCGATTCCTGCCAGCCCTGCTGCTCGTAGTGGTGGTGGAGCGGTGCCATGCGGAAGACACGTTTTCCCGTCGCCTTGTAGGAGGCGACCTGAATGATGACCGACAGCGTCTCGAGGACGAAGAGCCCGCCAACGATGGCGAGCACGATCTCATGCTTGGTGGCGACGGCGATGGCACCGAGCGCGCCGCCGAGCGCCAGCGAGCCGGTATCGCCCATGAAGATCATGGCCGGCGGCGCGTTGAACCACAGGAAGCCGAGCCCGGCGCCGATGAGCGCTCCGCAGATGACCGCCAATTCGCCGGTGCCGGCGACATAGTGGATCTGCAGGTAGCTGGCGAACTTGGCGTTGCCGATGAGGTAGGCGATGAGGCCGAACGTGGCGGCGGCGATCATCACCGGCACGATGGCCAGCCCGTCGAGGCCGTCGGTGAGGTTCACCGCGTTGCCGGCACCGGCGATGACGAATACGCCGACGAGGATGAAGAACAGGCCGAGGTCGAGCACCACGTTCTTGAAGAACGGCAGCGTCAGGACCTCGCTGATCTCTGGCGGCCCTAGATACATGACAAAGCCGGTGGCGATGGCAGCGATCAGCAGCTCCAGCCCGAGACGCATGCGGCTGGAGAAGCCCGACGAGGTGCGGCGCGTCACCTTCAGGTAGTCGTCATAAAAGCCGATGGCGCCGTAGCCGACCGTCACGCCCAGGACGATCCAGATGTACGGGTTGCCGAGGTTGGCCCACAGCAGCGTCGAGACGACGACGCCGGCGATGATCATGAGCCCGCCCATGGTCGGCGTGCCGACTTTGGAGAGGTGTGACTTGGGACCGTCCTCGCGGATGGGCTGCCCCTTGCCCTGCTTCACGCGCAGCAGGTCGATGATGCCAGGTCCGAACAGCATCACGAACAGCAGCGCGGTGAAGATGGCGCCGCCGGTGCGGAAGGTGATGTACTTGAATACGTTCAGGATCCCGATCTGATCGCTGAGGTTCACCAGCTCATACAGCATCCAACTCTCCGAACGGCGTCTGCCGTATGTTCGCGACCTGCGCCCATGTCAACCCGGGGCCCGCGCATGTTGTTGTTCGCTCTTGGCAATCAGCAAGTCGACCAGCGGTGCCATGCGTGAGCCCAGCGAGCCTTTGACCATTACCACGTCGCCCGCGCGCACCGATTGCGCCAGCGCCTCGGCAATCCCTGCCGACTGCGGCGCCCACGCCCCTCGGCGCTGCGCGGGAAGTGCCTCGAACAGCCGCTGCATATCGCGGCCACAGGCAAAGACCAGATCGACCTCGGCCGCGTCAACCGGATCGTTGAGCGCCGCGTGCAGCGCGCCCGAGTTCTCCCCCAGCTCCAGCATGTCCCCGAGGACCGCGATACGACGGCTATATCGCGTCCGCGGTACCGCCGCCATGGCGGCCAACGCCGAGCGCATGGAGGCGGGATTGGCGTTGTAGCTTTCGTCGATGAGCAGTATGGAGCCGCCCGGCACCGCGATCTCGCGCCGCTCGCCGCGGCCCTTTGCAGCGCGCATCGCGGCCAGCGCGGGGACAGCCTTCTCGACGTCGGCGCCGAGGGCGTCGAGGGCGGCGATGACGGCGAGCGAGTTCTGCGCAAGGTGCGCCCCCGGTGCGCCGACGCGGTAGGCAATGCGCCGGCCACCGATGTGGACGGCGATGTCCGACCCGTCGGCATCAAGCGACCACACTTCAGGGCGGACGTCGGCGTTTTCATGGCGGCCGAAGGTGACGATGCGGGCGCCGTGCTCGCGGGCGCGCTGCTCCAACAGGTCGTAGTGGGCATTGTCGCGATTGAGGACGGCAACGCCGCCGGGCTCGATACCGGAAAAGATCTCGGCCTTCGCCTCGGCGATCTTTTCGGTGGTACCGAAAAATTCGAGGTGCACCGGCTCCACCGTCGTGACGATAGCAACGTGCGGACGCACGAGCGCCGTCAACGGCGTGATCTCGCCGGCGTGGTTCATGCCGATCTCGAACACCCCGTATCTCACCTCGGCCGGCATGCGTGCCAGCGTCAGCGGGACACCCCAATGGTTGTTGAAGGATTTCTCGGCGGCGTGCGTCGGGCCGAGGCGCGACAGGCAATTGCGCAGCGCCTCCTTGGTGCCGGTCTTGCCGACGCTGCCGGTGACGGCGACGATGCGTGCTTCGGTCCGGCGTCGGGCTGCGGCGGCGATGCTGCGCAGACCTTCCAAGGTCTCGCGCACGCGCAACAGCGCGCCATCGCCTTCGACGCGTTTGTATTCCGCGGCGACGAGCGCCGCCCCGGCACCCTTGCGGAAAGCTTCGAGGACGAAGTCGTGGCCGTCGCGCACATCGCGCAGGGCGACGAACACCTCGCCCGGCTGCAGCGAGCGCGTGTCGATGGAAAATCCGGTGAGGGGAACGCGCGGCGCGCCCTCGGCCGTGCCGACGGCCGCCGGCACCAACTTGTCCCAGGTCCACAGCGCTCCGCTCATGCCTGGCTGAGCTCCAATGCCTTGCGCACTTCGTCGTGGTCGGAGAACGGCAGCACCTTGTCGCCGACGATCTGCCCGGTCTCGTGACCCTTGCCGGCGACCACGACGACATCGCCGGCGCCGAGCATGCCAACGCCGGCGGCGATCGCCTCGGCGCGGTCGCCGATCTCCTGGGCGCCCGTCGCAGCGATGAGAATTTCCGCACGGATCGCCTCGGGGCGTTCGGTGCGCGGGTTGTCGTCGGTGACGATGACGACGTCTGACTTCTCCACTGCGATGGCGCCCATGATCGGCCGCTTGCCCTTGTCGCGGTCGCCGCCGCAGCCCATGACGCAGATAAGCCTGCCGGTGGCGAAGGGGCGCAGCGCATCGAGCACGGCGGCAAGCGCCTCGGGCTTGTGCGCATAGTCGACGACGGCGAGGCCGCCGCGCGCTTCGCCGACGATCTCCAGCCGACCTTTGACACCCTTTAGTCCCTGCAGCGCCGGCAGGACGCGCCCGGCGACATCGCCCGTGGCAATGGCAAGGCCTGCGGCGACGAGAGCGTTCGAAGCCTGGTATTCGCCGAGCAGCGGCAGGCGGATGTCGAACACGCGTCCCTCGTGCGCGATCGACATGCGCTGCGCAAAGCCTTCGCGCACCAGCCGTTCGAGCTTCAAGGCTTCGCCGGCACGCCCGACGGTGAAGACGCGACGCCCGCCGCCTTGCGCCGCCGCTGCCGCGCGCGCGCCCTCCGCACTGTCGGCGTTGATCACGGCGGTGCCGTCAGCGGGGAGCAGCTCGGAGAACAGACGCAGCTTGGCGGCGAAGTACTCTTCGACCGTCGGATGATAATCGAGGTGATCGCGCCCGAGGTTGGTGAAGGCGGCCGCCTTCAGCAGCACGCCGTCGAGCCGATACTGATCGAGGCCGTGCGATGAGGCTTCGAAGGCAAGATGCGTGACGCCCTCGGCGGCGAGCTCGGCCAGCGTCTTGTGCAGGGATACGGGATCGGGCGTCGTCAGCGAGCCGTAGACGGCGCTGTCGCCCTTGATGAGACCGATGGTGCCGAGCGAAGCGCTCTTGTGTCCAAGCGCGGCGTAAATCTGCCGCGTGAAGTCGGCGACCGAGGTCTTGCCGCTGGTGCCAGTGACCGCCACCACCGTCTGCGGCTGCTGCAGCCCGTAGAACCTCGCAGCCATCAGCGCCAGCACGCGCCGCGGCTCGGCGGCGCGCAGCACCGGCACATCGCCGATGCCGACAACCTCGGTGTCGTCCCGGGCGAGGATGGCGACGGCGCCCTTGCCGACGGCGTCGCTGATGAAGCGCGCCCCATCCGCCTTGCGAGCCGGCAATCGCCGCGAAGACGAAACCGGGCCGGACGTTGCGGCTATCGGAGGTGATGCCGGTGACCTCCACGTTTCCGCATCCGGCCGGAGCGGCGGCGTCGGTTCCGATGAGCGAGGAGAGGAGCATGGTTCTCCTGGTGTCCTTCAGATCGAAAGGTCCGCCCCTCGGCCCAGCCGCCGATGATATGGCGGACTTTTCGATCATCACACTGGGGCTAGGTGAAACTCAACGCCTCGACACTGACACGGATGTTCTAGCGTCACCGTGCTTCATATTTTGCGGGGCTCGAGGCGTCAAACGCCATACCGGTGCCGCCCTTCGCTGCAGCCTGCGTCGGCAGCATGCCGAGCAGCGGTCCGATGCGCGATATCACGCGCCCCGCCGTCGGTGCCGCGTTGCGCGACGCCAACACCTCGCCACCCGTTTCTTGCGTGCCGGACGGCTCGAACAGCAGCACGAACACGAGGTAACGCGGGTTATCCATCGGGAATGCGGCAAGGAACGAGGAGATCACCGCTTTCTCGCGATAGCCGCCGACGCCGGGCATCTCCGCGGTGCCGGTCTTGCCGCCGACCAGGTAGCCGCGCACTTCCGCACGTTTGCCGGTGCCCGCTTGCTCGGCGACGTTGCGCCGCATCAGCGCGCGCATCTTGCCGCTGGTCGCCGTGCTGACGAGCGGGATCTCGGCGATCCCCGCATCGGCCTGTTTCTTGACGAACGTCGGCGTCACCTTGCGGCCGCCGTTGACGACCGCGGCAGCGGCGGCAGCGAACTGCAGCGGCGCCGTGGCAATGCCGTGACCGTAGGAAGCGGTGATGGTTTCGATCTCACCCCAGCGTTGTGGAACCTGCGGCGATGGCATGGCGCCCGCCTCCGTCTTCATGACGTCGAGGAGCTGCATGTGGCGCAGGAATTCCTGGAACCGCTGCGGACCGGCGAGCAGCGCCAGCTTGGCGGCGCCGACGTTCGAGGAGTGCAAGAAAATCTCGGCCACCGACAGCGGCCGGCGCAGCGGATGCAGATCCTTGATGGTGAAGCGCCCGGAAGTGATTTCATGGCGCGTGTCGATGACCGTCTCCGGCGTCACCAGTGCCTGATCGAGGGCCATCGCCACGGTCAGGGTCTTGAACACCGAGCCGAGTTCGAACGTGCTGCCGGCAATCTTGTCGAGGCGATCCTGATCCATGTTCGGCTTGGCGGGATCGACGGCAGGCAGCGAGGCGGAAGCCAACACCTCACCAGTCGTCACGTCGAGCACGACACCGGCCGCGCCTTGCGCCTTGTAGCGGCTCAAGGCGTCGGCGAGCTCGGCTTCGACGGCGTGCTGCACGCCGATGTCGATCGACAGGCGCACGGGCGGGCGTTCGGCCAGCGTAGCGCCTTGCACCGAACTCGACGCCGACCACCTCGTCGACATAGCGCTCGATGCCGGCGACGCCCTTGTTGTCGATGTTGACGTAGCCGAGCACGTGTCCGGCCAGCGTGCCGCCCGGATAGGCACGGCGCAGCTCGCGGCGAAAATCGAAGCCAGGAATACCGAGATTATGTACCGCCTGTGCCGCACGCGGTGGCAGGCCGCGCTTCACCCAGATGAAGCGGCGGTTGCGGTCAGAAAGTTCCTTGCGCAACGCGTTGGTGTCGAGATCTGGGAACACGACGGCCAGTTTCTCGACGGCCTCGTCGCGGTCGATGACGCGCGCCGGATCGGCGAACAGCGAGTAGGCTTCGACGTCGGTGGCCAACAGGCGGCCGTTGCGATCGACGATGTCGGGACGCGCGAAGCTTTGCGCCACAGTCTCGTTGAGCGAGATTGAGCTGCCGCCGACGCCCATCAACGCCAGGCGGACGAGCTGGGCGCCGACCGCCATGAAGAAAAGAGCCATGGCGACGGTGGCGATGAGCGTGCGCAAGGGTCCGTTGGCGGCCTGCGGCAACCGCGCGGCAATGCCATCTTCGCCTTCGCCCGTTTCCATACGCGACTCCGCCACCGCTCAGTTCCCCGCTTTCTTGCCGCTGCCGCTGTCCTTACCGGCAAGAGCGCGTGCCAACGCGTCCTCCGGGGTCGCCGCAAGCTGCTGCTCGGTTGCCGGGCCGAGACCAAGCGCGCGCGCCAGCGGCTCGATGCGTTCGGGGCGCCCGAGGTGGGCGCGCTCGGCCTTGAGGACGGAGATGTCGCTGCGCGCCGTCTCGATAGCGCGCTCTTGCTCGGTAACGCGGGCTTCGAACAGCCGGGTGTCGTAGTTGCTGCTGTAGAGAACGAAGGCGCTGGCGATCGTGAGGATCAGCGCCCCGAGAATGATCAGCCGCATCGAACCCTCCAGCCGTCTGCCTCTAGTCCTCCACCGAGGGCACCCCGAGCTCGGCCTCGTCGAGCGGCCAGCTCGGTGCTCCAGTGCGCGCCGCCGCCCGCAAGCGTGCCGATCTGGAGCGCGGGTTTACCTCGAGTTCTGCTTTCGAAGGTGTTAACGGACGCGAGTTAACAATCTCGAAACTGGGTGCTGCAAATTTTACGGATTGCGCCGGCAAGTGGCGGGAGCCGCGCGATTCTTTGCCCGCGCGCTCCTGCAGGAAGCGCTTCACGATGCGGTCCTCGAGCGAGTGGAAGGTGACGACGACCAGCCGCCCGCCCGGCTTCAAAGTGCGCTCGGCCGCCGACAACGCGCGGGCGAGTTCGCCCAGCTCGTCGTTCACGTAAATGCGTAAAGCCTGGAAGGTTTGCGTCGCCGGATGCTGCGGGTCCCCGCGGCGACCCCCGACCGCGCGCGTGACCAGCTCGGCCAGCGCACGCGTGGTGGTGATGGGACCATCTTCAGTGCGCGCCTTGACGATGAGCCGGGCGATGGGGCGCGAACGGCGCTCCTCGCCGAGAATGTAGAGTATGCGGGCGAGATCCTCTTCCTCGGTCTCGTTGACGATGTCGGCAGCGGACGGGCCCGACGACGACATGCGCATGTCGAGCGGACCGTCCGCCTGGAACGAGAAGCCGCGCTCGGGCTGGTCGAGCTGCATCGACGAGACGCCGATGTCGAGCACGACACCGTCGACCGGTGTCACGCCCTGCTCGCTCGCCACCAGATCGAGCTCCGAGAAGCGCGATTCGAGAACCGTAAGCCGGTCGCCGAACTCATCGCGCAGGAGGAGGCGGCCGAGTATGGCGCTCGGATCGCGATCGAGCGCCAGCACATTGCAGCGGGCAGCCTCGAGGATGGCGCGCGTATAGCCGCCAGCGCCGAACGTCGCATCGATATAGGTGCCGCCGTCTACCGGTCGGAGGCTGGCAACGACCTCCGAAAGCAGCACGGGGATGTGGCGTGCACGACCGGGCTCAGTGGCTCCTGGCCGGCGGCGCGCCGTCATCCCCGTGCTCCTTCGCTGCCGTCATCCTCGTCTGAGGACGAACGGTTCCCCGCGCCGAAGAGCTTGCGTGTCTGGTGGACTTTTTCCCGAGCACGCTCGCGCCGTTCGGCGAAGCGCTCAGGTTGCCACATCTGAAATTTGTCACCCAGGCCGACAAAAGTGACCTGGGACGTGAGGCCGGCGTGCGCGCGAAGCCCTTCAGGAAGGCTGATGCGCCCGTCGCCG
Organism: uncultured Alphaproteobacteria bacterium; assembly: GCA_963795225.1. Classification (GTDB taxonomy): domain Bacteria; phylum Pseudomonadota; class Alphaproteobacteria; order Rhizobiales; family Hyphomicrobiaceae; genus Hyphomicrobium_A. The sequence continues at coordinate 302,215 of CAWCHB010000028.1, read as the reverse complement.
TCGATCGCCAGAACCTGGACGTCGCCGTAGAGCGCGACAGACAGCTCGTCCCGCTCGTCCGAATAGTCCGGCAAGCCCGCGAGAAGCCCGTCGATCTTTTTTGCAAGTCTCTCGCCGCCAGCATCGAGAGCCGGAGCTTCGAGCGCGGGGTAGCAGTAGATGCCGCCAGCGCTTCCAGTTGCGTAGCCGTCGCGTTCGAGGACGGCGCGGAAAGGGGCAGGGATTGAGACCCGGCCTTTGGCGTCGATCTTGTTTGTGAATGTCGAGACAAAGCGGTCCATCCCCTCGTTCCAGCCTCGCGCACCACTCGAATTCAACGCACTGCGAAGGTCATCCCTTCGCTCATTTGCCGTTGCACCGGCGGGGGAGCCGTGGCGGTCGCTCGGGCCTCGAGCCCTCGATCGAAACCGGCGCCCAGCCACGGGACCCTGCCCGGTGCGGTCGGGCCACTATGGGATCGCATGGGATGGGATGGACGTCAATGGTTTATTAACGCTTTTTCGTGGGGAGGGATGCCGTCAGGCCCTTGTGCACAAGCGATTTTCGGCGCGCGACAGCCCGCCGGCCCTGGCGCCTGCGGACGCTGTGCTAGTTTCGCCACGCGAGCCTGGTTTTCCCCGACACGATCGACAGTTTGAGGAGAAGCGAATGCCTGACGTGCGCTCCATGTGCGCCATCGGTCTTACCGGCCAATTGGGCCTCAACGGCCACCTGCCGTGGGAGGGCAACAAGGGCCGCGAGTACAAGGAGGACGTCGAGAACTTCTTCCGCGTGACGCGCGGGCACGTGCTGCTGGCGGGGCCGACCACGGCGCGCGCCGTCCCCGAGTACGAGCGTCAGCACATGACGGTCGTCGAGTTGCGCTCACACATGGATCCGCAGGAGACGCTGGCGAAGTTCGCCGGACGCGTCGTGTTCATCGGCGGCGGACCGCCGGTGTGGGACGTCTATGCCAAGTACATCCGCCACTGGGACATCACGCGCCTCCCGTACGACGGCGAGGCGGATCGATGGTTCAATCCGGCCTGGCTCGTCGCTAACGGGAAGTCGCGATGATTGCTTAGTAGCAGCAGCGACCGCGGCGGCCGACGTAGTACGGACGCACGTAGCGCTGACGCGGATAGAGCTGGGGACGCGGATAGTAGGTCGCGGCGGGGCCGACGACATAGCCGCAGCAAGCGCCGTAGACGGGGCGCGGATAGTAGGCGTACGCGGGCGGAACGACGTAGACGACCGGAGGTCCGTAGTAGACCTGCGGATAGAGCGGGGCATAGTCGCGATACCAGCGATAGCCGCCGCCAGCCGAAGCGGTATCGGCGGTGGCGGCGAGAGCCGCCAATCCGGCGCCGTGGCGCAAACCAAAGTCGTGAGTAATTTACGCATGAAGACCTCCATCAGCCGTCATGCGAAAGCTAAACGGGATTGCTTACCGTGGAATTGAAATTTCACAGTGAAATCAAGCGATAAAGCGCAATCCATTAAGGTGCGATAGGCGCCTGACCTGAAACGCTACGAAGGCGGAGGATGGCGCGCCGCCGCAGGCGGACAATCGCTAACGCCCGTAAGGAAATTGCCAGCTGGCCTGTAAGCCGGGTTCTGTCTGGAAGGTAGCCCAACACCGGCTTGCCGAGTGTTGGCCAAGTTCCTTCCGCGACGGCCATTCGTCTGGGGCGCCCATTGCTAGGCGCCTCAAGCAACCAACCCGGGTGGCGGGTCTGATGACGGACCTGGCGCCACGCTTTCGCGCACGCCCGGCCACCCCTATTTGGTCTTGCTCCCGGTGGGGTTTGCCTTGCCACGACCGTCGCCGGCCGCGCGGTGCGCTCTTACCGCACCCTTTCACCCTTACCTGCGGCGAACCGCAGGCGGTTTGCTTTCTGTGGCACTTTCCCTGGGGTCGCCCCCGGCGGCCGTTAGCCGCCACCGTGTCTCCATGGAGCCCGGACTTTCCTCCACCGGAATTGCTCGATGGGCCACAGACGCCCGCAATCCGGCAGCGGCCGTCCGGCCAGCTAGCACGTTGAATAAGGGCCCGGCGGCGTTCAACGTCAAGCGGCACTGGCCTAATGTCGGTAGTGACATGAACCCATTGCACCCGACATTCGTGTTCGACGGCGACTGCGGGATCTGCCGCACGTGGGTGGATTACTGGCGCCAGCTCACCGGCGACAAGGTTGCATATCGCCCATACCAGGAAGCGGCGGCGGACTTCCCGGCCATCCCTGCCGACGAATTCAAACATGCCGTGCAGCTCATCGAGCCGGATGGCGAGGTCTATTCCGGTGCCGGCGCCACCTTCCGGCTGCTGAGCTACGCACCGTCGCAGGGAGCCTGGTGGTGGCTGTACCGCCATGTGCCGGGCTTCGCGCGCGCTGAGCGAGGCGGCCTACCGCTTCATCTCCGGCCATCGCGGGCTGCTGACGCACGCCACGCATCTGCTGTGGGGCCGCACGCTCGAGCCGGCGCGCTACGATCTCGTGTCGGCGCTGTTCCTGCGCGGCCTCGGCCTCATCTACCTCGCCGCCTTCGTCTCGCTGGCGCTGCAGGTGCGCGGGCTGGTCGGCGCGCGACGGGATCCTGCCGCTCGAGCGAATATCTCGCCGCCGCGCGCGCCGGCTGGGGCTCCGACGCCTACTGGCGGCTGCCGACGCTGTTCTGGCTGAACACTTCCGATGCCGCGCTGATGACCGGCGCCGTCGCCGGCATCGCTCTCGCGCTGCTCGTCGCGTTCGGCATCGCCCAGCGCCTCGCGCTCGTCGGCGCTGTTCGTCCTCTACCTGTCGTTCGTCTACGCCGGGCAGATGTTCATGACCTACCAGTGGGACATGCTGCTCATCGAAGCCGGGTTCCTCGCCATCTTTCTCACCGGCGGCTCGCGCATCGTCGTCTGGCTGTACCGCCTGCTGCTGTTCCGCTTCCTGTTCCTCGCCGGCCTCGTCAAGCTCGCCTCCGGCGATGCGACCTGGCAGCAGCTCACCGCGCTCGACTATCACTTCTTGACGCAGCCGCTGCCCTCGCCGCTCGCCTTCTACGCGGCGCAGCTGCCGCACTGGCTGCTCGCCGCCGGCACCGCGGCGGCGCTGGTCATCGAGCTTGTCGCCGTGGCGCTGATCTTCCTGCCGCGCCGCCCGCGCATGCTCGCCGCCGCGCTCGTCATCGCCTTCCAGATCGGCATCATGCTCACCGGCAGCTATAACTGGTTCAACCTGCTGACCGTGCTGCTGTGCCTGTTCCTCTTCGACGATCAGGCGCTGCGCCGCGTGCTGCCCGAGCGGCCTCGCCGGGCGCATCAACGCAGCAGGCGCCCCGGCCCGGCGCATGTCGCCACCGCGCTGGCGACGGTCCTTCGCGCTCATCGTCGTGCCGATCGGCGTGAACCTCCTCTACGCGCCGCTCGCCGGACGCAACCTGCCCATTGCCGGCGCCATGACCGAGGCGCTGGCGCCGCTGCTCATCGTCAACCCCTACGGCCTGTTCGCGACGACGACGACGACGCGGCCGGTCATCGTCATCGAAGGCTCGGACGACAACAGCACGTGGCGCGAGTACGCGCTGCCGTACCTTCCCGGGCCGGTGGCGCGCGCGCCGACGTGGAGCATCCCCTATCAGCCGCGCCTCGACTGGCAGCTGTGGTTCGCCGCCTACGGTGGCGCGGGACAACAGCAGTGGATCGAACGGCTGCTTCGGCGGCTGCTCGAGGGCAGCCCGGTCGTCCTTGCCCTCTTCGCGGAGAAGCCGTTCGGCGAACGGCCGCCGAAGCACGTGCGCGCGTTGCTCTACGACTATCGCTTCGCGGATGCGAGATCGCCGGACGAGCGCGGCCAATGGTGGTCCCGCAGGCTCGACGGGACCTACTATCCGTCCACGTCGCTTGCCGATTTCCGCAGCACTGCAGCGCCCACCGGAGCCGCGGCCGCGCCTGCACCGGCAGTGAGCGCAAACCAAGACTCCAGGCGCGGGACGCAATTGCTTGAAACGCGTTCCGTTTCGATGATAGCAGTCGAATGGAAAGCTTTGCATCCAATGACAACGCTTCGAGGAAACGCCGCATATGGGTATTCTGTCAGCCTTCAAGTCCAAGGATAACGGTCAGTCCGCCGCTCCCAAGTACACTCCCACCACGAGCCCGCCCACCAGCAATCCGAAGGTCCTCAAGTTCGTCGACGAGGCCAAGGCCCTCTTCAAGCCGGAGAACGTTGTCTGGTGCGATGGCTCCAAGGCCGAGTACCAGGCGATGCTCAAGGCGCTGGTCGACGGCGGCACGGCGATCTGGCTGAACCCCGAGAAGCGGCCGAACTCGATCCTCGTGCGCTCCGACCCGCTCGACGTCGCGCGCGTCGAGGACCAGACCTACATCTGCTCGCAGAGCAAGGACGACGCCGGCCCGACCAACAACTGGTTCGACCCGGCCGAGATGAAGGTGACGCTGAGCAAGCTGTACGACGGCGCCATGGCCGGCCGCACCATGTACGTGCTGCCCTACTCGATGGGCCCCATCGGCTCGCCCATCGCCGGCATCGGCGTCATGGTCACCGACAGCGCCTATGCCATCGCCAACATGCACATCATGACCCGCGTCGGCTCGGCGGTTTGGAAAGCGCTCGGCAACTCGGAAGACTTCGTGCGCGGCATGCACACCGTCGGCTATCCGCTGTCGACGCCGGCCACCGCCGACGTGCCGTGGCCGTGCAACAAGACCAAGTACATCTCGCACTTCCCGGAGACGCGCGAGATCTGGTCGTACGGCTCGGGCTACGGCGGCAACGCCCTGCTCGGCAAGAAGTGCCACGCCCTGCGCATCGCCAGCGTGAAGGCGCGCGACGAGGGCTGGATGGCCGAGCACATGCTCATCCTCAAGCTCACCAACCCGGAGGGCCGGGTGAAGTTCATGGCGGCGGCGTTCCCGTCCGCCTGCGGCAAGACCAACCTCGCCATGCTGGCGCCGACCATCAAGGGATGGAAGGCCGAGACCATCGGCGATGACATCTGCTGGATGAAGTTCGGCGCCGACGGACGGCTCTATGCGATCAATCCGGAGACGGGCTTCTTCGGCGTGGCGCCCGGCACGTCGAATGAGTCGAACCTCAACGCCATGAAGACGCTGACCGCCAACTGCATCTACTCCAACGTCGCGCTGACCGACGACGGCGACGTGTGGTGGGAGCAGATGGGCACGACGCCCGAGCACACCATCGACTGGATGCGCCGCAACTGGACGCCCAAGTCGGGCCGTCCGGCCGCGCACCCCAACGCCCGCTTCACCGCGCCTGCCGGCCAGTGCCCGGTGATCGCCAAGGAGTGGGAAGACCCCAAGGGCGTGCCGATCGACGCCATCCTGTTCGGCGGTCGCCGCGCGACGACGGTTCCGCTCGTCACCGAAGCGCTCAACTGGGTGCACGGCACCTTCCTCGGCTCGGTCATGGCTTCGGAGAAGACGGCCGCGGCTTCGGGCGTCAAGGGCGACATCCGCCGCGACCCGATGGCCATGCTGCCCTTCTGCGGCTACCACATGGGCGACTACTTCGCCCATTGGCTGAAGATGGGCGACAAGGGCGGCGCCAAGATGCCGAAGATCTTCTACGTGAACTGGTTCCGCAAGAATGCGGCCGGCAAGTTCATGTGGCCCGGCTACGCCGAGAACAGCCGCGTCCTCAAGTGGATCTTCGATCGCTGCGACGGCAAGGCTGCTGCGGTCGACACGCCGATCGGCAAGGTTCCCGCCGAGGGCGCCATCGACGTCAAGGGCGTCAAGGTCGACCCCGCCGACATGAAGGAGCTGACCAGCGTCGACAAGGAAGGCTGGAAGGCCGAGCTGCCGCTGATCCGCGAGCATTTCGCGACCTTCGGCGACCGCCTGCCGAAGGCGCTGCACGATGAGCTCGGCGCGCTGGAGAAGCGCCTCGGCTGATCGCACAACTGTTGATGGGCACTACGGAGGCCGCGCCGGTTCGCCAGCGCGGCCTTTCTCGTTCCGGTGTGTGCCCGGCGTAGACAGACGGCGACCGGAGCGTTGAGATAGCGGAGAGGCGGAGCAGGGCAGTCGAAACGTGGCGGGACAGGTGGCAAATTCCATCGTCATCACGGGGGCGAGCGCGGGGCTGGGGCGCGCGCTGGCGCTTCTTTATGCCGGGCGAGGGCGCACGCTCGCGCTGATGGGGCGCAACGCGGCACGGCTGCAGGACGTCGCCGATGAATGCCGGGCGCGTGGCGCGGGGGTCGAGGCGCACGCGTGCGACCTGTGCGAGACCGGCTCGGGGCACGACTTTATTCGCGCCTTCGCCGCCGCGCATCCCGATCGATCTCTTGATCGTCAATGCCGGCATCTTCTCCGGCCATCACCCCGAACGCGAGATGGAGGACGCCGGCGAGGTCACGGCCATTCTGCGCACCAATCTCGAAGCCGCCATCCTCACCATCGCGGCGGCGCTGCCGGCGATGCGCGCACGCGCGCGGCGGCCGCATCGCCATCATCGGGTCGCTCGCGGCGCTGCATCCGTCGGCCGACGCGCCGGCCTACTCGGCCAGCAAGGCGGGCCTGATGGCCTACGGCGAGGCGCTGCGCGAATGGCTGCAGCCGGATGCGTGTCAGCGTCAGCCTCGTCTACCCGGGCCACATCGAGACGGCGCAGGTTGCCGGCCATGTCGGCGCGCTGCCGCTGATCGTCTCGGCGGATGTGGCGGCCGGGCGCATCAAGCGCGGGCTCGACCGCGGGCACGATCTCATCGCCTTTCCGCGCCGCTTGCTGTGGCTGATCCGTGCCGGGCGGCTGCTCCCCTGGCGCCTGCGCGCCGTCCTCGGCCGCAGCCAGCGCTTCGAGGTGCTTCGCTCAAAGTGAGAGCGGCGTGTAACCGAATGGAACCTTCAGGCGTTACACTCGCGAGCACTTGAGGAGGCCATGGTGGAACACGAGCCCAAGCCGGGAAAGATCCCGCCTAAGGATACTCGAACTACGTTCGAGGAATTCACGTCGGGCGCCGCTTGGCGGGAGCTGCCCATGAAGATCAAGCTCATGGTGCTGCACCTGTGGCGGGCCGAGCGCGACACGCCTAAGCCCCCGCACCGCGACCGCGATTGATCCCTCCGCGCCGCCGCGGCTACCGCGGGAGACCGCACGGACGCGGCCGCGCAAGCTGGTAATCGTCCCTCAAGCATCCCCCATCGAGAAGATTGCCACTATCGGCAATCGGAGCAAATCTCGGTGACGGGCGGGCGCTGCTATCGACGCCTCCCAAGAAACGTCGGGAGGACGCCATGAAAATTGCCTCTGACCGCTGCCCTCATGCTTGCCGCACTTGCACCTGTGAGCGCCCTCCGCGCCGCCGACATCACCGAGGCGGAAGCGCGCGCCATCGGCGTCGACGCGTACCTCTATTTCTATCCGCTCATCACCATGGACGTGACGCGCCGCCAGATGACCAACATCGAAGCCGGCAAATCGGAGATCGGCGGACCGCCGAACATGTTCGTCAACGTGCCAGCGTTCCCGACCGCCGACATGCGGGTCGGTCGTCCGGCCGAACTTCGACACGCTGTACTCCAGCGCCTGGCTCGACATGACGAAGGAGCCCATGGTCGTGTCCGCCCCCGACACCGGCGGGCGCTATTACCTGCTGCCGATGCTCGACATGTGGACCGACGTATTCGCCTCGCCCGGATGGCGTACGACCGGCACGGCAGCGGCGACCTTTCTCGTGACGCCGCCGGGCTGGCGGCCGGATCTGCGCGACCGCGCCATCGAGGAGTTCAAGCTGCCAGCCAACACACGGCGTATCGAGGCGCCGACGCCGTACGTGTGGATCATCGGGCGCACGAAGACCGACGGGCCGGCCGACTATGACGCGGTTCACAAGATCCAGGACGGCTATCACGATCATGCCGCTATCGCAATGGGGCAAGCAGCCGTCGACACCGACGGTAACGATCGACCCGAGCATCGACATGAAGACGCCGCCGAAAGTGCAGGTCGATACGATGCCTGCCGATCGCTACTTCGCCTATGCCGCCGAGCTCTTGAAGCTGCAGCCGCCGCATATCACCGACGAGCCGATCATGGCGCGTATGCAGCGCATCGGCATCGAGCGCGGGCAAGCGCTTTCGACATCGGCGCCGCTCGATCCGGCCGTGTCCAGCGGACTACAGGGCGTCCCCGAAGCCGCGCAAAAGCTGATGCAGTGGAAGATCCCCACTCTGGCGCGCGTCGTAAACGGCTGGTCGATGAACACCGACACGATGGGCGTCTACGGCAACTACTATCTGAAGCGGGCGATGGTGGCGCAGGTGGGCCTCGGCGCCAACCTGCCCGAGGATGCGATCTATCCGCTCAACCTCGCCGACGCGACCGGCAAGCCGCTCGATGGCACGGCCAACTACACGCTGCACTTCGCCAAGGATGATCTGCCGCCGGTCGATGCATTCTGGTCGGTGACGCTATACGACAACGCGGGCTTCCAGGTCGCGAACCCGCTCAATCGCTTTGCGCTGAGCAGTTGGATGCCCTTCAAGACCAATGCCGACGGATCGCTCGATCTCTATTTCCAGAACGCCAGCCCCGGCGCCGACAAGGAGGCCAACTGGCTGCCGGCGCCGAGCGGACCCTTCACGCTGACCATGCGTCTCTATGCGCCCAAGACCGATGCGCTCACCGGCGCATGGAACCCGCCGCCGGTGACGAAATCCCCGTAGCGTGCGGTAACGGCGCGCAACGAAAAAGGCCGCGCGAGGGATCGCGCGGCCTCGTCGTTTCAGGATGCGGCTCAGGCCGCCTTGCCTGCCTTGCGGGACTTGCGGGCGGCGTAGCGTGCGTCGCGCTCGGCCTTGCGTTGCCCCTCGAGCACGAGCATCTCGTCGGCTTCGCGGATCTGCCGGGCTTCGCGTTCCGCCCGCGCGGCGATCTCGTCGGCCGCCTTCTGCGCGGCCTGACGCTCCTGCTCGATGCGGCGAGCCTCGGCACGCTCGGCGGCGCGCAATTCGCGTTCGGCAGCGGCTGCGGCGCGCGCAGCTCGTAGCTCGGCGACGGCGGGATCCTCGGCCTTGGCGCGGAAGCGGTCCAAAGCAGCCTTCTTGGCCGCCGAGGAGTTCCCCAGGCGGTCGCTGAATGTTGGGTCTCTAAAGGCCTTCATTTCACTCCCATCAATCGGTTTAGTTTCACGAAGCACATGCGGATGGCGATGAGCGCACGCAGCGGCAAAGCCGCTCGTCGCCGAAGTACGATGTTGGTGAGGCACTGATCGTGCGCCCGGCGGTGCCTGGGCGAAGCGGCCACATTGTCCGGCCAAATCGATGGAGTGGAATAGGGGTTATTGCGGCTTACCGCAAGCCCGTGACGCTCGACGTCCGCATTGGTCGCAGGTTGCTCAGCACCCAAGGCCATCAGCTCAGCTCGGCCAGCAGGCACTTGAGGACACCGTAGTCGAAGCGCGCTTCGAGAGCCGCGTGCACGGGGCCGATCTTGCCGGATTCGAGTGTGCCGAGCCGGTCGAACGCCTCGTGGATTTCGTCGATGTCGGCTTCCTCGAGCCCCAGCACGTCGCGCGCTTCGAGAACGCCGCGCTCGATGGCCTCGGCAAAATGCCCATAGACGACGTCGACGTCGAGCCGTCGCGTTGCGGCGATCTTGCCGGCGTCGAGCCCCTGACGGTGCAGCGCCAGCGTCTGGTTGACGGCCGGCGACAGACCGTTGTCGGGCGCCGCATCGCGTCCGTGCGCAGCGATCGTCGCCAGCAGCGCCACGCCGTAGCGTGCGATCTTGCTGTTGCCCAGCCCGGTGATGCCGTGCAGCGCCTGCGTATCGACAGGGCGCGCCGACGCGAGCTCGGCCAGCGTGACGTCGGTGCAGATGATGTAAGGCGGCAGCTTGGCCTCGGCGGCGAGGCGCAGGCGCAGCGCACGTAAGGCCTCGAACAGCGCCCGGTCGGCTTCGGCGACGGCGATGGCGCTCTTGCTTTGACGTTTTGATTTGGCGCGCGTCTCCTTGGTGGCCACGCGCACGAGGAAGCGCTGCTCGCCGCGCAGGACGGGACGCGCGGCGTCGGTAAGCAGAAGCGTGCCATAGCCGTCGTCGTCGCCGGTGAGGTGGCCGGCGGCGGCGAGCTGGCGGAAGACGCCCTTCCAGGTGAGCTCGTCGGTATCCTTGCCGATGCCGAACACCGGCAGCTTGTCGTGCCCGGCGCGGGTGATGCGCTCGTTGGTCCGCCCCATGAGCACGTCGACGAGATAGGTGGCGCCGAAACGCTGGCCGGTGCGATAGACCGCCGACAGCGCCTTCTGCGCCAGGACCGTGCCGTCCATCGTCTCCGGCGGGGCGAGGCAGTTATCGCAGTTGCCGCAGGGTTGCGTCTGCCGCTCGCCGAAGTAGGCGAGCAGCGATTGGCGCCGGCAGCTCGGCAATTCGCACAGGCCGATCAGCGCCCCGAGCTTCTGCCGCTGCACCTGCTTGTAGGCTTCCGAGCCATCGCTCTGCCCGATCCACTGGCGCAACTGAATGAGATCCTGCAGGCCATAGGCGAGCCAGGCATTGGCGGCCATGCCGTCGCGGCCGGCGCGCCCGGTCTCCTGGTAGTAGGCCTCGATCGACTTCGGCAGGTTGAGGTGGGCGACGAAGCGCACGTCCGGCTTGTCGATGCCCATGCCGAAGGCGATGGTGGCGACGACGATGATGCCGCTGTCCTTGCGGAAGCGCTCCAGCACGGTGCGACGGACGTTGGCATCGAGACCGGCGTGGTAGGCGAGCGCCGTGCGTCCCTTGCCGGTCAGCCAGGCCGCCGTCTCCTCGACTGACTTGCGCGACAGGCAGTAAACGATGCCGGCATCCTCGGCGTGCTCGGTCTCGATGAATTGCCAAAGGCGTTCGCGCGCGCCCATGCCGCCCATCGTCGAGATCGTATAGCGAATGTTCGGCCGGTCGAAGCTGGCGATAAAGCGCTGCGCCTGCTCCAGCTTCAATTCGCTGACGATCTCCTCGCGCGTGCGCTCGTCGGCCGTTGCCGTGAGCGCGATGCGCGGCACGTTGGGAAAGCGCTCGGCGAGCACCTTCAACTGGCGGTACTCGGGGCGGAAGTCGTGCCCCCACTGCGAGACGCAGTGCGCCTCGTCGATGGCGAACAGCGACAGCTCGGTGCGGGCGAGCAAGGCGAGGGTGCGATCCTGCAGCAAGCGCTCGGGCGAGACGTAGAGGATGTCGAGACCACCGGCGGCGACACGGTTCTCCAACGCCGTCTGCTCGCGATAGTCGAGCGTCGAGTTGAGAAAGGCAGCTTTGACGCCGGCCTGCGTCAACGCCTCGACCTGATCCTGCATGAGGGCGATCAGCGGCGAGACGACGATGCCGGTGCCGGGTCGAACGAGTGCCGGGATTTGGTAGCACAGCGACTTGCCGCCGCCGGTCGGCATCAGCGCCAGCGCATCTCCACCGGAGATCACCGTCGCGATGATGTCCGCCTGGTGCGAGCGGAAGTCACGGAAGCCGAATACGTCGGCCAGAACCTGCCGCGCACGATCGAGGGAGCCGGCGGAATCCATGACCTTGCGCGCTGCGGTGCGAGACATTTCCCTCGGACACTATGCTGCCCAACCCCGTGTCTGGGTAGCGCGATTCGTGGGTAAGTCTTCCAATCCCTTGCAGGTTTTCAAGCGCGCAGTGGGCACTCGACGTTTGCGCCGGCGTCCAGTCAGCCTGCGTTCATCGGCACTCGTGCTTTATGCGGAGACTACGGACACGGGCGCAAATCCACATGGAATCTTTGTGCGCCCGCGCCGATCTCATTGCCTGCAGGAGTTAGGCGATGGAACACAAAAAAGGCCGGGCGCCTCACGCAGGGTCAGAAATTCGCCTGCACGGGTCGCAGCCGCCACTACAAATTTTCGCCCTGGCACGCGTGCACGAGCTGCGGTTACTGGCCGCGCGCTGCGCATCGCCGCGGATTGGGGCGCATGCAGCGCAAACCGGTGCATCCTGGCTTCGCCTGTTCTTGCGAGGGCTCCGGTAGACGCGCGCCGATGCCGACGCCATTCTCGTCGGCGAAAGCTCGACCGCCTTGGCGGGTTCAGTACGGGCCGCGGGCGGCAATCGCGGCGATGGTTTCGTTGAGGTCCTTGATGCGCATCGCGTAGGCGGCGGTGAGACAGGCGACGCGGTCGCCGCAATTCTCGCGCGTCTGCAGCCAGTCGCGCTGCGCGCCCTGCATGTCGCCCCGCTGCCCCATGGCGACAAGCGATGTTGCCACCCCATAGAGCGTAGCCATGCGCGCCTCGGCCTGCCCCAGCGCATAGTTCTTGCAGACCGTCAGCTCCGCGGCAGACTTTGCCTTGGCACAATCCATCGGTGCATAATCGCCGGCCCCGGCAACGCCCGGGGCAAGGAGAAACGCCGCCGTCAATGCGGCCAACAGACAACGCATATCCCGTCCTCCCAACTCCACACTTGATATGTAGCACTCGCCGTCACACTGCGCTTCCCTCTTAGGCCCGGGGGAAGTATGACGCCAACCCGACTTAAAGAAACGTCGCGCACCGGGGTCAGCATGGACAAGATCAACCAGCGTATCGCAACGGAGCTGGGCGTCGCCCCCGCACAGGTGGTGGCAGCGGTGGAGTTGCTCGGCGAGGGCGCGACGGTGCCGTTCATCGCCCGCTACCGCAAGGAGAAGACCGGCGGCCTCGACGACACGCAGCTGCGCAAGCTGGAGGAGCGGCTTTCCTACCTGCGCGAGCTGGAGGATCGCCGCACTTCCGTGCTCAAGAGCGATCGAGGAGCAGGGCAAGCTGACGCCCGATCTCGCGCCGCGCCATCAACGGCGCGGCGACCAAGGTCGAGCTCGAAGACCTCTACGCACCCTACAAGGTGAAGCGGCGCACCAAGGCGCAGATCGCCCGCGAGGCCGGCCTCGAGCCGTTGAGCGACGCATTGCTGAAGAACCCCGCGCTCGACCCCGAGGCGGAGGCCGCCAAGTTCATCGATGCCGGCAAGGGCGTCGCCGATGCCAAGGCCGCCCTCGACGGCGCGCGCCATATCCTCATCGAACGCATCGCCGAGACGCCGACGCTGGTCGGTAGCTTGCGCGAATGGCTGTGGAGCGACGGCGAGCTGAAGTCCGGCGGTGAAGAAGGGCAAGGCCGAGGAGGGCGCCAAGTTCTCCGACTACTTCGACTTCGGCCAGCGCATCAAGGACATGCCGTCCCACCGCGCGCTCGCCATGCTGCGCGGCATGAACGAAGGCATTCTCGAGCCTCGATCTCGACGTGGCGCACGAGGCCGGCAAACCGCATCCGGCCGAAGCGCGGATCAAGACGCCTTCGGCATCGCCGACCGCGGACGCCCCGCCGACACCTGGCTCGGCGAGACGGTGCGGCTCGCCTGGCGCGACAAGCTGTCGGCGTCCGCTGGAAACGGGTCTTCTGTCGCGCCTCAAGGAGCGCGCCGACGCCGAGGCCATCGGCGTGTTCTCGCGCAATCTGAAGGATCTGCTGCTGGCGGCACCGGCAGGACATCGCACCACCATGGGCCTCGACCCCGGCATCCGCACCGGCGTCAAGGTCGCCGTCGTCGATCAGACCGGCAAGGTCGTCGCCACGACGACGATCTATCCGCACGAGCCGCGGCGCGATTGGCAGGGATCGCTGGCGGCGCTCGCCGCACTGTGCATCAAGCACAAGGTCGACATCGTCAGCGTCGGCAACGGCACCGGCGGTCGCGAGACCGACAAGCTCGTCGCCGAGCTGATGGCGAAGATGCCGGACCTCAAGCTCACCAAGGCGATGGTGTCGGAAGCCGGCGCCTCGGTCTATTCGGCGTCCGAGCTGGCCGCCAAGGAGTTCCCCGATCTCGACGTCAGTCTGCGCGGCGCGGTGTCGATCGCGCGCCGCCTGCAGGACCCGCTGGCCGAGCTCGTGAAGATCGAGCCGAAGGCGATCGGCGTCGGCCAGTACCAGCACGACGTCGACCAGTCGCGGCCTCGCCCGCTCGCTCGACGCGGTGGTGGAGGACTGCGTCAACTCGGTCGGCGTCGACGTCAACACGGCCTCGGCCCCGCTGCTGGCGCGCGTGTCCGGCCTCAACCAGACGCTCGCCTCCAACATCGTCGCCTTCCGCGACGAGAACGGAGCCTTCAAGGCGCGCACCAGCCTGAAGAAAGTGCCGCGCCTCGGCGCCAAGGCCTTCGAGCAGGCGGCGGGCTTCCTGCGCATCATGGACGGCAAGAACCCGCTCGATGCTTCCGCCGTGCACCCGGAAGCCTACGCGGTGGTGGAGAAGATCGCCGACACGACCAAGCGACCGCTGAAGTCGATCATCGGCGACCGCGCGTTCTTGAAGTCGCTGCGCCCTGCCGACTACGCCGACGCCGCGTTCGGCATTCCGACCGTCACCGACATTCTCGCCGAGCTGGAGAAGCCAGGTCGCGATCCGCGCCCCGAGTTCAAGACCGCCACATTCCAGGAGGGCGTCGACAAGATCGGCGACCTGAAGCCCGGCATGCAGCTCGAGGGTGTGGTCACCAACGTCGCCGCGTTCGGCGCCTTCGTCGACGTCGGCGTGCATCAGGACGGCCTCGTGCACATCTCCGAGCTGTCCGATCAGTTCGTCAAGGACCCGCGCGAGGTGGTGAAGGCGGGCGACGTCGTGAAAGTGCGCGTCAAGGAGGTGGATGTCGGCAGGAAGCGCATTGCGCTGACGATGAAGTCGGGCGCCATCGATCGGTCGGGCGATGCAGGATCACGTTCCGCATCCCCGGCATCACCGCAGCGCACGAGCGCACCGCCACCGCGCCAACCTTCACAGGCCCCGGCGGAAAGCGCCCTCGCCGCCGCTCTGCGACGCGCCCAGGAGCGCAAATAGCGCCGAACATCCCAACTGCAGCCCGCACTTGCGCCAGGGTTGAAAATCAGGCTAGGCGCCCGTTGGTTGCCGCGGATTTGCTCGCGAGCGACGGAAGTCGCGCCCCACGTGCGTCATCACCCTGCCAAGGTTGTGCCCCTCATGACCTTCGAGGGGATTCCCCGGACCAGGAGCAACGCACGTATGAGAATTTCCAGATTGGTTGCCGTGGCAATGGCGCTGGCCATGGGCGCGGCAGCCGCGCAGGCTGCGCCGGGCTTTTCGACGGCGGACGTCAATATCCGCACCGGCCCCGATGTCGAGTTTCCGAGCGTCGGCGTCATTCCCGAGGGCGAGCCGCTGTCCATCGAAGGCTGCTTGCGCGATGAATCCTGGTGCGACGTCCGCTGGGATGGCGGTCGCGGCTGGGTTTACAGCGAATATCTGGCCTTCGACGATCGCGGCCGCTGGGTGCCGCTGCCGGACGTAGGTCCCGCCTACTTCCGCATTCCGTTCGTGACGTTCGCCGCGCGCGACTACTGGGACCGCTATTACGTTGGCCGTCCTTGGTACCGCGATCGTGACCGTTGGTATTCCTACCGGGTGCGTCCGCGCGTCGGCTGGATTGGTCCACCGCGCGGGCCGCGCCGTGCCGGCTGGTGGCGCGAGGGATATCGCGCGCCCGTCGGGATGGGTCCTCCGCCGATGAACTGGCGACGCCCGGATCGCTTCGATCGACGCGATGACCGCGATGATCGACGCGACGGCCGTCGTGACGATCGGCGCGACAGGCGAGATGACCGGCGCGACCGCCACTAAGTAAATCCGTCAGCCAACGAGCACCCGGTGGCCATGCCGCCGGGTGCTTTGCGTTAAGCGATTATTCAGAACAAAGTTCCTGCGTCCGCCCCATTGAATTGACCCAGCCCGCGGCGCATCTCTTCCGTAACGGCGCCATGCTGCATGCAAGCCGATTTGGCGCTTGGCCTCTCATTGGCGCCGTGGGCGCTCGGACGCAGTTCCGGAGGTATGGCCATGATGAAGCCGAAAATTGTCACCTACGCGGACGCAAGCATTCCCCAACCAGGGATCGATTTGCGGTGGCCTGCTTCCGCCATTTGGCGGTCCGGCGAGCCGGCCGTTCACCGCATCGGGCTGTCGGACCTCAAGGAGGCGATCGCCAAGGGCTACGACGATTTCAACGCAATGCCCACGTTCGCCGTCTTCCTCGGCATCATCTATGCCGTTCTCGGGCTCATTCTGTTTCGGCTCTCGTTTGGATACGACGTGCTGCCGCTCGTCTATCCCCTCTTGACCGGGTTCCTCCTTCTCGGTCCTTTTGCGGCCATCGCCCTCTATGAGCTGAGCCGTCGACGCGAGCAGGGGCTCGACTTCTCAGTAGAACGCCTGTGGGACGTCTTTCGATCTCCGTCCATCGGCGCCATCACCCGGCTGGGCTTGGTGCTGCTGGCGATATTCGTCGCCTGGCTGATCGCCGCGCAGACCATGTACGCGCAGATCATGGGCGGCGCGGAGCCGGCGTCGCTCGGAGAGTTCGCCCGTCAGATCCTGTCGACCCCCGCGGGCCACCAGATGATCGTCGTCGGCAACACCGTCGGCTTCGTTTTCGCACTCCTGGTGCTGGTGATCAGCGTCGTATCGTTTCCGATGCTGGTCGACCGCGACGTCAGCGCCGGCACGGCCGTTCGCACCTCCGTGCGGGCCGTTGGCGCCAATCCCTTGACGATGGCGGTTTGGGGTCTGTTCGTGGCGCTCGCCCTTGTTGTCGGCTCGCTGCCGCTCTTCTTCGGCCTCGCAGTCGTGTTTCCCGTGCTGGGTCACGCGACCTGGCACCTCTACCGGCGGACGGTGAGCGCCGACGAAGTCATCTGAGGATAGACCGGCGTCGCCGATTGCGGTGGCGCTCAGCTCGTGGCGTGGGCCGGCAAGGCAGCAACGAGGCGGCGCATCATATCCAGCGTGCCGACGTCGAGGCGGCCATCGGTGCGCTCCGGTCGGAAGTGCATCTGGAAGGTGCGGACGAGCACGGCGAACCAGTCATCCCGTCCCGGATTGTCGATGCCGTAGCCGTAGACGCGCAGGAGCTCCAGCGTCTCGACCCGCGCTTGCGCGTCGCCTTCGAGGACACACTCCGCCTCGGGATCGAGCGGCGCCGGCGCCAACCAGTGGCCGACGCCGTGCTGGGCTAAATACGCCCAGTCGAACTTCTCGCCCGGGTCGATCTTGCGGCCAGGCGCCACGTCGGAATGCGCCAGCACCCGCTCGGGCTGCAATACCGCGCCGCTGGGCGATGTCGCGGCACAGGGCGGCGATAGCCTGCATCTGCTCGGGCGGAAAATCCGGATAGCCGTGCTCGTGTCCGGGGTTCTGGATCTCGATGCCGATCGAAGCTGAGTTGATATCCGTCTCGCCCGCCCAGTGCGAAGCTCCCGCGTGCCAGGCGCGCTGGCCCTCCGCCACCAATTGGGTGATCTGGCCGCGCTCGTCGATGACGTAGTGCGAGGAGACCTTGCTGCGTGGATCTGACAGCCACCGAACGGCTTGGTCGGCAGCTGCCATGCCCGTGTAGTGCAACACGATCATATCGGGGCGGCAGCCCTTGCGGCGATCGCCGGCGTTGCAGGAGGGATGCAGCGCGTGGACGAGGGACGAGTCAGGCTTGAAGATCATCGCGCACCTCCACGATGGCGATCGGCGACGATCTCATCGTAGGCGGCGTTGATCGCCGCCAGGCGCCGGTTGGCAGCGCAGCGCAACTCCGGAGGAACACCGGTCGCGGCGAGTTTGTCCGGGTGATGCTCGCGCACCAGCGCGCGATGGCGCAGCTTCAGCTCGGCATCGGAAATGTCCGGGTGCACGCCGAGGATCGTATACGGGCTGCACGGGTCGTTGACGAAGCCGGCCCGCACGCTAAGGAACTCGCCGCGGCTGAGGCCGAACTTTTCGGCAACGACGGAGAGAAACGTATCCTCGTTGGGATGCAGCACGCCGTCGGCGGCAGCAACATGGAACAGGCATTCGAGCAACGCGCGCAGCATCTCCGGCTCGTCGGCGAGCAGACGCGCGATCTTGCCGGCGTAGATCTCGTAGCCGGCGATATCCTGAGCGGCGAGGTCGAACAGGCGCCCGAAATTTGCCTGTTCGTCGGCGGGGATGTTGAACACCCGCGCGAAGGCGCGCTCCTCTACGGGCAGCGCCACGCCGTCGGCCTTGGCCATCTTGGCGGCCAGCGTCGTCACCGCGATGGTGAAGGCGACGGTGCGATATCCGGGCGTGCGCGTCGCCGCGCGATCACGCGTCAAGCGCGCCCACATACCGGACAGCGCATCGCCCACCGAGCCGCCCGCCTCGATGCCGATCGCCCGTGCTATTGCATTCCAAGCCATGGCATTCCCTTATCGACATTCGCGGGCGACATGAAGGGGCCGAACCTCAGGTTGCGGCATCGTTCGGTAAAGTTGCCGCAAATGCCGGAAATTCGGCGTGGCCGGCGGCGGCATGGCGCTCGGTTGACGTCGGCGGAGCCGCCCGATAGCTGACGAGAGCGGCGGAATCTTCGAGCGGATGCGGATGCCCGGGCAGTCGACCGACAAGTGGCACTTCTGGATCGACCGCGGCGGCACCTTCACCGACGTCGTTGCACGCACACCCGACGGCCGCATCCTCGCCCGCAAGCTTCTGTCGGACAACCCCGGCGCCTATGACGACGCGGCGCTGGAGGCCATACGGCTATTCCTTGATGCTCCGCCAGGGGCGGCGATCCCCTCGGAGCGCATCGGCGCGGTGAAGATGGGGACCACCGTCGCCACCAACGCGCTGCTCGAGCGCAAGGGCGACCCGACGCTGCTCGTCATCACCCGCGGGCTCAAGGACCAGCTGGAAATCGGCACGCAGGCGCGTCCCGACATATTCGCCAAGCGCATCGTCAAGCCGGAGATGTTGTACAGCCGCGTCGTCGAGGCGGACGAGCGTGTGCGCGCGGACGGCACCGTGGAGCGGCATCTTGATCTCGCCGCGCTCGAAGTCCAGCTGCGCAGCGCTCGCGAGGCCGGCATCGACGCGGTGGCCATCGTCTTCATGCACGCCTACGCGCATCCCGAGCATGAGCGTCGGGCGGCCGAGCTGGCGCGCACGCTCGGTTTTGCGCAGGTGTCGGCGAGCCACGAGGTGTCGCCGCTGATCAAGCTGGTGCCGCGCGGCGACACGACGGTTGCCGACGCGTACCTATCTCCCGTCCTGCGCCGCTACATCGATAAGGTCGGGAGTGCGCTCCATCCTTCACCCTCCCCCTTGAAGGGGGAGGGTCGGGGTGGGGGTGGTGCAGCACGTCCGATGGGCGTCCATGCGCAGCATGGCTCCGCCATGACGGGGGCAGGGAGTGAAGTGGATGCGCCGGAGCCGCGGCTCCTGTTCATGGCGTCGTCGGGTGGGCTGAAAGCAGCGTCGGCATTCCGCGGGCGCGACGCGATCCTGTCCGGTCCGGCGGGCGGCGTGGTCGGCATGGCGGAAACGGGCAAGCGCGCCGGGTTCGACAAGCTCATCGGCTTCGACATGGGCGGCACGTCGACTGACGTCGCACACTTCGCCGGAGAGTACGAGCGCGCGTTCGAAACGCAGATTGCCGGCGTGCGTATCGCGGTGCCGATGCTGCGCGTGCATACCGTGGCGGCGGGCGGCGGCTCGATCATCGTCTTCGACGGGACGCGCTTCCGCGTCGGCCCGGACAGCGCCGGAGCGAACCCCGGCCCCAAGTCCTACCGCCGCGGTGGTCCACTCACCGTCACCGACGCCAATGTCATGCTCGGCAAGCTCGACGCGCGGTTCTTCCCACAAATTTTCGGCGCCGGGCACGATCAGCCGCTCGACGCAGATGCGGTGCGCGCTGCCTTCTCAGAACTCGCGCGGGAAGTGGGCGATGGCCGCGCGCCGGAAGAGATCGCCGACGGCTGCATCCGCATCGCCGTCGAGAACATGGCCAACGCCATCAAGAAGGTTTCGGTCGAGCGCGGCTACGACGTGACGGAATATGCGCTCAACTGCTTCGGCTCCGCCGGCGGCCAGCATGCCTGCCTGATCGCCGACGCGCTCGGCATCGAAACCGTGCTGGTGCATCCCCTGTCGGGTCTGCTTTCCGCTTACGGCATGGGCCTCGCACAGCAGCGCGCCAGCCGCGAGCGTTCAGTCGAAGCTCCGCTCGACGCCGCCACCATGCGCAATCTGGAAAGTCTCGCTTACGAGCTGGGCAGTGCGGCGACCGAGGAGCTGCTCGACCAGGGCGTCGAGCACGACGCCATCGCCATCGAGAGTTTCGTCCACCTGCGCTATGGGGGGACAGACACGGCGCTTCCCGTACCGCTGTCGGAGCCGGGCTTCATGCGCCGCGATTTCGAGGCGCAGCACCGCCAGCGCTTCGGCTTCATCTCGCCGGAGAAGGAAGTCGTGGCGGCCGCCATCGAAGTCGCCGCGGCGAGCGATGCGGGCGGAAGCGACGGCGAGATCCACTTGCCGCCAACGCCGACTTCGGCTCCCGTCGCGACCCGCTTTTATTCGCGCGGTTCCTGGCATGAGGCGCCGATCATCTCGCGCGCCGACCTCCAAATCGGCAGTGCAATCGCCGGCCCGGCACTGGTCATCGAGCCGCACCAAACCATCATCGTCGAGCCGGGCTGGAAGCTTGTCTTGACCGCGCGCAACGACATCGTCATCACGCGCACCATCCCGCGCGCCCGCGAGCGCCTGACGTCCGCCGCCGACCCGGTGCTGCTGGAGGTGTTCAACAACCTGTTCATGGCCATCGCCGAACAGATGGGCGAAGCGCTGCGCAACACCGCGCAGTCGGTGAACATCAAGGAACGGCTCGACTTCTCCTGCGCCGTATTCGACGCCACGGGCGCGCTGGTCGCCAACGCCCCGCATCTGCCCGTACACCTCGGTTCCATGGATCGCTCGGTCGAGACCATCATTCGCGAGCGCGGCGCCGAGATGCGGCCCGGCGACGCCTACATGCTCAACGCGCCTTACAACGGCGGCACGCACCTCCCCGACATCACCGTCGTCACGCCGGTGTTCGACGATGCCGGTGCGCGCGTGCTGTTCTATGTGGCGAGCCGCGGGCATCACGAGGATATCGGCGGCCTGACGCCCGGCTCGATGACACCGAAAGCCACGACCATCGGCGAGGAAGGCGTCTATATCGACAACGTCAAGCTCGTCGATGGCGGTCGCTTCCTCGAGGATGAAGTGCGCACGCTGCTAACTTCGGCGAAATACCCGGCGCGCCGCCCCGACAAGAACATCGCCGACCTCAAGGCGCAGGTCGCCGCCAACGCCAAGGGCGAGGCGGAGCTGCGCCGCATGGTCATGCACTTCGGTCATGGCGTGGTGCAAGCGTACATGCACCACGTGCAGGACAACGCCGAGGAGGCGGTCCGACGCTTGCTGTCGCGCCTCGATGACGGACATTTCCGCGTCGAGACGGACCAGGGCGCCGTGGTCGAGGTACGCGTCAGCATCGACCGCGCCAAGCGGACGGCGAAGGTCGACTTTTCCGGCACGAGTGCTCAGCAGCCGAACAACTTCAACGCGCCGGAACCCGTGACCCGCGCTGCCGTGCTCTACACCTTCCGCGTCATGGTGGACGAGCCGATCCCCATGAACGCCGGCTGCCTGAAGCCGATCGAGATCGTCATCCCGGAAGGCTCGATGCTGCGCCCGGCGTATCCCGCGGCGGTGGTCGCCGGCAACGTCGAGACTAGCCAGATCGTCACCAACGCGCTGTTTGCAGCCCTCGGCGCCCTCGGCTCGGCGCAGGGCACGATGAACAACCTGACCTTCGGTAACGACCGGCTGCAATACTACGAAACGCTGTGCTCGGGTGCGCCGGCCGGCCCTTGCTTCGATGGCGCGGCTGCGGTGCACGTGCACATGACCAACACGCGTCTTACCGATCCGGAGATCCTGGAGCTGCGCTATCCGGTGCTGCTGGAGGAGTTTTCCATTCGCCGCAGTTCCGGCGGCAAGGGCAAGTGGACGAGCGGTGACGGCACGCGCCGCGTCATCCGCTTTCTGGAGCGCATGAATTGCGCCATCCTTTCGGGCTACCGCCGGGTGCGTCCGTTCGGCATTGGCGGCGGTGAGCCTGGCGAAGCGGGCGGCAACGCCGTGCGCCGCAGCGGTGGCCGCATCGAACGGCTAGAGGGCTGCGACGAGACCATCATCGAGGCCGGCGAGGCGATCATCATCCTCACCCCCACCGGCGGCGGCTTTGGCGCGGCTTCCTGAGGCAACTTCGTAACAATCAGCGTGGCAGTTGGGGCTGTCCCCCCGACTTTCAGGCAATAGGAGCATACCGCCTCTTGCCACGCCGCGGGGTCAGCCCTTCATATGTACGAAGCCATTGCGAGCGGACAGCCACATGACAACGACCCAAGCGGCGCGAGCCAACCTGATAGGCGGCATGATCCTGGCGGCGGCGCTGACCTTGAGCGTCGGCTCTTTCGCCGAGGAGACTGAGCCCGTCTCACGCACTGGTGCCGACTTCACCGTACGCGACATCACCGCCGCGCTGTTCAAGGCCAAGCCCGGCGAGACGCCGGATTATTCCAACCACGACCTCACCTACCTCGATCTATCGGGGCTGAACTTCAAAGCCGCCAAGATTGCCAAGTCGAACCTCTATGCCGCCGACTTCACCGGCGCCAACCTGCGCGGCACCGACTTGGCGGGCTCGCGCCTCGACCGCACGACGCTGATCCGCGCCGACTTCTCCGGCGCCAATCTCTCCGGCGCCAGCATCCTGCGGCCGACCATCTACACCGATCTCGCCGAGAACATCGCCGACGCACCGCGCTTTGCCGGCGCCAACCTCACCGGCGTGCGCGTCATGGCCAACATGTCGGGCGCCGATTTCCATGGCGCCGACCTGACCAATGCCAACTTTACCCCGCGCGAGGCGCGTCCGGGCCAGGGCACCATCACCACGCTGGCCAAGAACATGCTGAGGTCGTGCGATTTCAACAAAGCCATCATGCGCGGGGCAAATTTCGAGCATGCGGTGATGACGTTCTCGCGCTTTGCCGGCGCCGACCTGACGGGCGCCAATCTCACCGACACCGACCTGTCGCGGGCGGATTTCACCGGCGCCAACCTGACGGATGCTAATTTCGCTGGCGCTGATCTCGACGGCGCCACACTGCTCGGCGTCAAAGGGCTCGACACCGTCAAGGGTCTGTCGACCGCGCTCAACTTCGACAAGACCATCCGGTAAATCGGAAGCGAACAGCCCCAATTGTCATCCTCGGCTTTAGGCCGAGGATCCATTTCGTCACTTGCGCCTGCTGAGGGTTGGGTCCTCGGGACAAGCCCGAGGATGGCAGCTGCTGCCGGCGAGCGCGCAACAAAAAGCCAGGGCCGAAGCCCTGGCTTTCCTTTGCGTGCGGCTGTCGCCGGCGTGAGCGTTAGGCGGTGGCGCCCGGTGCATCAGTGCTGGGCGCCGGACGCGCGCGGCGATCGGCCATGAAGTGGTCGAACTCCTCCTTGTCCTTCGCCTTGCGCAGCCGCTCCAGGAACTCGCGGAACTCGCGCTGCTCCTCTTCGAGGCGGCGCAGCGTGTCTTCGCGATAGTCGTCGAAGGCGGCATTGCCGCTCGAGGCGAAGCCGCCGCGGAAGTCGCGACCCCAGCGCTGCATCTTGTTGTCCCAGCGGTCGGTCATGCGCTGCTGCCAGCGGCTCATGTCACTCGATTTTCCACATCCCATGCGTCCACTCCAAAGCATGTAGGCGAGAATTGCGAGGCCTACGGGCCAGAACAGGATGAAGGCGAGGACCATCACGCCGATCCAAGCGGGCCGGCCATAATCGTCGAGCGTCGTCACAACCCCAGTCATCGCAGTTTTCACTCCATGTGAATGTTTATCACATTTACATAGTTGGCATCGGGTGATCCGCCCGTCAAGTGGACGCCGGAGAAAAATCGGACGCCGCCCCCCGAGCCAACCAAGTCTACACATGGGTGGGCGTGCATCGGCGCACCAGAGTGGGGGCTGACGGCCTCAGCTCCCGTCATCCCGGCGCAGGGCGGGATCCACGCAAGTGTCCGCGTGCGCTACGTCAGAGGAACTGCAGCACGCGTGCGACGTTGCGACCTTTCTTCACCAGGAGAGCTTGCTGGAGCTGGCGTGGATCCCGCTCTTCAGCGGGATGACGGTTGGTATGGGCTTCGCTCGTCGCGATCTCACTTGTCCGGTGGGACGCCGAGGCCTTCGAGGTAGATGAGCACGGCCGCTTCGAGCAGATCCTCGGGCGACATCGGGATCGGCCGGCGCGCCGCGTCGCCTCTGCCGAACAGCGAAGCGATGCCGTGGCTGAGCGACCAGATGTGCAACGCCATCATCAGCGACGGCGGCCGCTTCTCCTTCGGCAACGTCGCCGCCACCGCTTCGCACGCGTCACGCAGCACCCCGAAGGCGCGATCGCCCGCCTCGCGCACCTCCGGGTAGTCGCCGATCGGAACGCCGCTCTCGAACATCGCCGAGAACAGCGCCGGCTCCTTGGCGGCGAATTCCAGGTAGGCGCGACCGACTCGCTCGAATGCTGCACGCGGCGCCGGCTTGCCGCCATTCCAGGCGCGCGACAGAGCTTCGGTGAAGGCTTCGAAGCCGCGCTTCGCCACATCGGCCATCAGCGCGTCGCGATCGCGGAAATGGCGGTACGGCGCCGCCGGGCTGACGCCGGCCGCACGCGCCGCGTCGGCGAAGGTGAAGCCGGCTGGCCCCTTCTTGGAGATGAGATCGAGCGCCGCGGTGATCAGCGCCTCGCGCAGGTTGCCGTGATGATAGCCGCGCCGCGCGCCGGGGCCGTCCTTGTGCCATGCCATGGCGCGCTTGTAGCGCAATTCGCCCGCGCTTGGCAGCAGTCGCCGCTAAATCATCCGGCAACAGTGCGCGGAGCCGGTCCGCATTCAGAACTTCTCTCGGCTTCCGTCTGCGTAGATGACCTCCTCCGGCTCAAAACGAATGTTCATGTTCGCGAGGTCAGTTGAGCGTACCCAGTGGTGATCGTCCAAGAATTGGTTGTACTTGAACCCCTGCCCCGTCTGCCCAAACTTCGCTCCGGGCTTGAGTGGATCATCCAGTGTTATGCGTATCCTAAAGTGCGGCTCGCCAAAAAGATCGGCGAATACCAGCACACCCTTCACAGCCCTGGTGGGCTTGCGCAGCTTTGAGGTATCCCAGCTGATGTCAAACAGCACTAGATCCTCATAGCTACGCTTTTCCAGTCGCTCCCTTGAAAGCGCTTGTTGGAGATCGCGGGAACTAAGAAGTCTTCGCGACGGCCGACAGAGCCAGTGACGGCGACTTGTTGGCTCCACCTGCCGACAGCTTCTTTAACCGCGGCAACTGACTTGCCGGCTGGTTGCAGAGAGGGCATCCAGGCAATTCCGTATTTTGCCTTAAGGTGCTCTACGCGAAGCATCTCTAACGAGAGCCGCGAGGTCGCGATCCCGCTATCAACCATCGCCTTGACCAGCCCGCCGGTGTACTTCGCGCTCTCCGCCTCTTGGGTGACGATGCGCTGCTCGACGCCGCGCATGTCTTTCTCCAACTCGGCAGCGCGGATCGGATCAGGGATATAGGAGGGCGCTGTGATGCTGACCTTCGCGCCGGACTCGGCGAAGTGGATTCGCTGCTGTATGAGTGCTGCGTTAGTCTGGAGTATCTCCAAACGAGCGCCGATCAGTGACTTTAGAATGCCGCCATCATACTTTTCTGCTTCAGCGCGAGCCCCGGCAATTTGAGTTCCAAGTAACTCTTGCTCTCGCTTGAGATCACCGACCAAATCGGCGGTGCTGCCCGTTGATGGTAGGGCCACTAAAAGAAGAAGCAGTCCAAGAGAATATTTCAATCGCATTGTCGGCCCCCGCGAACCGAACTCAACCGGTACGCGAGGCTGCCTAAGTCGGCACGTCAACTCAACGGCGCCCGTCATTGAAACTGGTGACGTCAGCGAAATCAGCCGGCGGAAAGAACGTGCACGCTGAATAGGCGCTCGGCGTCGGTCCACACGACCTGCGGCCACCAGCCGGCGCGCTGCGCCATCAGCTGGAAGCCATCGACGTCGTACTTGTGCGAGTGCTCGGTGTGGATCCGCTCGCCGGCAGCGAAGCGGAAATGTTGGCCGAGCACGGTCACGGCCTGCTCCGCCTGGCTGACGAGATGCATGTCGATCCGCCCGTGGCGCACGTCGTAGCTCGCCGCGTGGGCGAAGCGGCCGACATCGAAGTCGGTCCCCAGCTCGCGGTTGGCGCGGTGCAAGAGGTTCAGATTGAAAGCTGCCGTGATGCCGGCAGCGTCATCGTAGGCGGCGAGCAAGCGGCGCACATCCTTCTTCAGGTCGGCGCCGATGATCAGCCTACCGCCGTCGCCGAGGATGGCGCGCATGTTGGTGAGCAGCTGCACCGCCTCGCCCTCGGTGAGGTTGCCGATGGTCGAGCCCGGAAAGAAGCCGAGCCGAGGTCGTGCAGCGATGTCAGGCGCCAAGCTCAACGGCCGCGAGAAGTCGCCCTGCACGGGCAGCACTGTCAAACCGGGAAAGCGCCCCTCGATGCGCGTCTGCGCATCGCCCAGCGCCGCACCGCTGATGTCGATCGGCACATAGGCGTAGAGATCGCGCATATGCTCGAGCAGCACCTCGGTCTTGGTGCTGGAGCCGGAGCCGAACTCGATGAGTACCGTACCCGGCGAGGCAAGTGCGGCCATGTCGGCGGCGTGCGCGCGCAAGATCGCCGTCTCGGTGCGCGTCGGATAGTATTCCGGCAGCGCGGTTATGCGCTCGAACAGCTCGCTCCCCGCCGCGTCGTAAAAGAAGCGGCACGGGATAAATTTGTTACGCGCCGACAGACCCGCGATCAGCGCCTCGGCGAAATCGCAGCGTGCTTCGTCCGCAATTGCGCGGCGACCGACTTCGACGTTCATGCGGCGTCCTCCGCAAGGCGCAGGCCGGTGAATTGCCAGCGCTGATGCGGGAAGAAAAAGTTGCGGTAGCTGGCGCGGATATGCCCGGGCGGCGTCGCACACGAGCCGCCGCGCAGCACGTTCTGGCTGACCATGAACTTGCCGTTGTATTCGCCGACGGCGCCCGACGGCGGACGATAGCCGGGGTATGGGAGATAGGCGCTGGAGGTCCACTCCCACACGTCGCCGAACATCTGCGCCAGCCGTCCGTCGCGCGCCGTCGAGGCTGGACGGGGGCGCAGCGCATTGGTGCTGAGGTCGTTACCGGCGAGGGAGCAGCCGAGGCTCGCCGTCTCCCATTCGAACTCTGTGGGCAGCCGCTTGCCGGCCCAGTGGGCGAAGGCATTGGCCTCGTAATAGCTGATGTGCGTGACCGGGGCGCGCGGATCGACCGGCAGCAGTCCCTCGAGCGTCATCTGGTGCCACGTGCCGTCGCGCTCCTCCCAATACCCAGGCGCTTTCCAGTCGTGCGCGTTCACGGCTGCCCAGCCGTCTGCAAGCCACACGAGCGGCTCGCGGTAGCCGCCGGCCTCCATGAAGGCGAGCCATTCGGCATTGGTCACGCAGCGATCGGCCAGGCGGAAGGGATAGAGGAGCACCTCGTGCCGCGGTCCCTCGTTGTCGTACGAGAAGCCGGCGCCGTCGTAGCCGATGGCGCGAATGCCGCCCTCGAAGCGAATGTACTCGGCGGCCGCGGTCGTCTCCACCGGTTCGAGCTTAGGAATGGGCTCGCGATATGTCGGCCGCAGAGGCTGGGCGGCGAACAGGCTGAGGATGTCGGTGAGCAACAGCTCCTGATGCTGCTGCTCGTGGTTGATGCCGAGTTCGATGAGCACCGCCAGCGGATCGGGCCCTTCATCGACGAAGCCGCGCGTGAAGAGCTGCGTCAGCGCCTCGTCGACGTAGGCGCGATACGCGCGGACCTGCTGCGCCGACGGGCGCGTCAGCAGCCCGCGCCGGCCGCGCGGTTGCCGCTCGCCTTTGCTCTCGTAGTAGGAGTTGAAGCAGTACTCGAAGTCGGCCGAGAACTCGCGGTAGTCCGGCAGGTGCGGCTTGAGGATGAAGCTCTCGTAGAACCAAGTCGTGTGCGCGAGGTGCCACTTCGTCGGACTGGCGTCGTCCATCGGCTGCACGGTCTGGTCTTCATCGCTCAGCGGCGCGGCAAGCGCGAGCGATAGCTGGCGGCTGGCTCGCAGGCGCTCATGCAGATCGGGGACGCGCATTTTGACTTCGGGAGGGGCGGGGGCATGGACCGGAAGCGTTGAGAGCACTGGAACCTCTGGCTGTGAGGGGTGCAAACGGGGCTAGGCGGGTGCAGCGACGCCTTGGGACGGCAACCGACATAACCGCTGGGCTGATAACGATCTGTTGCAAACACGGTTCGCCGCACTGCGCAAATAGTTACGCGCCTCGGCCAAGACTAGGCCGTGCGACAGCCGCACCGGCGCCTTGGATCGATTTGTTGCAACTGCGGATACCCATCCTTCAGCCTCACGCCGCTAGGTTTGCGGCGGGGGCGCGGGCTCCCGCGCTAAAGGGAGGGTCAATTTATGTCACGCCGTGAGCTCGACGTCGGGGCGTTCGTGCATTTTGCCGGTTTTGCCACCGGATACGCGCCGCCCGAGGCTTCCTACCGCATCGAGCAGCTTTTGACCCTGCGGGACGGCGCCACCCTCTACAAAATCCGCAACGATGACGAGCCGTTCGATCGCGTCGTCGCCGAGCGTGACCTCAGCCGGTCCTGAACACGTCCGAAAGGGAAGCTGCAATGCGCCTGCTGCCGGTTGCCGTCGCCATGCTGGCTTGGGTTTCTCTGGCGCGCGCCGAAGCGCCCTCCATCGAGTTTGCCGGCGACCGCTTCACGCTCAACTTCGAGGATCGGGCGCAGCTGGAAGATGGCTCGCCCGGCGACGGCCTCGCCGAGTTCACCCTTCCCGGCGAGACGGTCAACGATTGGTCGAAGCTGTTCGCCTTTCACGCCTACCCGGAGATGGGCGATGACCCGGTCGCCGCGGTGAAGATGGTGGGCAAGGTCGTCAAGGAGACGAACAAGGACGCCAACTTCGCCATCGTCGAGAACGAGAAGACGGGCGAGGCGATCATCGATTTCCTCACCTGGGCGCCCGAGAGCGACGTGATGGAATTCAACGTCTTCAAGTACGCGCGCGCCGCCGACGGCAAGGGCCTGGTCGCCATGCAGTACGCCCAGCACATCAAGCTCGGCGACATCGACGTCGAAGGCATGCGCGCGTTGCGAACCCGTTCCGTGCAGGACATGGCCGACACAGCCGTTTCTCAGGCGCAGGCATATTTCGCCCGCAAACAGGGGAAATCCGCATCGTCCGTAGGGGAAGACGCAGAGCCCGACCTTGCCCGCGCTGGTGGCGACAACTGAAAAGCGCTAAGTTGGGCAGGTGGTAAGGGGAGAACTAACATGCGCCTAGTTCTGCTGCTGCTTGCCGTGATGGCCGCGTCGGCGATCCCGCTACCGGCCAGTGCGCGCATTCAACCCGATATCGTCTGCTGGGAAACCGACATGGAGTTTCCCGTCGCCTGCTGAAGACGAGGACTGACGCTGCCGCGACCTTACTTGCACACGGTACGCAAGCCGTCGGACCCGCGTCGCGCCAGATCGACGTGCAAGTGGTCGTGGTGATTTGAGTCGTAGTCCGGGCTGAGCACCGTCGTGAAGTTCTCGCAGGCCCCGGCCTGCACGGCGCGCAGGAACGCGCGGTCGCGATAGTCGCCGCGCCAGCCCTTCTTCACCGAGATGCTGCGCCCATCGGCGAGCACGAACCCCGACACGTCGAGCGCATTGGCGTGGCCGTGCTCCGAAAGAGTGGCACCAAAGGCATGGTTTATCGGTCGGCACGCATACGAGCCGGCGATCTTCAGCTCGGCGAGCGGAACGCCGTAGATGCGCCGCGCCGCCGGCTCGATCGAAGTCGACACCCATCGGTTGACTTGCGGGATCATCGGGCAACGCAGCAGGGCGGCGGGCCGCAGGGCGACGCGACCGCCGTCGGCGGCGGCCAGTTCGAATGGCTGCTCGGCGCCGCACACGCTGGGTCCGCCCAGCGATAATTTGGTCTTGATGAAGGGGCTTTCGCGAACGACGCCGGAGGCGAGACAGGCCCGCTCCTCGGTCTCGCGCCACGGCTCATCCTTGGCCACGAAGGATTGCCCGCCGCCGCCACAGGCGGACAGCAGGGTGCAAAAGATGCCAAGAACTACGCAGAAACGGACGGATGGCATGGCTGGACGGTAACCGCGGTAACCCTAACGGATTGTAAATCTGCCATCTTTCCCAGGCAGATAGAGACCAGCCCAATCCGGCGCATTTGCGATTCGATTGCGGCGCGCTTCAGAGAAGTGGTGGCGGAACAACGGCGCGCGGCCGGTTATCCACAGTTGCGTAGTCAATTTGCCTTACGCGTCTACAGACCTGTCACGGTTAACTTGTTAAGTGTTGGGTGTCCGGAGCTAATCCGGGCCCTCAGGCAGCGGCCAGTTCGTAATGCGTATGCGCTGCATCTCCTGAGTGTGTGAGCGTCTTGGCCCCGGCATTGGTCGGCCGCCGATCTCTTGGCAACCCCGCGTTTGTCTTTTGAGATCATGGTGGTGGACCGCCGGGGCCTCGTATTTGCACGCACAATCGCCGCTATTGCTGCGCCCCGAAAAACCGAAGCACCGCCGCCTTGAAGGCCTTGTCGCCCACCGCCTTGTTGTGATCGCGCCCGGGCAGCTCCACGCTTTGCGCCCCTGGGATCAGCGCGGCGAGCTCGGCTGGCGAGCCGCCGATCACATCCTTTTCGCCGACGACGACCAGCACCGGACAGCGCAGCGCCGACAGCGCCTCCGGCGTGATGGGCGCCCGCGCCGAGCGGATGCAGGCAGCCAGCGCCTTGAGATCGCTCTTGGTCTGCTCGGCGAAGGCGCGAAAGGTGCGCGCCGTGGCGTTGGTCACGTCGTCGATGCTCGCCGCTTCGAGTGCCCGCGCGATGGGTCCCGTGCCGGCAACGCCGCGCACCATGTTGAAGCCGAGGCCGCCAAAGACGAGGCTGCGCACCCGGGTCGGATGCGCGATGGCGAGGAAGGCCGAGATGCGCGCGCCCATCGAGTAGCCGATGACGTGCGCCCGATCGATCCTCAGGTGATCGAGCAGCCTGCGCGCGTCCTCGGCCATGATCGGCGCGCCGTAGTCCTCGAGGTTGTAGAGCTTCTCGCTGCGGCCGTGGCCGCGATTGTCGTAGGCGACGACGCGGTAGCCGGCTTGCGTCAGCGTCTTCACCCAACCCGTGTCTACCCAGTTGGTATTTACGTTCGAGGCAAAGCCGTGGATCAGCAGCACAACATCGCCGCTGCCCTCGTCGAGATAGGCGATCTCGACCCCGTCTGAGTTGAAGCACTGCACGACTGGAAGGCCCTCTCAGCGCCGTTGGCGCAACACGCCCACCCCTATCATTTGCCCCCCCACGCGGCTATGGTCGGAGGGCGCAATCATCAAAGACTGCAGGACAATTCAATGGCCTCCAGCCCCGTTCCGCACCTTGCCAACGACATCGGCGCCGAGAAGATCTTCATCGGCGTGCGCGAGCTGAATTGCATGGGCGCGCGTCCGCCCTTCGATCACCCGCACGTTTATCTCGACATGGGCGACGACGGCCAAATCCTCTGCCCGTATTGCTCCACCCTCTACATCTACGATCCGCGCCTCGCCGCCGACGAAAGCGATCCCATCGGCTGCCTCGTCAGCCTCGTCGAGGACGCCGCCTAGGTTTAACGCTTTTCGCAACTCGGGCGCGTCGCGGTCGCAGCGCCGTAGTAATCGATGACCGTGCTACAGCTCGACCCGCAAGCCAACGAGAACGCCGAGGCAGCCCTGGCGCGTGCCCGCCAAGGCCAGCCGGGACCGGTGCTCATCGCCGGCGGCGGCATCGGCGGCCTCGCGACCGCGCTGGCGCTGGCGCGTCATGGCATCGGCTCGCACGTGCTCGAACGGCGCCCCGCGTTTCACGAGGACGGCGCCGGCATTCAAATTGGTCCCAACGGCACGCGTATCCTGCGCAAGCTCGGCGTCGCCGATGCGTTGCGCCCGCACGTCGGCATACCCGAGGCGCTGAGCGTGCGCGACGGACGCACCGGCAAGGAGCTGGCCCGCCTGCCGCTCGGTCGCTGGATCGCCATGCGGCACGGGGCGCCGTATTGGGTGGCGCACCGCAAGGATCTGCACAACGCGCTGCTGCAATCGGTACGCGCCGAGCCGCTGATCGCCCTGTCGATGGGGTTCGATGTGGCCGAGATCGCCAACGACGACCGCCACGTCGCCGTCGCCGCCGCCAACGGCCAGGCATGGGCGGGCAAGGCGCTCATCGCCGCCGACGGCCTCTGGTCGCCGATCCGCAAGCTGCTGTTCGACGCGGCGGCGCCGAAGTTTTGCGGCAAGAGTGCCGCGCGCAGCGTCATCCCGCTCGACGAGTTGCCGGACGACTTTCACCGGCCGGAGACGACCATCTGGCTGTTCGGCAATGCGCACGTCGTCCACTACCCGGTCAGCGGCGGCCAGGAGCTGGCCGTCGTCGTGGTGCTGGACGATCGACATGAGATCGGAGACTGGAGCGCGCCGGTACCGCCCTCGTGGGTGCAGCAAAAGATGCCCGCGTGTGCCGAGCCGCTGCAGGCGCTGATCCTGCAGGCGCGCGCGTGGAAACAATGGGCGCTGCACACGCTGCCGGTGCCGCGGCAGTGGACGCGCGGGCCGATCGCGCTGCTCGGCGATGCGGCGCATCCGGTGCTGCCGTTTCTCGCGCAGGGCGGCGTGATGGCACTGGAGGACGCGGTCGTGATCGCCGAAGCGATGCGCCGCCACCCCGACGACGTCACCGCCGCGTTCAGACTGTACCAGCGCAAGCGCCGGCCGCGCGCCCTGCGCGTCGCCCGCGCCTCGCGCCGCAACGGACGCATCTATCACCTGTCGGGCGCGCAGGCGGCGGCGCGCAACCTCGTGCTGCGCCGATGGTCCGCCCAGCGCCTGATGGCGCGCTACGACTGGCTCTACGGCTGGCGCTGCGAATAGGGTCCGTCGCGCATATCGTCGTCCCGGCGCAGGCCGGGATCCACGCAAGTCTGCGCGCTCAGGCCGCGAGCCGCTCGAGGGCGATGTGCATGAAGTTGTCGTAGAGGCGGCGCGAGTTGCCGAGCAGCTCGGCAAAACCGTCGCTGACGCGCGCGCGCAGCTTGGCGGAATAGCCCGGCGGATGCAGACGCTGCAGGGCTTCCGCGCTCGACGAAGACCAATCGACGATCGACTGGTCCGTCGCCTCCACATGATACTGCAGGCCGAAGGCGGACGAGCCGACGGCAAACGCGGCGATCGGGCAATCCTTGCTGGAGGCGAGGACGACGCCGCCTTGCGGCAACGACTTCACCTCGGCGCCATGCCACTGCACGCCGCGCTTGGTTTCTGCAAAGCCCGCAAAAAGCGGATGCCGGCGACCGGCGCCGCTCAACTCAATGTCGAGCAGATCGATCTCGCCGACTGTCGCCGGGCCGACCTCGCCGCCCAGCGCATCGGCCAACAACTGGTGTCCGAGACAGACGCCGAGGAATGGCTTGTCGTGCTCGGCCACCCAGGCGCGGATCGCCGCCTTCTCGTCCTTCAGCCAGGCGAAGCGGTCCTCCTGCCACACGTCCATGGGACCGCCCATGGCCATGAGGATGTCGTAGCGATCGAGATCGGGGATCGGCTCGCCACGGTCGAGTTGGACGATCGTCGGCACGATACCGTCGGCCACCAGATGACCGGCGATCGTGCCGGGATGGCAATTGGCAGCGTGCTGGAAGATGAGAACCCGTGGAAGCATTTAGCCCCGTCGACGTCGAACGGCCTATTTCCCCTTGGGAAATAGCTATTCATCTAACCGGGTGTTTGCAAGCACTCGTTCAGTAAGCGGAACGGGTTAGGTGAGCTCACGCGAGTAGCTGATCACGGACAGGAATCGGATGGGGAGCTTCACCAGCTCTTCCGGACCATGCGGGGCGTCGGCATCGAAGAACAGGCTGTCGCCCGGCTTCATCGGATAGAGCTTGTCGGCGTGGCGGTAGACGACCTCGCCCTCGAGCACGAAGATCAGCTCATGCCCGCCGTGCTGAAACAGGGGGAACACCTCGGACTCTTCCGTCAGGGTGATGACATACGGCTCGACGACGACCGAGCCGGAAAGCCCGCCCGTGTGACCGAGCAACTGATACTGGTGCCCGGCACGTGTGCCGCGGCGTTCGATCAGCAGCCCCTGGCCGGCGGATACGAACACCGCGTCGCGCCGCTCCTCGAAACGGCGAAACAGCGAGGTGACCGGCACGCCGAGCGCCTTCGACAGACGCTGCAGCGTCGTCAGCGACGCCGACGTGACGCCGTTCTCGATCTTCGACAGCATGCCGAGCGACAGATCGGCGGCGCGCGCGAGGTCCGATGCCGTGATGCCGAGTTTGTTGCGAAAGCCGCGCACCTCGCGCCCGATGGCGACTTCCAGCATGTTGTCGCGGGCGCCCTGCAGCGCGTGCGGATCCTGTTCGCCGGCGGCGAGCGGAATTTTCTTGGCGGTGACGTGGCGGGAAACGCGTCCCGGCGCCGGCTTGGCGCTCGTGCCCGCGTCGCGTACGGGCTCGGTCAGCGCGTCGAGCGAACTTTCGACGACGCGCGATTTCGCCGGACCCTTTTCACGCGTGCTGGTCTTCTTCATTCGCCTTCGACTTCTGCAATGCCTTCAAGCCGACGATGCGCCCGCCGAACTCGTCGGCCGCATCGAGGAGACAATCGCAGAAGTATAGGGCGGCAGCACTATCCACAAGCAAGTGGAAAACGGGGTCGGGGCCGATATCGGCGCGGACGAGGATCGCCGACATCTTCGCAATCGAGGTTTGTGCAATGGCGAGATCGGCGAACTTGTCCCGCCGCAGGTCGATAGCGCAGAGCTTGGCGAACATCTCGGGCAGCGGCTCGCCGGTTACGGCCAGCCAGGCATGGCTGTCGCGGCGGGGCAGCGGATAGGTGCGCTCCTCGTCCTCGATGCGCCAGCCGCTTTCGAGTTGTGCCAGCCTCTCACCGTCGCCGGCGAGATTGGAAAGCAGGATCACCTCGCCCGGCGCCAGGACGAGGCACAAGCCGCCGTCCGGCTGGCGAAAGGCGCGATTGGGCGTTGCCTCGAGCGTGATGCCGCGCGCCTGCATCGCCGCGATCGTGCCGCGGCCTTTGAAGCCGAGACGCGGCAGCGGCGACAGGTCGGCGATACCGATGCCGCCGTGCGCAGCGGCGCGGCCGACGCTTTCGGCAATGGCGACGTCGCCCATGTCGCCCCAGGCGGCGCCGTCCTTGTCGAGGCGGCGGCGCAGCGGGGAACGGCGCGCATAGGCGACGGGATCGACCATGCTCAAGCTCCTCGTCACAGCTCTTGGCGCTTGTTTTCTGGATCGTAGAACGGCGTCGCCACGGTCTCGGCAGCGACCATGCGGCCGTCGTCGACACGGATCTCGAACCGCTTGCCGGGCTCGGCGAGATCGGGCGGTAGATAGGCGAGGCCGACCACCCTACCCAGCGTCGGCGAGCGCACGACGGAGGTGACGCGCCCGGCGATGTCGCCGTTGCGAATGACGAGATGGCATTCCTTGGGTGACGGCGCCGCGGCGTCGATGAGGGCAAAGCCGGCGAGCTTGCGCGCGACGCCCTTGGCCATCTGCATGTCGACGGCGCGCTTGCCGACATAGAACGGCTTCTTCTTGCCCAGCGCCCATTCCATGTTGGCTTCAGCCGGATGCGTCAGGCCGTCGGTGTCCTGACCGACGATGATGTGGCCCTTCTCGAGCCGCAGGATGCGCTGCGCCTCGACGCCGAACGGCACGATGCCGAAGGACTTACCGGCGTCCATCAGGCGATCCCACAGCGCCTCGCCGAGCCCCGACGGGCAGTGGATCTCGTAGCCCAGCTCGCCGACAAAGCCGACACGCAGGATGCGCACCGGAATGCCGGCGAGCTGGCCGACCCGCGCTGCCATGTAGGGGAATGCCGCCGCCGAGAAATCGATGTCGCTGTCGAGCTTTTCGATCACCGTCCGCGCCTGCGGACCAGCGAGATTGATGCCGGCGTAGGCAGCGGTGACGTTGGCGACGTCCACGTCCATCTTCCATTGCGAATTGAACCAGGTCATCTGCCGGTAGACCTGATCGACGGCGCCGGTCGTGGCCGTGACGTAGAAATGGCGCTCGTGCAGGCGCGCGGCGACACCGTCGTCGATGACGACGCCCGTTTGATCGGTCATCAGCGCGTAGCGGGCGCGGCCGATCTGCTGCTTTTCGTAGGCCCAGGTATACATGCGCTCGATGAACGCCGCGGCGTCCGGCCCGCGCACCTCGAGGCCGCCCAACGTCGATACATCGATCATGCCGACGCCTTCACGCACGGCGCGCACCTCGCGCTCGATCGAGCGCGTGGCGTCGTTCTTCGCACCGTAGTAGGCGGGACGCATCCACAGGCCGGCGATCATCATCTGGGCGCCCGCCTCGACATGGCGATGATGCATGGCCGTGTGGCGAACCGGCTCGAAGCCGCGGCCGGCGAGGGCGGCGAACTTCTCCGGCACCAGCGGCGGCCGGTAGGTAGTCGTGCCGATCAACTCGATCGACTTGCCGGTTTCGCGCGCGACGATGCGAATGGTGTTGAGGTTGGCGTGGCGCCCCTGGCTCGGTCCGAAGCCGGCGGTCGAATAGCGCTTCACCAGCTGGATGTCGTCGTAGCCGTCCTTGACCGTGTTGACGATGTCCTTCGACTTCAAGTCCTCGTCGAAGTCGATGTAGTCGTGATCCTTGGCGCCGAAGATCGGATACGGGTGATTGATCAGCGTGGCCGATGGATCGGTCGCGGCGGACGCGCGAGTTTCCGGACCGCCGAGTGCACCTGCCGCCGCGGCCGCACCGGCATGCCGGCTGTCGCCGATCATGGCCGCCTGCGACCATACCCCGGCCGCGGCACCGGCGAGCGCTATGCCGGGGGGAAGACCGGTGGCGCGGTGCATGTTGGTCGCCGGATCGAAGACGACCTTGGCGCCCGCGTGGCTGGCAAGATTGAGCGAGGGCGAGAAGCCGACGCTCATCAATACGAGATCGCAGTCGATCCACTCACGGTCGCGCGCCGTCTGGCCCTCGCCCGTGATGCGGGATACGGCGACCGACGACACGTGCCGGCGTCCCTCGGAATCGACCAGGGTCGAGCCGGAAATAATGCGCACGCCGCGCGCCCGCACGGCTTCCGACGATGGACTGTCGGCAGTGGGATTGAGATCGACAACTGCCGCCACGGCGATGCCGGCATCGAGCAAGTCGAGCGCCGCCTCGTAGCCGAAGCGGTTCGACGTGGCGATGACGGCGCGCGTGCCGGGCTTCACACCGTAGAGCCTTATCAGCCGCTGTGCGGCATCGGAGAACATGATGCCGGGGCGGTCGTTGTTGCGGAACACCAGCGGTTGATCGAAGGCACCGGTGGCGATCACCGTCTGCTTGCTGCGGATCTTGAAGAAGCGGTTGCCGCGCACGGCCGACGCCCAGTTGTCGGAAAACATGCCGGTGACGGTGGTGCCCGTCATGATGCGCAGGTTGGGCACAGTGCCTGCGCGCCGCACGAGCTCCGCGCGCCGCGCCACCACGCTGGCGCGGTCTCCGCCATCGCGGCTGTAGAGCAGCGAGCCGCCGAGTTGCACGCCATCGTCGACGAGGAGCGTATCGGCGCCCGCTTCGGCTGCGGCGATCGCCGCCTCGAGCCCCGCGGGCCCGCCGCCGATCACCAGCACGTCGGCGAACAGGTAGGCCTTGTCGTAGTACTCGTGCGACGCGCCCGGCGTCAGCCTGCCGAGGCCGGCCATGATGCGGATGGGACGCTCGAACAGGTGCTGCCAGACGCCGCGCGGCCAGTAGAACGTCTTGTAGTAGAAGCCAACCGGCAGGAAGCGGCTGAACAGGCCCATCGCGGCGAAGAGATCGTGGTCGAGCGAGCCGAGGCGGTTGATCGACGTGACCGCCATGCCGTCGGCGAGGGCGTGGCTGTCGGCCCGCACGTTGGGCTGCGCGCCCACCTGCACCATGGTGTTGGCGTCCTGCCCGGCCATGGTCAGCACGCCGCGCGGCCGGTGATACTTGAACGACCGCGACAGAAGTGTGCGTCCTTCCGCGTAGAGCGCCGAGGCAATCACGTCGCCTTCATATCCGCTGTGCGAGCGGCCATCGAAGCTGAACGAAAGCGGCCGTTGGCGATCGATCAGCAGTCCGTAGTCGGCGCCGTCGAGACGGCGTCCATGCCCGCCTGCGCTCATACTGCGCTCCCGCTAGCGGCTTTCGTCTGGCGTGCAAAATAGGTGTCGACCGTCATGGTTTCGAGGACGTTGTCAGTCACCGTGTTGCGGCGCGCGATGAACCAGGTGTTGGTCGGCGCATGCAGCCACCATTCGTATATCTCGCCGGCGAGGTTCTGATCGAGGAACAGATACTCGGTCCATTGATCGTCGCTCGATGCGGCGTCGGGCATCGCCTTCACCTCGCCGCCCCAGACGAACTCCGTGATGTTGCGCGGCCCGTTGATCGGGCACGTCAGAATTTTCATTGTGGCTGGGTGTCCCGATTAGTGGCCGACCGAAGCTGCGCCCTTTTCGCCGACGAGATCGAAAGTACGGAAGCGATCGAGCGCGAACGGCTTCAACAAATCCGGCTGCTTGTCGGTGGCGATGCACTCGGCCATGCGCACCCCGCAAACCGGCGTCGCCTTGAACCCCCAGGTGCCCCAGCCGGCGTCGATATAGTAGTTCTGCACCGGCGTGAGCCCCATTACCGGCGAAAAATCGGGGGTCATGTCCGCCATACCCGCCCATTGACGCAATACTTTGAGCTCGCCCATGAACGGGAACAGATCGAGCATGTGCGCCATCAGGCTTTCCTTGAAGTCGAGCGTCGAGCGCGACGAGTAGAGCCCGTAGGGGTCGGTGGCGCCGCCCATCACCATCTCGCCGCGCGCCGATTGCGAGATGTAGACGTGAAGCGAACCCGACACGATGATCTGATCGAGGATCGGCTTCACCGGCTCGGAGACGCACGCCTGCAGCGGAATGGTGCGGATGGGCAGCATGAACCCGGCCATGCGCGCCACTTCGCTGGATGCGCCCGCGACGGCCTGCACGATCTTGCCGGCGCGGATGACGCCGCGGCTTGTCTCGACCCCGACGGCGCGACCATTCTCGATGATGATCTTGTTGACACCGGTCTGCGTGTGCACTTCGACGCCGCGCTTGATCGCCTCCTTGGCGTAGCCCCAGGCGACGGCGTCGTGGCGCGCTATGGCGCCCGGTGGATGATAGAGCGCGCCGAGGATCGGATAGCGCACGTCGTCGGAAATATTGATGGTCGGACACAGCCGCTTGACCTCGTCCGCTCCGATGACCTCCGAGCTGACGCCGAGGTGCTTGTTGACCTCGGCACGCCAGCGCGCCGTGCGCATCGCCGCGTCCGTGTGGGCGAGCGTGAAGTGCCCGCGCTCGGAGTACATCATGTTGATGTCGAGATCGTTCGATAGCCCGCGCCAAAGGTCGACGGATTCTTTGTAGAACAGCACCCCCTCCGGCGTCAGATAGTTGGCGCGGATGATGGTGGTGTTGCGCGCTGTGTTGCCGCCCGCCAGCCAGCCCTTGTCGAGAACGCAGACGTTTTTGATGCCGTGCCGGGCAGCGAGGTAGTAGGCGATGGCGAGACCGTGCCCGCCCGCGCCGATGACGATCACGTCGTAGGAGGACTTGAGCTCCGGGCTCCAGCGGAAGTGCGGATCGTCCGGATGTTCCTTGGCCAGGCCGTACTTCAGGAGGGCGAAGGGCATTGGTCTATCGGCCTCCGGGGGCCACGGGGAATGCGCGGGCAGCGCCACATGTCAATTCCCAGAGTGCAAGAAAATTTCCGATCATTCAAGTGCCCGAAGTATCACCATGCTGCGGAATTAATAGGCTTGACTCTCGAAGCCCCCGTAAAATCAGAGCCTCAGTGGCTTGACAACTTGCGTCAACCCGTCGCAGAATTTTCCGCATATAAAAATAGGTTGCCTCTAAGGCAACTTCGCTCGGGTGGAATGAAAGCTTAGCCAAGGGGAGCTCAATGCAAAAGAGCACTAACGATTCGCGCGTGCAATCCATGTACGCGGGGGATCGGCGATGGGCAGTATTTGCCGTCGTCGCTCTCTGGGCCACTTACTCGTTCGTCTTCTGGAAGGTGCTGCCCCTCGTCGGCACACCCGAGGTCATGTATGCCCTCGCCGGCGTCGGCGCTGTCGTGCTGCTGTTCAACACCGCCTCGATCTTCGCGATGGTCCAGCACTACTCCGGTGACAAGGATCACATCTACGGCCTCGACATCCACTACCTCGACGCCGCGCGCGTTACGGCTTGAGGGAGGGACACATGGCCAAGGCACCTTACCAACCGCCGGAGCAGTCGAAGTTCGGTCAGCTGATCGACTCGCTGTTCCTTCTGGTCCTCGTGGTCGCCAGCTTGTTCGCGCCCGTCTACTTCGGGCTCGCCGGCGGCGGCAAGACGGCAATCGAGTTCGCCGACAAGACGTGGGCGGGCATGGGACAGAACGCGACCATGCAGGCTCAGTGGGAGAAGCTCGGCTTCACGCCCGAGACCGCTCACGACCTGATCGCCTCGCGCTTCGACTACTCCTTCAGCCTGCCGGCACTCATCCTCACGGCCCTCGTGGTGATCGTCTACTTCGTATTCGTCTTCCGCCTGTCGGCGAAGGAATACAAGGACGTCATCGCCGAGCGCTTCGACCGGTAACGGAGAGCTTCAATGGAAAATCTGAATAATTTTCAGCTGCTCGAATACGCAGCTTGGGGCATCTCCGCCATTCTCGGCCTGTGGATGCTGTTCGACATGATCCGCACCAACGTCAAGTATTCGGAGCAGACGCTGCTCTCATCGAGAGAAGGCGAAATCGACGACGTGCTTGTCATCGACCCTCCGCACCAGGGGGGCCACCGGTGACTCAGACAACAGCAATCCACGGGGAGAAGGTCTCCCTCTTGCGCGTGCTCGGCCCCGGCCACGTCTGGGCTCTCGGCGTCGGCATCGTGCTCGTGGGCGAGTACATGGGCTGGAACTTTGCCGTCGGCAAAGGCGGCGCCCTCGCCGCCCTCATCGCCTGTTGGACGGCGGGCCTCCTCTACACCTGCGTCGCCATGATCGACTCGGAGGTGACCTCGACGGTCGCCGCCGCCGGCGGTCAATACGCGCAGGCCAAGCACATCGTTGGCCCGCTCATGGCCTTCAATGTGGGCCTTTTCCTCGTCCTCGCTTACACCATGCTCGAAGCCGGCAACGCCATTACCGCCGGCTACCTCGTGCAGGCAGTGGGCGGCATGGCGGGCTTCGAGAACGTCCACGACAAGCCGTTCATCGTGCTCACCATCGTCGCACTAGCGTGGCTGAACTACCGCGGCGTGTTCGCGACGCTCACCTTCAGCCTCATCGTCACCGCCATCGCCTGCTTTGCCATTGTCGTGCTGTTCGCGGCCGTTCGCCCGTGGACCGACGACGTCCTCAAGCCGGCGGAGCTGCTCACCGGGCTGCCGTACGGCTGGCTCGGCGTCATCGCGGCGCTGCACTTCGGCCTGTGGTTCTACCTCGGCATCGAGGGTACGACGCAGGCGGCCGAAGAGGTTCGCTCGCCCGCGCGCGCACTTCCGCTCGGCACGATGACCGGAATGATCACGCTGCTCGTGGCGGCGACGATGACCTGGTACATCTGCGTCGGTCTGATGCCGTGGGAGTACCTGGGCCAGGCGATCACGCCGCTGTTCGATGCGGCGCGACTCACCGGCTCGTTGTGGCTGATGGTGTTCCTGTTCGTCGGCACCATCTTCTCGACGCTCGCCTCGGCCAACGGCTGCATCAACGATGCCTCGCGTGCCTGGTTCTCCATGGGCCGCGATCGCTATCTGCCGGTGTGGTTCGGCGCCGTGCACCCGGTCTATCGGACGCCATTCCGATCGATCGTGTTCCTCGTGCCGGTGGCGCTCGTCTTCGCCCTCGGCGCACCACTCGATCAGGTGATCACCTTCTCGATCCTATCGGGCCTTCTCGGCTACACCTTCATGTCCTTCAACATGTGGATGTTCCGCAAGAAGTGGCCGCTAGGCACGATCAAGCGGGGTTACGTGCATCCGTTTCATCCGCTGCCGGCGTTCGTGCTGCTGCTGCTCTGCTCGGTCACCTACTTCGCGGTGTTCCTTGGCTACGGCACGCAGCTCGTGGCGATGATGGTGTTCTACATCGTCGTCTCGGCATGGTTCGCCTTCCACCGCTACAAGTACGTGAAACGCGGCGACCAGTTCACCATGGCCTGGCCACGACCGGTCGGGTATTGATGCCACAACACTGTTGTGCCGCGGGCTCCCCAACGCCCGCGGCACCTCCCCGGCGATCCCCGGCTGGCTCTGCGGGGATCGCCACCACTACCGCAGTACCTCGAAGTAGCGCGTGAGCGATCGACCGATGTCCATCTCGCTTCTCCTTGCTGCCGGCTCCATTGCCGCCATCACCTATGTCGGCACGCGCGACCATCGCGCCGCCAAAGCGGCGCGCCGCGGCGTACTGGACCTTTGCGCCGGCGCGCTGGATGCCGCCGTGC
Source organism: uncultured Alphaproteobacteria bacterium (assembly GCA_963795225.1). Taxonomy (GTDB): domain Bacteria; phylum Pseudomonadota; class Alphaproteobacteria; order Rhizobiales; family Hyphomicrobiaceae; genus Hyphomicrobium_A. Next base: position 259,662 of record CAWCHB010000028.1, on the reverse strand, counting down.
TTACCCATGGCGTCGACCATTTCCCGCACCTAACGGGGCGCCATCGCGGCCGCGAGGCCCGCGTCGATCTGCTGTGCGATACGATGACCATCCGCCGGCTACCGCAGCTATGGATGTCGACGACGCTGCTCGATCAAAATCCCGATCTCCCCGGCTTCGCCATTCTCGTGCGCCCTGCGGGCACCGAGTTCTATTCGCTCACCTCGCGCTTCGAGTGTCGCCTCGAGACCCCGGTGGGCTTCCCCGACGAAGTACTCATCCGCGGCGACGCCGGCGCCGATCACCTGCTCGACGAGTTGCGCGCGATCCTGAGCGACGTCCTCGCTGACCCGCGCATCAAAGAGGTTGCGGTCACGCCGCGCGGGCTGCGCATCTTGCGCCAGGCGGCGGAAGGCAAGCGCGGCGATCATTTGCTGCTGCGCCAGTCGGTGTTCGAGAATGCCTGCGTGCCGCAAGCCGATCTCGCCCGCGTCCTCGACCACCTGCAATCCCTCCGCGCCGCCATCGGTGCCCGCGCCAAGGCGCGCGCAGCATGAGCGGCAAACGGCCCCTCAACCCCTACATCGTTCTCGCCCTAGCCATCATCGCCCCGGGCGCCGGACACGTCGCCGTCGGCGCGCCGCAACGCGGGTTCGGCTTTGCATTTTTCTCGCTGCTGCTGGCCCTGTTGTGCTGGCACACGACCACTCCGGACACCTCCTTCATCGGCCGCTCGGCCGGCGGCTTGTTCGTCTGGGCGCTGTCGATCCCGGATGCCTACCGGATCGCCCGCATCCGCTACGAGCAGTGGCGCTTCGGCCGAAATGTTGCCTACGGGGAAAATAGTATTCATACCAGTTGAACTTGGCGTGACGGGCTGCTAAGGTTTCCGAGCGCCATAAGCAAGCGGGGACTGTAGGAAATGTGCGGCATCGTCGGCTTGTTCTTGAAGGACGCCAAGCTCGAGCCCAGGCTGGGTGAACTCACGTCAACCATGCTCTCGACCATGTGCGAGCGCGGGCCGGATTCGGCGGGTTTCGCCGTCTACGGGCCGGCCCTCAAGGGCAAAGCCAAAATCACGCTGCAGTCGCCGGACCCCGACCGTGGCTTTGCCGGGCTGACGGCGGCGATCTCCAAAGCCATCGGCAGCGACGTCAGCCTCGAGCGCAAGTCGACGCATGGCGTCCTCACCGTGCCGGCCGACAAGGCGTCGGCGGCGCGCCAAGCGCTGCGCACCGGCCATTCCGATCTGCGCATCATGAGCAGCGGCGAAGTCATCGAAATCTACAAGGAGGTCGGCTACCCGACGAAGGTCGCCGGGCGTTTCGACCTTAGCAAGATGCAGGGCTCGCATTCGATTGGCCATACGCGCATGGCAACCGAGAGCGCCGTCACCACCATGGGGGCGCATCCGTTCTCCACCGGGCCCGACCAGTGCCTTGTCCACAACGGCTCGCTGTCGAACCATCACAACTTGCGCCGCGAACTGATGCACGACGGTATGACTTTCGAGACCGAGAACGATACCGAGGTTGCCGCCGCCTACATCACCTGGCGCATGCAGCAGGGGATGAACCTCGGCGAAGCCCTGCAGAAGAGCCTCGACGATCTCGACGGCTTCTTCACCTTCGTCGTCGGCACCAAGAACGGTTTTGCCGTGGTGCGCGATCCGATCGCCTGCAAGCCCGCCGTCATGGCCGAGACCGACCAGTACGTCGCCTTCGGTTCCGAATATCGCGCGCTCGCCGGCCTGCCCGGTGTCGACAATGCGCGCATTTGGGAGCCGGAACCCGCAACCGTCTACTTCTGGGAGCGGTGAGCGGATGCGGACCATCGACCTCGCCTCGACCTCGCTCCGCGAGCTCAATCAGCTGCTGCACAAGCAAACCTCAGGCACCAACGAAACGCAGTGGGAAATCCTCAACCCTAAGGGCCAGCACGCCGTCGCCGTCGGCGTCGATGCTCCGCTCAACATCGAGGTTAAGGGTCCCGTCGGCTACTACTGCGCCGGCATGAACAAGCAGGCGACCATCGTCGTGCACGGCTCCGCGGGACCCGGCGCCGCCGAGAACATGATGTCCGGCAAGGTCGTCGTCAAAGGCGACGTCAGCCAATACGCCGGCGCCACCGGCCGCGGCGGCATTCTCGTGGTCGAGGGCAACGCCTCCTCGCGCTGCGGCATCTCGATGAAGGGCATCGACATCGTCGTCAAAGGCAACATCGGACACATGTCCGCCTTCATGGCGCAGACCGGCAACCTCGTCGTGCTGGGCGACGCCGGCGACGCGCTCGGCGATTCGATCTACGAGGCCAAGCTGTTCGTGCGCGGCTCGGTCAAGAGCCTCGGCGCCGACTGCATCGAGAAGGAAATGCGCCCCGAGCATATCGAGGCTGTCGAGGGCTTGTTGAAAAAGGCGGGGCTCAACGGCGTCAAGCCGAAGGAATTTCGCCGCTACGGCTCGGCCCGCAAGCTCTACACCTTCAACATCGACAATGCGGACGCCTACTGATGAGCTACCACAACCCGCCGACGACCCCGCGCAAGTCCGCCGTTTTCGATGACTACACGCTCTCCGAGATCCGCCGGGCCGCAACGACGGGCATCTACGACATCCGCGGCGGCGGCGCCAAGCGCAAGGTCCCTCACTTCGACGACCTGCTGTTCCTCGGCGCCTCCATGTCGCGCTACCCGCTGGAAGGCTACCGCGAGCGCTGCTCGACCGCCGTGACGCTCGGCACGCGCTATGCGAAGAAGCCGATCGAGTTGAAAATCCCCATCACCGTCGCCGGCATGAGCTTCGGCTCGCTGTCAGCGAACGCAAAGGAAGCGCTCGGCCGCGGCGCCACGCTGGCCGGCACCTCGACCACCACCGGCGACGGCGGCATGACGCCGGAGGAGCGCGGGCAGTCGCAGACGCTGGTCTATCAGTATCTGCCTTCGCGCTACGGCATGAACCCCGATGACCTGCGCAAGGCGGACGCCATCGAGGTCGTCGTCGGTCAGGGCGCCAAGCCCGGCGGCGGCGGCATGCTGCTCGGACAGAAGATTTCCGACCGGGTCGCCGAGATGCGCACGCTGCCGAAGGGCATCGATCAACGCTCGGCGTGCCGGCACCCAGACTGGACCGGCCCGGACGACTTGGAAATCAAGATCATCGAGCTGCGCGAAATCACCGACTGGGAGAAGCCGATCTACATCAAAATCGGCGGCGCTCGTCCGTACTACGACGTCGCGCTCGCCGTGAAGGCCGGCGCCGATGTGGTCGTCGTCGACGGCATGCAGGGCGGCACCGCGGCGACGCAGGAGGTGTTTATCGAGCACGTCGGCCAGCCGACGCTCGCCTGCATCCGGCCGGCCGTGCAGGCGCTGCAGGACCTCGGCATGCACCGCAAGGTGCAGCTCATCGTCTCCGGCGGCATCCGCAACGGCGCCGATGTCGCCAAGGCGCTGGCGCTCGGCGCCGACGCGGTCTCGGTCGGCTCGGCGGCACTCGTCGCCCTGGGTGACAACGACCCGGCGCTCGAGAGCGAATACCAAAAGCTGCACACCACGGCCGGCGCCTATGACGACTGGCACGAGGGACGCGATCCGGCCGGCATCACGACGCAGGATCCGTTGCTGGCATCCCGCCTCGACCCGGTGCTCGCTGGGCGCCGCCTGGCCAACTACCTCAAGGTGATGACGCTGGAAGCGCAGACGATCGCACGCGCCTGCGGGCACAACCACGTCCACAATCTCGAGCCGGAGGATCTGTGTGCGCTCACCATCGAGGCGGCCGCCATGGCGCGCGTTCCTCTCGCAGGTACGAGCTGGATTCCCGGCTGGGAGACGCAGCGCTCCTCCAGGGACAAGTAACCGAGTAACCACAGCCAAGGGCCGGGAACCGTCGATGACTCAAGATCTGGCAAGCGTCGCGAAAGAGCGCGGCATCCGCTACTTCATGATTTCCTACACCGACCTGTTCGGCGGCCAGCGTGCCAAGCTCGTACCCGCCGCGGCGATCGCCGACATGCAGAAGGACGGGGCCGGGTTCGCCGGCTTTGCCACCTACCTCGACATGACGCCGGCGCATCCCGACCTGTTCGGCATGCCGGATCCTTCGGCGCTCATCCAGCTTCCGTGGAAGAAGGAGGTCGCCTGGGTCGCCGCCGATTGCGTCATGGAGGACAAGCAGGTCGCGCAAGCCCCGCGCGTCGTCCTCAAGAACGTCATGAAGCGCGCCAAGGACCAGGGCCTCTACGTCAAGACCGGCGTCGAATGCGAGTACTTCCTCACCTGCCCGGACGGCTCGGCCATCTCCGACCCGAAGGATAATGCGGCCAAGCCCTGCTACGATCAGCAGGCACTCATGCGCCGCTACGACGTCATCAGCGAGATCTGCGACTACATGCTGGAGCTGGGCTGGGGCCCGTACCAGAACGACCACGAGGACGCCAACGGCCAGTTCGAGATGAACTGGAACTTCGACGATGCGCTGGTCACCGCCGACCGCCACTCGTTCTTCAAGTTCATGACCAAGTCGATTGCCGAGAAGCACGGCTTGCGCGCCACCTTCATGCCCAAGCCCTTCCCCGGCCTCACCGGCAACGGCTGCCACGTGCACATTTCGGTGTGGGACAAGGCCGGCACGACCAATATGTTCTTAGACGGCACCGACGAGATGGGGCTGTCGCAGCAGGGCTACAATTTCCTCGGCGGCATCATGCGCCACGCCGAGGGTCTCGCCGCCATCACCAACCCGACGGTAAACTCCTACAAGCGCATCAACGCGCCGCGCACGCTGTCGGGCGCCACCTGGTCGCCGAACACGGTGACGTGGACCGGCAACAACCGCACGCACATGGTGCGCGTGCCGGGCAAGGGCCGCTTCGAGCTGCGCCTGCCGGACGGCGCCGTGAACCCCTACCTGCTGCAAGCCGCCGTCATCGCCGCCGGCCTTAGCGGCATCGCCCGCAAGGCGCACCCGGGACGCCGCTACGACATCGACATGTACCAGCTCGGGCATACGGTGACGGACGCGCCGAAGCTGCCGCTCAACTTGCTCGATGCGCTGCGCAACTTCGACAAGGACACGGAGCTGAAGGAGGCGCTCGGGACCGAGTTCTCCAGCGCCTACCTGAAGCTCAAGCAGGCGGAGTGGAACGCCTACGCCTCCCACTTCACGCAATGGGAGCTCGACAACACCCTCGACGTCTAGGACGGGACCGCGCCGCTCAATCGACTAGAAGCCGCGTTCAGCGGGTCTATGGCGACGTGGGGCACTAACCTCTCAACGTTGTCATCCTCGGCTTTAGGCCGAGGACCCACCCTTCAGCGAGACGAGCGAGCGAGAACGAGCCGCGAGTTGGGTCCTCGGGACAAGCCCGAGGATGACATTTGTGGTCGACGCCGCCATCTGCCCTACTCGTCATTCCCGCGTAGGCGGGAACCTAGGCACGTTTCAGCGAACGCAACTCTCGACGGTCTTGCTGGTTCGCCGCTTCGCGCCGCCAACTCGGTCTCGATGCTTTGCCGTGAACTGGGTCCCCGCCGTCCATGCGAAGCATGACTCCGCCATGACCCGGGGATGACGTTTATGAGTGCGCGCCGGAGCAGCCGCGACTCGGCCGCGATGATGGGTCAGCGGTAGGCAGCGCGACGGAGAGCACGCAAAAAAATTGCGGAAGGGACGTCGGATGCCCGTGAGCAGACGACTTCCTTCCGCAAAGTGCGCGGCAGGAAGACGTTAGCGGGGCGCCTCGCGGCGCGCCTAGGGCAAATTTCCCGATCAATTCAGCAAATTTTCCGCTGCTGTCGTCGCAGACGGGGTGCGTGAAGCCTCGCCTAGGCTCGCGACTACTTCATCTCCATGGAGACGCGGATCAAGTCGGCAGTGCGCTCCACGCCCAGCTTGCTCTTGATGATGCTGCAGGTGTTGGCCACCGTCTTGTAGGCGACCCCGATCGTCTGCGCGATCTCGGTGAGGCTGTTGCCCTCGCCAAGCAAGCGCAAAATCTCGATCTCGCGCATGGTGAGCTGCTGCAGCGGATCCTCGGCCGAAAGCTGCGTGAACGCCAGCTCGCCGGCGATCTCGCGCTCCACGTAGCGGCCGCCCTCGGCGACCTTCTTGACCGCCGTGACGAGTTCGTCGGCGCCGGCGCTCTTGCTCACGTAGCCGCGCGCTCCGAGCCGAAGCGCCCGAGCGGCATAGATCGGCTCGGCGTGCATGCTGAACACCACGACGCGCACCTTCTCGTCCTCGCTGAGCAACCGGCGAAGCAGCTCCAGGCCGCCGATACCGGTAAGGTTGAGGTCGAGCAGCACCAGCTCGGGGCGAATGTCGCGAAACATGGCCAGCGCCTCTTCGCCAGTCGAAGCCTCGTGCAGCTCCGTCCCGCTCATGCCCGACAGCAGGCGGCGAACACCCTCACGAACGACGATGTGATCGTCGACCAGCAGTATCTTCATTGTAGCGTTGCCTCGTGCGTTTCGTAACTGCGTTTGGATGGATGGTTGCCCCGCGCCGGAAGGTGCGCTGCGACGATCACGCCGGCGCCGTCGGTCCGGTTGGCGACGTCGAGACTGCCGCCGAGCGTGCCGACACGCTCCTGCATGCCGACGATGCCGAAGCCTCCGGTGCGCCGACCGGGCTTGAGCCCGCAGCCGTCGTCGATCACCCGAATGTCTATCGATGCATCGGCGTTTTGCTTCACCTCGATGCTGATGAGGCTCGGATTGCCGTGCCGCACGGCGTTGCTCAAGCTTTCCTGAACGATGCGGTAGATGGTGCCGTCGATCAGCTCGCCAAAGCTTTCCTCCGGCACGTGAACCTTGAAATTGAGGTTGGCTCGATGCACGCGCCAGAACGCCACGAGATTGTCGATGGCGTGCGCCAGCCCGACGTCGAGCAGCATCGCCGAGCGCAGGCGCCCGAGAATGTCGCGAACATGCCGCTGCATGCGGCCGATGGCCTCGCGGATGATGCCGACGCGGTGCGTGACAGCTCCGTACTCGCCCGCCTTGACGAGCTGCTCGATGGCCGCCGTATCGACATCGGCGGCAAACAGTAAAGGTCCGATCTCGTCGTGCAGATCGCGGGCGAGGTCGGCCCGCTCCTCGTCCTGCACGGTCGTGAGCTGCTCCTGCAGGCGCTTGTTCTGCGCTTCCGATCGCGCCAGCCGCTCCACCATCTGGTTGAAGCCACGATAAAGGCTGACTAGCTCCAGCGGGCCATTCTCCTGCACGCGCTCGCGGTAGTCGCCATCACCCACCCGCGCAAATGCGGTCGTAAGGTTTTGCAGCGGACGGATGGTGCTGGCGAGGGTCCAATAGATAAAGGCGAGCACCAGTGCGCAAAAGATCGTCAGCACGGTCAGCGTCAGCCAGACGTCGCCCCAGACTTCGGCCACCTCATTGTGAGGATCGGTTTGCAGCGCCACCGTGCCGTACTTGTCGAATATCTCCGGCAGGTCCATTTCCACTTTCTTCGGCGGCGCGGCGAGCAGATTTACGAACCAGCCCGGGGCCTGATCGTCGGATCGGGCGACGTTCGATGCCAGCAGGACCTTGCCGTCGTGGGCAACAAGCGTGGCGCGCAAGTGCCGGTCGCCCTCGAAGTCGGCGATGAGCAGCGCCAGCCGCCGGGCCGGATCGGTCGCTTCCTCCCAGTCGTCGACGGCATTGCGCGCGATGCGGCTGCCGACGGCCATCGCCGCCTGCATCTCCGTCTCGATCTTTGCCACGGCATGCCAATAGGTGAAGGCGCCGCCGGCAACTAGGCTCAGCAGCAGAGTGGCGAGGATCGAAACAAGTAGCCGGTTTCGCAACGACAAAATGGAAATCCTCAGCGGTCGAACTGGAACATTATAACAGGGGCTGGCCGACTCCTAGAGCGGGAAAGCCATTCCTTGCGGTTAACTGGTTGCCAGCCGGCGTTGTGAAAAATGACGGCGCGGTTTAGGCGGGGCACCGTCAAACCCTGCTAGCGGAGCCCCCGGGTGAGGAATAGCACGAGTTGCACCGTCGCCGTGGTCGGCGGCGGCCCTGCCGGTCTCATGGCTGCCGAGGTTCTGGCCGCCGGCGGCGCCACGGTCACCGTTTACGATTGCATGCCTTCGCTCGGGAGAAAGCTGCTGCTTGCCGGACGCGGCGGGCTCAATCTGACCCATAGCGAGGAACTGGCACGCTTCCTTCAGCGCTACGGCCCGGCTGAGGAGAGGCTGCGGCCAGCAATCGAGGCGCTGCCGCCGGCCGCGGTACGCGGCTGGGCCGAATCCCTCGGCCAAGCGACCTTCGTCGGCTCCAGCGGCCGCGTGTTCCCCGTCGCCATGAAGGCTTCCCCGTTGCTGCGCGCCTGGCTCAGCCGGCTGGCGGCCATGGGCGTCGAGTTCCGCACCCGCCGGCGCTGGCGCGGCTGGGACGACGAAGGGCGGTTGGTCTTCGAGGCGCCGGGCCAGGAGGCCGTGGCTGCCGATGCGACCGTGCTGGCGCTTGGCGGCGCAAGCTGGCCGCGCCTCGGCTCGACCGGCGATTGGCGGGAGATTCTCGTCGAGAAGGGCGTCGCGGTGTCGCCGCTGGCGCCGTCCAACTGCGGCTTTCTGGTCGATTGGTCGGATGCGTTCCGCAACCGCTTCGAGGGTCAGCCGCTCAAGCGTGTCGCGTTGTCGATCGATGGCGCCGGCGTCCGCGGCGAGGCGCTGATCACGGCGCGCGGCATCGAGGGCGGCGCGGTTTACGCCCTCTCGGCTACGCTGCGGAAGGCGATTGCCACCGCGGGGACGGCGGAAATGACAATCGACCTGCGCCCCGACGTGTCGCTCGCCGATCTGGCGGCGCGCCTTGCCAAGCCGCGCGGCAAGCAATCGCTGGCGACGTTCCTGCGCAAGGCGGCAAAACTTTCCCCGGTCGAGATTGGACTGCTGCACGAGGCGGCGCACGCGGGCCTATCCAGCTTGAGCCCCCTGGCGCTTGCCGCGCTTGTGAAGGCGGTGCCGCTACGTCTCACCGGCGTTGCGCCCATCGAAACCGCCATCTCGAGCGCCGGTGGAGTCGCCTGGGATGCCGTCGATGCGCATCTCATGCTGCATCGCCTGCCCGGCGTCTTCGTCGCCGGCGAGATGCTGGATTGGGAGGCGCCGACAGGTGGCTATCTGTTGCAAGGCTGCCTGGCGACGGGCGACCTGGCTGCGCGCGGCACGCTCGAATGGCTCGACGACAATCGGTAGCGACAGCGCATGATGCATAACTGACGGAGTATGGACGGCCCCGCTTGCCTCACAGGCAACTCTGCGGCTATAAGTAATCCATAGCCACAGAGTTATCGATTATAAAAATGCCGAACGCTCACGATGTGCTCTTCAGAACGCTCGCCGATCCGACGCGGCGAGCGATCTTCGAGCGGTTGTGCCGCGAAGGTGAGCAGACGGTCGGGGCACTGACGGCTCGGGCCGGAGTTTCCCAACCGGCGGTGTCAAAGCATCTTGGGGTCCTGAAGCAGGCCGGGCTCGTGCGCGACCGCCACGAAGGTCGCCAGACGCACTATAGCGCGCAGCTCGGCGCCTTGGCCCCGCTGATCGACTGGACAAGCCAGATGGCCGGCTTCTGGCAGAACCGGTTCGACGCCCTTGAAGACCTGCTGAAAAGGATGGACCAATGAGCGAAACGTCGGCCGAAATGCGCTCCGTGATTGTCGAACGGGAGATGCCTTGTCCGCCGGAAAAACTCTGGCGCGCGCTCACGCAACCACACCTGATCGAGGAGTGGCTGATGAAGAACGACTTCAAGCCAGCCGTAGGCCACCGCTTCAATCTTCGCGGCGACTGGGGCGGCGTGTTGGACTGCGAGGTGCTCACCGTCGAGCCGAACCGAACGCTGTCCTATACCTGGAATTTTGCGCACGACGACGCGGCCTACAATCTGCAGAGCGTGGTGACCTTTACGCTGACGCCGACGCGGACGGGGACCCTCCTGCGCATGGAGCAGACGGGCTTCCGGCCGGATCAGAAGCAGGCCTTCGGCGGCGCCAACGCAGGGTGGCAGCAGTTCATTACGAAGCTGGAAGAGATCTTGGCGCGAGCAAGCTGAAGATGGCTGGCAAAACGTCCAAGAAGCCGGGGAAGGCCGCAAAGAAAGCCACCGCTAAGCAGCGCACTGCGAAGAAGGCGAAGCCGCGCAAAACGGCGCTGAAGTCCCTCCCAAAATCATTGGCTGGCAACGCCGCCAAGCCGGTGCTCCTTTCGGGCGGCAATCCTCAGATCGCGAAGGGCTACGGCGACGCCCCGGTGCAGGCCTACATCACGGCCATGCCGGGCTGGAAGCGCGACGTCGGGCGGCGTCTCGACGCTCTCATCGAGCGCACCGTCCCCGGCGTGCACAAGGCGGTGAAATGGAACTCGCCGCTGTATGGAGCAGATGACGAGGGCTGGTTCCTCGGCATCCATGTCTTCGCGAAATACGTGAAGGTGGCTTTCTTCCGCGGCGCGGCGCTGCGTCCTGTCCCGCCCGGCGCGTCCAAGCAGAAGGACGTGCGCTACCTCGACATCCACGAGGCGACAGCTCGACGAAGCTCAGTTCATCGCTTGGGTGAAGCAAGCCAGCCAATTACCCGGCGAACGCATGTGAGCGGGGCGATGGACGATCTGCTGCGGTTTCCCCGCCGATACCGCCGGCCTGCTGGCGGGTGGTCAACCGCGCTCGATGTCCTCGCGCAGCATCTCCAGCTCCAGCCACTTCTCCTCGGCCGCCGCCAGCTCGGCATGCACGGCGGCGAGGCGCGCCGACTTGTCGGCAAACGCCTTGGGGTCGCGTCCATAGAGGCCGGCGTCGCCCAACACGGCGTTTAGCGCCTTCGCCTCGTCCTGCAACGCCGTCATCTGCTTGGGCAGTGTCTCGAGCGCGTGCTTTTCCTTGAAGCTCAGGCGGCGCTTGGTGGCCGCAGACGCGGCCGGCTCGGATGCCGTCTTGGCGCCGTTCGCCGGCTTACCCTTGGCCGCGCGCTTACTGGCGGAGCTGGCGCCGCGCTGCGCCAGCATCTCGCTGTAGCCGCCGACGTACTCGCCCCACTTACCTTCGCCCTCCGGCACGATGACCGCGTGCACGCTACGGTCGAGGAAGTCACGGTCGTGGCTGATGAGGATCACCGTGCCGGCGTAGTCGCTCAGCATCTCCTCCAGCACGTCGAGCGTTTCGAGGTCGAGATCGTTGGTCGGCTCGTCGAGCACGAGCAAGTTCGATGGCTTGGCTAAAGCGCGGGCAAGCATCAGCCGACCGCGCTCGCCACCCGACAGAACACGCAGCGGCGTTCTCGCCTGCTCCGGCGCGAACAGAAAGTCCTTCATGTAGCCGACGACGTGCTTGTGTTTGCCGCCGACGGAGACCTGATCGCCGCGTCCGCCGGTCAGCGCCTCGGCCAGCGTCCAGTTGGGGTTGAGGCTGTCGCGGTCCTGCTCCAGCGACGCCATCTCGAGGTTGGCTCCAAGGCGCACCTCGCCACCCTCCGGCGGCTGCACGCCGGTGAGCAGGCTGACGAGCGTCGTCTTGCCGCTGCCGTTGGGTCCGACGATGCCGATCCGGTCGCCGCGCATGATGCGGGTGGAGAAGTTGTCGACGATCGTGTGCGCGCCGAACGCCTTGGCGATGCCCTTGGCCTCGATGACGAGGGTACCGGACTTTTCCGCCTGCGCCGCCTCGATCACCGCCTTGCCGGTGGCGCGCCGATGATCGCGCCGTGTCTGGCGCAATTCGCGCAGCTCCGCCATGCGCCGCACGTTGCGCTTGCGCCGCCCGGTGACGCCGTAGCGGACCCAATGCTCCTCGCGCACGATCTTGCGGTCGAGCTTGTGCTGCTGCACTTCCTCCTCGGCCAGCTGCTCGTCGCGCCAGGCCTCGAACTGCTTGAAGCCCACCTCGACGCGTCGCGCCTGTCCGCGGTCGAGCCACACGGTCGTGCGCGACAGCGTCTCGAGGAAGCGGCGGTCGTGGCTGATGATCACCAGAGCGCCGCGCTGTGCAGCCAGCGTCTGCTCCAGCCACTCGATGGTCGGCAAGTCGAGGTGGTTGGTCGGCTCGTCGAGCAGCAGGATGTCCGGCTGCGGCGCCAGCACACGCGCGAGCGCGGCGCGGCGCGCCTCTCCGCCCGACAGCCGGCTCGGGTCCTCGTCGCCGTGCAGGCCGAGTTGCAGCAGCAGATAGCGCGCCTGGTGGGCGTCGTCGCTGGCGCCGAGACCGGCCTCCACATAGGCCAGTGTCGTGGCATATCCGGAGAAGTCCGGCTCCTGCGGCAGGTAGCGCACGCTGGCGCCCGGCTGCACGAACCGCTCGCCGCGATCGGGCTCGATCATGCCGGCGGCGATCTTCAGCAGTGTCGACTTGCCCGAGCCGTTCCGACCGACGAGACAGACGCGCTCGCCGGCCGACACGGCCAGCTCGACGCCGTCGAGCAGCGGATGCCCGCCGAAGGTGAGCGCAATATCGCTAAGCTGGAGAAGGGGAGGCGGCATGGCGGGTCCGGCTGAGCGCGAGGCTCAGCGCGCCTCGCCGATGATGTAGCGGGCGATGGAGCTGGACTTGATGCCCTTCTCGCTGCGCGCCCAGCCGCGCACCGAAACACCCGCTGCGTGCACCGTCTCGGGATCGCCCGAGACCAGCGGGTGCCACCACGCCAGACCGCGCCCTTCGGCGAGGCGGCGATAGGCGCACGTCTCGGGGAGCCAGAACAGGTTGGGGATTTCCTCAGGTGTGATCGAGGTGCAGTCGCGCACGCGCTTCTTGCGGTTCGGGTAGTCGCGGCAGCGGCAGGTATGCGTATCGAGCATGCGGCAGCCGAGCCGTGTCAGATAGACGTCGGTGGTGTCCTCGTCCTCGACCTTGATGAGGCAGCATTGGCCGCAGCCGTCGCACAGCGACTCCCACTCCTCGCGAGACATCGCGGTGAGGGACTTTGTCTCCCAGAACGGGAGCTCGTCGATGGGGGTCTGCGGCAAGAGGTCGACGCTGGTCATTGCGCCGCTTGTAGCACATCCGACGCGTTCGTCACTTCCCAGCGAGCGCTTCCACGCGGCTCAAATCGACGCTCTCGACCGCGTTTTTGAGATCGTCCATATCGGCGCCGTTGCTGCCGTCGGCCTTTACCACGACGCGGTCGGCACCCACTACGCCATACATGCCGGTGTTCTGATTGATGTCGTACTCCTCGGTGACCATGCGGCCGTCGATGGTCGACATCTTGCGGCTGACACCGTCCTTCTCTTCGCTGGTGCTGGCGCCGAACGCGCTGGCCAGGCCGGCGATGGCCCCGGCGGCACCCATGTCACTGATCTTGAGCGTGATGGTCTTGTCGCCACTGACGTAGACGCCGGACGCGGTGGCCATGTTCATACCCTCCATGCCCGTCTCCGAACTCGACGTCTCGGTGCGCTTGAAGCCGCCGGGCAGGTCGAACGGCAGCAGCTCTTTCAGCTGCGCAGGAGTGATCGGTTTCAGGTCGTCGGCACCCTTGGCGAGACCCTGCAGGCGCTTGGTCAGCGCTTCAAGTCCGCCGAAGCCGCCGCCCGACGAGGGCGCCTCCTCCTCGGCTGCCGGGGTCTCGGCCGACCGCTGCTCGGTCTCGGGCTCGGTACTCGGCGCGGTGTCCTCGTTCGCCGGAGTTTCGTCGGCGGTCCCGTTGAGACGGCGCTCGATCTCCGCCGCATGCCGTCGCGCGTCCGTATACCCGTCGCCGCCCGCGCTGCGACCACCCACCGGCGCCACCGCCTGCAACACTCCGAACACGATGAGCGACAGCACGATGCCGACGCCGACGAAGGCGGCGGTGAAGGGCAGCGCCCTGTTATCGGGGACGGCGAGCAGCACGGGGGCGCCGACCCGGATGAGATAGAGCGAATAGAGACCGAGCAGGGTCAGGAAGCTGAGCCACGGAACGAGCAGGAAGACATTCGCCAACCATCCCGCGGTCGCCGCGTAGGCGGCCAGCTTCAATGCATTGAACCGGTCGTTCTGCCCCCCGAACAGGGGCGCCAGGTAACCGAGGACCAGCGACATGACGAAGACGCCGCCAAGCTGCAGGCCGAACTGCCAGACGGCCGACATCACCGCTTGGCCGTACGTCGGCTTGTAGGTCACGCCAAGCAGGGTGAAGCCCATCAAATTATCGATGAAGGTGCACAGCACGGCAAAGCCGGCCACCGGGATGATGTAGTTGGTATAGAGCGAGGCGATCGTTTCGGGCTCGGCAGCGATGCGCGGCCACTCCTCGCGCGGCTGCATCAGAATGTTCTTGATGCGGACAAACAGCGGGGCACGCGCCGTGCTGCCCGGATCGATCGCGGTCATGCGGAAATCCCTTGAGGCTTATCGCCGGAGCCTTGCACCAGCTTGGTGTTGCGCAACAAAAGAAAGCAGACGAGCGCCGCGGAAAACGACGCGATGAAAATCAGGGCCGCGTGCAGCATGACGGGCGGTAGCGCCTCGGGCGACCCGCGGGTCGCAATCAGACCCGACACCACCAGCAGCGCCGGATAGATCAGCGCCGCCACGAGGCACGCCCAGACGGTGATGCGGCCACCCCAGGCGAAGTAAGCGGCAAGGCCGAGTCCGGCGAGCACGGCCGGGATGCCGCCGACGACATAGGATAGTGGCACCGCCAGCAGAACCGATTTGATGAGGTTGGCGCTGAATTGCGGAGCCGGGTCGGCGAGGCCGGTGGCCAGCCACGGCACGATTTGCAGCAGCGCCATGACGACGATGCCGCCGATCGGCGGCCCAAGCACGACCGCCGCCAGAACCACCTTGGCCGCATCGTTGATCGATCGCCGTGCCACGTACCGTGTCCCCGCCCGTCTCGTTCCCTGTCCCGCAGCCTACCGCGTCGCCACGTCCCGATCCATGGAGACAACGGCGGCTGATCAATCTGTCCCTGGCGGAACACGGCTCGGGCTCGTGCATTCTGCCGGGGAAGCTTGCAGTTGAGGCTAAGCGGGGCCATCTGCTCGCATCGACTCGGCATCGGTGCCGCCGGATGGAGACCGCCATGCGTTTGATCGCCGCCTTCGTGGGCCTGCTGCTGCTGCTCGGACCTGCCGCCGCCGAGGATCCCGACCTGATCTTCAAGAAGACAACGGTGTGGAAGCTGCTCTCGCCTGACCACAAGCTTGGCACCTACGCCATCGACGACCCGGAGGTGGAGGGCGTCACCTGCTACTTCACGGTGCCGGAAAAGGGCGGCTGGACCGGCTGGCTCGGCCTCGCCGAGGAGCTGTCCAATACCTCGCTCGCCTGCCGGCAGGTCGGACCGATCAAGTTCAAGCGCAAGCTGGCGCAGGGCGATGAGGCATTCAGCCAGCGGCGTTCCCTCATTTTCAAGAAGATGCAGATCGTGCGCGGCTGCGACGCCAAGCGCAACGTGCTGGTCTACATGACCTACACGGACAAGATCATCGAGGGCAGTCCGGAGAACTCCACCTCGGCGGTGCCCATAAGCCCGTGGGGCGATACCGCGGCGCCGGCGAAGTGCGCCGAGTGGATCTCGAATTGAGCTGGCCTTGTCGTTAAACGAGGCGCATCCCGCCCTCACTGTCATCCTCGGGCCTGTCCCGAGGACCCACCTAGCGGCTGTTTCGCAGGTCGATGTCCCGCTGCAACGCATCCAGCCAGACTCCTATGCCGAGCCCGCTGAAGCGTGGGTCCTCGGGACAAGCCCGAGGATGACACCGCTTAATAGTGTCGCGCTGACTTATTGGCGCCTCCGGAACAACTGGAGCCCTTCGGTGTTTGCCAGCCATAGGTGTGGAGGGTACTTCGCGTGGATCAATTGGCTGCTCAGTCCGTCGTCGCCTGCATCGTCAATAGTCGCGCGCGCTCGAACAATGCCGAATGCCTCTCCGACCGCGTCGCCGAACTGTTTCGTGAGCACGGCACGCGGGCAGAAACCGTCGTCGTCAGCCACGGCAGCGACCTTGTCCCCATCGCCCGGCAGTACGCGGAGAGCGGCTGCCGCACCATCGTTGCCGCCGGTGGCGACGGCACGGTGAGCTCCGTCGCTTCGGCGCTGGTCGGCACGCAAGCCGCGCTCGGTATTCTCCCGCTCGGGACGCTCAACCACTTCGCCAAGGACATCGGCATCCCGCTCGATCTCGATGCGGCAGTCGAGACGATCATCAACGGCAAGCAGCGGCTGGTCGATGTCGGCGAGGTCAACGGCCGTATCTTCATCAACAATTCGAGTATCGGCCTCTATCCAGCAATCGTGCAGGAGCGCTCCGAGCACCAGCGCCGCGGCGCCAGCAAGTGGTTCGCCTTCGCCCGCGCGCTGTACACCGTCATGCGGCGGGTGCCGCACTTCCATGCCAGCGTGCACACCGATGGGAAATACGACGGCTCCGACAGGACCCCGTTCATCTTTGTCGGCAACAATCCCTATGAGACGACCGGGCTCGACATTGGCGAGCGGCGCCAACTCGACACGGGCAAGCTGTGGGTGTGCCGCGCGCCGGGTGCCGAGCGCTCAGCGCTCATTTGGATGGCGGTCCGCGCCCTGTTCGGCCGCACGACCCCCGGCGAATTGAAGCTCCTCGAAGCCGAGGAGCTTTGGGTGCAGACGCGCCGCAACCGGCGCCTCAAGGTCGCCAACGACGGCGAGGTGCTTTCGATGACATCGCCGTTGCACTACCGTATTCGACCGAAAGCCCTGCGCGTCATCGTGCCGGCGGGGACGAATGAGGACACCTGATCCTTGCGCACCATCGCCCACATCTCAGATTTGCACTTTGGGCGCATCGACCCCCTCATCCCGCCAGCGCTGCGCGAAGCGCTGCTCGAGGCGAGACCCGACGTCGTTGTTGTCTCCGGCGATCTGACGCAGCGCGCTCGCCGCGCTGAGTTCGCGGCTGCGCGTCGGTTCCTCGACGGCCTGCCGTTCCCGCAGGTCGTCGTGCCGGGAAACCACGACGTACCGCTGACCGACGTCATGCGCAGGTGGCTGGCCCCATTGGAGAAATACCGCAGCTACATCAGCGCCGACATCGAGCCGTTCTACGGCGACGAGGAAGTGGTCATTCAAGGCGTCAGCACCGCGCGGTCGCTCACCTGGAAGAACGGCCGCATCAACAGGATGCAGGTCGAGCGCGCGTGCAGTAAGCTCACCAGCGCAAACCCAAACGTCACGCGCATCGTCGTTACGCATCACCCCTTTCAACTGCCGGACGAGGATCGCGGGGGAAGCCTCGTTGGACGAGCCGAGATGGCGATAACCGCTTTCACCAAGTGCCGCGTCGACTTGATCCTCTCAGGACATTTTCACATGGGACACGCCGGCACCTGGACGCGCCATCGCCCGGCGCTCGGTCACGCCGCAATCCTCGTGCAGGCCGGCACGGCGACTTCGACGCGTCAGCGCCAGGAGGCCAACTCGTGGAACCTGATCCGCATCGAGCGTCCCCAGGTGCATATCGAACGCCAGGCGTGGGACGCGGCGCGCCACGGCTTTGCGACGTCGTTGCGCGACACGTTTCAACTGGGCGAAGGCGGCTGGATGCCGGCGGCACCGGCCGCGCTCTCGAATGTGCAGGCGAGCTGACGCATGTGGCGCGGGACAGAGCGGATCGAGTGGCGCTATTCCTGCCTCATCGTTTCATCGCTTCTGTTCGCCGCCATGGGTTTGTTCATGGTGCTCGGCGTCACTGACAACCTCGATGCCGCGACGCGCGCCGACATCAACCGGTGGGCCTCGCCGAACCTGACGGCGCTTGCCGAAGGGGCGAGTTTCATCGGCTCCGTCGCCGTGCTGTTCGGCCTCACCGCCCTTGTCGCCGCCGGACTATGGCTCGCCGGGCGTCCGCGCGCCGCGCTCATGCTGCTGCTGGTGATGGGCATCGCCGCTATCGTCAACAACGCCATCAAACTGACGTTTGCGCGCGCACGCCCGGAGGCGTTTTTCGGCACCCTGCCGGACAGCTACAGCTTTGCCAGCGGGCACGCGCTTTTCTCTGCGTGCTTCTTCAGCGTCGTCGCCGGTCTCATCGAAGCGAAGCTGACGAGCGGTTGGCAACGCGCCATCGTGTGGGTGCTCGCCTTTAGCATTGTCGCCAGCATCGGCCTGTCGCGCGTTTATCTGGGCGTGCACTATCTCACCGACGTCATCGCTGGTTTCGCCTTGGCCGCATTGATCATTTGTCTCGTGCGCAGCCTCGTCGCGGAGCAACGTTAGCGCCCGCGGCTGCGCTTGGCGTCCGCTGCCGCCTCTGTCTCGGGGAGCGCCGTAACGTTGCCGGTGCCGGCCTCCATCGCCTCGAGGTCGAGCGAGGTCAGCCGCTGGCGGCGGCCGAGGATCTTTCCGGTAGAGGCGGACACCTTCTCCAGCGACTTGCCCGACAATGCGAAGTGCCGCTCCAGATCGGCAACGCGCTCGACGAGCTGCGCCACGTCGCCGAGCAGCAGCGTCACCTCGCGCTGAATGATGTCGGCGTGGTCGCGCATCTTGGCGTCCTTCAGCAGGGCCAGCACGGTCTGCACCGCCAGCATCAGCGTGTTCGGCGCCACGATCATCACCCGGGCGCGATGCGCGCCTTGGACGAGATCGGGAAACTTCTCGAACAGGTCGCCGCAAATCGATTCCGACGGCACGAACATCAGGGCCGTCTCCTGCGTCTCGCCGGGGATCAGGTACTTCTCGGCGATGGCCGCGACGTGGCGCCCGACCAACTCGCGAATTGCCGCGCTGGCGACCTTGATGTCCTCCGGCGACTGCGCCACGCGCAACGCCTCGAAACCCTCCAGCGGGAATTTGGAATCGATGACGAGCGCCGCATGCGCGCCCGGCAGCCGGATGACGCAGTCCGGGCGCTTGCCGTTGGAAAGCGTCGGTTGAAAGTCGTAGGCGCCGGCGGGCAGCGCATCGCGCACGATCGTTTCCATGCGCATCTGCCCGAAGGCGCCGCGCGCCTGCTTGTTGGCGAGCACGCCGTGCAGGGACCCGACTTCGCTCGACAGCTCCGACAGGCTGCGTCTGGTCTCGTCGATCAGCGCCAGGCGCTCGTTCAACGTCGACAGGCTTTCGGATGTGCGCCTTCCGGCTTCGCTCATGTTATCGCCGAGGCGCACCGCGGTATTGTCCAGCGTCTGCGACAGATGCCGCGCCAGCGTGTCGATGCGCTCGTTGAGGCCGCGCACCTGGTCCGAACTCTGCTGCGCGGCAAGTTCAGCCATCGCCGAGAGCCGGCCCTTCAGCTCGGCGAACTCCATCTGCGCCGAGCGGCTGCGCGTGCGCACGAGCAGCGTCGCGAAGATGCCGAACACGAACAGCCCGAGCGCGGCCACGCCGAGCCCCCAGGCATGACCGGCGACGAACGTTTCGAGCCACAAAAAATCAATGGTTTGCAAGCGTTCGAGCATTGCCGACCGATATCCAATTCGGCCGCACGAAATTCAGGCAGTGTGGGTGCGCGGAACCACGCCGCCGCCGATTAGTTCTCGTTGAAGATAAATGGAGGACTGGTCATGGCTGGCTGGCTCGACAAGCTTCACCCTTCACTGCGCCCCCTTTGGGACCTGGAGAACGAGCTGCGCAAAGCGGCGCAGAGTGCCATTTTCCGCAACAACGACGCGGCTAAGCAGCATCTCGCCGAGGCGCGCCGCCACTACGATACGGCGCTCAAGGCACTCAGGGGCGAAGTACCCGCCAAGGGTACAACCGCGCGCCCGCAAGTGACGCCGCCGGCGCCCGATCCGCCGCATCCGCCGGCTTAGAAATTCTTGTGAACACGAGGAACGCTCCTACAGAACCGGCGTTGATCCCGCATGAAGCCGACCCCCCGCGGCTTCAATACCGGTTGCCACAGGTGCCCTCCCGCGGCAACCCGAGCCCCGGCCCGAAAGGGTCCGGGGCTCTTCGTTTTCAGCTTGTTGGGCGGTGAGTCGCGCGGACTACTTCCGCTTCGCCTTGGTCTTCACCTTGCTCTTCGGCTTCACCTTGACCTTCGGCTTGGCCTTCACCTTCCCTTGACCTTCGTCGCCTTCTTCTTGGCCGGCGCCCGGTCGCCCTTGTCGCCCTGCCCGGCCTTGACGATGGTCTTCGACTTGCTGCGGCGATCGGCTGAGAGTGACCGGCCGACGTCGACCACCTCCTTGAACTCACCCTTCTTGTTGCGGCGGACGTAACGCTTGTCGCCCTTGTGCGGCTCGATGAGCTCGCGCTTCCTAGCGGCCATTACCTTACCTCTTGAAAAATCCATTCAGATGGTGCGGACGCCGGGAGTCGAACCCGGACGGCGTTGCCGCCTCAGGATTTTAAGTCCTGTGTGTCTACCAGTTCCACCACGTCCGCGCCGCGCCGTTATGAGCCGAGCGCGAACGCTGTGCAATCACTCAGCGCGCCTTTGGCAACGCATCGCGGGGGCGCCGTGGCGGATGGCGCCGAGCAGCAGCACGTAGAGCAAGAGCCCGTTGAGGGTGTGCCATAAGAAGTGCGTGCCGACGCCGCGCCCGGCGCGCACCGTCCACGTGCACACCTCGAGATCGACGGTGCGGAAGGTCATGGCGGCGAGGAAAAGAAACGCCGCGGCGAACAGATAGCCCGCGGCGCGATGGCCCTGCACCAGCAGAACGCCGCCGACCAGCACCAGCGCGGCGAATGCCGGCGTGTAGCCGAGCGTGCCGTTGAAGCAGCGCTTGCCGGCGCCGCGCGTCATCGGCAGCAGCTCGTTCGAGCACTGGATGCCCTGCGCGTACTTGACGGTGAAATAGAAGCCGACGAGCGCCGCGATGACGACGATCCACGGCGCGCCGGCAAAGCGGCGCAGCGCATAGCCGAGGTAGGCGAGCATGAACAGCGAGATGGGGATGGTGTCGAAGGGGATGGCCCACACGGTCGCATAGGTGTGGAACATGAAGCTGCCGATGCCGATGCAGATGACCAGCACGACGAGCAGCCATTCGAACAGCGCGTGGTCCTTGCGCGGCGAGCGCATGAGCTGCCAGGCGCCGATCAGCCCGGCGATGACGAAGGCGCCGTTGGAGATGGCATTCAGCGGCTCGGCCCAGAAGCTCGGGTCGCCGCCGCGCTCGCAGTAGCTGTAGACCTTGCTCCAGTCCATGCCGGCTCCCGTCCTAACCCCTCACCCGGAAGCTCACTGCATTCGCTTCCGACCTCTCCCCCTGGGAGAGGTTAAGTGCCGCCGCGCCTCCTTCTTCACCTCTCCCAGGGGGAGAGGTCGGCTGGACGCGCATCAGCGCGACAGCCGGGTGAGGGGATGGGCGCTCGCAGGATGCCACTCGATCTGCCCGCTCAGTCCTTGCGCGCCTCGCGCATCGACTTGTCGAACGCGGCCCAGGTCATGAAATGCGGCTGATGCTTGCCGCGCGGGCGCCAGCGCACGCCGCCCTTGCTGATGGTCAGCTCGCCGAACTTGCCCTCGCCGTCGTTGACGACGAAGACGATGCCGTTCTCCTCGCGGCTCAAAGGATGACTGGTGATGTTCACCTCGACCGAATGGGCCATCGTAGTCTCCTTTGCAGCCTCGGGAATACCGTCGCCTAGTCCTTCTTCTCCGGCGCGACGACGCGGATCGACAGCTCGCGCAGCTGCTTGGGCTGCACCTCGGACGGCGCGCCCATCAGCAGATCGTTGGCCTGCTGGTTCATCGGGAACAGCGAGATCTCGCGCAGGTTCTTGGCGCCGATCAGCAGCATGACGATGCGGTCGATGCCGGCCGCCATGCCGCCGTGCGGTGGCGCGCCGTACTGGAAGGCGCGATAGAGGCCGCCGAAGCGCGACTCGACGTCGGCCTGCGTCAGGCCGGTGATCTCGAACGCCTTCACCATCGTGTCGGGGCGGTGGTTACGCACCGAGCCCGACGCGATCTCAAAGCCGTTGCAGACGATGTCGTACTGGTAGCGCCTTGATCTTCAGATAGTCCTCGTCGCCCTTCGCAGCCTGCAGCGTCTCGAGGCCGCCCTGCGGCATCGAGAACGGGTTGTGCGAGAAGTCGATCTTCTTGTCCTCCTCGTTCCACTCGTAGAACGGGAAGTCGACGATCCAGGCGAGCGCGAACTTCGATCTGGTCGATGAGCTTCAATTCCTCGCCGATGCGCGTGCGCGCCTCGCCGGCGAACCTGTAGAAGCGCGCCGGGTTGCCGGCGGTGAAGAACACCGCGTCGCCTTCCTTGAGACCGAGCTGCGTTGCGGATCGCGTCCGAGCGCTCCGGCCCGAGGTTCTTGCCGACGGGGCCGGCCGCCTCGTTTTCGCGGTAGAAGATGTAGGCCAGCCCCGGCTGGCCTTCGCCCTGCGCCCAGGAGTTCATGCGGTCGCAGAAGGCGCGTGAGCCGCCGCCCGGTGCGGGGATCGCCCACACGCGCACCTTCGGATCCTTGTCGATCATGCCGGCGAAGATCTTGAAGCCCGAGCCGCGGAAATGCTTCGGTCACGTCCTGCATCTCGATCGGATTGCGCAGGTCCGGCTTGTCGGTGCCGTACTTGGCGATCGCCTCGTCGTAGGGAATGCGCGGCCACCTCTGCGTGACGCTCTTCTCGCCGCCGTCGGCATGGATGCCGGAGAACTCCTCGAAGATGCCGGTAATCACCGGCTCCATGGCGGCGAAGATGTCGTCCTGCTCGACGAAGCTCATCTCCACGTCGAGCTGATAGAACTCGCCCGGCAGGCGGTCGGCGCGCGGGTCCTCGTCGCGGAAGCACGGCGCGATCTGGAAATAGCGGTCGAAGCCCGACACCATCAGCAGCTGCTTGTACTGCTGCGGGGCCTGCGGCAGCGCGTAGAACTTGCCGGCGTGGATGCGCGAGGGGACGAGGAAGTCGCGCGCGCCTTCCGGCGACGATGCCGTCAGGATCGGCGTCGAGAACTCGAAGAAGCCCGGCCTCCGTCATGCGCTTCCTGATCGACGACGGTGATCGCCAGGCGCTGCATGATGTTCTTGTGCAGGGTCTCGCGCCGCAGATCGAGGAAGCGGTACTGCAGCCGCAGGTCTTCCGGGTAGTCCGGCTCGCCGAACACCGGCACGGGCAGCTCCTTGGCCGCCGACAGCACCTCGATCTCGGTGGCGAACAGCTCGACCTCGCCCGTCGGCAGCTCCTTGTTCACCGTGCCGTCGGGGCGCGCGCGCACCTGGCCGTCGACGCGGATCACCCATTCGGAGCGCACGCTCTCGGCCGCCTTGAAGGCGGCGCTGTCGGGATCGGCGACGATCTGCGTGATGCCGTAGTGATCGCGCAGGTCGATGAACAGACAGGCCGCCGTGGTCGCGCACGCGATGCACCCAGCCCGAGAGGCGTGACGCCTTGCCGATGTCGGACGACCGCAGCGCGCCGCAGGTGTGCGAGCGGTAGCGGTGCAGCTTGCCCGCGCCAGGGTCTGCCGCCTGCGCCGCGGGCGTCTTCGCCTGCTTCTTAGCCTTCGTCTCAGCCATCGTGCTGCCCGTTCCCGTGCCGCGATTTGTCATGGAGTTGGCGGGAAAAGCGCACGCGCCTGGGGGGTTGTCAAGGATCGGCGCTTTGCCCCTCGCCGCCGTCCCGCCGCGCATCTTCCGGCAGCTTCTAGCTTGTCATCCTCGGGCTTGTCCCGAGGATGACGACTAGGTCGTGAGCATCGCCACCCGCGGCGTTGGGCCAGCGCGTGAATGGGCCGCTCAGGACTTCATTCCGCCATTCAGCGCCAACGCCAGCAATGCGTGATCGAAAGGCTTGGCAATGAAGCCCACGGGCCGCGCTGGCGTGGCGCGAGCGCGCGTTTCTGCATCCGCGTAGCCGCTGATCAGGAGCGAGGGGATGTCGAAACGCTGCCGGATCTCGATGGCCGCGTCGACGCCGTCGCGATCGCCCGGCAAGCGGATATCCATCAGCACAAGGTCGGGACGCATCTCGTCCGCCAGCGTAACGGCACGCTCGGCGGTGCCGGCGAAGCCGACGACCTTGTGGCCCGCCTTGATGACCGCCGCCTCGATGTCCATCGCCACGAACATCTCGTCCTCGACGATGAGGATGCGACGGCCGGGAACGATGGCGTCGGTGACACGCGGCGCCTGGAGCTCTTGCGCGAAGCTGCCTATTTCTAGCGTCATGGAACCACGCTCGCCAGGAAAGGGGCAGAACGTTTGTGCGCTGCAGCAAGTTCCGGGCTGGCTGCCTTGGCGCAAAAAAACGCATGCATCGACAGACTCTATATTGCCATCGGCGCCATCGATGACTAAAACGGTCCTGGGATGTTGGGGATAACCAACACCGACTATGGGAGGACACCGATGATGCTTAAAGAAGCGGCACGCCGCCCAGGTATTCGCAAGTTGCCGCGCGATTTGACGTGGCGGCAACGCGCGCTCGTCGCCGCTACCGGCAAAGACTCGCGCTACGGTTTCTGGGCCGTGGAATTGCTCGAGCGGCGCGATGCGGTCGCTCGCTGGCGCGGTCAACCCGGCGCCACCATCCACGAAGTGATCCAAGCGATCAAAGGCCTGCCGGCCTGAGCGAAATGACGCGTCCTGACGATCGCATGTGAGACGAATGTCGCGGTGCGCGAGACCGCGCCGCGACGCGACCACGCAATCGCCGCTCGACCCTTCTCGTGAGAGTAAGCTGCCCTTCTTCCGGAGAATTTTGACCTGGGTGTTGCGGTGGGCGTCGTACCCGGGCCGCAAGATTCTAGCGCTTCCTGACGAACACCGTGCCGGCCGAATAGCCGGCGCCGAAGCTGCAGATCAGGCCCGTCTCGCCGGCCGTGAAGTCGTCGTTGGCGGTGTGGAAGGCGATGATCGAGCCGGCCGAGCGAGGTGTTGGCGTAGTCGTCGAGGATGATGACGTTCTCGCCGGGCGCCGGCTCGCGGCCCAGCACCTTGCGGCCGATCATCTCGTTCATGTTGATGTTGGCCTGGTGCAGCCACATGCCGCTTCAGGCGCGTGCGGATCGAGGCCGAGGTCGCGCGGCGTGGTCGACGATCATCTCGGAGACCATCGGCACCACCTCGCGTGAACACCTTGCGGCCCTCCTGGACGAACAGCTTGTCCGCTGCGCCGATGCCTTCCGGGCGCGGCGCGGTTCAGGAAGCCGAAGTTGTTGCGGATGTTGTTGGAGAACACGGTCTTCAGCCGCGTGCCGAGGATCTCCCAGCCGCCGCTCGCCTGCGCCGCGTCCTCGACGATCACGGCGGTCGCGACGTCGCCGAAGATGAAGTGGCTGTCGCGGTCCGTGAAGTTCAGGTGGCCGGAGCAGATCTCGGGATTGACCATCAGCACCGCCTTGGCCGAGCCGGTGGCGATGAAGTCGGCGGCCGTCTTGATGCCGAAGGTGGCCGAGGAGCAGGCCACGTTCATGTCGAAGGCGAAGCCGTCGATGCCCAGGGCCTGCTGCACCTCGATGGCCATGGCCGGATAGGCGCGCTGCATGTTGGAGGCGGCGCAGATCACCGCGCCGATCTCGGCAGCCGGCTTGCCCCAGCGCGGCGATGCGCCTCGCTCGGCGGCCTCGACCGCCATCTCGGCCAGGATCGAGATCTCGTCGTTGGAGCGCTCGGGCAGGTTCGGGGCGCATGCGGTCGGGGTCGAGGATGCCGGCCTTGTCCATCACGAAGCGCGACTTGATGCCCGAGGCCTTCTCGATGAACTCGACGGAGGAGGGCGTCAGCGCCGCGATCTCGCCGGCAGCGATGGCGTCGGCGTTGTCGGCGTTGAAGCGTCGCGACGTAGGCGTTGAAGGCCTCGACCAGCTCGGCGTTCGAGATGCTGATGGGGGGGGTGTAGAGCCCGGTGGCGGCGATGACGGCCTGATGCACGGCTATAATCCCGATTGACGGGTGAAGCCCCCGGCGAAGTGCGGACTTCAGTTGGATGGATTGATACCACGGCCGACGGCCGCGTCACTCGTCGGCCAGCCGCGTAGTATTAACTGACTATGCGCTCCTCAACGTGGATGGCCCCGTCCCTCGGCGCGCCGCTCGTCCTGCTGGCAGCGCCGGTCTCTGACAACGGCCAGCCGCGAACTGCGCCGACCCCGCGGTCTTCGATAACTTGCCCGGACCCCGCGAGAAACATGTCGAAGCGCGCACGCCTTCCCGATATGCAGGCGCCATGACGGCAGACAGCGACTTCGAGATCTTCCTCGTGGCCATTCCGGGCTTGGAAGGCCCGCTTTGCGCCGAGGCGCGGGCCAAGGGGTTCAAGGCCAAGACGGTGCCTGGCGGCGTCACCCTCAAGGGCGGCTGGCCCGCGGTGTGGCGCGCCAACCTGGAGATCCGCGGCGCCAGCCGCGTCATCGCCCGCATCGGCGAGTTCCGGGCGCTGCATCTGGCGCAGCTCGACAAGCGCGCGCGCGCCTTCCCGTGGGGCGACGTGCTGCGCCCCGACGTGCCCTTTCGCGTCGAGGCTTCGTGCAAGGCTTCGCGCATCTATCACTCGGGGGCGGCGGCGCAGCGCATCGAGCGGGCGATCGCCGAGACGCTCGGCGCGACTGTCTCGCCGGAGGCGGAGGTCTGCGTGCGGGCGCGCATCGAGAAGGACGTCTGCACCCTCGGCGTCGATACGTCGGGCGAGCTGCTGCACAAGCGCGGGCACAAGCAGGCCGTCGCCAAGGCGCCGATGCGCGAGACCATGGCGTCGCTGTTTCTGCGCCAGTGCGGGTTCGACGGCAGCGAGCCGGTCGTCGATCCGATGTGCGGGTCGGGCACGTTCGTCATCGAGGCGGCGGAGATCGCCGCCGGGCTGCAGCCGGGCCGGTCGCGCAGCTTTGCCTTCGAGCAGCTTGCGGGCTTCGACGCGGCGGCCTGGGAGCGGATGCGCGAGGCGCATGCCCCCGCCACGCCGGCGGTGCGGTTTTACGGCAGCGATCGCGATGCGGGGGCGATCCGCATGTGCCGCGCCAATGCGAAACGCGCCGGCGTCGCCGGCATCACCGAGTTTCACGAGCGCTCGGTCGAGGAGCTGGCGCCGCCGGTGGGGCCGCCCGGGCTCGTCATCGTCAACCCGCCGTACGGCGACCGTGTCGGCGAGAAGGGGCGCGTGCGCTCGCTCTACCGCGCGCTCGGGCACACGTTGCTGACGCGCTTTTCCGGTTGGCGTGTGGGTCTGATCACGAGTGAGGAGCAGCTCGCCAAGGCAACGGGCCTGCCCTTCACACTGACGGCCGAGCCGGTGCTGCACGGCGGCTTGCGGGTGACCTTGTATCGGACCGGGCCGCTGCCGTAGCGCAACGCGGCTCAGTGCGGCGGGATTCAGTGCAGAGCGGGGCGCGCCGTCTCCGACAGCTCTTCGCTCTGCTCCTGCAGTTGCTCGGCCAGCGCCTGCGCCACCTCGAGCTCGATCGCGTACGGCGCCTCGTTGTCGAAGCGCAATAGCAGCATGCGATCGCCGCGCGCGTGACCGACGGCGCACGTCTTCGGTAACCGCGTCATCTCGCCGGCGCCAGGGTTCTGCGCGGCGGCAACCGATTCCAGCACCGGCACCAGATCGGCGGCGATGGCGGACGGAATGCTGATCGCGTACTGCTGCCCGTCGGCATCGACGAAGGTCAGCTCGAAGCGTCGGCGGTCCTGCGAGACCGTCGTTTCGGTGAGTGTGGTTGCAAGGAAAGTTTTCATCGCCGACCCCCCAGCCATGGGCTGCCACCATAGTGGGATCGAGTCGACGGCGGTCACAAGGGTTTTACGAGGGGTTTCAAGAATTTCCCTTCCCCTGTGCCCCAAAAGAATAACGCGGCCGAAGCCGCGTTATTTTAGGGCAGTCTGCCGCGCTTAGGAGCGGTTGAGCCAGTCGTCGACGTCCTGCTTCACCTGATCCTTGGCGTAGCCGTAGCGGGCCTGAAGCTTGCCTTCGAGCTGCTCGCGGTTGCCGTTGATCTGGGTCAGGTCGTCGTCGGTGAGCTTGCCCCACTGCTCCTTCACCTTGCCTGTCATCTGCTTCCAATTGCCCTCGACGCGATCCCAATTCATGACGTTCCTCCAGGGGTTACAGAGGACTGTAGAACGCGGAAGTGCGACCTTGCGTTCCGTGCCGCCGGGCGGGGGGCGCGAGCGCCTACCGGCGGGGCGACGTAGGCCGCTCATATCGTGTAGAAAAGGCCGCTTGCGCCGGCGCGACGGACCGCTGCAAGCCAACGGGCGCGCCATGCAGCTGTTCCAAGATCCGACGTTCCGGCTCTGCTACATTGCCGGCGGCATGCTGCTGCTCATTGGGCCGATGCTGTGGCTCAGCCTCTGGTATCATCGCAACATCCACAACGGCGAGGGCGGCCGCCGGCTGATGCAGCGCCAGAATGCGAACCGGCCGCGCCCGCACGTCATGCCCAACGTGCGTGAAGTCGCTGCGATGGCGCGCGACATCTCCGCGGGCCGCTACGGCCAGCACGCCAAGCGCATGCAGAACACGGTCTATTGGGTCGCCGGCCTGTGGGTCGCGGCGCTCACCGTCTATTTCGGCTTGCTCATCTGGGCCGACGAGATGGCGCGCGTTGCCCCGGCACCGCCCTGAGCGCCATCGGGAAGTGCCCGGCGCCAGCGCATGCGCTTGCGGCGACTGCGCAGCCGCCAGCGTGATTCCACCCACGGCCAGGACTTCACCACCCAGCGACGCACCAGCGCCACGTCAACGGCGATCAGCAGGATGCCGAGCGGCAGCATCCACACGCCGAGCACTGGCAGAAACGAGAAGATGCCGCCGATGATGCAAAGCACGGCGAGCGGCAGGCGCAGCAGCGAGGCCGAGGGGCTGATCAGCCAGGCCATGGCGCGGCCGGCGCGGCCGGGCAGGCGCGCTTGCAGGCGCGCAAGCAGGCGGTCGAACTTGCGCTGATGCTGGACGGCGGGATGCTGGTGATGGTGGTAATGGCGCATGGCGTTCACATAGGGCCACCTGGCGCCAAAAGCGAGGCAGCAGGCAATGCGAGGGCCCCCGGCGCGGACGCCGAGAGCCCACGGCTCAGCGTGGCATGCTGAACCTTACTTCTTCGTGGCATCCTTATCGGGCGTGCGGTCGGAGGTCTCGCCGTCCGCCGTCGTCGCCTGCGACTCCGGCGTCGTCGTCGTCTTCTCCGGCGTACGGTCGGAGGTCTCGGCTCCGGCCGGCTGGCCCGGAGGGGTGCCGGCGCCCGGGCCGGTGTCGGTGGTCATCTTGTTGTCGGGGGCCATTTTCGTGTCGTCGGCGGCAATGGCGGCCGATGCGCCGAGGGTGAGCGCGGCGGCGACGACAGCTGCTGTGATTGCTTTGTTCATTGAATTTTCTCCTTAGCTCCTTGGTAACGACGAAACGCGCGCCGGGCGGCCGGGGTTGCATCACGCTCGCGTATAAGCCGCCGGAGCGGGAACACGCGCCGCGAGCCGTCCGACTAAAGAGCAATGGAACGATGTGCCTGCCTCACAGCGCCTGAGCGGCAGCGATGAGCAGGCCGCCGACGATGGCGGCGTTGGAGGCGAACACCCCCTTCAACATCTCGCGTGGTTCGCCCTGCGGCAGATCCCAGAAGTTCACCAGCAGCACCGAGGCGGCGATGGTGAATACGACGAGACCCAGGGCCGCGGCCGGCACGGCGATGCCGAGCATCAGGCAGGCGCCGCAGATGGTCTGAAAGACGCTGCCGGCATAGAGCGTCAGGTGCGGGAAAGGCACGCCGCGAGCCTCGATCATCGGCACGATCTTGGGGGCGATGAAGAAGTGGTTGATGCCGCCGTAGACGAAAAGTGCGCCGAGCAGAAGCTGACCGAGGGCGATGAGCGCGTTGGGAAGGGTGGGATCCATGCGTCCTCCGGGGGATTGCGTTCAAGTGGTGAGAGCGACGACGAGGGTACCGGCGAGGATCGCCCAGAACGCATAGTCGATGCCGCTAGGGTAGCGATCGACCCAGGCGGGCAGCTCACGATAGCGCGGCACGATGCGGGTAAGCCAGAAGCCCGCATAGAAGATGGCGCCGATGCCGAACACGCCGGCGGCGATGGCGCGCGCCAAGCTGGGCGCGGGTCCGGCGAGCAGCCACAGCATGACGGCGATGTTGGCAAAGATGAGCACGAGGTACATGCCGAACAGGCGCACCGTCTTCCAGAAGCCGGCGCGGTCGCGGCGGTACTGGTCGATGACGGCTGGCATGCTGCCGGCGAGGACGCTGAGGACGAGGATGAGGCCGAGCCATTCCATCGGTCTTCGTCCTCCCCTGCGCGCGTGTGCCAGGTTGGCACGCCGTTCGCCCCCGCTCCACTGTATCCTCGGACTTGGTCCGAGGATCCACGCTTCAGCGAGTTGCAACGTCGATTGACTGGTCGCTCTGCGAAGCAAGTTATGGGTTGGGTCCTCGGGACATGCTGAAAGCATGCCGACGGCATGGGCCCGAGGATGACGCCCTAGTTTGCGGGAGCGCGGTGCATCAGCGGTAGATGTACGTCACGGTGAAGGTGCGGTCGACGAGCGTCGAATTGTTCGGCGGGAATGGATAAGCGGTCTGCCGCGCGGCGAACATCACGTTGAAATCGAGATCAGGATCGCCGCCGCTCTTCAACAGCTTCACATCGGCGCGGCTGCCGTTCTCCGATAGCACGATGCGCACGGTGACGCGGCCATTGGCGTTTTCGCGCGGCATGGTCTTCTGCAGAGCGCGGATGACGTTGCGCGCAAACTCGTCGTTCTCGCCCGAGCGGGTGATGCCCGGCGGTCGCTGCACGGCTGAGGAGGTGCCGGAGTCATTGCCATCGGTGCCGTCGTCGCTCGGCACGGAGAGATCGAGCGCCGAGGTTTGCGTACGCTTCTGCGGCGGCTTCGGCTTGGCCTTGGCCTGCTGTTGTTTCTGCTCGGCCTGCTTCGACGGCGGCTGCTTTTCGGCGGGAGTCGCCTCCGGCTTCGGCGCCTCTTTCGGCGGCTCCGGCGCCTTCTGTGGCTTCTCCTGATTGGCCGGGGTGTCCTGCAGCTCCGCCAGGGTGTCGGCGAAATCTTCCGGCAGCGCCTGGGCGGGGGACTTGGTATCGGGCGGCGTCTCCTTCGGCGGCGCTGCCTCGGGCGGCGGCGGTGGAGGAGGCGCTTCGGCCACCTCAGGCGGCGTCGGCGGGGTGGGCGGCACCTCGGGCTGCGCCTGTTGCTGCTGTTGCGGCTGCTGCACCGGCGGAGCAGCGGCCGGTGGCGCGGGCGGCGCCATGCTGTCCTTCAAGGTCGCTCCGTCGACGATCTCAACGGCGATGGCGTCGGCGGCACCGTCTTCCTTGCCGAGCGTGCGATTGGACGAGCGGCCGATGCCGATGATGAACAGGGCGTGCACCAGGAGGGCGAGCGTAAAACCGAGCCAGAAGACGCGCGGGCGCTCGTTGCGCAACGTCGCGAGGTGCTCCTCGAGCGTCAACGCTCCGCTTTCCGCCGCCAGCCTGATCTCGTCAGCGTGCATTTCGCCTTGCCCGGCCCGACTACTTTCCCTCGCGGCCACAGGGGTGTGTTTGGCCGCGCCACGTCCAGTTGTCCATGCGATCGGGGCATTTTCAACAACGTGCAGGTCGCAGCGGGCGTTCAGCGGCAATTGTGTGGCCGGAAACGCGAAAAGGGCCCCCGTATTGGGGGCCCTTCGTGCAACTCGGCGGCGATCGGCGGTGGCAACCTTCGGGCCGAGAACGGTTCGATATGCCGGATTAGGGGCTGAGACCGGCGACGGCCGGTACGTAAGTCGGATCGAGCAGTTCGGCGAGGTCCCACATGACGCGACGGGCCACGGCATCCATACCGGGATCGCGAACGACGAATTCGACGCGGCGCTGGCGATCGCCCTTGGAGTAGGGGAGGACGCTATGCATGCCGCCGCGGCCGATGGCGGCAATGCGGTTCGGGGCAATTCCGGCGGCGATCAGGTAATCGGCGACCGCCTGCGCACCAGCCTGAGCATTGGCGCGGTTGGCTGACGGCGAGCCCTTGCCGTCGGCGTAGCCGTGCACCTCGATGCGCACGCCCGGGCACACCGAAGCGATGCCGGCGAGACGGTCGAGCTCGGGCAGCATCGATCCGTCGACCGAGATGCCCTTAGTAAAGGGAAGCGGCGCGAACGGCCGGCCGGCTGGGCGGCACGGCTCGTTGGCGCTGTTGTGCTGCAGGCTTGAGATCCTGCGCCGGCGTCGGGCCTGGCTCCATGGGCAGCTCCGGGGCGCCGATGGCGCCGGTCTCCAGCGGCGAGTCGATCGAACCGTAGGCGGAGAGGGCGGCATTGAGCGCGTCGTTGCGACCGTGGGGCTGAATGCCCGCAGCTTGCATGCGCTGAAGTGCGCGGGCACCGGCGACGGCGGCGATCGAGTGGTCGATCTCCGCGTTGCGAGCGATGTGGAAGTCGCGATCGCGCTCGGCGGCGCAACGCGGGGCCGTGTCGGCGTCGGACTTGCAGTGCGTCAGCGCCAGCGTCAGCTCGCGATTGCGCTCGGCTTCGCAGCGCGGGGTGATCTCGATGCCCGTGCAGTGCGTCGTGTTGACGGCCAGGATGGAGGTGCGGTTGCGGGCAACGGCGGCGAGCGAGCGCTCGATCTCGGCGTTGCGGGCAGCAGCGAACTCGCGGATACGCTCGGCCTCGCAACGCGGGCTCGCAGGGACGCGGACACAGTGCGACGTCAACGCGGCATACTCGGCGGCGCTGATGGCGGCAGCCTGGCGGGCAGGCTCGAAATTGCAGCCTGAGCTCGAGTAGCCGGCCAGCTTGCACTGCTCCAGAACGCGCTGGCGGTTGCGCTCTTCTTCGCAACGCGGGCTCGCATTCGCTCCAGTCTTGCAGTGCGTCAGGGCAAGCTGCAGCTCGCGAGCACGCTCGGCTGCACAGCGCGGCGTTACCTGCGGGCCCTTGCAGTGCGTCGTGCTGAGGGCAAGCGTGGCGGCGCGATTGCGGGCGACGGCGGCGAGCGAACGCTCGATTTCGGCGTTGCGGGCGGCAGCAAACTCGCGAATACGCTCGGCGGCGCAGCGCGGGCTCTCTGGGCGGCGCACGCAATGCGAGGTCAACGCGGCGTACTCGGCGGCGCTCATGCTGGAGGCGGCGGTCTGCCCGACGGCCGACGTTTCGATCCGGCTGTAGTCCGCAGACGTGGCTCGCGCGCGCTCGACGGCGGCGATGGAGGCGTTGACCTCGGCATTGCGCGCGACGACGAACTCACGAATACGCTCGGCGGCGCAGCGGGGGCTCACCTCGGCGTTGGATTTGCAGTGCGTCAGGGCAAGCGTCAGCTCGCGATTGCGCTCGGCCTCGCAGCGCGGGGTGATCTCGATGCCCGTGCAGTGCGTCGTGTTGATGGCCAGGATGGAGGCGCGGTTGCGGCCGACGGCGGCGATCGACGCTTCGATCTCGGCATTGCGGGCGGCGGCGAACTGGCGGGCGCGCTCAGCCTTGACGCGCTCGATCGAGGCGGTGGCGAGGGCGTTCTGACGCTTGGCGAACTTCTGTGCGCGCTCGCCGGCGCAGCGCGGGGTGCGCGAGCGCGGCGACTTGCAGTGCGTGGTGCTCATCGCCAGCTCCCACTTGCGAAGCGCAGCGACGCGTTCCACCGACTCGTTCGCCAGCCGGTTCTGATAGGCGGCGAAGCGGCGGTTGCGCTCGGTGTTGGCGGCGGCGGCGATGCGGCCCGAGAGGCGGTTCTGCTCGATCTCGAGCTGGCGGGTGCGCACTGCGTTGACGGCGGCGATGGAAGCGGCGATCTCGGCGTTGCGCGCCCACTCGTAGGCGCGGACGCGGGCGACGTTGGCGATCGAAGCGTCGATCTCGTCGTTGCGCTGACGCGCGAACTCGGCCTGCTCGATGATGCAGTTCACGCTGTCGGCGGCGGTGATGCAGATGTCGTACTGGCCGGCGGCGGCGGGAAACACGGCGGCTGTCGATAATAATAAGAAGGTCGGGAGGAGGGGGCGTATACGCATGATACAGGGTCCTCGGCTACAGGGGGCGGCGCTAACGCACGCTTGAAAGACCCATACAAATTGCCGCTATTTTGCTTAAAATTCAGTGCGCTGTGTGGCTAAGTTCACGCAAAGACTTGGCACAAAACGACACGCCGGCGCGCTTTTTACGCGCGCCGGCGAAAATATGACGGCAACTGATTGAGTAGGCTGACAGCGACAGGCGCGTCGGCCGTGCGATCAGAACCCGCAAGGGCCCTTGTTCAGCACGCATTTGAAGGCGCGGATGTCGAGCTTGATCCTCTGCTTGACGTTGTCGAGCTTGTCGCGAAGGCGTCCGGAGCGTTGCGTGCCGGCTGTTCCGCGCGCGGCTCGCGGAAGGGCGGCCGCGCAGCTTCCACTGCGCGGCCCATTGCGTGTCGAGGGCCGCGTCAGGCCTTTCGGTAGAGCACGTGGTAGCGCGCCGGATGCCCGTTGGCGATCGGCTGAGCACGCACTTCGAAGATCGTGATTATCCGGCTAGCGTCGACGCGGTGGGCGGCAAGCGCGGCGTTGAGCGCGTCGAGCCGCGCCTCGGTGACGAACTCGCCGACGATGCCGCTCGCCACCTTGATCGGTTTGATATCCTGAATTGTCATTCACCTACCCACTTCCTGTGATCGCCTTTCGTTGTCATCCCGGGGCCTTGCCCCAGCATGCTTTCAGCATGAACCCGGAATCCAACAACTTGCTTGCTTTGCGCCTGGCCATACGCTGGATCCCGGCAACGAGTGCCGGGATGACATTCGAGATCGCCCGCAACTCACTCACTCCGCAGCTTCAGCGGTGACACTGAGGCCGGTGCGCTGCGCAACGCCCCGCCCGTAGGCGGGGTCGGCCTTGGTGAAGTGACCGATCTGCCGCTCGACGATCTCCGCCGGCACGCCCTGCATGGCCTCGACGATGTTGTCCATGAGGCGCGCCTGCGCCTCCGGGGGCATCAGGCGGAACAGATCGCCCGCCTGCCTGTAGTCGTCGTTGCCTTCGCGATGGTTGTAGCGGTCGGCGGCGCCCGAGAGCTGCAGCGGCGGCTCGGTGAAGCGCTTGTCCTCCGTGGCGCCGCCGAACGAGTTGGGCTCGTAATAGGCGTCCGCCGATCCCGTTTCCTGCGGGAAAAAGCGCATCGGGCCGTCCTTGTGATAGTGCGCAACGGGGCAGACCGGGCGGTTGACCGGCAGCATCTCGTAGTGCGTCCCGAGCCGGTAGCGATGCGCGTCCGCGTAGGAGAAGACGCGCGCCTGCAGCATCTTGTCGGGCGAAAAGCCGATGCCGGGCACGGCGTTGGAGGGCGAGAAGGCCGCCTGCTCGATCTCCTGGAAATAGTTGTCCGGGTTGCGGTTGAGCTCCATGACGCCGACCTCGATCAGCGGATAGTCGGCGTGCGGCCACACCTTGGTCAGGTCGAACGGGTTGTACCAATGCTTGCCGACGTCGGCCTCCGGCATCAGCTGCACGTACATGGTCCACTTGGGGAACTCGCCGCCCTCGATCGCCCCGAACAAGTCGGCCTGATAGGATTCGCGCGTGCGGCCGACGATGTCCTCCGCCTCGCGGTTGGTATGGAACTCGATGCCCTGCTGGGTCTTGAAGTGAAACTTCACCCAGTGCCGCTCGCCCGCCGCGTTGATGAAGGAGAAGGTATGCGAGCCAAAGCCATGCATGAAGCGCGGCGAGTGCGGGATGCCGCGATCGGAGAACAGGATCGTCACCTGGTGCAGGCTCTCCGGCGATAGCGACCAGAAATCCCACATCGCCGTCGGCGAGCGCAGGTTGGTCTTCGGGTGGCGCTTCTGCGTATGGATGAAGTCGGGGAACTTGTAGGGGTCGCGCACGAAGAACACCGGCGTGTTGTTGCCGACAAGATCCCAGTTGCCCTGCCCGGTGTAGAACTTGAGGGCAAAGCCGCGCACGTCGCGCTCGTGGTCGGCGGCGCCGAGCTCGCCGGCGACGGTGGAGAAGCGTGCCAGCATTTCCGTCTTCTTGCCGACGGCCGCGAATATGTCGGCCGACGTGTAGCGCGTGATGTCGTGGGTGACGGTGAGCGTGCCGTAGGCGCCCCAGCCCTTGGCATGCACCGTGCGCTCCGGGATGCGCTCGCGGTTCTGGTGCGCCAGCTTCTCGATAAGCTGATAGTCCTGCACCAGAAGCGGGCCGAGCGGGCCGGCGGTCAGCGAGTTCTGGTTGTCGGCAACAGGCGCACCGGCGGTAGTGGTAAGGCGCTTATTGTCTGGCGTACGGCTCGACATGGTGGGGGCTCCGGAGTGGCTACGTGTGCCAGGAGGGGAGCAGCCCGCGACCGTTGCAGTAAAATGATCTTTCCTTCTGCCGGCCATAAGGCGAATTGATTGAAGGGCTTGCACGCGCGGTAAAACGGGCGCCTTTACAGTTTCGAACATATATTGAGCTGATGTGCCGCGGGGGTCCTGCCGCCAAGGAGCCGACCGTCATGACGACAGCCAAAGCCTTCGGATGGGTGGTCGAGGTAAAGCCGCCGGGGCCGAGCCCGGCGATCCGGTTCAACGTTGCCGAGCCCGATAAGACGCAGGCGGTCGATGCGGTGCGGCGGCGCGTTCGCGAAGCTTCGGGCGCCAACGTCGAGGCGACGTCGGCGCTTTCGAGCCACGCCGTGTATGGCGTCCTGCGGATGAAGCGCGGCGACGTCAGCCGCCTCGACTGAGGCGGCCGATCCAAAATTGTTCGGGTTTTACCGTTCGTTACCCACGTTTGTGGCTGAATGTCGCGAGCATCCGCGGGGGCCAACCCGCAAGAGGAAGCCGCGCCATGACTCTTCACCCACCGCTGACGCGCAAGCCGACGAAAGCCGCCCGCAAGCCTTCCGCCACATCACTGGCGAAGGCCGCACATGAGCCGGTGCGCAAGTCGGCGCGCCCCCCAAAGGCCAAGTTGCAGCAGCGACCGATCGAACAACCGAAGCGTCCGCGCCGCGGCGGCACTGACCCTGGCCCGCGCAACGTAACGGTCGATGCGCAGAACCCCGACCTGTTCATTCCGCCGAAGACGGACGCCGGCATCCTGCCGAACCTGCGCTTCTCGTTCGCCGACGCGCACATGCGCTTGGAGCGCGGCGGCTGGACGCGCGAGATCACCATGCGCGAGCTGCCTATCTCGACCAACATGGCCGGCGTCGACATGCGCCTCAACGCCGGCGCCATCCGCGAGATGCATTGGCACAAGGAAGCCGAGTGGGCGTACATGCTGTACGGCAACGCGCGCATCACCATCATCGATGCCGAAGGCCGCAGCTTCATGAACGACCTCGGCGTCGGCGACCTGTGGTACTTCCCCCCCGGCCTGCCGCACTCCATCCAAGGCCTCGGCCCGGATGGCTGCGAGTTCCTACTTGTATTCGACGACGGCGCCTTCAGCGAAGATAACACCTTCCTGCTCAGTGACTGGATGGTGCACACTCCGCCGGAAGTGTTGGCCAAAAACTTCGGCGTGCCGGCGCGGAGCTTCGCCAAGACGCCCGACCCGGACCGCCTCTACATCTTCGCCGGCAAGGTGCCCCCGCCGTTGCAGCGCGACCGCATCAAGGACGCGACGCCGACGCCACTCTCCTACACGCACCGCATGCTGGCGCAGAAGCCGATCCGCACCAAAAGCGGCGCGGTGCGCATCACCGATTCGAAGAACTTTCCCGTCGCCACGGCGATCTCGGCGGCGCTCGTCGAGGTCCAACCGGGCGGCATGCGCGAAATGCATTGGCACCCCAATGCCGATGAGTGGCAGTACTATATCGAGGGACAGGCCCGCATGGGCGTGTTCGGCTCCACCGGCAACGCGCGCACCTTCGACTATCGCGCCGGCGACGTCGGCTACGTCCCGTTCGCCATGGGTCACTACGTGGAGAACACGGGGAAAGGCCCGCTGCGCTTCCTGGAGATGTTCAAGAGCGCGCGATATGCCGACGTGTCGCTCAACCAATGGCTGGCACTGACGCCGCCGGAACTGGTGCGCGCCAGCCTCGACATCGACGAGAAGACGGTGCGGGCTCTGCACAAGAAGAAATCGCCGGTGGTGCCGGCCTGAACCACCCCGGCGAGCCGCACGGGCCGCGTCAGATCGCGTAATTTGGGCGTAACCTCAAGGTCCTGAAGCCCGCGACAAACCGTATTTGATGCGCTATACCGCGGCCACATGCGTATCGTCAGCACCTCCGAAGACCTCACCCAAGCCGCCCGGCGTCTGTCGACCAGCGAGTTCGTCGCCGTCGATACGGAATTTCTGCGCGAGCAGACGTTCTGGCCGCAGCTTTGCCTCATCCAGATCGCTTCCCCCGAGGAGGCGATGATCATCGACCCGATGTCGCCGGGGCTCGATCTCAAACCGTTTTGGGAGCTGATGGGCGACCAGCGCGTGGTGAAGGTGTTCCACGCCGCACGCCAGGACATCGAGATCGTCTACGCCCGTGCCGGCCTGGTGCCGCAGCCCGTGTTCGACACGCAGGTGGCGGCCATGGTGTGCGGCTTCGGCGAAAGCGTCTCCTACGTCAACCTCGTCAAGAACGTGACGGGCGTCGATATCGACAAGTCCTCGCGCTTCACCGACTGGAGCCGGCGGCCGCTGTCGGACAAGCAGCTCGAGTACGCGCTCGGTGACGTGACGCATCTGCGCGACGTCTACCGGCATCTGAAGTCCGACATCGAGAAGACGGCGCGCTTCGATTGGCTGAACGAGGAGATGAGCGTCCTCACCGATCCGAAGACGTACGAATTGCATCCCGACGAGGCGTGGCAGCGGCTGAAGCTGCGCGTCAAGAACCGCAAGGCGCTGGCCGTGCTGATGGAGCTCGCCGCCTGGCGCGAGCGCTTGGCGCAATCGCAGGACGTGCCGCGCTCGCGCATCCTGCGCGACGAGGCACTGTACGACATCTCCAACCAGGCGCCGACATCGACCGAGCAATTGAGCCAACTGCGCACGTTGAGCGAGGGCTTCGCGCGTTCGGCGCGGGCGCGCGATATCGTCGAGGCGGTGAAGCGCGGACTGGAACGCGACATGAAGACCGTGCCGGCGGTCTCGCGCGGCGCCCAGCTCTCCGCAGAATTGTCGGCGCTGGTCGAGCTCTTGCGCGTGCTGCTGAAGGCCTCTGCCGCGCGCAACCGCGTGGCGCCGAAACTGATCGCCGGGTCGGAGGATCTGGAACGCATCGCCGTGGAAGCCGAGCCCGACATTCAAGCGCTCAAGGGCTGGCGGCGGCGACTGTTCGGCGAAGATGCGCTGCGCCTGAAGCGGGGGAGATCGCGCTAACGCTCAACGGCGGCGAGGTCGTGCCGATCGCCACCTCGCGCGTCGACCGCGAAGCCGCTCAGTAAGCAGTCGTCATTGGGCAGTAGGCAGTAGGCCGTCTTCTTCGCCAGCACTCACCCAAACGTCATGGCCGCGCAGGCGGCCATCCACCCAGTTTCCACAGTTGCGACGGAGCGGGGGTGACTAAGTGCAAGCCGCATCCTCGCAATTGCCTTCGTTAGAGCGAGTTCTTGATGCTGGCGTGGATGGCCGCCTGCGCGGCCATGACGAAAATCATACCTACTGCCTAGTGCCCATTGCCCGCTGCTTACTTGCGGCCGGGGTCGTAGCCGTGCTTCTGCTTCCACTCGGAGAAGAAGTAGGCGAGGTTGTCGTCGATCGTCTCCGGCATGACGACGCGCACGCTGACGAGCTGGTCGCCGGCCTCGGTGCGCCCGGCGCTCTTGACGCCCTTTCCTTTGAGGCGAAAGACGCGGCCCGAGCTCGTTCCCTTGGGAATGGTGAGCTGCACGCGGCCCGAGACGGTCGGCACCTCGACCTTGGCGCCGAGCACGGCCTCGTCGATGGTGATGGGCACTTCCAAGAGGATGTCGTCGTCGTCGCGCTTGAACTGCGGATGCGGGCGCACGCGCACTTCGACCAGCGCGTCACCCGCATCGGCTCCACCGACGCCGCGCTGCCCTTTGCCCTTGAGGCGCAGCACCTGGCTGTCGGTAACACCGGCGGGAAC
Source organism: uncultured Alphaproteobacteria bacterium (assembly GCA_963795225.1). Taxonomy (GTDB): domain Bacteria; phylum Pseudomonadota; class Alphaproteobacteria; order Rhizobiales; family Hyphomicrobiaceae; genus Hyphomicrobium_A. The sequence continues at coordinate 219,854 of CAWCHB010000028.1, read as the reverse complement.
GTTGAGGTCGAGCGTGCCGCCGCCCGGCAGCGTCACGCGCTTGGTGGCGCCGGAGATGGCATCGAGGAAATCAACCTCGAGCGTGTAGCGAACGTCGGGCCCCTTGGCGACGAAGCTGGGCCGCGCGCTGGCACGCTGACTGGCGGCGCCGAAGATGTCGGAGAAGATGTCGCCGAAGCCGAACTCCTCGAACCCACCGCCGCCGGCGCCGGCACCCGCGCGAGCCCCGCGCGCGTACTGGCGGAAGCCGTGCCGAGCGTCGCCGCGACCGTCGATCTCGCCCCGGTCGTAGGCGCGGCGCTTTTCGGGGTCGCTTAGGATCTCGTAGGCGGAGGAGACTTTCTTGAACTTCTCCTCGGTGCCCTTGGCGATGTCGGGGTGCAGCTCCTTGGCGAGCTTGCGAAAGGCGCGGCGGATGTCCTCTTCCGAGGCGTTTTTCGACACGCCCAGGGCGGCATAGGGATCATCGGCCATCGTGAAAACGTCCTTGCCCCAACACCGGCCCCCCGGCTAGCGGATCTCAGTCTAGCAGGAAATATGGCGGCGGCGGGCCGCTGACAATGGTTGCTCACCGGACGATGCGGATTTCCGGCACCTTCTCGACCAATTGAGCGAGCGATTCGAAGCGGCGGCGCAGCCGCTCGCCATCGAGGCCGGCATAGGTCCTGGGGATGGTCAGCACCAGCTTGTCGCCGTCGTAGCTGAGCGGCGTCTCGTCGATGACGCCGGCGACGCCGATGGACAGCATGTGGGCGGTACGCACTGCGGCGGCGACGATGCGCGCCCGCTTCTGGGACCGCTTGGAAACCAGTGCCTTCAGCCGCTCCGACAATTCAGCGGCATGCTCCTGGCTGGCACCGGCGTGCCGGTAGAAGATAGCGAGCGCCAGGAATACGCGGCCGGGGTGGTCGATGCCCGCCAGCGCCGCGTGCGCCAGCAGGTTGAGGCTTTGCTCGCCCCGGTAGTCGGGATGCGACCGCCAGCCGATGTCGGAGATGAGGCAGGCGGCATAGCGCAGACGCCGCTCGTCGGGCGTCTCCTTGGGGCCCGGCGGCTCGAACAGCACGTCGGTCCATTTGCACAACTCCCAGGCGTGCTCGACCGAGCGCGAGCGCAACCCGGCGTACTCGGCACAGAAGCTGAGGAGCGGATCGCGCCGCCGCTCGTGCGCCGGCAACAGCGAGTAGATCAGCCCTTCGCGGATGCCGAAGACGGAGAAGATCACTTCGCTCGGGTTGAGCACCTTGAGCAGGCGCTCGAGGACGAAGGCGCCGTAGGGAAGCACCTCGCGCCGCGCCTTGGCCAGCTCTTCGATGCCGGCGAGGCCGGCCAGCTTCTTCGCCTTGCGCAGGAACTCGCAGAAGGCGATGGCCTCCAGCGTGGGGATGGCGTAGCCGTGCGTCACGTGCAGCGGGTAATTGGTCTGCTCCATGTGCAGACGGGCAATGGCACGCCAGCTTCCCCCGACGGCGTAGAACGGGCGCCCGGCGCCTTGTGCCAGCCACGGCACCTGACGCGATCGCCTCGTCGATGAGCGGCTGCGCCTTCTCGATCTTGTTGCCGGTGGCATCGATCAACCGCAGGCCGCCGACGGGCAAGGTCGTCGCCTGCTTCAGGCGATCGGAGGCGATGTCGATCAATTCGAGGCTGCCGCCGCCGAGATCGCCGGCGACGCCGTCGGGTGCGACGAAGCCCATCATGATGCCCTGGGCGACGAGCCTTGCTTCTTTCTCGCCGGACAAGACCTCGATGCGCAGTCCGCACGCCTTCTCGGCGCGGGCGATGAACTCGGCACCGTCGTCGGCCTCGCGCACCGCGGCGGTGGCGAAGGCGCGCACGTTCTTCACTTCGAGGATGCGGGCGATGGAGCGGAAGCGCACCAAGGCGGCGAGCGCGCGGTCGACCGCTTCGCCGCCGAGCTTGCCGGTGGAGGCGATGGAGCGGCCGAGGCCGCACAGGACCTTTTCGTTGAACAGCGGCGTCGGCGAACGCACGGCACCCTCGTACACGACGAGGCGCACGGAATTCGAACCGATATCGATGACGCCGATGGGCTCGAGCTCGTGAGCCCGGTTCTGCTCGCCGAACAACCGTTCCAAGCTCGTCAAAGGCGGCCTCTGCTCCGTCTTCTTATGTCAGTCTTTGTCGAGCAGGCTGAAGCGAGGCGGGAAGTTCTCCTTGAGCGCCTGTCCTCGCCCCGAAAGGCTGGGGTTGGTGAGGAAGTACTGGTGCGCGTTGAAGGCTTCTTCTCCCTTGGCCGGATGGATGCGCTCCGAAGAGCCGTCCGACTTTATGCTCCAGCTCTGCTGGTTATCCTTGAGGTTCGCCACCATGATCTGATCGAGCACCTGCTCGTGCGCGGTCGGGTTCATGATCGGCACCATGGCCTCGACGCGGCGGTCGAGGTTACGCGGCATCATATCGGCCGAGCTGATGTAGACGGCGGCCTTCGGCGAAGGCAACCCCTGGCCGCGCCCGAAGCAGTAGATGCGCGCGTGCTCGAGGAAGCGCCCGATGATGCTCTTGACGCGAATGTTATCGGAAAAGCCCGGAATTCCGGGGCGTAGACAGCAAACGCCGCGCACGATGAGGTCGATTTCGACGCCCGCCTGGCTTGCCTCATAAAGTGTGGAGATGATCTGGCTGTCGACGAGCGCGTTCATCTTCATCCAGATGGCGGCCGGCCGGCCGGCCTTGGCGTGCTCCATCTCCTCGCGGATATGGGCGATGATTCTCTGGCGCACCCCGTGCGGGCTGGCCGCCATCGCCTCCAGCTCGGCGGGCTCGCCGTAGCCGGTGACGAAGTTGAGGATGCGCGTGACGTCGCGGGCGATGGCCGGATCGGTGGTGAACAGCGACAGGTCGGTGTACACGCGCGCCGTCTGCGGGTGGTAGTTGCCGGTGCCGATGTGGCAGTAGCTGACGAGCTCGGTGCCCTCGCGGCGCACGATGATGCCGAGCTTGGCGTGCGTCTTCAATTCGATGAAACCGTAGACGACGTGCACGCCGGCGTTTTCCAGATCGCGTGCCCAGCGGATGTTGGCGGCCTCATCGAAGCGCGCCTTCAGCTCGACCACGGCGGTGACCGACTTGCCGGCCTCCACCGCCTCCTTCAGCGCCTGCACGATGGGGCTGTCGCGCGAGGTGCGGTAGAGCGTCCACTTGATAGCCATGACGCTCGGATCGGCGACGGCTTGGCGCAGATACTGCACGACGACGTCGAAGCTCTCGTACGGGTGGTGGACGACAATGTCCTTCTTGCGCACGGCGGCGAAGCAATCGCCGTTGAACTCGCGGATACGCTCGGGGAAGCGGGAGACGAACGGCTTGAACAGCAGATCGGGTCGGTCGCCGACGATAAGCTGGGCGGTGTCGGCAAGCGCCAGGAGGCCGTCCTTAATGAAGACGCTGTCCTCGCCGACCTCCAGCTCCTCGATGACGAACTTCTTCAGGCGGGCGGGCATGGCCGCCTCGAGCTCAAGGCGGATCACGTGGCCGCGGCGGCGGCGCTTGAGCGCCGTCTCGTACGAGCGCACGAGATCCTCGGCTTCCTCCTGGATCTCGATGTCGCTGTCACGCAGCACCCGGAAGGCGCCCTGGCTCTTGATCTGAAATCCGGGGAACAGCTCGGAGATGAACAGGCCGATTATGGTCTCCAGCCGGATGAAGCGCAGCTCCGTGTGCTCGGCGTCGGCGCCGCCGAGGCGAATGAACCGCTCGAGCTGCCCGGGAATGGGGATGAGACCGTTCAGCGCCCGGCTGTCGCTCTCGCGCACCATCTCGACGGCGAGCGTCAGACCCTTGTTGAGGATGAACGGGAAGGGATGCGCGGGATCGATGGCGATCGGCGTCAGGATGGGGAACATGTGGGTGAGGAACAGGCGCTGCAGCCAGCTCCGTTCGCTGGGCTTCAGATCGCCCGGCTCGAGGATGTGCATGCCGGCCGCGCTCAGCTCAGTCTTCAACGTGCGCCAGCAGGCCTGCTTCTCGGCGACGAGGCCGGAGGCAAAGCGATTGATGGTGCGTAGCTGCTGCGCCGGCGTCAGGCCGTCTTGCGACTGCGTCTGCACGCCCGCCGCCACCTGACCGTAAATGCCGGCGACGCGCACCATGTAGAATTCGTCGAGGTTGCCGGCCGAGATCGACAGGAAGCGCAGGCGCTCCAACAGCGGGTGGCGCTCGTTCTGCGCCTCTTCCAGCACGCGACGATTGAACTGCAGCCAGGACAGCTCGCGATTGTAGAACCGAGCCGGCCCCTCGGGCGGCGGCTCGATCGCCTCGGTACGTACCAGTGCCTTCTCGCGCACCTTATTCCTCGCACTCGCCATTTCAGTATCCTTGACCGCCGCAATGATTGAGCCGGCGGCACGCTAGGTCACAAATATGACATGCTGGCCACGGGCTAGCATGATGATCGAGGAATTTGCCAGCGCTAGCGGCACACTGATGAGCGAATTCCTCGATCTGAATCACTCTAGCAAAGGCTTTGCTTGCTAGTGTCCCTTAGATTTCGAAGTTCGCTGGGGATCCTGGCAGACAACGCAGGCGAACTTCGAAACGGGACACTAGCGACTTAAACTCGTTACTCGCGGCTCTCGCCGAGGCTGGCGAGCGCCTCCGCGGCAAGGGGCCGCGTCACTTTCCGATGCGTGGCCAGCGCCAACCGGTCGATAGCCGCGACGATGCGGTTGGCGGCGGCCATCGATCGCTCCATGCGCAGGCTCAGATAGTCGATCACCGGGGGCTCGACGTTGAGCTGGCGATCGGCGAAGAGCTTGACAAGCACCGCCTTGAGGAGGGCCTCGTCGGGCGGCTGCACCTGCACGATCGGCAGTGCTCGCAGGCGCGAGCGCAGATCGGGCACGCGGAAATCCTGCTCTCCCGGTGGGGTGCGCGAAGTGAGCAGCACGGAAAGTTTGCTCTCGCGGGCCCGATTCAGCAAGTGGAAGAGGGCCTTTTCGTCGGCAATGCCGCGATCGAGGTCTTCCACCACGACCGCCGCGCCGGGTTCCAGTGCGGCTACGTGAGCATCATCCAGCTCCGCTGCCGTGACCAGCCCGGCACCCGAGCGCAGCCGCCAGACGTTGGCGAGGTGGCTTTTGCCCGACCCTTGCGGTCCGGCAACGATAGCGGCGGGATGCGGCCAGTCGGGCCAGCGGTCGACCATCTCGACGGCGGCGTCGTTGGAGCTGCTGACGAGGAAATCCTCAGCGCCCAGGGCCTGGCGATGGGCGAGATCGAATACGAGCTGGCGGGGAGCTGCGGTCATTGCCGACGTTGATTGCGGATGATTACGGCGAAACTGTCTTCTGCAGCGAGGGGAGCGAACCGGTTGCTGGGGGCAGAACCGAATTGGCCGGCGGCGCGATCGGCACATCGCCGGAGTAGACGGGGCTCGCCAGATAGATCTTCAGCGCAAATCGCACCAGCACGCCGATGGCCGCGGCGATGGGCACCGCGACGAGCACGCCGACGAAACCGAACAGATAGCTGAACACGAACAGCGAGAAAATGAGCCACACGGGGTGCAGGCCTATCTTGGAGCCGACGATCTTCGGGCTCAGGAAGCCGGCATCGAGCACCTGCGCGCCGGCGAAGATGGCGATGACGATGAGGATGGGCACGGCATCGGGCCAGAACTGGACGATGGCAATGGTGGTCGCCGTGATGAGCCCGAGCGCCCAGCCGACGAACGGAATGAAGCTCATGAGGCCGGTGGCGAGGCCGACGAGCAGACCGTAGCGCAGACCCGCGGCGCCCAGCGCCACTGCGTAGTAGAGGGCGAGCACGAGGCATACGGTGCCCTGCCCGCGAATGAAGGCGGAGACGGCGTCGTTCACTTCCGCGGCGAGACGGCGGATGGTCGGCGCATGCGCCCGCGGCAGCCAGGAATCTATCTTCGCCAGCATCGGGTGCCAGTCGATCAGCACATAGAAGACGACGAGCGGCGTGACGAGAATGAGCGAGAGAAAATCGAATAGGGCCCGCCCTTGGCTCCACAGGGAGCCGGCGACGAATCCAGCCAATGCCGTCATGTTCTCGGCGATCGCATTCGAACCACGGTCGAGGCTCGCCTCGAAGTCCGGGTAGTGTGAGCCGAGCTGCTCGCGCGCCCAAGCCTCGACAAGCCCCCGCAGGCGCGTGACCTCGTCGGGAAGGGCAACGGCGAACTGCTGCGCCTGTGTGAGCAGCAGCGGCACGAGGAAGATGAGGGCGATGACGATGACGCAGCCGAAGGCGGCGACGATGAGCGCGGCAGCCACGCCGCGCGGCACGCCCCATTGCGTCAACCGGTCGGCCGCCGGGTTCATGAAGTAGGCGATGACGATACCGGCGACGAACGGCAGGATGATGCCGCGCAGCAGGGCGATGAGCAGGATGAGCACCAACGCGGCAGACAGCCAGAACAGCACCTGACGTTCGACGCGCATTGCTTTCGGCCCCAAGTACCCCGCGCGCAACGGCATGCTCAGCCGCGCGCCTCCGGCGATTCATTGCCGGACATGTGTAGCAGCCAACCGTGTAAATAGGCAGCTAGCGATGCGAAGGTGAGCGCGCCGGTCAGCCAGACGAGAACGAACCGCGGCCAGCCGAGGCCGAGCTGGAAGCCTTCATCGGCAAGGACGGTAGCGGCGAGAACGATCTGCGCCACCGTATTGGCCTTGCTGACGATGAGCGGACGGATGCGCATGGGGTGACCGAGCACCCATGACAGCAGCACGGCGATGACGATGAGGATGTCGCGCGAGACGACGGCGACGACGAGCCATAACGGCAAGTCACCGTCGACCCCGAGCGCGAGAAAAATACAGACGATCAACAGCTTGTCGGCGAGCGGGTCGAGGTAGGCGCCCAGCTCGGTCTGCCATCCGAACGTCTTGGCGAGGTAGCCGTCGACCGCATCGGAAATGCCGGCGACGATGAACAGGACGAAGGCGAGTTGCGTCTGCCCGGTGATGAGCAGCCAGAAGACGACCGGCACCAGGATCACCCGCAGCAGCGTGATGAAGTTGGGGAGATTGAGTGCCCGGTCCACGTCTCGTTCATCCCTTGCGCGACGTGCGCCCCGCGCCGTCGCCGTGTTTTCGCCGCTTGTCGCCGCTGCGCTGTCTCAGGCCTGACTGAGGTGGCCAGTATGGAGCCTAGTAGGCCGAACGAAGTATGAGCCGGTCGGCGCCATTCTCCAGCGCGAGGCCGCGGCCGTAAAGGGCGGACGCCAGCTCGTTGGCGCCGCCGGGAAAGCGCAGAGTGAGATCGGCACCGCGCGCCGATTCCGCCTCGATGCGCACGTCCTCGACGCCCGGTAGGTCGAGGAGCTGGCGGCGCATTTCGCTCCATTCGGAGAGGCTCTGAAATTGGGCGCGCATGGAAACCTGCTGTCCGGCCGCCGCGGAAGTGGTGGCGGAATAGGCGGGCGCATACGTCGAGCCGCCGGCGGCCGGCAGCTTGTGTGCCTTCCAGCGTCCTTCGAGCACGCCGAGACCGACGACAGCGGCCAATTCCATCGAATACGCCGTGTCGCCGTCATAGACGCGATAGCTGCGCGGCAGGGTGAAGCTGCCGACGGCGTCGATGCCCGAGAGGGTAACGTTGAGGCGCTTGGTTGCCGGGTCCGCATCGGCGATGGCGAGGATGACGTACGGCGAGCCGTACTCGCCGGCGACGATACGCTCGGCCCCGCCGCGGCCCTCGACCGCCATCTTCAGAGTGTCGGCATGGATCTGCGGCTTCACCGCTTGCAGACCGAAGGGCGTCAACGTGTGCTCGAGGTCGAGGCTCTTCCAAGATTCGGTCCACGCGCGCGCCGCCGCACCGGTGTCGACGGAGCCGTCGGCGTTGCGCACGACCGGCACGATGATGATGTCGCGCGCCTGCTCCTCGATGAAGGGTATGCCTTCCTGCTGCAGCACCGTGCGCACCGAATCGGCGCGGAAGGAGAAGTCGAGGCTGGCGATATAGCGGGTGGGCGAGTTGCGCTCCGAGCGCACGGAGACGCCTTCGAGGAAGCCGGAGGACTTGAGCTGCGACAGCCGCTTCAGGCGATCGAACGAGGTGACGGGGACGAGGCGCTTGAGCAGCGAGCGAAATGCGGCCTGCTGGCCATCGGCCATAGCCTTCTGCTTGGCGGCAACGGCATTGGCGGCGTCGGCGTCGACCGGGTAGTTGCCGACGGTGAACACGTCATCGTTGGGCGCCGCCGCGGCGGGCCCCGCCGGTGCGGCAAGGGCGAGCCCCGCCAGGATTGCGCACAGAAAACTACGTCGAGCCGCCGGCACGCGCCTTCTCCATCCCCGGTTCCAGCCTTGCCTCAGGCCCAGAATCGCCGCGAGTTGCCCTTCGGCCGCCGAAGCTGCTAGGACGCCGCATCTCCCGCAGGCAAAGGGGGCAGAAGTTGGGTTCCAAGGTCACATGACAGAGCCTGATCGGGAACGCAACCCGGCCATCACCTACCGTGACGCCGGTGTCGACATCGACGCGGGCAACCGGCTGGTGGAGCTGATCAAGCCGCTGGCGCGGTCGACCCGCCGCCCGGGCGCCGACACGGATTTGGGCGGATTTGGCGGCCTGTTCGACCTAAAGGGCGCCGGTTTCCGCGATCCGGTCCTGGTGTCGGCCACCGACGGCGTCGGCACCAAACTGAAGATCGCCATCGATACCAGCCAGCACGCCACAATCGGCATCGATCTTGTCGCCATGTGCGTCAACGATCTCGTCGTGCAGGGCGCCGAGCCGCTGTTCTTCCTCGATTATTTCGCCTGTGGGAAGCTCGACGTAGAGGTTACGCGAGCGGTGGTATCCGGCATCGCCGATGGCTGCCGGCAGGCCGGGTGCGCGCTGATCGGCGGCGAAACCGCCGAAATGCCGGGAATGTACCAGCCGGGCGACTATGACCTCGCCGGCTTTGCCGTTGGCGCCGTCGAGCGCGGCGAGATCCTGCCGCGCGGCGACATCGTGGTCGGCGACAAGCTGATCGGGCTTGCCTCCTCGGGCGTGCATTCCAACGGCTATTCGCTGGTCCGCCGCCTGGTGAAGGAGAGCGGGCTCGCCTGGGAGGCGCCGGCTCCGTTCGAGCCGAGCGTGTCGCTGGCCGAGGCCCTGCTCGCCCCGACGCGCATCTACGTGAAGCCGGTTCTGGCCGCCATCGAAGCAGTTGGCGGCACCGATGGCGCCGTGAAGGCGCTGGCGCACATCACCGGTGGCGGACTGTCGGAGAACGTGCCGCGCGTGCTGCCGGAGACGGTGGCGGCACGCATCGACCTGTCCGCGTTCGCGGCGCCCCCCGTATTCGGCTGGTTGGCGCAAACGGGACGGCTGCCCGACGCCGAGATGCTGAAGACGTTCAACTGCGGCATCGGCATGGTGATCGTCGTCGCCAAGGCGGAAGCCGAGGGCGTGATCCGCACGCTGCAGGAAGCCGGAGAGGCGCCGTTCGTCATCGGCGAGATCGTACCCCCCGGCGGCGCGCGCACCGACGCCAAGGGCAAGGGCGATACCTGGGCCGTGCAGTACGCCGGCGCCCTGCGCTACGCCTGATGCGCAATGCGCACGGCTCGGCAGCCCCGTTTGGCCGTGCCTCGCTTGGTCGGGCTGTTTTTGCCGTTCTCTATTTCGGCTCGCGAGGGTTCTAGCGCATGTTCGCCAAACGCCTTAACGCCGCCGGCAAGATCTGAACGCCGCGCCACCGCGCGCGCGTCATGCCGCGACCATCGTGGCGCCACCGATATCGGGCATCGATGTCGCCTGTCCGTGCGCCGCTGTGAGCGTTCAAATGAAATCGATATTGCATCACCCCGCCACGATCCTCGCCGCCCTCGGCGCGTTGTCGGGCGCGCTCGGCTCGTACGGCCTCGGCGCCAACCTCGGCGACAGCTCCCGAACTCGGGCTCTACATGGTCTTCGCTGGACTGTGGTTCGGCCTGGTCATCGGCTACGGCCTGTGGCGTTGGGGAGATCATTCCTTGCGCGCCGTGGCGATCGCCGTCGCGGCCACGTGGATCGCCTGGGAAGCCGCGGTCAACGTCGGACTGCAGCTTGACCAACGCTGGCTGGTTGGCACGGCCGTGCCCGACGGTGTGAAAAGCTACGTCACCGGATTCGCGGCGGGCGGGATCGGTGCTTTGCTGACCTGGTTGGGTGCCGCTGCGACGACACCCACGCTCCGCCAAGTCTCGACGGCGGGCCTCGTCGTTTCGACCGGCGCGCTATTCGGACTGCTGCTGCCGGCCACCAACCAATACGACTACCCCGCCATTCTGCTGCTCCCCTGGCAGGCGGCAGTGGCGGCGTCGCTCGGGTTCAGCCTGGCGGCCGGCTGGAGCCGGCTCGATCTATCCCGTGCCACCCGCGCCTGAGTAGCCGCGCCGGCGGATGCCATTCGCCGGGCTGCGTGCTAAGGGACCGGCATGAGCGAGAGGAAAAAGCGAGTTGCCGTCCTCATCTCCGGGCGCGGTTCCAACATGATGTCGCTGATCGCCGCCGCCAAGCTCCCGGATTATCCGGCGGAGATCGTCGGCGTCGTGTCCAATCGTCCCGAGGCGCAGGGCTTGTTCAAGGCTGCCGGCGAGGGCCTGGCGACGCGCGTCGTCGATCACAAGAGCTTCGGATCGCGTGCCGGCTTTGAAGCCGAGCTCGATCAGGCTTTGCGCGCCATGGAGGTGGACATCGTTGCCTGCGCCGGCTTCATGCGGCTCATGTCCCCCGCTTTCGTCGAGGGCTGGCACGACCGCATGCTGAACATCCATCCGTCCTTGCTTCCGGCGTTCAGAGGGCTCGACACGCATGCGCGTGCACTCATGTCCGGGGTGAAGCTCACGGGATGCACGGTGCATGTCGTGCGTCCGGAGGTGGATAGTGGACCGATCATCGCCCAGGCGGCCGTTCCGGTGCTGGACGGGGATACGGAGGAGACACTATCGGCGCGCGTGCTGGAGGCGGAGCATCTGCTCTATCCCCACGCACTTTCCCTTTTTGCCTCCGGAGCAATTACCGTTGCAGGCAATTGCACCATGGTCCGGCAAGCTGCCGTTTACCAAGCAAAACCCTTGTATTGGCCCCCCCTCGGCTGAACCGTGCAGCGTTGCATCAGATCAGCGCCCTAGCGCCAAAATGAAGCGGAAACGCGTGGTCGCATGGACACTTGCGGCGACCGGGTGGTACTTATTCTCTAGCCTTGGGGGAAGCCGGCTCGGCCGCGCCAGGTATCTACACGGGCTCTGCCTGTACCCAGTTTACAACCCGTTGGCTTGATTAGGCATAGAAGTGCGTTTGAACGGCCTTCTCGCCGGAGAGACGTCATGACCGTTACTGCAAAGCAGCCTACAGCCGCCGAAACGGTTGCTCCCTCGCACGCCCAGGGCCTGGGCGATGAATTGAGCATCTGGTTCAAGCTGACACCCTTGTTGAAGGGCGGCCTGGACAATCCCCTGCATATCATCATGCAGATGGCGGAGCGCTACGGGCCGGTCATCCCCATTAACCTTGCCAACCAGCGCATCATCCTGCTGAGCGAGCCCGAGCACTTCAAGCACGTGCTGGTCACCAAGGCCGACGCCTACATCAAGTATTTCGACGGCCTGAAGCCGATCTTCGGCAAGTCGATGATCACCAACGACGGCGTGCTGTGGCAGAAGATCCGCATGCCGCAGCAGCCGGCGTTCCACCCGGACATGTTCGCCGAGTACATCCCCTACTTCCTCGCCGCCATCCGCACGAAGATGGACATCTGGTCGGATGTGGCGAAGTCGGGCGAGACCATCGAGATGGTCGAGCAGACGTGGACGCTGGCCGCCGACATGATCTGCAAGGCGCTGTTCGACCGCGACATGCCGTTCAATCCGCACTTCGTCTTCAAGTGCGTGAAGACCTACACCGACGTGATGAACCACAAGGAGATCCGCCTCAAGAAGCAGGCGGGCGAGATCTTCGAGATCACCGACGAAGATGCGGCGAAGGCGATGGAGGTGTGGGCCAGCGTCCCGCCGGCCGTGCTCGGCGCCGATCCGCGCGAGGAGCGCGAACGCACGCTCTTGAAGATGATCGAAGCCGCCGTGGCCGATCCCAACATGCCGGAGTTCGACCAGCAGCAGGCGATCGACGAATTAAAGCAGTATCTGTGGGCCGGCACCGAGACGACGGCGCTGACGCTCGCCTGGGCGCTGTATGAGACGGCGCGCCATCCGGAAGCCGCCGAGCGCATCCGCAAGGAAGGCGAAGCCGTCTATGGCGACCGCGAGCCGACCGCCGCCGACTATTCCGCCCTCGCCTATACTCGCGCCGTCATCCAGGAGACGATGCGCATCTACCCGCCGATCTGGGGCCTCATCCGCGTCGCCAACGAGCACGACGTCATCGGCGAGAAGGAAATCCGCCCCGGCGACCGCGTGGTGCTGTTCGCCTACGGCGCGCATCACAACCCGCGCTTCTGGGAAGCGCCCGAGGAATTCCGCCCCGAGCGCTGGATGGCCGGCGCGGCGAAGAAGCAGGTGAAGTACTCCTACCTGCCGTTCGGCGGCGGCAAGCGCTCGTGCATCGGCGGCGCCATGAGCCAGGTCGAGAACACGCTCGCCCTGTCGCTGCTCTTGCGCCGCTTCCGGCCCGAGTACGTCGGCACCGATCCGGCCGGCATCAACGCCACCGTGACGCTGACGCCCAAGGGCGGCCTCAAGTTCAAGATCCGCGAGCTGAGCTAGCCGCTCGAACCCCGCGACAATTCACGGGCGCCGCAAGGCTTGCGGCGCCTTTTGCATTTGCAGCGCCTTGCTTGATCCCGCGCAATGACCTCAGCCGGCCCCTCTACTCCCGCCAATCTAGCACGGAGCCTCGCATGTCAGCATCACCTCGCGCGAAGCCATCGCTGATCGCCATCACGGCCGCCCTCGCCCTGTGCCTGTCCGCCGGCACCGCCGCCGCGCAGGTCCATCCCGGACGCGCAGACCGGCAAGAAGATCGCCGAGAAGCTGTGCGTCGGCTGTCATATCGTCGGCGCGCAAGCCGCCGGCGCGACGGTTGCGGTCGACGTGCCGAGCTTTGCAGCGCATCGCCGACAAGCCCGGATCAGACCGCGCCAGTCGATCGCCGGCGCCATCGTCATGCCGCATCCGCCCATGCCGCAGATCCAATTGACCCGCGAAGAGATCGGCGACGTCGCCGCCTACATACTGAGGCTTAAGGATGCGCAGCCGTAGTCCGCAATGGTGATCGAAAGAACTGTCAGCGAGGGACGAGGTAGCGCAGCTTGACGACACCGTCGGGGAACGCCTCGATGCCGTCGAAGATCAGTGTCGGACGCCTCGCAAGATCATTCAACAGGTTGAGCCCCGATCCGAGCAGCACCGGAACGAGGAAGATCTCGATCATGTCGATCAGTCCTTCCTCGATCGCCGACTGCATGGTGACGGCGCCGCCGACGATCCAAATGTCTTCGCGGGTCGAGTCGCGCGCCTGCTGCAGGGCGGCACGAACGCCGCGTGTCGTCGTCACCACCCCGGCAGGAACATCGCCGAGCGAGCGCGACGCGAGTACGAAGACGCGTTTGCCTTCGTACGGCCAATCCTCGCCGATAGCGTTGATCATCTCGTAGGTGCGCCGCCCCATGATGAGCGCACCGACCTCGCGGACGAACTTGTCGTAGCCGTAGAGCCGCGCGTCGTACGGAGCCAGCCATTCGACGCTTCCCTCGCGGTCGGCGATAAAACCGTCGAGGCTGGTGGCAACGTAGAACCTGACGCGCGCCATGCGGATGCGACCCTGGCCGCGCCGGGAGCGGCGCGCCTCAGCCTACAATCTCGTTCGTCTTGAAATTCATTGCAATCTCGCGTGCGGCGGAGGCGGGGCTATCGGAGCCGTGCACCGAGTTGCGGCCCTTCGATTGGGCGAAGCGCTTGCGGATGGTTCCGCGCTTGGCCTCGGCCGGATCGGTGGCGCCCATGATTTTGCGGTAGGTGGCGACGGCGTCCTTGCCTTCCAGCACCTGCAGGACGATGGGCCCCGAGGTCATGAAGGCGCATAGGTCGTCGAAAAACGGCCGGCCTTTGTGTTCGCCATAAAACTTCTGCGCCTGGGCCGCGGTCCATCGCACGCGCTTTTGAGCAATAATGCGCAGGCCAGCCTTCTCGATGAGCGTATTGATCTCGCCCGTCAGGTTGCGCCCGGTGGCATCCGGTTTGATAATAGAAAACGTTCGCTCGATGGTCATCCCTCGACCTCTGTTTAGGGTTTTAGATTGTTCTTGGATTGCGGCGCCTTATAGCCAAGGCACCTACCGGCAGCAAGATGGCCAAAGGCCGCCGTGGACTATCCCGCCCCGCGCCAGTGCGGCCAATTGACGAAGCGGGGTGCGCCGAACCACATTGGCGCCATGCAAAAAGTCCATGCTTGGCCCGGGCGCCGCGTTACCCGGTGCTATCGGCTCCCCCAATGACACGAGATTTCCATGACTGGCCAGCAGGCTGACATTCAGTGGTACATCGCTCGCGAGGGCAAGCAGCATGGCCCGCTGTCCGATGTCGAAATGCGCACATTTGTCGCGCAAGGTCATCTAAAGCCGACCGATCTCATTTGGCGTCCCGGTTTCGCCGATTGGCGTCCGGCCCCCGCCGTATTTCCGTTTCAGCAACCCGAGCCGGCGCCCGCCGCGCCGCGTCCGACCACGCAGGGACGCCGACCCGAGCCTGCACGTGGCCCGGCTCCGGCGGCAACGGCTGCCGCCGCACCCGAGCACACATTCGAGCCGAACCGTATCCGCGTCGCGCAAGGATCTGATGACAGCGGCAAGCCGGGAGCGCGGCGTGCTCTGGGCATCGTCGCCTTGCTGGCGCTGCTAGGCGGCGGCGGCTGGTACGTTTGGCACAGTGGTGCCGTGGGCATGCTGGGCGATCGCATCTCCTCGACGCAGGAAGGCGAGCAGGTGCCGACGGTCGCGGCGCCCGCCGACGGCACGACGCCCCCGCCCGCCGCGGCAGCACCCGCCGCTGCCGCGCCGGTCAACCCGGCTCAGGTCGAAGCCGGCGCTCAGGCGCTCGATTCCAAGTTCGAGAAGATGGCTGCGTGGAGCGTCGTCAAGCGCGAGTTCCCCGATTGGTATGGCGATCAACTACGCCAGGCAGCGAAGCTCTCGGCTCAGAACCAGCCCGAGCATGAAATCAACAAGCATCTCGCCGAAGCGCTCGTCGCGCTGCGCCGCCAGCATGCCAACGACGCGCTTTCGGCCAGCACCGAGCGCTTGAAACTGGTCGCGTCGAGCTTCCTAGATAATCTCAAGGCCCTTTCCAGCCAGAGCGTCGGAGCCTGCTACGGCTTCATCTCGCAGGGCGAGAACTCGCCGGCGGTGCTGGAGGTGCTGCAGTCGCCCGAGCAGGGAGTCACCGTGCAGGCGCAGATCGCCGCCATCTTCGAGGCCATCGCCGACGGTCGCAAATCGCCTGCCACGCACGACAAGGCGGCCAAGGCCGACTACGACGTGCTGGTGCAGGAACTGACCAAGCTCGGCTGGAAGGAGAACGACCTGCAAGTGTTCTCCAATCCGACGCTGCTCTCGAAAGAGCCGCCGGCGCGTGTCTGCCAGATGGTGCAGGACTGGTTCTTCGCGCATCTCTCGGTGGCCGATCCCGGCACGCAGGAGCGGCTGCTGGTCGAGACGCTAAAGCCGGTCGTCTCAGGCTGATCCGGCAATGTGTCATCCTCGGGCTTGTCCCGAGGACCCACATTTCAGGGCGCGCCTAAGCGTGGGCAGTTGCTGCTAACGACAAGCAAGGTCGGCAAACACGCAGCAAGCGTGTGACTGGGTCCTCGGGACAAGCCCGAGGATGACAGGCGGGTGCCAGCCGCCAGGCGGTGACAGGCAGGGCGCGAGCGGCTATGCCCTGCCCATGCTGCACATCAACGATCTCAGCTATCGCATCGAGGGGCGGCCCATTTTCGAGGGGGCGACCGCGGGCATCCCCACGGGGCACAAGGTCGGCCTTGTCGGGCGCAATGGTGCCGGCAAGACGACGCTGCTGAAGATCATCGCCGGCGACCTGACGCCCGACATGGGCTCAATCACCATGGCCCGTTCGGCGCGCATCGGCCACGTGGCGCAGGAGGCGCCGGGCGGTAGGGAAAGCATCCTCGACTGGGTGCTGTCCGCCGATGCCGAGCGCGCGAGCCTGCTCGATGAGGCCGAGCACGCCGCCGACCCGCACCGCATCGCCGCCATCCACGAGCGCCTCGGCGACATCGGCGCGCACGCGGCCCCGGCTCGCGCAGCGCAGATTCTCGCCGGTCTCGGCTTCGACGAAGATGCGCAGCAGCGTCCTTGCGGCGCGCTGTCGGGCGGCTGGCGCATGCGCGTTGCTCTCGCCGCGGTGCTGTTCCTCGAGCCGGAAATCCTGCTGCTCGACGAGCCGACCAACTATCTCGACCTCGAAGGCGCCATGTGGCTCGAAAGCTACCTGCGCTCCTATCCGCACACCGTCGTCATCGTCAGCCACGACCGCGACCTGCTCAACCGCGCGGTGACGGCCATCCTGCACCTCGATCGCGGCAAGCTGAATTTCTATTCGGGCGGCTACGACGACTTCGAGGAGGCGCGGCGCGAGAAGCAGCGCTTGGAGCTGAAACTGAAGAAGAAGCAGGACGAGGACCGCCGCCGCATCCAGGCGTTCATCGACCGCTTCAAGGCCAAGGCGACGAAGGCGGCGCAGGCGCAGAGCCGCGTCAAGGCGCTGGCCAAGATGCAGCCGATCGCGGCTCAGCTCGACGAGCGCGTCGTGCCGTTCCATTTGCCGCAGCCGGCGAAGATGCTGGCGAGCCCGCTGATGCGCTTCGAGGACGTGGCCATCGGCTACGCCGCCGACACGCCGGTGTTGCAGGGACTGAACCTGCGCGTCGACCAGGACGACCGCATCGCCCTGCTCGGCCAGAACGGCAACGGCAAGTCGACGTTCGCCAAGCTGATCGCCGGCAAGCTGGCGCCGTTATCGGGACAGGTGTTCGGCGCCAAGCGCGTCGACGTCGGCTACTTCGCCCAGCACCAGCTTGACGAACTCAATCCGGCGGCGACACCGTACGACCACATGCTCAAGCTGATGCCGGAAGCGACCGAGGCGCAGCGGCGCACTCGCCTTGGGACGTACGGGTTCAGCGCCGACAAGGCCGATACCAAGTGCGCCAAGCTGTCGGGCGGCGAGAAGGCGCGGCTGTTGCTGGCCCTCGCCGCGTTCCACGCCCCGCACCTGCTCATCCTTGACGAGCCGACCAACCATCTCGACGTCGACAGCCGCCAGGCGCTGGTGCAAGCGCTGGCCGAATACGAGGGCGCCGTCATCCTCATCAGCCACGACCGGCATCTGATCGAAGCCTGCGCCGACCGGTTGTGGGTGGTGCGCGGCGGCACCGTGAAGTCCTACGACGGCGACATGGACCAATACCGGGCAGAACTTCTTTCCGAGCGCGGCGCGGGGACGCGCGGCCAGAGCAAGACCGGCGTCAAAGCCGACGCGGCGCGCAACGCACGCTCCGATCAGCGGCGCGCTGCCGCCGACCGGCGTGCCTCGCTGTCGCCGCTGAAGAAAGCGATGCAGGCCGCCGAGAAAAAGGTGGAGACGATCGGCGCCGACATCGCACGCCTCGACGCCAAGCTCGCCGATCCGCAGCTCTACACCAAGGACCCGCAAGCGGCGCAGAGCGCTGCCATCGAGCGCGGACAATTGGCGAAGCGTTTGAGCGAGGCGGAAGACGCGTGGCTCGTTGCCTCAGAAGCGTACGAAGCGGCGAACGCCGAGGTCGTCGCCGACGCCGAAGCGTAAGTCGAGCAATTCGCGCGACTATCTCGCATCAAGTAACTTCTGCGCGATTTGCACATGAATATTTGTTTTTGGCTGCCCCAATAGTGGCCGCTCCGTGACGGGTGTATGACCGCACGTGTGGGAGCTGGCCGCCTCGGTCATAAGCGGGGACCGTGCCTGCGCGGTGAGGGCCGTACGGGGTCGCAGGCCAGCTCTCAACATCTCGACAGAAGTGGGAACACGTCCATCAGCCGCTGATCCAGCGGCCGCTGTCGATGCGCCGCGAAGCATCCGGCGCGCGGCGCAGAAGATAGACCCAGGCGTCGAACGTCTCGCCGCCGGCGAGGCGCACCTGCCGCACGAGCCGGTCGTACTCGTTGTGGTCAGCGTCGTGGACATAGCCTTCGTAGGCGTCGAGCCACGCGAGCGCCGCGGCGGGATCGGCCAGCAGCACAGCTTCGCCGTGCACGATGTCCTCCTCGCCGTCGGATACGGCGGCGCCCGGGTAGCGGCCGAGATCGTAGAGGCGCGCAAAGTGCAGCGAGGCGGGGCCGAGGCTGTCGGACTCGGCGGCGAGGCGCAGGCGCTGCTCGCGTGCCGAGCGCACTGCGCGCGCCGCTCATCAGCGTGCCGTAGACGAACAGGTATCGGGGGTCGTTTTGCGTCATGCCCCGGCCTACCACACGTTCGCGAGACCTTCACCAACCACATCCGGGTTGGAATTCCTGTCATCCCGGCACTTGTTGCCGGGATCCAGCGTCACGCGAACTCCCGAGTACGCTGAATGATGGATCCCGGGGACGAGCCCCGGGATGACATTGGGGCGATCAGCCGGAGATCTTGGTGAAGTCGGCGACGTTGAGGGTGGCGGCGCGGATCTGCGAGAGGAGATGCAGGCGGTTCGGCGCAGCGCCGCGTCGTCGGCGTTGACCGTCACCTTGTCGAAGAAGGCGTCGACCGGCGCGCGCAGCTCGGCCAGCGCGCGCATGGAGCCGGCGAAGTTTTCGACGTTGAGCGCGGCGACGGTGTCGGACTTCACCTTGTCGATGGCAGCGGCGAGCGCCTTTTCCTCCTCGGCCTGCAGCAGCGAAGCATCGACGTCGCCCGCGTGGCTCGTCTTGTCCTTCTTCTCCTCGATGGTGAGGATGTTCTGCGCCCGCTTGACGCCGGCCAAGAGGTTGGCGCCGTCGTCGGTCTTGAGGAATTCGGTCAGCGCCTCGACCCGCTTGACGATCAGCGCCAGATCATCCTGGCCCGGCAGCGAGAAGATGGCGTCGATCAGGTCATGCCGCGCACCCTTGTCCTTCAGATAGACCTTCAGCCGCTCGGCGAAGAACGCGAGTAGATCGACAGAGTTGGTGCGGACTTGAGCACCATTCCATTCAGTCGCCACTTTGGCGGTGGCAACTATGGTATCTCCGGACGACTTCTCTGCGTCGTGCAATCGCCTCGCGTGGAGCGAGCTTTCAATGAGATCGGCAGAAGTATCAAACTCAGGGATGAGCGGCATACGCAGCTCATTGTCGATGACGAGGCGGATGACGCCCAGGGCGGCGCGGCGAAGCTGGTAGGGATCGCCGGAGCCGGTCGGCTTCTCGCCGATGGCCCAGAAGCCGACCAGCATGTCGAGCTTGTCGGCCAGCGCCACGGCGACCGCGGCGCCGTCGCCCTCGCTCTCCAGCGGCACCGTGTCGGTCGGCCCCTTCGGCTTGTAGTGCAGCTCGATGGCGCGGGCGATGGCCGGGTTCATGTGCTCGGCTTCGGCGTAGTAGCGGCCCATCAGCCCCTGCAGCTCCGGGAACTCGCCGACCATGCCGGAGACGAGATCGGCCTTGGCCAGCTCGGCGGCGCGCTGCGCCAGAGCCGCCTCGCACAGCTCCTGCGAGGTGGCGATCTGCCGGGCGAGCTCCTTGACGCGCTCGGCGCGCTCGAACTGCGTGCCGAGCTTCTCGTGAAAGGT
This sequence comes from uncultured Alphaproteobacteria bacterium, assembly GCA_963795225.1. Lineage (GTDB taxonomy): Bacteria > Pseudomonadota > Alphaproteobacteria > Rhizobiales > Hyphomicrobiaceae > Hyphomicrobium_A. The sequence continues at coordinate 200,129 of CAWCHB010000028.1, read as the reverse complement.
GATGCCCTTCAGCTCGTCGCGCATGATCTCGAGCTTCTTCTTGAGGTCCTGCTCCCAGAAGAACTTGGCGTCGGACAAGCGCGCGGCGATCACCTTCTCGTTGCCGGCGACGATGGTCTTGCCGCCGTCCTTGGCCTTCTGATTGGTGACCAAGAGGAAGTGGTTCGACAGCTTCTTGCCGTGGCGCAGCGAGAAGCACTTCTGGTGTGTCTTCATCGACGTCGTCAGGCACTCGGCCGGCACGGCGAGGAACGACTTGTCGAACTCGCCCATGAGCACGGTCGGCCATTCGGTGAGGCCGGCATTCTCGGCGGCGAGCGCATCGTCCTCGACCAGCGTCAGGTGCGCGTCCTTGGCAAGTGCGTGCGCGCCCTCGTTGATCGCGGCGGTGCGCGTCGCCGAATCGAGCACGACCTTGTGCTGCTTTAATTGCTTCGCGTAGTCGGCGAAGCCCGTCACCTTGAACGGCTCGTTGCCGAGGAAGCGATGGCCGCGCGTTTCCTTGCCAGCCTTGATGCCGGCGATCTCGAACGGCACCACCTTGCCGTCGAGCAGCAGCACGATCGAATGCAGCGGGCGGATCCAGCGCAGCTCGGCGCCGTTGTCCAGCTTGGCGTTGAAGCGCATCGTCTTCGGCCAGGGAAAATTCACGATCGTCTCGCGCAGCACCTCATTGACGATCTCCGCCGCGGCGCGGCCCGGCTTGTTGATGCGCGCAACGTAGAAGTCGCCCTTCTTCTCGTCCTTGACGATTTGCGCTTTGTCGATCGAGGCAAGGCCGGCGCCCTTGAGAAAGCCGGCGAGCGCCTGCTCGGGGGCGCCGACGCGCGGGCCCTTGCGCTCTTCCGACACGGCCGGCGACTTTTTCGGCACGTCCTCGATGACCAGCGCCAGCCGGCGCGGCGTCGCAAAGGCGCGCGCCTCGCCCACGTCGAGACCCTTGGCTTTCAGGCCGTCGACCATCAGCCGGCGCAGGTCGTCGGCGGCGCGCGTCTGCAGGCGCGCGGGAATCTCTTCGGAAAACAGCTCGAGCAGCAGCTCAGACATATTGGGTTCCGGGGATCGTCAAAGGCCTCAAATTGGGAGGCGAAGACATACGTGATCAGAGCCCCTTGAGGCAATGCATGTTGCCTACGGAGCCACCCAGTTAGTACGTCATCCCGGCGAAGGCCGGGATCCATGCAAGTCACAACAGCCGCTACGCTCAAGATTTGCGGTTCATCCGGCAATGCTGACGCCCACGACCGCCAAAAATCAATTGCCGAAGCTGGCGTGGATCCCGGCCTGCGCCGGGATGACGGTAGTACACCAGGAGTGGTGGCTAGGCGATGCGGCCGTGCAGGCCAAAGTCGTAGTCGGCGACGGCGAAGAGCAGGCGCTGCGGCTCGATGACCATCGGCATGAGGGAGATGATGATGTCGGTCTGCGCAGCCCGCCGTCTGCATCAGGTTGAGCATCAGCATGCCGTTCGGCGCGCCGAGAAAATCGTGGAAGAACATAAACGCGCTTTTCTGGTCGACGTCCAAGCGGCCGACCGCCCAGGGAGCGAGCCGCGCCGACTCTTCCGGGTGCAGCACGTAGATGGCGATTTTCTGCAATTGCGCCGCGTAGGGACGCAACGCGTCCTGCAACGCCTTATCCTCGATGTCGCGCACTTCCAGGCGCGCCTCGATCTTGAACAGCGGGATGGCGCGCGCCCGGGCTTTCGCGCCAGATGCGCGACGTCCACGACACGAGGCGCGGCTTGATGGGCAGCAGCTTGTCCTGCGACGGCGCCTCGTTGCCCGTGTGGGGAACGAGCGTCATCGCCTAGCGCCCCTGCTCGATCATCTCTGCCTCGCTCCACACCATGGCGCCGATCTCATGCAGGGCGCCGGTTGAGCCGAGATAGCCGAGGCCGACGGCAAGCAGGGCAACGACGAACCAGAAGATCGGGCGGCGCCGCCAGAAGAAAGCGACGTAGGCGACGATCAGCGTCGGAATGGCAATGGCGAGCGCGCCGATGGCGGCCGGTGAGATCATGTGCTGCCTCCAGCAGTCTTGAGCCAAGCGGCGCAGCAGGCCTTGGCCAGCTCGCGCACACGCAGAATGTAGCTTTGCCTCTCGGTGACGGAAATCACGCCGCGCGCATCGAGCAGGTTGAACACGTGCGAAGCCTTGATGCACTGATCGTAGGCCGGCAGCGCCAGCAAATGCCGCCCCTCGGGCGTGGCGCCCTTGTCGAGCAGCGCCTTGCACTCCTTCTCCGCGTCGTTGAAGTGCTGCAACAGCAGCGCGGTGTCGGCGTGCTCGAAGTTGAAGCGCGAGAACTCCTGCTCGGCCTGCAGGAAGACGTCGCCGTAGGAGAGCTTGCGCGCATCCGAGCGGCCGTTGAACGATAGGTCGAACACGCGGTCGACGCCCTGCACGTACATGGCGAGGCGCTCCAGGCCATAGGTGATCTCGGCCGACACGACCTCGCAGTCGAAGCCGCCGACCTGCTGGAAGTAGGTGAACTGCGTCACCTCCATGCCGTCGCACCACACCTCCCAGCCGAGTCCCCAGGCGCCCAGCGTCGGGCTCTCCCAGTCATCCTCGACGAAGCGGATATCGTGCTGCTCTGGCGACAGGCCGATGCGGCGCAGGCTCTCGAGATAGAGATCCTGCATGTCGGCCGGCGCCGGCTTCATGATCACCTGCAGCTGATAGTAGTGCTGCATGCGGTTGGGGTTCTCGCCGTAGCGGCCGTCCTTCGGGCGCCGCGAAGGTTGTACGTAGCAGGCGTTCCACGGCTTGGGTCCGAGCGCGCGCAGCGTCGTCGCCGGATGGAAGGTGCCGGCGCCGACCTCCATGTCGTAGGGCTGCAGCACGACGCAACCCTGCTCGGCCCAGAAGCGCTGCAGGGCGAAGATCAGGTCCTGGAACGACTTCTTGGGATGCAGCGGCGCCACGTCGGTGGCGGGCGCGTGGGCGGGTTTGGTCGCGGCGCTGGTCGGCATGGGTGGGAGCGGCCTTTGTGAATTCGGCCGCACTATACCCGCATCCCCGCCGGTGTCACCTCGGCAGCCGCCTCAATTGGCCGGCGATGCGGGGGCAGGCTCAATCGAGCTTCAGGCTGAGCCGTGCGGTGATCGCGTGCAGCTCGAGGTCGTCGTTATGTATGACGAACGGCGTGTCGTCCGGTGTTCCCGTCGTCGTCGTGGCGGTCGTCTGGCCGCCAAGGCGAATGAAGTCGTACTGCACGCCGAGGACGACGGATGGCGCGAACATCCATTCGAGGCCGCCGCCTAACGGTCCAGCCGTCCAGCCGCTGCTTCGCTTGCCCGATAACGCCGGCAACTGGCGCGGCGGAAACCGCCACGACGGAAACGTGGCCGGCGGCGTATCCGCCGTTGGCATAGATGAGCAGGTCGTCGTACGCGTAGCCGAGACGCGCGGTGAGCGTGCCGTAGTTTGCCAGCCGGGTAGTGATCCGATCGTTCGGAAATTCGGCCGTGATTGGGCCGATGCGTTCGCGCTCGACTTGTGAGGCGCTGACGAGCAGCTCCGCGCCGATGACCAGCGCACCGATCTGATGATTGAGCGTGACGTGCCCGCCCATGACCCCGCCGGACCCCACGGCGTTGAATGACTTGTTTCCATCGAAAAGCGTGAAGAAGCTGTCGACGGGGAAGGTCCAGCCGGTGAAGGCCAAACCTCCTCCACCCTGGGCGCCGACATAGAGGCCTGACCAGTCCGTCGGCGGCGTCACCGATGCCCACGCGGCTTCTTCAGCCTTCGCCGCAGCGGATAGGCCGAGCACCGCGACGGTTAGAAGTAGGGCCGTAGCCGTCTGCGCGCGCATTCCTCAGGCACCTTCCTTTATTAGGTTGATACCTGAGTCGGGGAATAAGACGCGTGATTCCGGCGCCACGAGCGCGAACGAAATGCGAGCGGGCAATAATAGCGGGACGTGCAAGTGACCGAGCGCTTACTCCTTGGCCAGCGCTTCGCAGCCCTCTTTGGTCTTGGTGAAAATGAAGACCTGATTGAGGTTGCCCTCGCAGGCGACCATCACGTTGTTGAGTTCCAGCGATGGTGTCTCGTCCATCAGCTTGCATTCCTCGAAGCGATTGAGGATCTCGTCGGGCGTCAGCACGACGCCGTCGGCTTCGAGGGGCGGTCCGCACTGGCGGCCGTCATCGGAGTTCTGCAGCATCCACCATTCGGCCGAAATTGCCGGCTGCATCGAAGCCACCACGACCACGGCAGCAATTGCCATACGTACGTCACGCAAAAACATAGGTCCGCTCCCTGCAACGGATAAATCGCCCGCCTGATCTAGACCGGCGGAAAACGCCCCCGCAATCGAATAATTCCAATAGGGAGCAATACGAAGCCCGCTGCGATGCAGCGTCAAAGGCCGCGCGAGGGCGGGGCACCGAACGTGCGGCGGAACTCGCGCGTGAAATGGGCCTGGTCGGCAAACCCGGCGGCGTGCGCGGCGGTCGTGAGACTGCTGCCGCCGGCGGCCTCGCGGATGGCGGCACGCAGGCGGTGCCACGCCCGATAGCGGCGGAACGGCACACCGACCTCGCGTGTGAACAGATGCTGGAAGCGCGATGCCGATAGTCCCGCCGATGCCGCGGCCTCCGCCACCGTAACGGTCTCTGTGGCCGATTGCAGTTCCCCGACAGCGCGAGAAATGCGCTCGTCGATGACGCGGCGTGACCGGCGCTTGGCGTGCGCGACCACATCGCCGACCTCGGCGCGCAAAGCATCCCGGCCTGGTCGCGAACGCTGCTCGAAGGCGGAGCGCAGCAACGGCGCATCGGCGCTGACCGACCAGCGCGCCGTTCACCTCGTGCGCGCCGGCGGCCAGCGGTGCCAACGCGTCGGCGCCGGCAACGCTCGGCTCGAGATAGAAAACACCCAACGGATCGCCATCGACGTCGAACTCGTAGGGTGTGCCGGCGCGGATGACGGCGCTGCGGCAGGAGAGCCAGCCGCTACCGGCGATGCGCAGGCGAAAGGTGCCGTAGAGACCCGCGAGAAAAACAGCGGTGCTGTGCGCATGACTGTCGTTGTGCTGCAGCGGCCCGGCAAACAGCGCCCAACCGTCATCGACGTGCCAGAGCGATGGACGCGCAGGCGCAGCACGTTCGTTCAAGCGGCTCGTGCCAGTCATCCTTAGGCTCCGGTCTGGTCGAGGATTAAGGGTCGCAGAGGATGGACGCAGTGGCAACGCAGCAGAACGGCAATATGCAGAGCGCGTCGGCCGCAGCGGGCCTCGGCCTCAGTCGCCGACGTCTGCTGGGATCGGCCGCCGGACTGGCGGCGGCGCCGCTGCTATCGGGAATTCCCGCCCTGCTGGTCGCCTCGCCGGTACACGCCACCGGGGCGCTGCTCGGCGCCAAGCAGCCGACCTGGTGCCGCTTCAAGCTCGGCTCGTTCGAGCTGACGATGACGTCGGATTCGGACGCATTCATCCCCGGGCCGTTTCCCATCGTCGGCGGCAACGCCACGCAGGCCGAGGTGGAGCAATTGATGCGCGACAATCTGCTGCCGCCCAACAAGTATCAGCCCGGCTTCACGCCGATGATCGTCAACACGGGCAAGCAACTGGTGATCTTCGACACCGGCAACGGTGCCAAGGGGTTCGTGCCGCGACCGGGCGGCGGCTGGCTCGCAACGCAGCTGGCCGATTCCGGCATCACGCCCGAGCAGATCGACGTCGTCGTACTGTCGCACGGCCACCCCGATCACGTCGGCGGCGTCATGGAGGACGGCAAGCCGCTGTTTCCCAACGCTCGCTACGTCATCGGCGCCACCGAGTACGATTTCTGGGCGCCGCAAGGCAAATTCACCGGCGAGGTCGAGAAACTTGCTTCGCTGTTCCGCGAGAACGTCGTGCCGCTGGCCGAGAAGATTACCTTCCTCAAGCCGGGCGACGACGTGGTGCCGGGCATCCGTGCGCGCGAAGCCTACGGCCACACGCCGGGGCACCTTGCGTTCGACATCGAGAGCGACGGCAAGCGTATGCTGTTCTGGGGCGACTGCGCCCATCACCAAGTCGCGTCGCTGGCGCGACCCGACTGGCATTGCATGTTCGACATCGACAAGGAGCAGGGCGCCAAGACGCGGCGGCGCATCTACGAGCTGGCGGCGGCCGAGCGGGTGCCGGTCAGCGGCTATCACATGCCGTTTCCGTCGATCGGCTACGTCGAGCGATTGGACGGCGGCGGCTATCGATGGCTGCCGCACACCTATCAGCTCAATCTGCCGTAGCGTATTGCTCCGGCATAGCGTCAGGCCGGAGCCTTGAGTTCAAGGCATTGTTCGACGCCCAGGCGCGGAACGAGGTCGCCGCCTGAGTGCAGGTTTCGTGTAACGCGGGCCCGCTACCTGGCGAGCTTGTCGCGCTCGGCGATGAGCGCGTCGAGCTTAGCCTGTTGATCGGCGATGCGGTCGGCGGTGCGGCTCTCATCGGCCGCACCCGAATAGGCGGCCGCCTGCTCGACCAGCTCGCGCAGGTTGTCGCGCAGGATGGCGATGCGGTTGTCGAGTTCGGCAAGCAAGGCGGGGTCGGCGGCCATGGATTTCCTCTCGGGCGGTCCGTACATGCAGGTGAGACGAGTGGGTCGTCAGCCGTTTCGGCGGCCGCCCGGACGGTAGACGCCGGCGTCGGCATCCCACTCCAGGGTACCGAGATCCTTGGGAGCCACCTTCAAGGGGGGACGAGACATCTGATCGTGCGCCATGCGCGCTGCGTCGGCGGCGCGCGCCATTTCCCGCGCCAGCCATTTCATGCCGGCACCGATGCCGGCTCCGACAAGGACCGCAAACATGACATGGGGCATCGGCGACACTCCCTCTGCAACGGCGCCCTTCAAGCGCGGGTCACAGCCCGAAACGCGACCACAGCGACCGGGCCTCGACAGCGGATATCAGATCGTTGCCGAAGGCAAGACGGCCTGTCCTTAATTCCTCGTAACCCGCCGACGATGACCGCCGCAGACGGCCCAGGAGGCCGCCTTTTTCCAGCGGGACAACCTTCAGGCGCACCTTGTCGCCGTACAATTCGCGCATTTTCGAACGGACGTCGGAAATGCCGTCGATAAGGCCCAGCTCGAGCGCCTTGGGGCCGGACCAGAAGGCGCCGGAGAACAATTCGCCATCGGCCCCGCGCAGGCGGCCGGCGCGGCGCTCCTTGACGATACCGATGAACACGTCATGCACATCGCGCTGCACGCTCTTGATACGCTCGATGTCCGCCGGGTTCTCCGGACGGAAGGGATCCAGGGCGTCCTTATTCTCGCCGGCGGTATAGACGCGGCGCTCGATGCCGAGCTTCTCAATCGCCTTGTCGAAGCCGAAGCCGGCGAAGATGACGCCGATGGAGCCGATGATCGAGGAGGGGTCGGCGTAAATTTCGTCGCCGGCGAGCGCCAGGTAGTAGCCGCCCGACGCGGCGACGTCCTCGCAGAACACATAGACGGTTTTTTTCTTCTCTTCGGCGAGCTGGCGGATGCGGCGGAAAATGAGGCTAGACTGCACCGGCGAGCCGCCCGGAGAATTGATCAAGATGGCAACGGCGGGCGTCTTCGACAGCTCGAACGCCTTCTCGATGGCGCTGGCGGCCTGGCCGATCGATAGCCCGGGGCGGAGCGGCGTGGCCATGCCGATGGGGCCGGAGAAGCGCAGCACGGGGACGACGGGACCTTGGCCAAAGAACCACATGCGGGGCCAACCTCGCTGAAGCTTGCTGATCGGGGCGAAGCCCACGTTCTAAGCCATCGCTGCCGCCGCGGCTAGGGTGGGCAACTTGCCCGCTAAGAAGCCGTCATCGGCAGGGGTGCGCCGTGGCGGAGGATATCCTGCGCGGCGGGCGTGAAGCCATTGCCGTCCAGGTGCAGGACGAAGCCGGGCAAGATCTGCAGCGGACCGCGGCTGCCCTTGATGCCTTGCACCAGCACGCGATGCGCCGGAGCGCCGGCGCGCGGGTGCAGCGGCAGAACCTTCAACGCGCCGAAACGCGTGTCTAGCACGGCCAGCAGCCGCGCCAGCGCATCCGCCTTGTGGATGATCGTCGCCTCACCGCCGGGCGCCGTCATGCGCGCCATGAAGCGCGCCCAGTCATCGAGCTCGGTATCGGGCATTGCATGGGCGCCGGCTTTCAGCGCATCGGGCGGCAGGGTACCGGAATCGCTATCGTGGTACGGCGGATTGGCAATGACGTGCCCGAAGCTCTCCTCGACAAGGCCTATCGCGCGCAGCTCCGCCGCCGGGGCGCCGACGACGCCGGTGACGACGCGGACGCGGCCCGTGAGATCGTTGCGGGCGATGTTCTCGGCAGCGAGCGCGGCAAGCTGCGGCTCCCGTTCCAGCAGGACCACCTCGGCGAAGGGCGCCCGGCGCGCGAGGCACAACCCGGCCGTGCCCACGCCAGCGCCGACGTCGAGCACGCGCAGCGGTCGACTCTGATCGGCAGGAACTGCCGCGGCGAGCATGACCGCGTCGAGACCGGCGCGATAGCCGTTGCGCGGCTGCAGGATGCGAATCGCGCCGCCGAGAAAGGCGTCGTCGGAAACCCTATCGCCAAGGTGGGTTGTAGAACCGGCGCTCACACCTTCACCATCCATTGGCCCAGGTCGGCCTCGACCAGCAGGCGGCGAGCCGCCTCCCAGCTCTCGGCGGGCACCGCCAGCCGCTGGGCGACGGCACCCAGCGTGCCCTGCACGGCACTCATGTTGCCGTCGAACACCACGGCTTCAATGCCGGCGTCCTCCAGCAAAACCTTGAGGTAGCTGAGGAGTACCGGATCATTCGTGGTCACGAGATCGCGCATGGACTGGGGCTCGGGGTAACGGCACAGAGTGGCAAATATCAGGGGTCCGGGGCTTGCGGTAAAGTTTGCTTGGAATTCACCCCGCCTACAACGCTATACCAACGAAACAGGCGAAGAGCTCGGGAAGATGCCCTTGGGACAAGTCATCAAATTCGACGCGGCGCGCAGCGCTCCGGAAAGCCTGCAGCCGCTGCTCGACATCGTCGCCGGCGACATGGAGGCGATCAACCGCATAATCCTCGATAAGGCGGTCTCCGACGTCGAGCTGATCCCCGAGCTGGCCCACCATCTCATCGATTCCGGCGGCAAGCGGCTGCGGCCGATGCTGGCCATCGCCGCCTCGAAGCTGTGCGACTATCGCGGCAACGGCCACATCCGCACCGCCTCGGCGATCGAGTTCATGCACACGGCGACGCTGCTGCACGACGACGTCGTCGACGAGAGCGGATTGCGACGCGGCAAGCAGACGGCACGCATGTTGTGGGGCAACCAGGCCAGCGTGCTGGTCGGCGACTTCCTGCTCGGTCAGGCATTCCGCATGCTGGTCGACGTCGGCTCGCTCCCCGTGTTGAAGATCCTGTCGAATGCCGCGGCAGTGATTGCCGAGGGCGAGGTGATGCAGCTCGCCGCCGCCAACAACACGACGACCACCGAGGACGAGTACCTCGCCATCATCAACGCCAAGACGGCGGCGCTCTTCTCCGCCGCCGCGGAGGTGGGCGCCGCGATCGCCAATCGCCCCGCCGCGGAGCAGACGGCGCTGAAATCCTACGGCCGCAATCTGGGCCTCGCCTTCCAGCTCGTCGACGACGCGCTCGACTACGCGGGCGACAGCGCCAATCTCGGCAAGGCGATCGGCGATGATTTCCGCGAGGGCAAGATCACCCTGCCGGTAATCCTGTCGTTCCGCCGCGGCTCCGAGGACGAGCGCTCGTTCTGGACCCGCACCATCGCCGAGGGGAAGATCGAGGACGGCGACCTCGAACGGGCCGTTGCTTTGATGAAACAGCACAAGGCCATTGATGCGACCTTGGAGCGGGCACGCTCCTATGGCGCCATCGCCCACGATGCCCTCGCCATATTCCCCGACCGGCCCGAAAAGTCGGCCATGCTGGACGTGATCGGGTTCTGCGTGCATCGCTCGCACTGAAAAAACGTCGGCCTCGGCGCTCCGTATTGCCGGCCGCCGGCCGGCATCCTAGGATTCAACGCCACGCAATCAGAACATCGGAGACGCCGGTGCGTTCGTATCACCACACCCTTGGACGCCTCGTCGGCAACGCCGGATGGCTCATCGCCGCTGTCTGCATTCTCGCAGGGGCCGCAGCCGCGGCGCAGATACCGTTGCATTCTCCCGCACCGGCGCAGAGCGGCTTCGTCCTCGTCAAGCTCGGCATCGCCGACATGAGCAAGGCGGAACAGACGAACTTGTGGAAGCTCGTCGATGAGTACGCCACGGTCGATGCGCTGCAGGAGTTCTGCGGCACCAAGCTCAACCTGCAGCGGCGTGCCTGGCGTGCCGTCAGCACCTGCGTCGAGCCGACCTCGCTCAGGAAGGTTTTCGGCACCTTCAAGACCAAGAAGGACGGCTATCTCAAGCAGTGGGAGACGCTGCACGGCCAGCCGGAAGCCAAGAAGGCGGTTTGCGACCGGTTCAAGAGCAAACTCGCCGAGTACACGAAGATCATGAGCGGGCAGATCAACGAAGCCGCCACCGCCTGCCGCAACTGCTTCTTCTGCTGATCTGCTAGTCGCCGAGGGTGGTGGCGACGATCCACCACTGCGGATGGCGCTGGCGCAGGCGGTCTGCCGCCGCAGCGGCGGACCCGGCATCCGGGAATATGCCGTAGCTCGTCGGACCCGCACCGGAGAGGCTGACGTACAGGCATTCCGCCTCGGCGCTCAGCGCCGCTTCCGCTACGGCACTGTCGGGCAGCACGGCGTGAGCCGGGCGCGCGCAGGTCGTTGCCGACGCCGCGCATGTAGTCGATGAGCGCGAGCGCGCCATTGAATGCCGGGAGCGGCTCCGGGCGGCTCGCCGTCACCGCCTCGCCGACGGAAAGCCGCCCGAACACGGATTTGGTCTTGCCGAATGGCGCGGCGCTTTGCGGGCAGACGAGCACCGCATCGAGGCGCGGCAGGCTTTCGACCGGCTCGACGTGCTCGCCGGCACCCCAGACGAGCGAGCTCCGGTCGGCAAGGCACACCGAAACGTCGGCGCCAAGCGTGGCGGCCAGCCCTTCCCAATCGACGCCGTTGGCAGGATTGGTGCGGCGCACGGCGCGCAGGACCGCGGCTGCGTCGGACGATCCGCCGCCGATGCCGGCGGCGATGGGGAGCTGCTTGTCGACACTGACGCGGCCGAGGGTCAGAATCGGATCTGCGGCGGCGAGGGCCGCCAGTGCCGTATCGACGAGATTGCTGCCGGCGATGGCGGATGCGTACGGACCCGACATTTCGACCGCAGCTGGCCCACCCGGCTCGAACGTTACCGCATCGCCGACGCCGGCGAAGACGATGAGGCTTTCAAGCAGGTGATAGCCGTCGGCGCGGCGGCCGAGCACGCGCAGGGTCAGGTTGATCTTGGCGCGTGCCCGCTCGGAAATGGCCGACATCATCCCAGCTCTAAAGCGCATCGGCCCCGGAGAGAAGCCTCCGAGGCCGACTGTAGTCGATCCAGCGCTCAGTGTGTCAGGCGGGTGCTTAGCGGCCGTCGCCGTCGTCGAGGATGCCGCTGCGGCCGGGCCGGTAGCCGCCGCCCAGGTTGCCGAAGCCGAGGTAGATTCCGGGGGCGCCGTAGTGGCCGTAATCGGGTGTGGCCGAGGCCTGGTCGCCCGCCTCGTCGACATAGAAGGTGCGGCACAGACGGTAACCGTCGGCCCAGTAGCACTGCCGATAATCGACCTGTCGTGTCATCGATTCCAACTCGTCGGCCGAGGCGATGGGCAGCGGCTTGGCCGACGCGGACTCGAGTGGGACAAGCGGTGGCTGCAAGGGCCAGGGCGCCGAGCGCGGCGAGGTATTTTGCTCTGAGCATTGCGAACTCCGGACGGCTCGTCGATCACAGGCGAGCTGCCGAAGGAATTCGCATCTCGCTTGCGAGTTCCTTGCTCGAAGCGACGCAAGTGCGCACGCGCCGTCCGCGGCCGACTTACTGCAGCCGTTTAGCCAATCATTTCAGAGCATTCGGGCGAAGCTACTCGACGAGCGCCGGATTGAGCTTCGTCTCTTTGCGCCGCTTCTGCTGCACCCGGCGCATCGTGTCGCGCTGCTGCGCGCGCGCTTCGGCTCCCGGAGGCGGCATGCCTTCGGCGAGCTTCTTGCGGATCTTTTCGACCTCTTCCGGTTCGGGATCGAGCGTCAACGACTGGTCCCACTGGTACTTCGCCTCGCGCTCGCGCCCGACCCGCCACAGGGCATCGCCCAGATGGTCGTTGAGCACGGGGTCCTGCGGCTTCAGCTCGACGGCGCGCTCAAGGAAGCGCACGGCCTCGGCGAAGTTGCCGAGCTTGTAGTGCGCCCAGCCGAGGCTGTCGACGATGTAGCCGTCGTCGGGCTTCAGTGCGACCGCCTTCTCGATCAGCGCCATGCCCTGCTTGAGGTTGCGGTTCTGATCGACCCAGCTATAGCCGAGATAGTTCAGCGCCAGCGGCTGGTCCGGATAGAGCTCCAGCGCCTTCTGCAGATCGGCCTCGGCGGCCGGCCAGTTCTTCAGGCGCTCATAGCAGGTGCCGCGCGAATAGAAGATGCTCCAGTGGCGCTTGTCGGGCTTGGGGATGAGCTTCAGGGCGGCGGAGTAAACGTCGACGGCCTCGCCATAGCGCTTGCGCGCGCGCAGGATGTTGCCCAGCGCGTCCAGCGGCTTGAGGTCGGTCGGGTTCTCCTTCGTCAGCCGGTCGAGGATCACCTTCGCCTCGTCGACCTTTTCCAGCGAGTTGAGGTCGAAGGCCTTGCGGATGTCGATCGCGGCCTGCAGCGGCGTGCCGGCCGGAATGCGGTCATAGGCGTCGATCGCCGCCTGATAGCGCTGACCGCTTTCGTAGGCGCTGGCGAGGGCGGCAAGCGCAAAGGCGTGGTCGGGCTGGGCATAGAGCGCCAACTGCAGATAGAGGACGCCCATGCTGAGGCCGCCCTCGCTCGTCAGCGCTTCGCCGAGGCCGTAGAACACCTCCGCCATGCCTTCGGCGGCCGTCGCGATCAGAAGATCGGTTTTCTTGCCCGGGCCGATTTCTTCCCGCAGCTGGCGCACCAGCACGTGCGGCTCGCCTTGCGAGCGCTCGGTCTGGCCGTCGAGGATTTCCTTGGCCAGCTTTTCGTTGCCGTTGCGCGCCGCGTGGCGAGCGTAGGCGAGGGCGATGCGCAGCGTCGTCGAATCCTGGCGCATGGAGTGCTCGTAGGCGGCGAGCGCCTCCTTCGGCAGTCCGGTGACGTCGGCGATCAGCGCCTTGTGATAGTTGAGATAGAACTGTGCCCACTCGGCCTGCTTGGGCAGGTCGAGCAGCTTCAGGGCGCGCTGCGAATTGCCTGATGCGGCGGCGGCCCAGGCGCGGGCGAGCGCGGCGGTCAGCTCACCGATCGGTCCATCGGAAGCTTTGCGGAACTCTTCGTCCGCCTGCATGTAGTTGCCGTTCTTGAAGCTATTGATGCCGAGCAGCAGGTAGGCCATGCGGTTCTCGGAGCTCTTGGCGACGAGCTCGCGGGCCAACGGAACGGCGCGGTCCCAATGCGCCTCGGCAGCTTCGGTCTGGAAGGCCTGCTCGAGGAGGACGACATTGCTGGGGTCGAGGGCGAGGGCGCTGCGATAGAAAGTGGCGGCGCTGTTGTTGTCGTTGGCGCCCTTGGCGACGTTGGCGGCAAGGTAGCTGCCGAGCAGCGAATGGGCGTCAGTTTCCGTGGTGAAATCGTTGGCAGCTTGAGCGGCGCTGAGACTGGCGGTGAACATGCCGATGGCGGTTGCCGTAGAAAGCAGCACGTTGCGAAGGCTGGCCCGCATTCAAACTGATCCTTCTTGGAGGCACGTGGGCTGATTCCCCGAAGCGCCATAGCCTAGCAAATAACGCGGCGATTTGGCGACATGCGCCCAGTGGGTAACGTTGAACCGCAAATTCCACCGCTGCCGTAAAGAACCCCTCAACGGCCGCTATGCGGCTCACATTCCGGCGTAATTCGGGCCCCCGCCACCCTCGGGACAGACCCACGTGATGTTCTGGCTCGGGTCCTTGATATCGCAAGTTTTGCAGTGGACGCAGTTCTGCGCATTTATTTGAAAACGCGGATCCCCGCCCGTGTCGGCGACGATCTCGTAGACCGCAGCCGGACAGTAGCGCTGAGCAGGCTCTGCAAATTCGGGCAGGTTGATGGCGACCGGCACCGCCGGGTCGGTAAGCTTAAGATGAACCGGCTGGTTCTCCTCGTGGTTGGTGCCGGAGAACGACACGCTCGTCAGGCGATCGAAGGTGAGGACGCCATCGGGCTTCGGGTAGGCGATCGGCGCGGTGTTCTCGGCCCGCTTGAGGGTCGCGTAGTCGGGCTTCTTGTGCTTGAGCGTGAACGGCAGCCCGCCCGGGATGATGGTGTTGATCCACATATCGAGACCGCCCAGGGCGATGCCGATGTAGGTGCCAAAGCGCGACCACAGCGGCTTGGCATTGCGCACGGGCTTGAGGTCACGCGCGATGTCGCCGGCGTACACCGCCTCCTGATACGCGGTGAGCTCGTCGTGTGCGCGACCTTGGCTCAGCGCCGCAAACGCCGCCTCGGCCGCGGCGATGCCCGACAGCATGGCGTTGTGGCTGCCTTTGATGCGCGGCACGTTCATGAAGCCCGCCGCGCAACCGAGCAGCGCGCCGCCGGGGAAGGCGAGCTTGGGGATCGACTGCCAGCCGCCCTCGGTGATGGCGCGCGCGCCATAGCCGATCCGCTTGCCGCCCTCGAAGGTCGCGCGGATGGCCGGGTGTGTCTTGAAGCGCTGGAATTCCTCGAACGGCGCCACGTAGGGGTTCTCGTAGTTGAGGTGCAGCACGAAGCCCACCGATACGAGGTTGTCGCCATAGTGGTAGAGGAACGAGCCGCCGCCGGTGCGGTCATCGAGCGGCCAGCCGAACGAGTGCTGCACCAGACCCGGCTTGTGGTTCTCGGGCTTCACCTGCCACAGCTCCTTGAGGCCGATGCCGTACTTCTGCGGATCGCGGCCCTCGCTGAGCTTGAACTCCTCGACGAGCTGCTTGGTGAGCGAACCGCGCGCACCCTCGGCGAAGAACGTGTACTTGCCGCGCAGCTCCATGCCGCGCACGAAGCTCTCGGTCGGCTGCCCGTTGCGGCCGACACCCATGTCACCCGTGGCGATACCGACGACGGCGTTGTTCTCGTCGTAAAGGACCTCGCTGGCGGCAAATCCCGGGTAAACCTCGACGCCGAGCTCGGCCGCCTGCTCACCCAGCCAGATGCACAGCGCGCCGAGACTGACGATATAGTTGCCGTGATTGCTCATCAGCGGCGGCATGAAGATGTTCGGCAGCCGTATCGAGCCGGACTTGGTGAGGAACAAGAAGCGGTCGTCCTTCACCGCCATCTCCACCGGCGCGCCCTTTTCCTTCCAGTCGGGGATCAAGCGGTTGAGGCCCTTGGGGTCGATAACTGCGCCGGAGACGATGTGGGCGCCGACGGCCGAGCCCTTCTCGACGACGACGACCGACAGCTCGCTGCCCGCTTCCGTCGCGAGCTGCTTCAGGCGGATCGCAGCCGCCAGACCGGCCGGGCCGGCACCGACGATGACGACGTCGAACTCCATCGCCTCTCGGGGGGGCAGCTCGACTGCGGTGTCGATCTCAGCCTCGGCCATCTCTTTTTCGAACCTCTTATTCGCGCGAGCTTCTCTAGGGTCGTAGGTCTCCCGAGGCGGCAGCGTCAAGCGCCGCAGGGCCGCAAGAGTAGTCCGCAGATGCTGGGAGCCGCTGGCGGCGCTCGCTCTATGAGCCTGCGGCCTCCCCCTATATGGTGCCGGCCATGAACGCCGACGAGACAACCCGCAAGGCCGCTGGACGCATCCTCGCCTGGTACGAGGCGATGGGAGTCGACGCGGCGCTGGAAGAACGTCCCCTCGACTGGCTGGCGCGCGGCGAGGCAGCGCCCGGCGCGCTGTTCAACGTCCAGACGGCGCGCGCGGGAGCTGGCGTCGCCCCGGCTACTCCGCCCCGCGTCGAAATGCCGGGCACGTCTCCGCGGCCGTCCTATTCTCCGTCCGCACCAATCGCCAAACCGGCCCGCCAGTTCCCTGCGCGTGTCCCGGCCGCACCCGCATCCGATACCGGAGCCGATCTCAACGGGGCACGCTCGCTCGCGGAGCTGGGCGCTCTGCTCGGCAGTTTCGAGGGCTGCGGCCTGCGCACTACGGCAAAAAACCTGTGCTTCTATCGCGGCGCCGAGCGTGCACGCTTGATGATCGTCGGCGAGGCCCCGGGGCGCGAGGAAGATCTGGAAGGCAAGCCGTTCGTCGGGCGCGCCGGCATGCTGCTCGACAAGATGCTCGCCGCCATCGGCATGGGCGAAGCGGACGTGCACATCACCAACATCGTCTACTGGCGCCCGCCCGGAAACCGCACGCCGACGCCGCAGGAGGCACTCGCCTGCCGGCCGTTCCTGGAGCGGCAGATGGCGCTCGTCGCCCCCACGGTGGTGCTGGCCCTCGGCGGCGCCGCGGCAAAGCACCTGTTCGACGTCGCCGACGGCATCATGCGCATCCGCGGCAAGTGGCGCGAAATCGACATGGGTGGCCACAAGGCGCAGGCCATGGCGACGCTGCACCCGGCGTACCTCTTGCGCACCCCGGCGGCGAAGGGCATGGCATGGCGCGACCTGCTGGCCGTCAAGGCGGCGCTGAAATAGCGAAGATCCACCGATGGCAAAGATCGACGAAAGCTTCGAGTTCAAGCCGCTGCGCATCGCGACGCTGACCGTGTCGGACACGCGCGAGAAGGCTACCGACAAGTCGGGCGACGTGCTCGAGGCGATGATAGGCGAAGCCGGTCACACACTGGCCAAGCGCGAGATCGTCACCGACGACAAGTCGCTGATCCGCGCGAAGGTCGAGGGCTGGATCGCCGACCCCAGCATCGAAGTCGTCATAACGACGGGCGGCACGGGGTTTACCGGGCGCGACGTGACACCGGACGCGGTGAAGCCGCTGTTCGAAAAAGAGATCGAGGGATTCTCGGTCATCTTTCACATGCTCTCGTTCCAGAGCGTAGCGACGTCGACCATCCAATCGCGCGCCTGCGGGGGCACGGCCAACGGAACTTACGTGTTCTGCCTTCCGGGATCGCCGGGAGCCTGCAAGGATGCCTGGAACGGCATCCTCAAGTGGCAGCTCGACAGCCGCCATCGCCCCTGCAATCTGGTCGACATCATGCCGCGCCTGAAAGAGACGCGCGGCTAGGCGGCGGCTCAGAAGCTGTTGCGACCGCGCTCGATGGTGACGAGCTCGAGGTTGGCGTTGGTGCTTTCGAACACGGCGGCGGCAAGCTGGCCGGCGACCACAAGCACGATGCCGAGCACCAATGCTGGTAGACCGATGAGGACACCCATTGGCGCACCGAGCAGCCCGATCCCCGAGAGCTCAGGGAGCATTCCGGCAAAGCCGCCCGTTGCGCCGCCGATGCCGGCGAACAGCGTCAACCAGCCGACGGCGCTCAATGAATGGGCGAGGAACTTGGCCACGCGAAAGCGCGGCTTGAACGCCTGCTCGTCCTGGTCGTGCCCGCGGGCGATGATCTGCGGCAGTTTCCCGGGAACGGCAGCCGTCTGCGGTTGATCCGCATAGTAGTCCGACTGCGGTGGGTTGTTGGCGACGTTGTAGACGCGCTGACCGCCGGACGGATTGCCGGCCGGCGCCGCGGGCGGCGTTTGCGGGCTTTGCGAGGACTGTGCGTTCTGGGCGCCGCCGCCGGTTGCATCGCGACCGCGCGCCACGCGCGCCTCACCCCAGCGCCACTCGGCGATGCGGAATAGGCCCTCGCGCGCTTCCTGCGCCTCGGGGGTGGTTCCGTGTTGCTCGACGAGATGGCGATAGAATTGGAGGGCGTAGTCCATCTTGCCCTCTGCCTCGGCCCGGCGGGCCGCTTGCAGCACTTGCACGGGCGTGAACTGCACCGATGTCTGCACCATAACGCAACCCCCTACGCATCCTACGGGCGATGCAAAGCTACCACTGTCAATACCTGATGTCCGCCCTGCGGCGGGCCGATTTCTTCTAAACTCCAAACTTTACTAACAGCACCATGCCGAATGATGCAGGACCCCGCGCAGCGTCTATAGGTCGCTCGGCGTGGCGATGCGTTCGATGTGCAGGCCCGGAAAGCCGACGAGCACATCGGCGAGCGCGCCGCCTCCCGCCGGGCTCGGGCGTTTTTGCAGCTCGACAAGCCAGTAGCCGTTGGCACCGCGCGCCTTCAGCGCTGCGACGATGTGCGCAGCCTTGAAGGTGGGCACACCCGAGCCGACGACCACGACCGGGCACTCCAGCGGCATGGCGCTGATGCGAGGCAAGCTCTCTTCGCCGACAGAGACTTTGCCAGCGGTTTCCTTGTCGATTACGATGGGCCGGATGGCGCCGCCGTGGCCTACGGGCTTGTGGCGGCGAACAGGCGCCGCGCGCGGCGGCAACGGCAGGGAAGCCAGACGAACGGACGTGACGGCCACAGCTTTTTACCCCCGTAAAAGCGCTGATCCATAACTAAGCCATCTAAATCTAACGGCAAAATTACGACGGCGCGAGAGCGCAACGCTGTTTAGTTCTCATTGCGCCAGAGTTGAGCGGCGGGCGGGCGCAGGCGCAGGGTGTAGAGAATGCGGTGCGCCTGGTTGGAGAGGGCGCGCCGCAGGTACCCGTCGCGGCGGTAGTCCCTGGCGTTGCTGATGGCGCGCGCGCGCAGCATCTTCACGCGGCGCATGCCGACGCGGCGCACGAGGTCGAGATCCTCCATCACCGGTACGGCGCGGTGACCACCCGCTTGGTCGTAGGCAGCGCGCGAAATGAGCAGGCCCTGGTCGCCGTAAGGCAGATGCAGGACGGCACAGCGCAAGCGCACCAGCCCTTCGAGCGCGCGCGGAGCAACGCCGTCGTCATCCAGCGCATAGCGGAACGCCGCCGCGGCATGGCGCGAGGCGCCGCGATCGACCCGCTCCATGAAGTGGTCGGCCTCGCGTATCCAGCCGGCATCGAGCACCGTATCGGCGTTGAGAAACAGCAGCCACGGATGCCGCGCGGCATTGGCACCGGCACGCATCTGGGCACCACGATTGGCCGGGGCGCTGATCACCTCGGCGCCCGCCTGGTCGGCGATCTCGGGCGTGCGGTCGCTGGAGCCGCCGTCGACCACGATCACTTCACGCACCAAGCCCTCCAGCGCCGCCGGCACTAGGGCGGTCAGCGTCGCCGGCAGCGTGGCTTCGGCATTGAGGGCGGGGATGACGACAGTGATCATGGTTTTCTCTGGCACGCCGTCGCGCCGGCCAACAACCGCAATCGTCGAGCGGATTGAGGGCAAGACATTCGTTCTTGCTTTGTTCCCACGGCTTCGCTATGGTCCCCCGCTCCGACGGAGGAAGATATTGCGGCAAAAACAACGAGAAAAGCCGACGGTGGAAGCAACGCCCGGAGGCGTCGTCGAGGGTGAGCGGCGCCGTGGTCGCGGTGCCCAATCCAACCATTCGGGGCGCTTCGAGGCGGAGCGGCGCGAAGCGTTCGACGACGGCTGGGAAGGTCTCGGCGACCTCGACGCCTTCAAGACGACGGTATTCGACGATCCGGCGCGCACCATCATCACGCGCAACGACAGCCCCGACATCTCCTTCGACCGCTCGATCAATCCGTACCGCGGCTGCGAGCACGGCTGCATCTACTGTTTCGCCAGGCCGACGCACTGCTTCCTGGGGCATTCAGCCGGGCTCGACTTCGAAACCAAGCTGTATGCGCGCACCAACGCGGCCGAGCTCTTGGAGAAGGAGCTTTCCAACCCGCGCTATGAGCCCGCCTGCATGGCCATCGGCACCAACACCGACCCCTATCAGCCGATCGAGCGCGAGCGGCGCATCATGCGCTCCATCCTCGAGGTGCTGGAGCGCACCTCGCACCCGGTCGGCATCGTCACCAAGTCATCGCTGATCACGCGCGATATCGACATCCTGGCGCGTATGGCAAAGCGCGGCCTGGCACGCGCCGCCATCTCGATCACCACGCTCGACGGCAAGATCGCGCGCGCGATGGAGCCGCGTGCGCCGACGCCGATGAAGCGCCTCGAGGCGGTACGCCAGCTCGCCGAAGCCGGCATCCCGACGACGGTGATGGTGGCGCCGATCATCCCCGGGCTTACCGACGCGGAGATCGAGCGCATCCTCGATGCCGCCGAGGCGGCGGGGGCACGCGGCGCCGGCTACGTGCTGCTGCGCCTGCCGCTGGAGATCAAGGTGCTGTTCCGCGAATGGCTGGCCGCCGAATTCCCCGAGCGGGCGGAGCGCGTCATCCATCTTCTGCAATCCATGCACGGCGGGCGCGACTACACATCCGAGTTCGGCGTCCGCCAGCGCGGCACCGGGCCTTATGCCGAGCAGATCGGCATGCGCTTTCGTCTGGCGATCAAACGCCTCGGCTTTAACGAGGAACGACAGCCGCTGCGCACCGACCTGTTCCAGCGCCCCGTGCTCGCCGGGCAACAAATGCCGCTTTTCTGAGGTTTTTCCTCAAGCAGTTGCCCCACCGCGCTTTGACTTCGCCGCCGACGCGGTCAAACCTTCCCCGTCATGGGGAATGCTGCTGCCGAATTGCGTCCGCGACCGACCTTCGAGCTGGAGGCGGCGGAGCTGCAGTTGCACGGCGGCCCTGTCGCCGGCGTCGATGAGGCGGGGCGTGGCCCGCTCGCCGGCCCGGTGGTGGCGGCGGCGGTCATTCTCGACCCCGATCGTATCCCCGACGGCATCAACGATTCGAAAGTGCTCGACGAGGAAGCGCGCGAAGTCCTTTACGTGCGCATCCGCGCGACAGCGATCGTCGGCGTCGGCATCGCCGACGTGAAGCGCATCGATCGGCTGAACATCCTGCACGCCACCATGTGGGCGATGGCACAGGCGGTGGCGCAGCTTCCGCAAACGCCAAAGCTCGTCGCCATCGACGGCAACCGCGCGCCAGACCTCAAGTGCCCTTCGCGCACCGTCGTCAAGGGCGACGCGCGCTGCCTGTCGATCGCCGCGGCGTCGATCATCGCCAAGGTGACGCGCGACCGGCTGATGGTGCAGCTCGGCGGCAAGCACCCCGGCTACGGCTTCGAGCGCCACAAGGGCTACGGTACCGCCGAGCATCACGACGCCATAAAGAGGCTAGGCGTGACGGTGCATCACCGCCGCTCGTTCCGCGCCGTGCAGCTCGCCCTCGGCCTGATCACCGAGGAAGAGGAAGTGGTGTAGATTCCACGAACGGTGCCAAGCCATTGGTAGGACTCAACTCTGCATCGGCAACCGATAAATCGCTTCCCAACGGACTCCCCGCGCAGCTAGAATCCATTGGCTCGACGGGCTTGCACACGCTCGCCGAAGCGCGTGTTTCCCCCGAGTTGAGAGTTGCGTCCCATGGTACTGCGTCGTTCGTCTGTGGCCGCCACGGCCAATCGCATCATCGTCGACGATTGCATCGCGGCTTTGAAAAAGCTGCCCGACCATTCGGTCGATCTCGTCTTCGCCGACCCGCCGTACAATCTGCAGCTTGCCAACGACCTCATGCGTCCCAACAACACGCGCGTCGACGGTGTCGATGACGCCTGGGACAAGTTTTCGAGCTTCGCGGAATACGACGCGTTTTCGCGCGCCTGGCTGAGCGAAGCCCGCCGCATCTTGAAGCCGGACGGCGCCATCTGGGTCATCGGCTCCTATCACAACATCTTCCGTCTCGGCGTGGCGCTGCAGGATCTCGGGTTCTGGATCCAGAACGACGTCATCTGGCGCAAGGTGAACCCGATGCCGAATTTCCGCGGCAAGCGCTTCACCAATGCGCATGAGACGCTGATCTGGGCGGCGCGCGACCAGCGCGCGCGGGCGACGTTCAACTACGAGAGCCTCAAGGCCACGAACGACGATTTGCAGATGCGCTCCGATTGGCTGTTCCCCATTTGCTCGGGGCCGGAGCGGCTGAAGGACGACGGCGGCCGCAAGGCACATCCGACGCAGAAGCCGGAAGCCCTGCTGCAGCGCGTGCTGCTGGCTTCATCGAAGCCGGGCGACATCGTGCTCGACCCGTTCTTCGGCACCGGCACGACGGGCGCGGTGGCCAAGCAGCTCGGCCGGCGCTTCATCGGCATCGAGCGCGACGCCGACTATGCCAAGGCGGCCGAGGAGCGCATCGCGCGCGTGCAGCCGCTGCCGTTGTCGGCGCTGGAGACGGTGCGCTCCAAGCGCGCCGAGCCGCGCGTGCCGTTCGGCACCATCGTCGAGATGCGGCTGGTCGAGCCGGGCACCACGCTGCTCGACGCGCGCAAGCGAATCCGCGCCGAGGTGAAGGCAGACGGGTCGCTGACCTGGGGCGGCAACCAAGGCTCGATCCATCGTCTCGGCGCTATCGCGCAGGGAAAGACCGCGTGCAACGGCTGGACGTACTGGCACTTCGAGGCCGACGGGAAATTGAAGCCGATCGACCTGCTGCGCGAGGAGGCAAAGCGCCAGTTGGGGCTGACGGCGATTGCCGCTGAATAGTCAGCGATCATTGCCGCCTCGACCCGTCCGCCTATGAGCACGACGGGGAGCCGACGGCGGTGGCCGCCAGCGGCTGAAAAACTGCGCTGCGTTCGAGTGGCCGTTTAGCGCGTTACGCGCTCGCGGTGCGGCACGTCGGTGGGAAGCAGCTCGCCGGTGCGCTCGCGGTAGGCGAGCCCCGAGCGGTACGGGTATGCGTAGCCGCGGTAGTAGAACAAGTGGGTGTTATTGGCATTGGGATTGACCCAACGGTACTTAACCTCGCCGGCCGGCGTACGATAGAACTCGGCCTGGGCAGGCGACTGGGAACCGGCGAGCAGGGTCACCACCGCGACGGCGGCCGAACCCAGGGCAATAGCGATCCGCATTTTCTTCCTCGTTGATCCTGATGAGGACTGCGGAACACAGCAAACTCCCCCCGCGCCCGCCTCAATTCGGGAAGGTAACAACGGTCGCTTAACTAAGGGTGACCGCAATGCCACGGCGGGCGGCCAATGCGCGCGTGGAGCGGCGTCACATGAGACTGCAAGCGGCTGGCCCCGACCACAAACCGTCATCCCGGCGCAGGCCGGGATCCACGCCAGTGTCCAGGCTTGAGGCGATTCCGGTCTCGAAGTTGCCGCTCCTAGTTTTTGCGAGGACCGCCCGCTGAAGCTTGCGTGGATCCCGGCCTGCGCCGAGATGACGGCGTTAGAACCGCTGGCCTGGTGCCTTCATCGAGGCCCGCGGTTACAGCCGGCGGGACATGACGTGGGCGTCGACCGAGCCGAGTTGCGGATGCCGGGAAGCGCCGGGAAGCCGGCCGACGACCTCGAAGCCGAGGCTCTGCCACAGGTGCACGGCGCTCTCGTTGGAGCTGACGACAAAGTCGAATTGCATGGCCCAAAGCCGTGCGCTCGCGCCACGGCGCTTTCCTACCGGAATAGGAACTTTTTTGTTATCATTGGCGTCCTAAGGTGGGGCTGCATCCCCCTGAGTTGCGGAGCATACAATGGCCGCGCGTGCTTACTGGAAGGGCTTCCTGCGCCTCTCCCTCGTCTCGATCGCCGTCGAGATCTACAACGCCGTCGAGTTGAAGTCGGAAATCTCCTTCCGCCAGATCCACAAACCCTCCGGCCGCCGCATCAACTACACCAAGACGGTGCAGGGCATCGGCGAGGTGAAGAGCTCCGACATCGTCAAGGGCTATGAAGTCGACAGCGACACCTACGTGACGCTGGAGCCCGACGAGATCGAGGCGGTCAAGCTCGAGAGCAAGAAGACCATCGACCTCGTCAAGTTCGTTGACGCCGACGAGATCGACCCGCGCTATTTCGAGCGCCCCTACTTCATCGCTCCCGCCGACAAGCATTCGGGCGAAGGCTACGTCGTCATCCGCGAGGCGCTGAAGAAAACCGGCAAGGCCGGCCTCGCGCAGCTCACCATCGGCGGTCGCGAGTGGCTTGTCGCCATCACCGCGCTCGGCGACGGGCTGCTGATGGAAATGCTGCGCTACGCCGACGAGCTGAAAGAGGCCGATCAGTTCTTCGACGAGGTTCCGACGGGCAAGCCCGACAAGGAGATGGTCGATCTTGCGGTCGAGCTGATCGAGCGCAAGGCGGGCAAGTTCACGCCCGACCAGTTCGAGGATCATTACGCCACGGCGCTGCGCGAGCTGGTGCAGAAGAAGCTGAAGGGCCACAAGATCAAAGCCCCGCACGAGGAGGCGGCACCGGGCGGCGCCAAGGTCATCGATCTGATGTCGGCGTTGAAGAAGTCGATCGGCGAGGGCAGCGGCAAGGCGAAAGCGGCGCGTTCGACGTCACGGCGTGCGCCGGCGGCACGCCGCAGCGGGACAAAGAAGCGCGCCTAATCCAGGCACTGACGCCCAGAGAAAGCGGCGATGGCGAAGCAGCCGCCAAGCAAGAAGCCGGTGCGGCCGGCGCGCCTCGCCGGAAGCGCGGTGCTGCAGGAAAGCGGGCCGCGCAAGCTCATCGAGTTCGACGCACCAACGCTGCAGGCGCTCGAGCTGCTCGGCCGCGATTCGATGAAGGATCTGCAGGACCTCGCCGACGAAGCCTTTCGCGACCTGCTGAAGAAGCACGGCCGCCCGACCGGCCTCAAGGAAGCGCTGCGACAGTCGACGCGCCAGTCTCCCGCCAACGACGACCCCGGTGCGCGCACGCGCGGCCGCAAAACGCGCTGATCAGGTCGAGCCCATTGCGCGGAACACTCTGTCTCGCCGTAAGCGCTTGCTGCCGAAACACGCTCTCAGCCAACACCGCACCTTGAAGTTTGCGGTTAACGGGCCGCGGCAGATTGCAGCGCGCGTATCGGCGCACCCCGCGCAAACGCTCGCATTCGGGGACGCCGGATTGGTTAAGAAACAGTGTGTATCCGCCCGTTGCAAGTCTTTGAATGGCAAGCGTATTTTATGGTCGAGTTGAGCATGCAAAAGAGCCCCACCCGAAACTAAAGGTGGAGTGATCATGCAAGCCCTCAAAACCCTCGCCGTCGTCATGGCAGCCAGCGCGCTGCTCCCCGTCGTCGCCGCCCAAGCACAGAGCGGAACCGCCTCGCACTACTCGGACCTGTCGGTGACGGCCAGCGGGCGGTCCTACAGCTCCAAGTCGATGGTCGCAGCCCATCGCACCCTGCCCTTCGGCACCAAGGTCAGCGTCAAGAACCCCCGCAACGGGCGCACCGTCGTAGTGACCATCGTCGACCGCGGCCCGTTCATCAAAGGGCGCATCATCGACCTCTCAAAAGGCGCCGCCAACGCCCTCGGCTTCTCGGGCCTGCAGAAGGTGCACCTGACTGTGCACGGCAAGCGCTCCGGCAAGAAGATCAAAACCGCACAAAAATAGAGTTTTCGGAGGCGGCGCTGCGGCGCTCGTCCGATCGTCACTTGCAGCGCCCCCGTGCCTCACCGCACGGGGGCTTTTTCGAATTCTAGTTTTCCCGCAGGGCGTGGGCGATGATCTTGCGCATGACGCTCGGCACCGCGGCAGCATGCAGGTCGCGGCGTGCCACCCACCGGCAGCGGTCGGGCTCGGCCCAGAAGGTCAGGCTCGCATCGGCCGGCACCAGCGCGCGATAGACGACCACCTCCAGGCGGAAGTGCGTGAAGACATGCACGACCGTGCCCGGCACCGCCCACCAGTCGGCGCGCACCGGCGCCGCGCGCAGCGCTTCCTTCGCCGGCGGCAACAGATCGCCCCACGCCGTCCCCGGCACCTCGAGCATGCCGCCGAGCAGGCCCGCCTCGGCGCGCTTGCGCAAGAGCACGTGGCCGTCCTCGCGCAAGGCGACGAAGGCGAAGCCGACGCGCTGCGGCCGCTCGGCGCGTTCCAAGCGCAGCGGCAGCGAGGCGGCGATGCCGTGTGCCGCGGCGGCGCAGTCCTGCTGCACCGGGCACACGAGACAGGACGGCCGCCGCGGCGTGCAGATGCCGGCGCCGAGATCCATCATCGCCTGCGCGAAGTCGCCGGCGCGGCGAGCCGGCGTCAGCGTGGCGGCGAGGCGCTTCAATTCGGACTTGGCGGCGGGCAGCGGCTGGCGCACGGCGAACAGGCGCGCCACGACGCGCTCGATATTGCCGTCGACCGGCGTTGCGGCTTCGCCGAAGGCGATGGCAGCGATGGCCGCCGCCGTGTACGGGCCGATGCCGGGCAGCTTCTGCAGCTCGGCGACGGTCGAAGGAAACTTGCCGGCGTGGTCTGCGGCGACGACCGTCGCGCACTTGTGCAGGTTGCGCGCGCGGCTGTAGTAGCCAAGCCCCGCCCAGGCGGCGAGCACGTCGTCGAGCGGCGCCGCGGCCAGCGCCTTGACGGTCGGCCAGCGGACAAGGAACCGCAGATAGAAGGGGATGACGGCTTTCACCGTCGTCTGCTGCAGCATGATCTCGCTGAGCCAGACGCGGTAGGGGTCGGCGCGCTTGCCCGGCGCCACACGCCAGGGAAGGTCGCGACGCTCCTCGTCGTACCAGGCGAGCAGGGCGTCGACCGTATCGGGCCCGGCCGGCCGAAGCGGAAGTTGCTTTCGCGCAACAGCAGTCAAGGGATCGTCTCCCAGCGCCCGCGAATCGATCCCCCGATGGTAAGCGTCGAGACAGCCCCTGGAAACTCTCGACGCCGGACTAACCGCAATATGGCCACCAACGCCGCGACTTTCCGCCGATCTGGCGCCGCTCCGGCTGGCAATCGTCGCACGGGCGTCCGCGCGGCTTCGTCTCGGCGCGCGCCGTCGGTACCTATGTGCCGAAGCTGACCCACAAGGCGTTCGAGAAGTACGGCTTTGCCGCCGCGGCCCTGATCACCGACTGGGCGATGATCGTCGGCAAGGACATCGCCGGCTATACGGCGCCCGAGCGCCTGAAATGGCCGCGCGGCGTCGGCATTGGCGATGATATCGAGGATGGCGCCGAAGGCCGCCCGGGCGCGACGCTGATCGTGCGGGTGGACCCTGCACGCGCGCTCGACGTCCAGTACAAGGGCCAGCAGATGATCGAGCGCATCAACGGCCACTTCGGCTATCGCGCCGTCGCCGAGCTGCGCATCCTGCAGGCCCCGCTTCCCGAGCGCGCCGCTGTCGCCGCGCCGCGCACCCCGCCGCCGCCCTGTGCCGCCCCGGAGCTTGCGGGCATCACCGACGAGCGGCTGCGCAACGCCCTCGCCAACCTCAAGTCGGGTCTCATGGCGCGCGGCCAGCAGCGCTGAAACAGCCCCGCGATACCGGGCGAGCATTAAGCTTCATTCACTTGGAACGGCAGCCGTTTTGCCTTATTCCGACGCTCGGTAGCGTGCTACTCGGGCCTCGAAGGCCGAGCGGCCGTTGAATGGACCATTCCGAGATCGCAAGGAGCGCACCCAGTGTCCGCATCGAAGACCTCTTCCGGCCGATTTGAGTTTGCGCGGCGCCTCGCGCTGGCTGTCGATCGCCGCGGCATCGTGCGCCGGCGTGGCGCTGCACGCGCAGCCCCTTTCCGCCCAGGCGGCCAAGGGGCCCTCCGAAGTGCCGGTCGACGAGCTGATGAAGCCGGTCGGCCTCGCCGACCTGGCGCTCGGGCCGGCCGACGCCAAGGTGACGATCGTCGAGTACGCCTCGATGACCTGCGGGCACTGCGCGCACTTCACCACCGACATCTGGCCGGAGATCAAGAAGAAATACGTCGACACCAACAAGGTGCGCTACATCTTCCGCGAGTTCCCGCTCGACAACCTCGCCGCCGCCGCCTCGATGCTGGCGCGCTGCACCGGCGGCGACAAGGCGTTCCCGCTCATCGAGGTGCTGTTCGAGAAGCAGAAGGAGTGGGCGTTCGGCGAAGGCAACCCGGTGCCGCGCCTGTTCGAGATCGCCAAGCAGGCGGGCTTCACGCAGGAATTGTTCGACAAGTGCCTGACCGACCAGAAGCTGCTCGACGAGATCACCGCCGGCCGCACGCGTGCCTCCGACGTCTTCGGCGTATCGGCGACACCGACGTTCTACATCAACGGCAAGAAGCTCGACGGCTCGCCGACGATCGAGAAGTTCGACCAGATGATCGAGCCGCTGCTGGCCAAGAGCTGAGGCATAGTGGGCAGGATAGGCGTCCTCATCGCATTGCTGCTGATCCCCGCCTCGCTGGCCGGGTGCGGGGGCAGCACGTTGATGAACACGACGTCGCTGACACCTGACAAGGCGGCGGAAGGCTCCGGACTGGCGCCGCCGCCTACCCCACGGCCGAGGACACTGCCGCGGCCGGCCCGGAGCGGTTCAACCCGTTCGCCGACCCGAGTGACAAACCGGCGGGCGGCCGCGAGATCATCGCCGATCCGACCATCGCCGACGTGATGGTGACGGGAACGTTGCCGGAAATGTCGTTCGGGCGCGCCGACGCCCCGGTCACCATCATCGAGTACGCCTCGCTGACGTGCCCGCACTGCCGCAACTTCCACCTCAAGACCTACCCGCAGTTCAAGAAGGCCTACATCGACACCGGCAAGGTGCGCTACATCCTGCGCGAGTTCCCCATCGGCAAGACGTCCGGCGCGGCGAGCATCGCCCTGCGTTGCGCGCCGCCCGAGAAGTACCTGACGCTGTTCGGCAAGTTCATGGAGCAGCAGGCGACCTGGGTCAGCCAGGAGGTGCGCCTCGACCCCATATTCCAGGTCGCCGCGCAGGTGGGGATGACGCGCCAGCAGTTTGACGCCTGTCGCGAGAATCAATCCATGATCGATGGGCTAAAGTGGGTGAAAGACCGCGGACGCAAACTCGGCGTCATCGGCACTCCCAACTTCTTCGTCGCGGGCAAGCTCGTCAAAAAGGAGCTCACGATGGAGGATATCCGCGCCATGGTCGATCCGTTGATCGCGGGCCGCGCCACGGCGTCGGCGGGAGCGCCGAACTGACGTAGGCGGAAGCGGCTCCGCAGAGCGCGCTCTATTCGCTGCGTGCAGGGACAGAAATGAAGATCTCTCGCCTCAGGCTGTTGGGCTTCAAGTCGTTCGTCGAACCGACCGAGCTCGTCATCGAGCCCGGTCTGACCGGCGTCGTCGGCCCGAACGGCTGCGGCAAATCCAATCTGCTCGAAGCGCTCCGCTGGGTGATGGGCGAGACCTCGCACAAGAGCATGCGCGCCGCCGCCATGGACGACGTGATCTTCTCGGGCACCAATTCGCGCCCGGCGCGCAACACCGCGGAAGTGACGATCTTCCTCGACAACAGCGAGCGCAGAGCGCCGGCCGAGTTCAACGACACCGACCAGATCGAGATCACGCGCCGCATCGAGCGCGAGGCGGGCAGCGCCTACCGCATCAACGGCCGCGAGGCGCGGGCGCGCGACATCAAGATCCTGTTCGAGGACGCCGCGACCGGCGCCCGCTCGCCGGCGCTGGTGCGCCAGGGGCAGATCGGCGAGATCGTCAACGCCAAGCCCGAGCAGCGCCGCCGCATCCTCGAGGACGCGGCCGGCATCGCCGGCTTGCACAGCCGCCGCCACGAGGCCGAGCTGCGGCTGAAGGCGACGGAAGCCAACCTCGCGCGCCTCAGCGACGTGCTCGGTCAGCTCAACAGCCAGGTCGAAAGCCTGAAGCGGCAGGCGCGCGCGGCGCGGCGCTACAAGGAAATCTCCGACGAGATCCGCCGCCAGGACGCGCTGCTGATGCACCTCGCCTGGACCGACGCGCAGGCGCACGTCGATGGCGAGGAAAGCAACCTGCGCGATGCGCTGTCGAAGCTCGCCACGGCGACGGAAGCGGATTCGCAGGCGCTCGCCGAGGAGGCGCGCCTCGCCGAGCGCATGGACCCGTTGCGCGAGGAGGAAGGCAAGCGCGCCGCCATCCTCGGCCGGCTGCGCATCGAGCAGGAGAACTTCGAGCGCGAGGCCGCGCGCGCCGCCGAGCGCGAGCGCGAGTTGCGCGCGCGTGCCGAGCAGCTCGGCAGCGATACGGCGCGCGAGGAGGCGCTGATCGCCGAAGCGCGGCAGATCCTCATCGATCTCGGATCCGAGATCGAGGCGCTCGCGCGCCGCCGAGGCCGACGGCGGGCGAAGGCGAGCGCGAGGCGCGCGTCCGCCTCGACAGCGCCCAGGAGACACTGCGCGAGGCCGAGAGCAAGCTCGCCGAGCTGACAACCAAGGTGGCCGAGCACCGCGCGCGCAAGCAGAACCTCGAATCGAGCCTGGCGCGAGCGGCAGAGCAGCGTCGCCAAGCTCACCCGCCAGCTCGCCGAGCTCGAATGCGCAGGCGCGCGAGATCGCCGGGCGCGCACCCGACGCCGAAAAGCTGTCGCAGATCACCGAGGCCGGCCAGCAGCTCGCCGACCAGATCGCCAAGTTCGAGGTGCAGGCGCTGGCGGCCGAGGAGACCGCGCGCTCGGTCGTCGCCATGACCGATGCGGCACGCGAGGAAAGCGGCAAGGCGCGGCTGCGACTGGCGTCGCTGCGCACCGAGCGCGAGACGCTGATCAAGCTGCTGATCGGCGCACAGCACACCGACTTCCCGCCCATCGTCGACCGCCTGCGCGTCGAAGCAGGGCTACGAGGCGGCGCTCGGCGCCGCGCTCGGCGACGATCTCGAAGCGCCGGCCGCCGAGGAAGCCGCCGTGCACTGGCGGCACGTCGAGGTGCCGCGCCAGGATCCGGTGTTGCCCGCCGGCGTCGAGCCGTTGGCGTCGCACGTCGAGGCGCCGCCCGAGCTCGACCGCCGCCTGCGCCAGACCGGCATCGTCGCCGGGCGCGAGCAGGGTCACAAGTTGCAACCGCAGTTGAAGCCCGGCCAGCGTCTCGTCACGCGCGCCGGCGACCTGTGGCGGTGGGACGGATATCACGGCCGCGGCCGAAGGCGCGGCGCCTGCCGCGCAACGCCTCGCCGAGCGCAACCGGCTTTCGTCGCTGGAGCTGGAGGAAGCCGAGGCGCGCACCGCCGCGACGGCGACCGCCGACGACCGAGCGCGAGGCCGTCGAAGCGCTCGCCGCCGCGCGCGCCGAGGAGCAGCGGCTGCGCAAGCTCGGCCGCGAGGCGCAGGGCATGCTGGCGAAAACGCGCGAAAGCCTCACCGCCATCGAGCGCGCGGCGCGCGAGACCGAAAGCAAGCTCGCCGCCGTCTCCGGGGCACGCGCGCGCGCCGAGGAAGAGCTTGTCGTCGCCAAGGACATGCTGGCCGAGGCCGAGCAGGCTGTCGCCGCGTTCGCCGCCGCCGAGGATCTGGAGCCGGCCCTCGCCGTTGCCAAGACCGAGGCGGATGCGCGCCGCATGGACGTGGCGGAAGCGCGCGCGGCGCTGTCCGACATCGAACGCGAGCGCCGGGCGCGCGCCGACCGCGGGGCCGCCATCGGCATCGAGCGCGAGCGCTGGACGACGCGCTCGGCCGGCGCCGAGCAGCAGATCGCTGCGCTCGAAGTCGCGCCTCGCCGAAGCGCAAAGCGAGCTCGAAGGCCTCGCCGACGTGCCGGCGATGATCGCCGAGCAGCGCGACAAGCTGATGAGCGCGCTGAGCGAGGCCGAGCGCGGGCGCCAGATCGCCGCCGACGCGCTGGCCGAGGCCGACACGGCGCTGAAGGCCGGCGTGCAGGCGCTGCGCGCGGCGCAGGGCGCCGTCGCCGAAGCGCGCGAAGGCCGCGCGCGCACCGAAGCGCGGCTCGAAGGCGCGCGCACGCGCCGCCAGGACGTATCGCGACAGATCCGCGAAGCGCTCGGCATCGCGCCGGAAGGCTGCCTGGCGCTGGCCGAGATCCAGCCGGGCGCGTACTTGCCGCCGCTCGCCGACGTCGAGCGCAAGCTGCCGAGCCTCAAGGCCGATCGCGAGCGCCTCGGCGGCGTCAACCTCGGCGCCGACGAGGAGCTGCAGGCGCTCAGCATTCAGGCGGCCGGACCTCGACACCGAGAAGGCCGACGTGGAGAACGCCATCGCCAAGCTGCGCGGCGCCATCGGCCAGCTCAATCGCGAGGCGCACAAGCGGCTGCAGGAAGCCTTCGAGGCCGTCAACGCCCACTTCGGCAAGCTGTTCACGACGCTGTTCGGCGGCGGCGAGGCGCGCCTCGAAATGATCGAGGGCGAGGATCCGCTGGAAGGCGGCCTGGAGATCATCGCCAAGCCGCCCGGCAAGAAGCCGGCGACGCTGTCGCTGCTCTCGGGCGGCGAGCAGTCGCTGACCGCGCATGTCGCTGATCTTCGCCGTGTTCCTGACCAACCCGTCGCCCATCTGCGTGCTCGACGAGGTCGACGCGCCGCTCGACGACGCCAACGTCGATCGCTTCTGCCGCCTGCTGGAGAGCATGGCGGCGGATACGGCGACGCGCTTCCTCGTCATCACGCACCATCCGATGACCATGTCGCGCATGAGCCGCCTGTTCGGCGTGACCATGGCCGAGAAGGGCATCTCGCAGCTCGTCTCGGTCGACCTGCAGACGGCGCAGAGCTTCCGCGAAGCCGTCTAAGCGCGATCGCGGCGGGCGGGGCTCGCCGAGGGCACGAGCTGGCGCAGGCGCCGCGCCTTGGCCGGACGGCCGATGGGCGCCATCAGCTCCTTGCTCGCCTCGACGATCAGCACGCCGCAGAACGCCGGCGAGGCGCCGGCGCCGAGGCGCTCCCAGGCGGTCGACGAGCGCAGCAGACATCTGCCGGCCGAACGGCGGGAAGAACAACGCGCCGCCCCAATCGAGCGGCGTGAACATGGCGCCGACGAGCAGCTCATCGAGCTGGCGGCGGCTGTAGGGGCGCCCGTGCCCGAACGGCGTGTTGTCGAGGCGCGCCCACACGCCGCGGCGATTGGGCACGACGAGGATCATGCGGCCCTCGGGCGCCAACACGCGCCACATCTCGCGCAGCAGGTGCCGCGTGCTGTCGGCCACCTCGAGGCAATGCACGGCGAGCAGCCGGTCGACCGAACCGTCGGCGAGCGGCAGGCGGTCGTCGTCGACCAGCACCGACTGTGCGAGGCGCCGTCGCGCGGCCAGCGCACGGCGCCCTGGCTGTCCGGCATCAGCGCGCCGAGGCGCTGCGCCTCGCCGCGGAAGGCGCCGAGATAGGGCGTCGAATACCCGAGGCCGATCAGCGTCGAGCGCTGCAACCCGCGCCAGCGCGCGCGGATGCGATGCGTCAGCAGCCGGCGCACCGTCTGCCCGAGCGGCGTCGCGTAGAAATCGCGCAGATCGTCGACGTCGAGCTGCATGATCAGGAGGTTCCTGTTGCGCCAGCCGCCAATCTGACGGCTTCACGCGACAATTCAAGGCTCCTCGCGCTGCGTCGTTGTCATCGGGTAAGCGCACCGCTACGCTTCGCGCCTCGACCGTCAATCGCCCTGGACGAGAGCCGATACGCATGCCGAAGCTCGAAATCGAGCAGTTTGCCTGCCTTTCCGACAACTACGGCGTGCTGATCCACGACCCCGAGGCCGGGCGTCACGGCCTCGATCGATGCGCCCGACGCCAAGGCGATCCTGGCGCGCCTGCAAGGCGAAGGGCTGGAAGCTGACGCATCTGCTCGTCACCCATCACCATGGCGACCACACCGGCGGCAACCTGCAGCTCAAGGAGGAGACCGGCTGCACGATCATCGGTCCCGCAGGCAGAGGCGGAGCGCATTCCCGGGCATCGACGTGAGCAGTGGCGGAGGGCGACACGATCCCGTTCGGCAACTTCGAGATCAAGGTGCTCGACACGCCCGGCCACACGCTGGGGCACGTCACCTACTTCATCCCGGCGGCGAAGGTCGCCTTCGTCGGCGACACGCTGTTCGCCATGGGCGCCGGGCGCATCTTCGAGGGCAACGCCGAGATGATGTGGAAGTCGCTGCAGAAGATCATGCGGCTGCCGACGCGACACCGAGATCTACTGCGGCCACGAGTACACCGCAGTCGAACGCCACGCTTCGCGCTGACGCTCGAGCCCGAACAACCAGGCGCTGGTCAACCGCGCCAAGGAGGTCGACCGGCTGCGCGCAGGAGAACAAGCCGACGCTGCCGACGCGCCTCGACCGCGAGCTGGAGACCAACCCGTTCCTGCGCCCGCACGTCACCGCCATCAGAGCCAAGCTCGGCATGCTGTACGCGCCCGATTGGCACGTCTTCGCCGCCATCCGCGAGCGCAAGAACAAGAGCTGACATGCATGGCCGAGCTCACCGCCGGCGATGTGATCGCGCATCCTCGATCTCAAGCCGCATCCCGAGGGCGGGCACTATCCGCGAGACGTTCCGCGACGACCGCGGCGACGGACGCGCGCGCCGCATCGACGGCGATCTACTTCCTGCTGGCGCGCGGGCGAGGTCTCGCGCTGGCATCGCGTCGATGCGGCCGAGGTGTGGCACTGGCACGCCGGGCGCGCCGCTGGCGCTCTCGATGGCGCCGCCGGACGGCGACGCGGTCGATGATTCGTCTCGGCGCCGACCTCGCGGCCGGCGAGCGCCCGCAGGGCGTCGTGCCGCCCGGCTATTGGCAGAGCGCGCGCAGCCTCGGCGCCTGGACGCTCGTCGGTTGCACGGTGGCGCCGGGCTTCCTGTTCGAGCACTTCGAGCTGGCGGCAGAAGGATTTTCTCCGCCGCGACGTTGAGGTGTTGCGCCTCGCGGCCTGCAGTCTGTTGCCGGCAAGCTCACAATCGGTTTTCCACCGTTTATCGTGCCGCGCACGATCGGCTAAGCGCCCGCATGTCAACAGTTTTCTACCCGGCCGCGACCAGCTTGAGGTTGCCGCTCCAAGCGCGACTCACCAAAAAGTCTCTCGCAATCGAATTTCACGGCCACGCGGGGGGATGCCGGTTATGAAGCGCGAGTCGTCTGGGCCAATTCTAACCACGGTGTTCGTCGACTACGACAACGTCTACCTGTCGCTGAAGCGCAAGAGCGAAGAGGCGGCCAAGCGGTTCTCCAAGGACGCCGGCCTGTGGATCAAGGAGATCGACACCGGGCGCGCTGATGACGCCGACCAACTCGCCGGCACTCGACGCCGAGCGCCGCATCGTCATCAATCGCTGCTACGGCAATCCCGTCCCGCGCCGTAACCAGAGCGACAATTCCACCGACATGAGCTCGTTCCCGTTCGTGCGCCATCACTTCCTGCGCGCCGGGTTCGAGGTCATCGACTGCCCGCCGCTGACCGCGCAGCTCAAGAACTCGGCCGACATCCGCATGGTGATGGATGTGCGCGACCTGCTCACGCACGACACCTACTTCGACGAGTTCGTCATCCTTTCCGCCGACGCCGACTTCACGCCGGTGCTGCACCGCCTGCGCTCGCACGCCCGCCGCACGGTGATCTTCTCCAACGACCACACGGCCGCGCCCTACACGGCGATCTGCGACGCCGAGATCCGCGAGGCCGACCTCCTGTCGCTGCTGATCGACGGGCAGCTGACCGAACCAGAGCCAGGGCCGCGCGAGCCGCAGGCGCTGCCCAGCGCCGCCTCCATCGAGGCGCTGCGCAACGAGATCCTGACCGAGGTCGCCAACCTCGTGCGCGCCGCCGACGCGCCGGTGCCGCTCGAGGCGCTGGCCGACCGCTGCGTGCGCGTGCTGGGTCACGAGAAGACCGTCGGCGCCGCCTGGGGCGGCACGGGCAGCTTCCGCGATCTGCTGACGCGCGGCCTGCCCGAGGACATCCGCCTCACCGGCCAGCCGCCGTACTTCGTCTACGACGCGACCCGCGCGGCGCAGGCCGAGGCGCCGCGCATCGAGAACGCGCGTCGCGAGCAGCGCATCGCATCCGCGCGCCGACATGGCACGCCCGCGAGCCGATGCGCGCCGAGACGCCCGCCGCGCGCCCTGGCACCGCTGCTCGGCGCCCAACCAGCTCAGCGAGCCTGCCGCTGCGCAAGCCGGGGCCCCCGCCCCGACGCAGCGCGGTCCGCTGGCCCCGGCGCAGCCCGAAACCCTCTCGGGTCAGCCGGGGCAAGTTCGCCAGCAGGCCCGCCGGCGCGCAGCGCACGGCCAACGGCGCGGCCGCGATCCAGCAGTCGATCGCGCGCATCCACGAGGCCAGCCAGGCGCCGACGCTGTCGCCGCAGGACTACCGCACGCTGTTCGACGTCATGGCGCAGGAGATCGCCGCCAACGGCCTCGCCGGCTCGCAGACGCTGGTCAACATCGTCAAGCGCGCCGAGAGCGATCGGCATCGAGATCCGCCGCGACGACGTGCGCTTCGTGCTCGACGTCGTCAGCGAAGCCGATCCGTGGTTCGACCAGGGCGCCTCGCCGACCCTGTTCGCCTCGCGCTTCCGCAACTTCGTCGTCGCGCGCTGCCGCGGTCAGGGCCTCAACCTGTCGGCCGACGAGCTCGACCTCATCGAGGCATGGTTCGCGGCGCCGATCGGCCGCAGCGGCGCTGGTGCCGCCGGCACAGGGCGGCTATGCGCCTTCGCGCCAGCCGCAGCAGGGAATGGCCGGCTTCGGTCCGCGCGCAGGACGCGCCGCAGGGCCGCGGCCCGGCGCAGAGCGATCGCTGGTGGAACGCCGATGAGCCGGCCGGCAGAGCAGCAGGCGACCGGCACGGGCGACGAGTTCCCGCGCATCATCCGCACGCGCCTGCGGGGATAGCGTCGCGACCGATCGATCGATAGACATAAAAATGGCCGGGCTTCTCGCCCGGCCATTTGCATTTGCAGGATCCGGCGGTCGACGGCGTCAGGTGGCCATGTAGTGGCCGCCGTTGATGTCGAAGCAGGCGCCGTTGATGAAGCCGGCGCCGTCGGCGGCCATGAACACCACCGCACGCGCGATCTCCTCGGACTCGCCGAGACGGCCGACGGGGATCTGCGGGATGATCTTGGTGTCGAGCACCTCCTTCGGCACGGCGCGCACCATCTCGGTGGCGATGTAGCCCGGCGCGATGGTGTTGACGGTGATGCCCTTGTTGGCGCCCTCGAACGCCAGCGCCTTGGTGAAGCCGTGCATGCCGGCCTTGGCGGCCGAGTAGTTGGTCTGCCCCATCTGGCCCTTGCGGCCGTTGATCGAGGAGACGTTGATGATGCGGCCGAAGTTGCGGGCGCGCATGCCGTCGATCACGTGGCGCGACATGTTGAAGACGCGAGTCGAGATCGATGCTGATCACCTCTTTCCACTGCTCGAGCGTCATGCGGTGCAGCATGGCGTCGCGCGTGATGCCGGCGTTGTTGACCAGCACGTCGACGGGGCCGACTTCCTTGGCGACCTGGGCGCAGCCGGCCTCGCAGGCAGCGAAGTCGCCGACGTCCCACTTGAAGACCGGGATGCCGGTCTCGACCTGGAACTGCTGCGCGGCGGCGTCATTGCCGGCGTAGTTGGCGGCGACGCGATATCCCGCATTCTTGAGTGCGATGGAAATGGCGTGACCGATGCCGCGCGTTCCTCCCGTCACCAGGGCGACACGAGCCATGTAGAACCTCCCTCAAACTGGTCTTTTGTTGATTTGTTAGCGTGTGGCGGGTGCTCCGGCCTCTCGCAAGGCCGGAGCATGCAGATGGTTACTTCCGATCAATCGCGCTCGACGCACATGGCGATGCCCATGCCGCCGCCGATGCACAGCGTGGCGAGGCCCTTCTTGGCGTTGCGCCGCTTCATCTCGTGCACCAGCGTCGTCAGCACGCGCGCGCCGGAGGCGCCGATCGGGTGACCGATGGCGATGGCGCCGCCGTTGACGTTGACCTTGTCGGTATCCCAGCCGACGCCCTTGTTGACGGCACAGGCCTGGGCGGCGAACGCCTCGTTGGCCTCGACGAGGTCGAGATCCTTCGCTTCCCAGCCGGCCTTCTCCAGCGCCTTCTTCGAGGCGGGGATCGGACCGGTGCCCATGATCGAGGGATCGACGCCGGCCTGCGCCCACGACACGATGCGGGCGAGCGGCGTGATGCCGCGCTTCTTGGCTTCGGCGGCGCGTCATCAGCACCACGGCGGCGGCGCCGTCGTTGATGCCCGAGGCGTTGCCGGCGGTGACGGTGCCGGCCTTGTCGAAGGCCGGGCGCAGCTTCGTCAGGCTGTCGAGGGTGGCGCCGTCGCGGATGTACTCGTCCTCGGAGACGACGGTGTCGCCCTTCTTGCCCTTGATGGTGACGGAGACGATCTCGTCCTTGAACTTGCCGGCCTTCTTGGCGGCCTCGGCCTTGTTCTGCGAGGCGACGGCGAACTTGTCCTGATCCTCGCGCGTGATCTGCCACTGGCGCGCGACGTTCTCGGCCGTGGTGCCCATGTGGTAGCCGTTGAAGGCGTCCCACAGGCCGTCCTTGATCATGGTGTCGACGAGGTCGAGGCCGCCCATCTTGGTGCCGTTGCGCAGGTGCGCGGCGTGCTGCGACTGGCTCATGCTCTCCTGGCCGCCGGCGACGACGATGGTGGCGGCGCCCGACTGGATCTGCTGGGCGCCGAGGGCAACGGCGCGCAGGCCGGAGCCGCACACCTGGTTGATGCCCCAGGCCGGGCTATCGACCGGGATGCCGGCGGCGATCGACGCCTGGCGAGCCGGGTTCTGGCCCTGGCCGGCCGTGAGCACCTGGCCGAGGATGACCTCGGAGACGTCGCCGGGCTGGACGCCGGCGCGCTCGACAGCCGCCTTGATGGCGATCTTTCCGAGCTCGTGGCCGGACAGGCTCGACAGCGAGCCGTTGAACGAGCCGACCGGCGTCCGCGCTGCGCTGGCAATGACGATGGTGGTTGTCGTCGCTCATCGGGGGGCGCCTCCTCAAGCGCGTGCTTTTCTGAAAGCCGTTCCCTCGCCGCGCAGCTCGAGCCCCGTCGTCGGACCCCGGCCGGCCACGCTGTTAACGGCGTGTTACCAAAGCTAAAGCTTCACGCCAGCTAATGCGCTATCTGGCAGAAACGGTCAACACAAACGGCTGGCACCTTTAGGCGGGGGTGTGTTACGCTGCCGCACTGCAAAAACCCTGCTGTGGCGGCTCCTGCAATGCTCAACAAACCCGACGCGCCTGCCGAGAAACCGGCCGAGAAAAAGAAGCGGTTGTCATAAAGAAATATGCCAATCGCCGGCTCTATAATACGGAGACGAGCACCTACGTGACGCTGGAAGATCTGGCGACCATGGTGCGCGGCGACAGGGACTTCGTCGTTTACGACGCCAAGACGGGCGACGACCTCACCCACTCGGTCCTGACGCAGATCATCGTCGAGCAGGAAAACCGCGTCGGCGGGCAGACGCTGCTGCCGGTGCCGTTCCTGCGCCAGCTCATCCGCTTCTACGACGACAGCATCGGTCGCATGGTCCCGGGGTACCTGCAGTTCAGCCTCGAGAACCTCGTCAAGGAGCAGGAGAAGTTCCGCGCTCAGTTCGCCACGGCCTTCTCAAACCCGGCGGCGGCTTTCGAGGTCTATCAAGACCACGCGCGCAACAACATGAAGATGTTCGAGCAGGCGCTGTCGATGTGGAGCCCGTTCACGGGGCTGCCGGGCGCCAAGCGCCCCGACGGTGGCAAAGGCGAGAAGACTGTCGCGGATGCAAAGCCTTCCGATCCGAACGAGATCAGCGAGCTGAAAGCGCAACTGGCGCACATGCAGCAGAAGATCGACAAGCTGTCTCAGGACCGCGACTAAGCGCTCAACCGAAGCCCCGAAACAATTCAGGCGGCCGCAACTGAATGCGACCGCCTTCAATTTCGTGCACGCAGCGAACTGTCCCGGTCAGTCCAGGCCGCCGCCGATAGCGAGGTCGCGCCGCGCCACGCGGATGCCGATGGTGAAGCCGGCAACGACGTCGATCGCGGTCGCCACCATGATGAGGAAGAACGTCGAGGTGGCCGCCAGCGGGGCCAGCAG
Source organism: uncultured Alphaproteobacteria bacterium (assembly GCA_963795225.1). Classification (GTDB taxonomy): domain Bacteria; phylum Pseudomonadota; class Alphaproteobacteria; order Rhizobiales; family Hyphomicrobiaceae; genus Hyphomicrobium_A. The sequence continues at coordinate 160,400 of CAWCHB010000028.1, read as the reverse complement.
GAACTCGACGATGCAGGCGATGAAGACGACCATCGACAGGCCATGATCGACGAGCGAGGAGGCCGACGTATAGGTCGACTTGATGAGCTCGGCGAACAACAGGAACAGCGTCAGCAGGATGATGAGGTCGCCGACCTCGAAGCGCCAGATGCCGCCGCTGAGCATCGGCAGCTCGAACAGCGCGCTCTGCAGGATATCCGTGCTGCCCGAGGCGAAAACCACCGCGTTGTAGATCAAGAACGCGATCACGATAGACGGGATCGACCTGAGCGACATTTAGCGTTCCCCCAATATCAGCCGGCCGTGGACGGCCTCGGCACAGCGTTTTTGCCACGAGGGCCTTGCCGCTGCAACGGCGAAAGGGCGGCCTTTCGACCGCCCTTCGATAACCCGATGACGCAGAACCTGCCTTAAACGTCGGCCTTGGGCTCGAGAATCTGCCGGCCGCGATACTTGCCGGTCTTCAGGTCGATGTGGTGAGGACGGCGGCGCTCGCCGGAATCCTTGTCCTCGACGTAAGCCGGGGCGACGAGCGCATCATGCGAGCGGCGCGTCCCCTGCTTCATGCGCGAAACTTTCTTGCGCGGAACTGCCATAGTCCTAACTCCGTGCTTTGACCGGAAATGCTGGCTAAAAGCGCCACGCCCGGGCCTTCTCGAGCCCGCTGTCTATCCGGCTGTTGGAAGCTCATTTCTCTGTAGACGCCCTGCACGGTAGGCCGCGCCGGGGGTCACATGGGGGGCCTTATACTACATTTCAGCGGGAGTTCCAGAGCCTAGGGGAGGGTTAGCGGGCGCCGTCGACGCAGGCCGAGGCTTCGCGGGTGCGGGCGGCCCGGGCCTGGATGACCGACGCCCGGTGCGCCGTACGCGGGCCGGGGCTGCCGGCGTCGCGTACGATCGGGTTGGGCAGGCTGACGGCAAGCTGGGCGGCCTGGCGCGACGTCAGCCCGGCAGCCGAGCGGCCGAAGTGCGATTGGGACGCGGCCTCGGCCCCGAATACCCCGGGGCCCCATTCGACGACATTCAAGTAGACCTCGAGGATGCGCCACTTCGGCCACGCCAGCTCGATGGCGAAGGTGAGCGGGATCTCGACCATCTTGCGCAGGTAACTCTTCGTGTTCACCAGGAAGAGGTTCTTCGCCACCTGCATGGTGATGGTGCTGGCGCCGCGCGGATAACCGTCGGATGCGCGGCGGATGGCATTCGCCGCCTCGATGAAGTCGACGCCCCAATGGTCGCAGAAGCGACCGTCCTCGGCGACGATCACCGCGCGCGTGAGATTGGGCGAGATGCGCTCGATCGGCATCCATTGCTTATGGATCGCCGTGCCGGTGAGAAACTGCTGCGCCATCAGCATCGAGAAGGGCGGGTTGATGAAGCGGTAGGCGACGATGAGCAGCAAGACGGCGATGAGCCATCCGCAGAATACGAGCACGGCAACGCGGACGCCGCGGCGGAACAGGTCGCGGTAGTCGCGGTCCGTGGGCTCTAGAGGCGGCGCGGTTGTCGCGTCGGGCTGCCAAGACGGCTCGGCGCGCGCGAACGTCGGCTCGCGCCGAAGGGTTGGTGCCGGTGACCAGGCCGCGGCGACATCATGCTGCAGCGTCGCCGCCGATGGCCCGGGAGAAGGCGCGGGCTTGCGCTGCGGATCTGGCTCTTGTTCGGTCTCGCGTACCGGCTCTCGCCATTCGGAGTCTGAATAGGTGAGCGCCTGCGTGTCGGGCACCGGCGCTGATGGCTCGGGACCGGGTGACGGCGCAACGGGCTCTGGCGTGTGCTGCCCGTGGGACGCCGGTGGGGCAGGCTCTGGCTGCGGCCACGGTTCGAAATGTGCCGGCTCGACGTGCACGGGCTCGAATGACGGCGGTGGAGTGGTGCGCGGCGCCGGCACTACAAACGGCGACGGCTCGAACGCGCGCCCCGGTGGCGGCTGCGGCGGCTCTGGCTCTTCATATACCGGCGGAGCGACATCGGCCCCGCCCGCCGGAGGTGGCTCGGCGGCTCCCCCGCGAGCGCGTTCCTCTTCACCCGCCGCAGCAGCGAGTTCGTCGAACATAGGTTCGGCGGCGTGCAGTTCGCTCTCGCTCTCCGACGTCGGCGGCAGCGGGTCCGGCCATGGCTCGAACGGAGCCGCCTCCGCTTGCGGCGGTTCCGCATCGGACGAGGACATCGCGGCTCCCTCGACGGGAAGCGCGTAGTCGACGGCGTGGCCGACTTCGGCCGGCGGGATATCAACTACCGACCTTGGCTCGAAGTAGCGGCGAACGGGTTGCGTCGTCTCGCGCTCCAAGACTTCGAAGTGCGTGCGCTCGATCGCCTCGGTGTCAGCGTCGGCCAAGGCATCGTCGGCCGGCTCCGGCGACGGGTTCTCGGCCGCCGGCTTCTGCGGATCGGAATTTGCCGCAGCCGGATCGGCGCCAGCCGGCCGGGGAGGATCGGACCTTTGCATACTGTGCTTGCGTCGCCTGGGTGCTATATCCGCAGCGCTTGTCGCCCGCTCAAAGGGGCGGGCTGGCCGGGGCTACTAGGTAATCCGAAATGACGTTCGTGCAAAGGCTCGGTGCCGTCGCGGGTCTCACCGAGCAGCGCCTCACTGAATTACTTGACGAATGCGGGCCGGAAGAGGGCAGCCGCCTCGGCTCCGCCATGCGCCACGCCGCGCTCGGCGGAGGCAAGCGCTTTCGCCCATTCCTGATCATCGAGTGCGCCGGGCTGTTCGGCGTGCCCGCGGATGCGGCGCGCGACGCCGCTGCGGCCTTCGAATGCGTGCACTGTTATTCGCTCGTGCACGACGATCTGCCGTCGATGGACAACGACGATATACGGCGCGGCCGGCCAACTCTGCACAGGGCGTTCGACGAGTGGACGGCGATCCTCGCCGGCGACGCGCTGCTGACGCTCGCATTCGAGATCATGAGCAGCGAACGCACCCACGCAGATCCCGGCGTGCGTGCCGAGCTGACGCGCCTGCTCGCACACGCTGCCGGCGGACGCGGCATGGTGCTCGGGCAGATGTTCGACCTCGAGGCGGAGAAGCGCGGCGAGCCGAGCCGCATGTCGGAGGCGCACGTGCGGCGGCTGCAAGCCTTGAAGACGGGCGCCCTGATTGCCGCGGCGTGCGAGGCGGGCGCCGTGCTCGGGCGCGCGACCGACACGCAGCGCCTGGCGCTGCGACGTTACGGAGAAAATCTCGGCCTCGCCTTTCAGATCGCCGACGACCTGCTCGACGCGGCAGGCGACGCGCAGGCGATGGGCAAGGCGACGGGCAAGGACAGCGCCGCCGGCAAGGCGACGCTTGTCGGGATCATCGGCAACGAGGCGGCTCGCGCGCAACTCGCCGCGACCATCGCCGACGCCGAGCACGAACTGCGCGCCTTCGGCGACAAAGCCAATGTGCTGATGGAGGCCGCGCATTTCGCGGCGAGCCGCGAGCACTGAGCCCAAAGGCCGAAGGCGCCGCCCGCTTGCGCGAGGACGCCTTCGCAAACCGTCGAACGCTCGTGATCAGAAACGGTAGTTGAGGCCCACACGCGCCGTGTGGAAATCGGTCTCGGTCGTGTACGTGCCGACGGGCGTCGAGAAACTGTCCTCGCCGAGATCCACGTACAGGTATTCGGTCTTCAGCGACCAGTTGGGCGCGAACGCCCACTCGACACCACCGCCCAGCGTGTAGCCGGTTTTGATGTCGTCGCTGCTCATAGCTACTGATCCGCCGCCGGTGGTCTGCGCCACGCTGGTGCTGACGTCGGCAAATGCCCAGCCGCCGGTGACGTACAGCAGCGCCGGACCCGCCGCATAGCCGATGCGGCCGCGCAGCGTGGAGAACCACTCGATGTCCGTTGTCGCCTGCGTGAACGCGCCGCCGGCCAGCGCCGTGGTATCGCTGATGTCGGCGCCTTGCAGATCGGCTTCGAGGCCAAGCACCAGCGCGTTGAACTGAGCGTTGTAGCCGATCTGTCCGCCACCGAACCAACCGTCCGGGCTCACGCTTCCTGAAGCCGTCGCCGGACCGACGAAGGTCGAAGCGTTATCGTTGCCCCAGCCGTAGCCGGCGTTGGCGCCGAGATAGAGACCTTGCCAGTTGTACCCGTGGTCGCGCACGGGCTCGTAAACTGGCTCGTAACGCGGCGGCGGGTTGTAAGGACCGAGGTCCGCGGCAAGCGCGCAGCTCGACCACGCACCGGCGATGACGCCGGCAAACATCAGTCTTTTCATGGCGAGTATCCCCGTGTGTCTGATCACTGAGCGCCTAACGCGTGTCTCAGTTCGGGAGTTCCCCGGGTCGGAATCCGGGTGTCGCCAAAAAGCTATGCTTCGCCAATGGCCTGAGCTTGGCGAAGACTTGGCCGGATGGCCCCATATCGGGCCAAATAAAGGAGATGGTTACATACCGCCCACGCCGGGGCCGCCCTTTTGCTTTTCGCGCGGATCGCCCGACTCCGCCTTCTTCGTATCGAAGATCTGCTCGGAATGAGCGCGCGCTCCGGCGGTCTGGTTCGCCGTCAGCTTGCACTCGTTGTTCTTGTCGAGCAGAGCGAAGGCGCGGTTCGGCTTGTCGACGAACTCGGTGCGCGCCACCTTGGCGTCGCCGTTGGCGTCGTAGTAGCCGAACTCGACGGTCTCGAACATGCGATCGGTGGAGATGAGCTTGGCATACTCCGGACGGTCGAGCAGACCGTCGCGGTTCGCATCGACGCTGTCGAACAGCTCGGCGGCGTAAGCCTTCCATTCGTCGCACGTGACTAAGCCGTCGCGATTGCGATCCCAGCCGCCGGCGGCGGAGAGGAACACGCGGTCGGTATCAGGCAGTGACGATCCGGAGCATCCTGCCAACAGCAACAGCGCTGCCCCGGCCGAAACCAAAGCGATCAATGAGCGCGGGGCGAGCATTGTTGTTGTCGTCATTATCGTTTCCCCAAAGTGCTGCGGCCGCGCCTCAGGCCGTGTGACTTTCGTGCGCAGGAACTGGATCGGGCGTCGCGGCGGACCCGCCGAATTGGCGCTCGATATAATCCTCCACGATTTGCTGGAATTCAGCGGCAATGTTCGGGCCGCGCAGAGTTGTCAGCTTCTTTCCGTCCATGAACACCGGCGCTGCGGGAGCTTCACCGGTGCCGGGGAGCGAGATTCCGATATCGGCCTGCTTCGATTCGCCTGGCCCGTTCACGATGCAGCCCATGACCGCGAAGGTGAGCGTCTCGACGCCGGGATAGCGGCGGCGCCATTCCGGCATGCGCTCGCTGATCATGTCCTGCACGTTCTTAGCCAGCTCCTGAAACACGGTGGAAGTGGTGCGGCCGCATCCGGGGCAGGCGGTGACGACGGGCATGAACGAGCGCAGGCCCATCGACTGCAGGATCTGCTGCGCCACCATCACCTCTAGCGCACGGTCGCCGCCGGGCTCGGGCGTCAGCGATACGCGGATGGTGTCGCCGATGCCGGCCTGCAGCAGGAGGCCGATGCCGGCAGTGGAGGCAACGATGCCCTTCGAGCCCATGCCGGCCTCGGTCAATCCGACGTGCAGCGCGTACTGGCTGCGCGCCGCCAGCATCGTGTAGACGCTGACGAGATCCTGCACGGCCGAGACCTTGGCCGAGAGAATTATGTCGTTGGCTGTGAGCCCGAGCTCCTCGGCGCGCTGCGCGGAAATGAGCGCCGATTGCACGATCGCCTCGTGCATGACGGCGCGCGCATCCTTCGGTGCATTCGAACGCGCGTTCTCGTCCATCAGCCGCGTCAACAGCTCCTGGTCGAGCGAGCCCCAGTTGACGCCGATGCGCACCGGCTTCTTCCAGCGCAGCGCCGTATCGACGATGGCGGCGAACTGGCGATCCTTCTTGTCCTTGAAGCCGACGTTGCCGGGATTGATGCGATATTTCGCCAGCGCCTCGGCAGCGGCTGGGTTGTCGGCGAGCAGCGTGTGGCCGTTGTAATGGAAATCGCCCACCAGCGGCGCGACGATGCCGCGTTGTGCGAGGCGGTCGCGGATATGCGGCACGGCCTTTGCGGCCTCGTCGCGGTCGACGGTGATGCGAACAAGCTCGGAGCCGGCGCGGGCCAGCGCCGCGACCTGGGCGACGGTGGAATCGACATCGGCCGTGTCGGTATTGGTCATCGACTGCACGACGACAGGTGCGCCGCCGCCGACCTCCACGCCCGCGACGCGCACGAGCTGAGACCGACGCCTTGAGGCGATGAGATCCGTCGTCGAGGCCGGCATGGCTCCCATTTCCGCCATTGGCACCAAGCGTCTACCTAATCCAGCGCCCGCATCTTGACCAGAGGACGGCGTGGCCCGCGGGCTACCGCAGCCGCGTACCCGGACGTCCTAGTGCGGCCCAGGTCAATGATAGCCCGGCCAGCACCGACATGACGATGACCACCGACGGGCCGCCGGGGCTGTCGACTGTGGCCGACAGCCACAGGCCGGCGACGACGCTGGCAGCGGCGATCAGGGCGGTTAACAGCACCATGCGCTCGGGCGTACGCGCCAGCGGACGGGCGGCGACGGCTGGCACGACGAGAAAAGCCATGACCAGCAGAATGCCGACGATCTTCATGGCGACGGCAATGGTGACAGCGAGCAGCACGATGAAGACGATACGCACCGTCTCCCGGTCGACCCCTTCGGCGGCCGCCAGCTCCTCGTGCACGGCAAGGCGCAGAAGCGGCTGCCACAGCCAGGCGACAACAGCGAGCACGCCGGCCCCGCCGATGAAAATGATGGCAACGTCGGTGCCGGTGACGGCGAACACATCGCCAAACAAGAAGCCGGTCAGATCGACGGGTGCGCCTTTGATCATCGAGGTGGCGATGACGCCGGCGGCCAGCGCGGCGTGATGCAAGAGCCCGAGGACGGAATCGAGCGCCACGAGCTTTTGCCGCCCGAACCAAAGAAGCAGCGCGGCGACGGCGAGGGCGACGATGAGCACTCCCCACGTCACGTCCATCTGCAAGGCAAGGCCCAGCGCCACGCCGATGAGGCCCGCCTGCGCGACCGTCTCGCCGAAGTAGGCCAGGCGCTGCCAGACGACGAAGCAGCCGAGGGGCGCGGCAACAGCAGCGAGCCCGAGGCTGGCCACGAGCGCCCGGACAAAGAACGGCTCGAACACTTATTTGTCTCCGCGTGCCGGATCTTCGGAGGCCGCGCCGGTCGCCGGATGGGGCACGCCGGCGAGGTCATGGCTGTGATCGTGGTGATGCCGATAGACGGCGAAGGCCCGCGCCGCTTCCGATCCGAACAGCCGTCCATAGGCAGGATGCTGCGCCACCGTCTCCGGCACGCCCGAGCAGCAGACGTGACGGTTGAGACAGATGACGCGGTCGGAGCGCGCCATGACGATATGCAGATCGTGGGAGACGAGCAGGACACCGAAGCCGGCCTCGTCGCGAAGGCGGGCAATGAGGTTGTAGAGGTCCGCCTCCCCCGTGTAGTCGACACCCTGCACCGGCTCATCGAGAACGAGGAGGTTGGGTCGGCGCAACAGCGCGCGCGCCAGCAGCACGCGCTGCAGCTCGCCGCCTGACAATTCGCCGAGCTGCTGATGGCGGACGGATTCGGCGTCGACGTGAGCCAGAACTTCGGCGATGGATGCGGCGCCGGCATTGCTTCCCAGCATGAGGAAGCGCTCTACCGTCATCGGAATGACGGCGTCGCTGTCGAAGCGCTGCGGAACATAGCCGATGCGCAGATCCTTGCGCCGGTGCACGGTGCCGCGATCGGGCTTTTCGAGACCCAACAAAACACGCACCAGGGTCGTCTTACCGGCGCCGTTGAGTCCGATAAGCGTGACGATCTCGCGCTCGCGTATGTCGATGTCGACGTCCAGCAGCAGATCGCGGCCGTGCCGCGAGATGCAGATCCCGCGGGCCGAGATGAGCGCCGTCGGATCGACCTGCGCGGCCGCCTGCCCATGCCCGTGCTGATGCGAACAGGCATGACCATGGTTGTGGCCACACGGCTCCGCCGCGGGCGCCACTCCATCGCTCTGCGGCATCGGGGTCTTATTCCTTCTTCGGCGCGCAGTTGCGGCACAGTCCGGAGACTTCGACGAACTTCACGCGCGGCTGAAAGGAGGCTTCGCGCGCCAGCCGGTCGATGGTGTCGAAGATGCCCTCCGAAATCCACCTCCTGCACGGCATTGCAATTCTCGCAGGATAGGAAGATCGGGCGCCGCCCGGTGCGGTGATCCATGCGACGGCAAGCGAAGAACGCGTTCTTGCTTTCGAGGCGATGAATAACGCCAGCTTCGAGCAGAGCGTCGATGGCGCGGTAAACGGAGATGGGAGCGAGGCGCGTCCCCTTCTCGGCCAGCTTGGCGAGGATGTCGTAGGCGCCGATCGACGCGTGCGTCGCAGCTATTTCCTCGAAAACGTCCTGTCGCAGCTTGGTAAAGCGCAGGTTCTTTTCGGTAAACGCCTGGTTGGCGCGCTCGACGGCTTTAGCAAGTTTCTTGTCGCCTTGCACCGATGCGGACGGCGATTGCTTGGCAGTGGCCTCGGTCATCGCTTCATCCCAGGCGTTTCTATTTCCGTCACTGTATACCAGAGCACGTGCGCGGCATAGCGCGCGGCCGGAAACGGATCATAAACCGAACTTTTCAGCATCCCTTTTCCGCCACCATCATATGGTTGCTAGCCGCCACCGGACAATGGAAGTCGGGAGCCGGCACCCTGGCCGTAGCGCCACCAAGTCGCTCTCTCGCGTATCAATTTTCGAGAGCCGTAAATAGCACATATGCCTTCTCAAACCGCGTACATCATCGCGGCCCGGCGAACCGCTATCGGTCGCATCGGTGGCCTGCACCGCAACCGGCGCATCGAGGAGCTGTGCTCGCCGCTCGTCGGTGTTGCATTGCAAGATAGCGGCCTCGACCCGGCACAAGTCGACGAGCTGATCGTCGGCAATGCCTCACAGGGGGGCAATCCGGCGCGGCTCATCGCCCTGGCGGCGGGACTGCCGGAGGCGGCTCCGGCAGCGACCATCGACCGCCAGTGCGGCTCCGGCCTCGATGCCATCCTCGCTGCCGTGCGCGCCATTTCGCTGGGCGAATCCCAGGCCATCGTGGCCGGCGGCGCCGAAGCCATCTCCATGGCGCCGTGGCGCGTAGCCAAGCCGCGCAACCTGCAGCAGCTGCCCCGCTTTCTCAGCTATGAGCCCGGATCGGGCGAAGAGCACGAGGGCCCCGCGCACATTGAATCCGCCGAGGTGCTGGCCAACAAGTACGGCATCGGCCGCGCCGAGCAGGACGCCTACGCGCTCCGCTCGCACCTCAAGGCCGAGCAGGCGCGCGAGCACAAGCGCTTCATCGGCGAGATCGCGCCGCTGCGCGCCAACCCCGAGGAAGCCCGCGATCAAAGTGCCGTGGCACCCGATTTCAAGGACTTGGCGCAACTGGCGCCCTACATGCCGCCGGACGGCACGCTGACGCCCGGCAACACCTCCAGCCTGCACGACGGGGCTGCGGTCGCCGTGGTCGTCTCGAAGAGCGTATGGACCTCGCTCGGCAAACCGCGCGGGCTGCGCTTGCTCGCCCATGCGGCACGCGGTACCTCGCCCGACAACGAGGCGGCGGCGCCGATCGAGGCGATGCAGAAGTTGAAAGCCGGCTTCACGGGCTACAAGCAATCTGACATCGGCATCATCGAGATGAGCGAGTCTTCGGCGGCGCAGGCCATCGCGCTCATTCGCAGTCTCGAGGTCGACGAGGATCTCGTGAACCCGGACGGCGGCGCGATTGCGCGCGGACACCCGTTCGCGGCGGCGAGCTCCGTCTTGGTGACGCGCCTCTTCACACGCATGGCGCGCGGTGAAAACAGTGGACCCGGGCTCGGCATCGCGACGCTCGGCGTCGCCGGCGGCATGGGCATCGCGGCATTGTTCGAAGCGGTATAGCCATAGCTTCTATGCATTTTTGGCAATCGGCGCGCGTGCGCCTCCGCGCGAAGCTTGCATTTGCAATTATCCATGCCCAATTCTGCCGAAAGCGCGCGCGCTGGATTTGTCCCGGCTCACTCGGAATTCAAAACCCGTCTAGTGCATGGGATCGCCGCAATCCTGCCCCGAAGTGGCCAGGAGCTGTGGTCATCGTGCATCGTCGCGTGATTTTTGAGCCGCTATGCGGCGTGCGGGATCCGGCATTGGCCGGTTAAGGCGGGAATTGCAGATGGACGTGAAGCAGGCCCTCGACGGCGTAATGGCAAACCCGGCTGCATACGCCCGCAGCATTCTCCTCACCGTCGTCATCATCGCCGCACTCATCGCCCTGTTCAAAGTCGGGCCGCGGCTGTGGCGAGTGGTCGAGGAGGTCTTCTTCAGCAACTGGCAGCTCGCCATGCTCGGCACGGCGGCGATCGTACTCTCCCTCGCCGGCGGCTGGACGACCTGGGACGGCATGACGAACTTCACCGGCGAGCCGGTGCTGTCGCTGATGTTCACCTTCGGCATCCACGGCGTCATGCTCATCGTCGCCTGGCTGATCGGCGAGAGCTTCGCCACCGGCATGAGCACGGTACCGCGCAGCGGCATTACCCGCGTCACGGCTCCGCTCGTCGTCGTGATCCTCGTCGGCGCCGCCCTGCTGGCCGCCGGGTTCGCCGTCTATCAATGGAACTACGGCATCCAGACCGACTACGTGATCCAGGCGCTGATCGCCGCCGGCCTGCTGGTCGGCGTGCTCGGCCTGCTCACCGCATTCGCCCGCACCGACGTCGTGGCTCCTTACGCCCAGGCGCTGCGCATCATGGTCAAAAATTCCATGCTGTGGGTGATGTTCCTCGCCTGCATGGCGACCTCGGTGTTCTTCTCGTTCGACAGCCGCTTCAACGTCGTCTTCCCGCAGGATCAGCGCCAGCGTGTCTCCGAGTTGCGCGCCACCAACCAGGTCTCTGGCATCATCGCCGATATCGGCGCCACCATCTCCGACCAGCAGCTGACGCAGACCTCGTCGTTGTTCCAGAGCGAAGGCTGGCACGCCTACGAGGGCCAGCTCGACAAGCTCGCCGCGGCGGCGCAGGGGTCGACCGGCGAGATCGAGAAGTACTTCAACGACCAAATCGAAGCGCGCAACCGCGGCATCAAGGAGCAGCAGGAGCGCATCACCACGGCGCAGAGCGGCCAGGCCGGCATCGCCGGCAAGAAGACCTCGCTCACCGACGAGCTGGCAAGACTGGAAAGCGACCGCGCGACGCTCGCCGCCGACTACTCCGCGGCCAAGACTGAACTCGACACGCGTTCCAAAGCCATCGACGCCAAGCGCGTCGAGGCCATGGCCGAGAGCAAGGGCGTGGAAGGTACGCTGAAGGAAGGCCGCGGACCGGTCTATCGCCAGATCATGGGCGATCTCGGCAAGATGCAGGCCGCCGTCAAGATCCAGGACGACCGCGTGAAGGACGCCAAGAAGCGTCTGGACACCGCGGAGACGCGCATTTCACAGATCAAGCGCGAGCTGGCGACAATCGACGGCGAACTCGCCAAATATAAGGGCGAGGAAGAGACCGCCGGTCAGCGCATCAAGATGGCGCAGGACAACGTGGCGGGACAGGACGCAGAGCAGCGCGTTGATCCGGGCCGCGTCCTGCCCGCCTTCGAAACGGCGCGCGCCGAGTTCCGCCAGCACCCCGACGCGGAACGCCTCGCCCAGGTGCAGCAGCGTTGCTCGCAGCTCTACAGTGCCATGTTTGCCGCCGACGTGACCAAGCCGAAGGTCGCCGGCATCGACTGCGACCCCAAGCAGGCGAGCGAAGCCGCCGCCAACCTCTTCACGCTGCAGGCCGGAACCAAGGCCTTCAACGCCAACTGCGTCGGCGGCGACAAGCTCGCCGGTCAGCGCTCGACCGACGCGCTGTTCGGCTTTGCCGTGAAGTGCCTGTCCGACAGCGGCCTGCCCAGCAAGCAGACGGACGAGCTGCGCGGCAAGATCAGCTATGCGGAAATGAACCGGGACGACAAGGCGCACCGCTTCGTCGTTTCGCTCAACGCCTTCCAGGACGGCAACCGGCTCGCCTACCTGGCGCTCGCCATCGCCATCGGCATCGACTCATTGATCTTCATGACCGGCCTGTTCGGCGCCAACGCCGTGCGCTCGCCGCTGGCCGACGTGCCGTCGAGCAAGGGGCGCAACTCGGCGCAGCTCGAAGCCATCATCGAGAACGCGCTGCTGCCCGATACGCTCGACAACGCGCGCGCGACGCTGAATGCGATGCGGCCCATCACCAACGCCTCCGGCTTCATGGCCGAGGTGCGCCCGGAAATGCTCGATCAACACACCGAGCGCCAAGTGCTCGGCGTGCTCAACGCCGGCTCGACCATCAGCGCCGTCGACTACGACGAGACGGCGGGACGCTATCTGGTGCGCGCCGAGCTGTATGAGTTCCTGTCCATCGTCGCCAAGCGTTCGTTCGAGGCGGACAAGGCCAACATCGATCTCGCCGAGCTGGAAAAGATCGTCGGCGTGGCGCTGCTGCCCGACATCAACCAGAACGCCGAGACGGTGCTGCACTACATGCATCCGATCGACGAGGATCGCGGCTTCACCGCCGAGATCAACCTCGCCGAGGTGACCGACGAGCATAAGCGCACGGTCCGCTCGACGCTGAATGCCGGCGCCACGCTAGGGCGCGTGCAGCGGCGCAGCAAGGGTGCCAACGAGTTCTGGATCCACCGCGACATGTACAAGACGCTGGCGCGCATCCGCGCCCGCACGCTGATGGCCGACTACGGCCGCCCGCGCCTCGCCGGCGGAGCTGCAGCACCCGTTTTGCGGTCGGAGAATCGGCCCACGCTGGCGCTCGGTCATTCGCCCGCGACGCCGACCGACGACGCGACGACCACCGAGATCCGCGGCGGGTTCATCACGCAGCTCCTCGCCGCCCTGAATATCAAGTCGGAAGCGTGGGAGCGCGTGTCCGGCAATGCGCACGTCGCCGCCATCGCCGCAAACGAGGCGTTCAATCGCGGCCGCCGCTCCAACGCCTCGCTCGATGCGCTGCTGCGCAAGCGCGAGGACGAGGCGCGCCTGTCGCTCGACGAGGCCTACACGGCCCTGAAAAGCAAACTGCGGCCACAGGCAAGCTGGGATTTGCAGATGCTCGATGACGCCTACCAGGAGCTGGATCAGCACTGGCCGGTGCTGATGCTGCTGCCGCATGGCCCGTACGAGTTGGTGTTGCGCGATCTCACCGACAGTCTCGAAGCCGACGCCGGCGCCGGTCGCCTGTCGAACGAGCAGCAGTCGCTGTACGACATTGCCCGCGGACTGGCCGAGGCTTTCCATGGTAACGCGCGTTCCGACGAGGCCGCGTGGCGGCGCCTTAGCGCGGGCTTTACCGCTGCGCAGCATGCCGAGCCGCGCATCGCCTTCGATGACGGACGCACGCTGAACTAACGTCACCCTCATCGCTCGATCATTGCCCCGCGTTGCCGACAAGCAACGCGGGGCAATCTCTTTTTTCAGCCATGGCGCCGACGCCGTTCCGCCACCGCCCGAGCCCGCTTCCGCCGCGGGCGAGCATTAGGTTGCTCCCACATTGCAGATCAGGAGCAATTGCCATGTCGATAATCCGCGTCGCCGCGCTTGCGCTTGCCCTCGCCGCCCCAACCCTATTGCCGACCACACTCACCGCCGCCGAACTGAAGCTCGACGCCGACCTCGGCCAGACCGTGCTGTCGACGTCAAAGCCCGGCAGCGTTTTCCTGCGTCTCAATCTGAAAAGCCTTACGACTGCCAAGAGCGAGCGCCGCACCCCGTTGAACGTGGCTATCGTCATCGATCGCTCCGGCTCGATGCAGGGCGATCGCATCGCCGCCGCCAAGGAAGGCGCGCGTGTAGCGCTGAAACGGCTGTCGTCAGACGATACGGTCGCGCTCATCTCTTACAATCACGACGTCGAGGTGCTGAGCCCGGCCGCGCCGCTACGCGCCTCGCGCGAGAAGCTCGTCGAAGCGATCGACGGGCTGGAAGCCAGCGGCACCACCGGCCTCTATGCGGGCGTCAAGGAGGGCGGCAAGCAGATCGAGGAGTTCGTCTCCGACAACAACGTCAACCGCGTCATCCTGCTGTCGGATGGCCTCGCCAACGTCGGCCCGTCGACGCCCGGCGAGCTGGCCGAGCTCGGTCGCAAGCTTGCTTCCAAGGGCATCTCGGTCAGCACCATCGGTCTCGGGCTGGAATACAACGAGGACCTGATGCAGCGCCTCGCGGCTGCCTCCGACGGCAACCACGTGTTCGTCGAGCGGCCCAGCGATCTCGCCGAGATCTTCGACCGCGAGTTCGGCGACGCGCTCTCCGTATCGGCGCGCGACATCACCATCATCATCGAGTGCAAGCTCGGCTTCAAGCCGATGCGCATCCTTGGCCGTGACGGCAGCATCTCGGGCGACAAGGTGACACTGAAGCTCAACCAGATGCAGGCCGAAAACGAGCGTTATGTGGTCGTCGAGTTGCAAGCACCGGAGGGGCGTAGCGAAGGCGCCGCCGAAGTCGCCGATGTGACGGTAACCTATGTCGACCTCGACAAGGACGGCTCGCCGGCCCGCGCTGAGGCCAAGCCCAGCGTGCGCTTCTCGAGCAATGCGAAGGATGTCGAGGACGGCGTCAACAAGCCGGTGATGAGCCAGGTGACGCAGCAGATCGCCACCGAGAAGAGCGAGAAGGCCGTAGAGCTGCGCGACAACGGCGACATTGCCGGGGCACGCAAGGTGCTGGAGGAGAACGCCGAGTACATCAAGCGCTCGCGCGACGTGTTCACCTCGGGCGCCGCGCCGGCGCCGCAGGCATCGGCCAGCGCGCTCAGCGATCTCGAGCGGCAGAGTCGCGAGGCCGCCGACAAGCTCGACAGCGGCGACTGGGATCGCACACGCAAGATGATGCGCTCCGACCAGCACAAGGCCAAGGTGCAACAGACCTATTAGCGAACGACGTGGGCACTACACGGTGGCGTCCGGGCTGCATCCCGGCGCCACCTTTTTATGGTGGCGTGCCGGACCGGCTGACAGCTCCTCGGCTCTACGCTGGCGCCAACGGCGCGTTTCAATGAAAGTTCCAATTTAACGTCATGGCCGCGCAGGCGGCCATCCACGCAAGCTTCCACTACTTCGTCGCCAGAAGCGAATTGTGTCAGCTGGCATGGATCCTCGCCTGCGCGAGGATGACGTTGGCGATTGGTGTCGACGCGCTCGACCAATTCCTCGGTACAAGCCCGAGGATGACAATTTGGGGGGGCGGGCGCGCCGGCCTAAAGCTTGAAGGGGACGACCTTGGAGCGCTGCTCGCCAAGACCCTCGACCCGCAGCACCAGCTCATCGCCCGCCTTGAGGTACTCCGGCGGTTTCTTGGCCGAGCCGACGCCCGGCGGCGTGCCCGTGGTCACCACGTCGCCCGGCTCCAGGACCATGAACTGCGTGATGTAGGAGAGCAGGAACGGGATCGAGAAGATCATCGTCGACGTCGAACCGGTCTGCTTGCGCTCGCCGTTGACGTCGAGCGACATAGCGAGGTTCTGCACGTCGGGAATCTCGTCCGGCGTCGCCAGCCATGGGCCGAGCGGCCCGAATGTCTCGGCCGATTTGCCCTTCACCCATTGGCCGGCGCGCTTAACCTGGAAGCGGCGCTCGGAAACGTCGTTGCACAGGCAGTAGCCGGCAATGTGCGCCAGCGCGTCCTTCTCGTCGACATAGCGGGCGCGTGTACCGATGACGAAGGCGATCTCCACCTCCCAGTCCATGCGGTCACTATCGCGCGGATACATGATGTCGTCATTGGGGCCGACGATGCAGTTGCCGAGCTTGTTGAAGAGGATCGGCTCGGCTGGAATTTCCTGCCCGGTCTCCTTGGCGTGATCGGCGTAGTTGAGACCGATGGCGATGAAAGTGCGCGTGCCGGCGACGGGAGCGCCAAGACGGACGCCCGCAGGGCCTTCGGCAGGCTCGGCGGTATCGATGCTGCGCAGCTTGTCGAGCGACGGCGGGCGACAGGTGGGCGCCGGTGAAGTCGGTTACATGGGCCGACAGATCGCGGATGGCTCCGCTGCCGTCGACAAGGCCGGGCTTTTCCGCGCCAGGGTTACCAAAACGGACAAGCTTCATGGATCGGCGCTCGCAGTTTTTGTTGTGGGACGGAAGGAAGGGCGGGAAGCGGTAACTGAAACACTCGCTATCGCACTATCCCGTCCGCGGCAACTCAGCCGCGAGCGACACATGCTGGCCCCTGATGACGTTGTCAGACGAAGACGTAGGCGAGCAGCACGAGAACAAGTGCGACATGGGCCACAAAGATGAGGCCCCATTTGACGAAGCCTCGATACGTCTCGAGGTGATAGCCAAAATCGGGATCGCCGACGGGTTCTACGGGAAATGCCATGGGGCTGGCTCCTGGGCTCTGATTGCCCCCCCATCGGGCGAACCGACACGGGTAGCCGCAGGTTCCAGCGCGCGGCAACTCACCGCGCCAGTTCGCCCCGCGCCAACTCGGCGATGTCGAGGTCGATCTCCGGGTCGCCGTCATCGCCGGCGAACCAGGCGGCGGATAGGCCCGACCAGGCGACGATCCATTGCAGCACGCGCCGGCGCTCGATGCCGGAACTGGCCACGACAATGTCGAGCCGCTCGGCGAAACGCTCCGGCGTTCGCGCCACGTGGCAGCCGGCATCGCCTACATCGGGATTGCAGAAGATGTTGGCGTAGTCGAAGCCCCGCTCGCCGACAAGCCGCGCGGCGCCGTCCCTCCCACCACGACAGAAGCACGCCTCCGTGCTTTTCGTCGGCCTCGGTCGCCACCTTGAGCATAAGGGGCTTCGCCATCGCGCCGTACGGGCAATAGGTGAGCGGCACGGGTGACGATAGGCACGCCATCGGCGGTCAGGCGCCACTGGTCGAGATAGTTCGTGAACATACGGTCGAATTCGCAATAGGGGTTCGCACGGCTTGTTGCATACGTCCGCGATACCGCGAATTGATGGTCCGCCCGTGTGGTTCTCCACAACTTCGCGCAGCGGTCCACAAAGCGCTTGTTGCAACGACGTGACTTAGCGCTGCTCGGTATTGCAGATGACCCTATCAAAACTGGTTGCAAGCTCTTCCGCCAGGATCGTGAGCAATGAACAGCCCGATCGTCATTGGTCCCGCTGCCGCAATCCTCCACGGCGAGACGGCTCGTTCGCTGATTCACCGCGCGACGTTCCGACCCGACATCGAAGGATTACGTGGCGTTTCGGTCGTCGCGGTCGTGCTCTACCACGCCTTTCCCACAGCCGTTCCCGGCGGCTTCGTGGGCGTCGATGTTTTCTTCGTGATCTCCGGCTTCCTGATCACGCAACTTTTGTTGCGCGAACTGGAGGCTACCGGTGGCATCGACCTGGTGGAGTTTTGGGCGCGGCGCATTCGGCGAATTTTGCCAGCGGCAACCTTCGTTCTTTGCGCGGTGGCGCTTATTGCGCTCGGCACGCTCTCAGTTGATGGCCGGCTGCTCGGGCGCCACATCATTGCAGCGGCGCTGTTCTACTACAACTGGCGCCAGGCGGCCCAGGGTGTCGACTATCTCGCCCTAGACGACCGCGACAATCCACTGCTGCACTACTGGTCGCTCGCCGTCGAGGAACAGTTTTATCTGATGTGGCCCGTGCTTTTGCTGGCCTTCGCCTCGTTCGCCGCGGCCAAACGCGACAGCCGGCGCGTGGTGTTGGCGTTCACAGCGCTGCTGGCGATGATGTCGTTCGGAATTGCGTTGCATCTGACTTGGTCGGCGCCCTCCTTTGCATTCTTCGGCACCACGTCCCGTGCGTGGCAGCTTCTAGCTGGGGCGCTCGTCGCCATGGCCGCCATGCGGCTGTCGCGCACGCCTGCGAGCATGCTCGTCGTGGTGAGTGGTGCTGCGCTTTTGGCGAGCTTCTATTGCATATCTGACGCCACCCCCTATCCGGGGCTTGCCGCTCTGGTACCCACGGCCGCGGCGGCGACACTGTTGTATTGCGGCGCCCACGTGACGAACGCCACGGCATGGCTCACCTGGCCTAGCCTGCGCCTTGCCGGACGCGTTTCCTTTTCTTGGTATCTCTGGCACTGGCCGTTGATCGTGCTGATTGGGACGACGCCCCTTGGGGTATGCGCCGCAATTGCCCTATCGTTTCTGGCCGCGGTCGCAACGTACCACCTCGTTGAGCAGCCGGCACGCTTGAGCCTACTGTTACGTCAGTCGCAACGTGCGACTTACCTGTTCGGCGCGCTGCTCCTGGTGCTCGCGGTTGGTACGGGTTTCGGAATGAAGCATCTCGCGCCTGATGATGTGCACATCGGTGGGGGAGTGTTTCTTAGCCGCACATCTATCAAGTGGGATCGACCCGCAATCTACAAAGACCGATGCTTGTTGCGCCACGATGATGTCGCCTACGGCGCGTGTGCCTACGGGGCGCCGGCGGGAAGAAAAACGGTCGTGCTG
Source organism: uncultured Alphaproteobacteria bacterium (assembly GCA_963795225.1). Lineage (GTDB taxonomy): Bacteria > Pseudomonadota > Alphaproteobacteria > Rhizobiales > Hyphomicrobiaceae > Hyphomicrobium_A. The sequence goes on along the minus strand of CAWCHB010000028.1, from coordinate 141,967 downwards.
TTCGGCGACTTGCATGCGGGAAACTGGTTTTCCGGTCTCGACAAGGCAGCCGGAACCTTAGGGTGGCGCCTACTGGTTCGAGTTCAAGGCGGCTTGTCATCCGGTGGAGGCCGTTCAGATGCGTATCGACGGTCGGGAACGCGAATATGGCGAATGTGCCGCCTGGCGCCGCAACGTCCTGCAAGAACTAGCGACCGTAAAACCGTGGCTCATTGTGGTGGCCGGTTCGGTGCATAATTTTCCGGCGGCTAGTGAGTACGCCGTACTGAAAACGCTCTCTACCATCGCGCCAACAATTGTTATGCGCGACACTCCTAGACTTCCACAGACGCCAGCGGCCTGCTTGAAGCGGGCGAGCAACCCGACCGACTGCACTTGGCGGTTGTCGGAGCTTCTGTCGCCACACAGCTACCCGAAGACCCGGCCAGCGGACCTTCCATCCGGTGTCCGCATTGTTGATCTCAACCACCGCATTTGCCCGCAAGACCGATGCAGCGCCGTGACCGGGGGACGCGTCCTGATGTTCGATGATCACCATTTCTCGAACAGCTTCTCGGTCACATTGGCGGACGAGTTTGAAAAGCTATTGGGCGACGCGTGGGCGATGCCGACTTCGTCGCTTGGCACTGGGAACACAGCGCAGCCGGCCCAGTGAGGTTGACGGCGAGCGCCGAGGCGGGACGGCTACAGATCGGGAAAGACGTCGATCGACGCCGGACTGGCGGAGAGGGTGGGATTTGAACCCACGATACCCTTGCGAGTATGCCGCATTTCGAGTGCGGTGCTTTCAGCCACTCAGCCACCTCTCCAACCCATCCCGCGAAGGCGGTCCCGCACGGCCAAAAACTGGCCTTGGGCGCGTGCCCGGACGTTCGGAACGGTGCTCTTAAGAGATACGCGCCGACCTGACAAGCCTGAGTTATCTGTCGCCGCCGACCGCCGCTTGTGCTGCGTCTACGGGCAGCAGGTAGATCTCGCCGCCCTTGATGGCGACCAGGTATTGGTCGGGGTCGAAAAGCACGTGCATGATATCCGCGAGCATGGTGGGCCTCCGCTGTTGAAGCCGGACCATAGGGGGCATCGGTGCGCGCGCCTGTACCCGCGGGAACAGCCTCACGCCCGTGGCAAACCGGCACTCGCGCACCGCCCAACCGCGGATTGCGCCGGGGGATAACGGGGATAAAACCGGCTCGCAACTGTTCGCTAGCGCCGCCCGGACCGCAGAATGCCTCAATCACTGTGGGTGAGATCGTGAGTGGAGGGCACTGCGATGCTGAACGCGCAAACTCTCGAATGGCTGATGGCGTGCGAACGCCTCAAAGACGAAGTCAGCGCCGCGGAGAAACAGTGTGAGAGCATCCTCGGCAGCTTTTCGCACCTGGAGCGCGAGCCGACCGCGTCGGAGCGCGATGCCCGGCGCGAGGCATATCTCGAAAATCAGGCGCGGCTGCGCGAGCTGAACGGAGAGATCTCGGCCATCGGCGTCCGGCTGCGCGAGTGGGCTCACTAAGCCCACTAGCTGAGATACTCAACCTTGCCGGTCTGCAAGTCGTAGTGCGCGGCGAGGATTTGCAGTTTCCCGGCGCTCACCAGCCCGGCGAGCGTGGCGCTCGAAGTGAGACGGCGGGCGGTGCGCAACGAACTTTCCCGCACGCTATTGTCCAAGAAATCGCCGGGCTGACCGCGCGCGGCCAAGGCAGCGGGAATGATCGGATCGATCATTGGCCCGATCGAGCCAGGGAACGTCGCGTTGTCAGTGACCACCTTGCAGGCCGCATCGACGGCGCCACAGTGACTGTGACCGAGAACGACGATCAGCGGCGAACCCAGCACCGCCGCGCCGTACTCGAGCGTCCCCATAGTCGCTGTATCGGCGAGATTGCCGGCGTTGCGGGCCACGAACAGCTCACCCAGTCCGCGCCCCCCGAACACGAGCTCCGGCGGCACGCGGCTGTCGGCGCAGCTGAGAATCGTCGCCCAGGGCGCCTGATGTGCAGCGACACCCGCGCGCTGGTTGATTAGATCGAGCTCGCACAACTGCGGCTGCGACACGAAGCGAGCATTGCCGCTTTTCAGATCGACGAGCGCATGCTCGGGCGTGCGTACGGGACCGTCATGCGTGATCGGTTCGGCGGCATGCGCGTGCCTTCCGACGAGCGCCGCCGCGAGCGAAGCCGCCCCAACGCTCAGCAAACCGCGACGGTCGAGTACGCATTTACACGATTTGTCAGTCATCCGGCGTTCCTAGGTTTCCCTATATGAAGTGCCGGTTGTACTAGAAAATAGTAAGCGCGCCGATATCAGGCCATCGGCACCGCGGCCAGACGCCAAATCTCGCCCAGCACGTTGCCGAAAAGAAAAGCCGTCCAAAGGTAAAGGCCGACGCCGGCCCACCAGTGGCGATCGCGCGAGCGCGCAACGCTTTCGACCTTGCCCATGCATGCCGCCGCATACTCGGTCGCTACCAGCTTCAGTGTCTCGGTCATGGCACCGTCCCTCACGATGTATTGCAAAGCAGAGTCTCAGCCCGTTAGGGTTAAGGCATTGCAAATACGTGATTTGTCTGACGACAAAAACTTCTTTTCGCATTGTAGATGCGCCCCTTCCCGAAAACATCTGTGCACAAGGGGAGCGATATTCGACGGGCTCATGCACAGGGGCCATGTGCATAGCGTGCAAAACGCAAAGCGTGCGTTGGCCGCCCGCGGATCGCCATGTTAGCAAAAATGCGTATCGTTGCTTCAATGTAAAAGGGGTCGTGAATTGAAAGCGTTTTGTCTCGCTTTTGCATTTGCCCTGACCGCTCTTCCGGTCAGTGCCAATGAATTGCCGCAGACAAGTAATGCGTGGCGTGCAATCGAGCCCGATCTTGCCGATCGGGGCAATTTCAAGTGGACTGTACTCGACAATGCTGCGGGCGAAGCCGGAGCTCCGGCCGCGGCGAACGGACAAGATTTCCGCGGCAATGACGCTCCCGCGCGCGCAGCGCTGGCGCAGATCCGTACCGAAACCGCGCGTGTCTTTGCCGAGGCGCAACGCGTCTCCGCCAGGGTGCAGCGCATCCGCTACGACCTGCGCGTGAGCTGCATCGTCGAGGAGGTCAGCTATCAGCCCGACCCGCTCGAGAATGTGTCGATGCCCTGGCTTTGGGACTCGATCGACGAGGGGGACCGGGCGGTGACCGGTACCGTCGAGAGGTGCGAGGTCGACTATTCGCAGAAAGTGCGCTCGCAGCAGCCGGAGGCCCAGGTCATCGGCGAACGGCAGCCGCAGATGCAAGACTACAAAGTTTCATTTCCCGTCGACTGATAGCCGCGGCCCCTTTGGTCTCGCGGGGATTGCGGATTGAGAAGCGCGCCGGGGCCCGCGGGGTGTCCCGGCGCGCTGCGTTTTATGTACTGCTCAGGGGCGCGGACGGCGGCGAGCCCAATAGATGGCGAAAATGCCCATCCACAGGAGCAGCGCCAGCACATCCAGCAGCGTCGACAGCTCCTGAACCGCACGCTGCCAGGGCTGATCCGGCGCGCCCAGCCAGACTGCGGCGCTCGCGATCACGCCGGCGATGAGGCACAGCCCGGTCAAAACCCATATGAGGCGCACGCTGCGTCTGGTCATGGCGCCGATCATAGCCGCACGCTGCGCGCAGCGCGAGCACACTCAGGCGTCGCGGAAAATGGCCACCTGATGCACCAACACGCCGAGCAGCGGGTGCGTCAACTGCAGCGAGAAGGCGAAAGTCCCGGCGCCCTCGTCGCGATGCTCGATCTGCATGCTGCCGGGGTTGAGTGCACGCGGGATCGGCAGCCGCCAGCGGCCGAACTCGAGGAAGTAGCCCGCAGACCGGAAGATGAGGACGCCCTCCTCGACGGTGACGCGCAGCGACATGCCGATCCCGCAGCCCACGTACTCCTCGAGGCCCGTCGCACCGCGGAAGCGCTTGGTCGAGTTGATGGCCTGCGGAAAACGTCCGGGGCGGGTGTAGATGCGCAGCCAGCTCTGTCCACCAAGCCGCGGATCCTCGGTAACGACGACCAGCGCCGGGCCTGTGGCACCATCGGTCAGCGGCAGAGGAGCGCCGATGGCGCGGGCGAGAAAGGAGAGAACGCGCCCCGCCCGCGACAGCCGGGTGTCGACGACGCGACCGCGATAGATCAGCGTCTCTTCGGGCGCGAGGCACTTGGAGAAGCGCCGGCGCACCGCCTCGGGCAGCTCGGCCCAGGCGCCCTCGCCGACAAGGGTGCGGAAGCGCAGATCGCCGACCGCAGCGGGGCCGGCCGGTGCGGACAGATAGTCGGGCACCTGCGCCTCGGCAGGACTGCGAATCTCCAGGGCGGACATGGCACGTACCCCCGTTCAGGCCGACCGCGTTGCTCGCGGCTGCTTCTTGCTCGTCTTGCGACCGGCAAAGCGCGCGATGGCGCCGCCCATGCGGATAAGACCCATCAGGGTCGGCGCCGGCAGCCGCATGATCTCGCCAAAGCTGCGGTCGACGGTCTCCGTGAATTCGAGCATGGCGGTAAGCCGCTTGCGCACGCTCGCCGGCACGGCGGCATCGCTCTTGGCCTCGGCGACGCAACTGCGCAGCACGGCCAGCGCCGGATCGATCTCGCGCGACTTGCGGCCCATGGCGATGCGCCGGACCATTTCGAACATGTCGGCTTCCGCTTCGTAGAAGTCGCGCCGGTCGCCCATGGCGTGGACGCGGCGAATGAGGTTCCACGACAGCAGCTCGCGCAGGCTGGTCGACACGTTTGACCGCGCCATGGCCAGGCGCTCGGCGATGTCCTCGGCGGTGAGCGGTGTTTCGCTGAGGTAGAGCAGGGCATGGATCTGCGCCACCGACCGGTTGACGCCCCAGGAGGTGCCCATTTCGCCCCAATGGAGCACGAACCGCTCGATGGGGCCCTCAAGTGCGGCGGTCTGTACGCTAATTTCTGTCATAACAGAAATTAGCGACAGGCGGCTTGCGCTGTCAAGCGGATTGGAGGTGCCCTGATTTTAGGCAGCACTCCGCCGCTAGTCTGCGCATCGCGAGTGGTGATGAAGATTTCGCCGCGCCTGCGCGGATGCTATGATCGCCGCTCGATGCATTGCGAATTTTTCGCGCACGACCAGTGACGTACGTCGTCATTGCGTCGCTCGGAGGAAGGAACCGCGCCGACCCGGCGCGCGTTCTGTCTGCGCCAAGAGGAATTCCACACATGCTCATCAACTACGGCTGCGAGATCGGTATTTCGGTCCCCAGAGCCACGCCGCTGATCTGCCTCCTCGACGTCCATCCCGAGCGACGCAAGGACATCAGCTCGGAAGCCCCATTCAACACGCGCCCGCCAACGCAGGCGATGATGTATCTCGACGCCTTCGGCAATCAGAGCCGCCGACTGATGGTCCCGCCCGGCGAAATCACGCTTCGCCTCGACGGCACCATCCTCGACAGCGGCAAGCCCGACGAGGTCGCGCCCAACGCACGCGAAGTGCCGGTCGAAATGCTACCGCACTACCTGCTCGGCTTTCTGCTCGGCAGCCGCTACTGCGAAACGGACCGCCTCGGGCAAGTCGCCTGGGATCTGTTCGGCGCGGTCAAACCCGGCTGGACACGGGTGCAGGCGGTCTGCGACTTCGTGCACAATCACCTGACCTTCGGCTATCCGCATGCCCGGCCGACGCGTACGGCGCTCGAAGCCTACGAGGAGAAGAAGGGCGTGTGCCGCGACTTCGCACATCTGATGATCGCGCTCTGCCGCTGCCTCAATATCCCGGCTCGCTATGTCAACGGCTACCTCGGCGACATTGGCGTGCCGAAGGACCCGGCCCCCATGGACTTCAGCGCCTGGGTGGAGGTGTATCTGGAGAACCGCTGGTACACGTTCGATGCCCGTCACAACAAACGGCGCATCGGCCGCATCGTCGTCGCCCGCGGCCGCGACGCCACCGACGTGCCGCTCATCAACACCTTCGGTCGGCACGTCCTGACGACCTTCAAGGTGTGGGCCGACGAGCGGCTGCCGGAGCTGCAGGCGGCTACCGGTTGATCCGCCCATAGGCAATCAGCGGGATTTTTCGGAATTCCGCCGATTTGCCGACTTGTTCGCGCCACCGGCTTACCGTTACCTCCAGCCGATATTGCTCTCGGTGGAGATGAGTGGTGGAAAGCCTGACCGCTGCCATAGCGCGCTTGCTCGGCAGCCCCGCCTTTAAATTCTTCCTCATCTGCGGATTGATCCTCGTACTCGGCATCCCGCTCCTCCTGGTGTGGGGGCTGATCGGCGAGCGCGAGCAGCGCGCCGAGGGCGTGCGCCAGCAGGTGGCGCAGGAGTGGGGCGGCTCGCAATACATCGACGGGCCGCTGCTCATCGTCCCCTATACCGTCAAGCGGATCACCGGCGAGGGCGACAAACGCGTCGAGGAGATCATCGAGAAGCGCGCGGTGTTCCTGCCGAAGGCGCTCAAGGTCAACGGCAAGGCGACGACCAAGGTCCTGCACCGCTCGATCTACGATGTCGCCGTCTACACGAGCTTGCTCGATTTCGAGGGCAGCTTCGCCGCGCCCAACATCGGCGATGTCGTTGCCGACGCCCAGTCGGTGCGCTGGCGCGATGCCGTGCTGGCGGTGGCGGTCAGCGATGTGTCCGGACTGAAGGAGGCGGCCTCGCTCAGCATCGATGGCAGCGAGACGCTGCCGTTCGAGCCGAGCGTCGGCGTGCCGGCCATACGTAGCGGCGGCATCCACGTGCGGCTCGCCTCGGCGGCAAAGCTTTTCGCCACCGCTGATGCGCCTGCCGGAGTATCCGCCGACCGGACTCAACGGTTTCGATTTCAAATTCTCGCTGACGCTCAACGGTTCATCCGAGCTCACCTTCGCGCCCGTCGCACAGCAGACGACCGTCGAGCTCAACTCGGACTGGAGCGATCCTGGGTTCACCGGCGCCTTCCTGCCGAACGACCGCAGCGTCGAGGCCAACGCGTTCTCGGCCCGCTGGCAGATCCCGCACCTGGCGCGCAGCGTGCCGCAGTCCTGGACCCTCGGCGAACAGGATCTGGAACGCATGCAGCCCTATGCGTTCGGCGTGCGCTTTATCGTGCCCGTCGATTTCTACCAACTCGTCAGCCGCGCCGCGAAATACGCGATGATGTTCCTCGCCACCGCGTTCATGGCCGTGTTTTTGCTGGAGATCAGCGGGGCGCGCCAGGTGCATCCGGTCCAGTACCTATTCGTCGGGCTGACGATGGTCTTCTTCTATGTGCTGCTCCTGTCCCTCGCCGAGCAGATCGGCTTCCTGGCCGCCTATCTCGTTGCCGCCATTGCCACCGGCGGATTGCTGTCGCTGTACGTCTGGCGCGTACAGGAGAGCATGAACAAGGGCCTCGTCATGGCCGGCGTGTTCTTCGTGCTCTACGGCCTGCTGTACCTCATCCTGCAGCTTGAAGACTACGCGCTGCTCGCCGGCGCCATCGCCGGCTTCGTGATGCTGGCGGTCGTCATGTTCTCGACCCTGCACGTCGACTGGTCCGGCCAGAAGCGCACGTCTGCATAGGGGCAAACGGGTGGGACCAGCGTCTCGCCCGTTCCTTGTTCCAGCCGGAACAGCGCGCTCGCTAAACCTCTCCTAAAACCGTCTCCAGTTCGCACCGACGAGTGATCGGGCGCGACGGCACAAGGAAAGGTGTCATGAGCCATTCGCCCTATGCGACCCACGCTGCGGAAGAGCAGGCGCCGTTCGCCGGCCATCCCTTCGGTGGCCTTCCGCGCGAGGACCGCTTCGGCGTGCTCGCGACCTTCGACAATCAATCTGCCGACAGCCAGGCCCAGGCCGACACCGAATGGACGGCCGGCTTCGACTTTCACCTCGGTGTCTATTCGAGATTTTGATCAACCCCGAGCGACGGGAGCGTCGCCACGCTTTGGAGCAGTACCATGAGCATCATGCCACAGACGCTGAACAAGCTGCGAGCCAAGATGGACCGCAATCTCGTCGCGGCGCCCTTCTCGTCCCTGCCTGAATACAAGTCGATCACGTATCATCAGGGGCTCGGCAAGATGCTGGGCATCGAGAACCCGTTCTTCCGTTCGACCGAGGGCTCGCAAGGCCGCCACACGCTGATCGACGGCAAGCCGGTCCTGAACTTCGCCTGGTGCGACTACCTCGGCCTCAGCAAGCACCCGGATCTGATCAATGCCTCGAAAGCCGCCATCGACGCCTATGGCACGTCCGTTTCGGCGAGCCGCATGGTTTCGGGCGACACGCCGCTGCACCGCGCGCTGGAGCAGGAAATTGCCTCCACGATCGGCGTCGAGGGCGCGCTGGTGTTCGTCAGCGGCCACGCCGCCAACGTTTCCACGATCGGCACCATCATGACCGCCGAAGACCTCATCATTCATGACGAGTTCGTGCACAACAGCGCCGTGGTCGGCATGCGCCTGTCGGGCGCCAAGACCATGACCTTCAAGCACAACAAGCTCGACTTGCTGGAGCAGGTGCTGCGCGAGCAGCGTGCCAAGTACAAGAACTGCCTGGTCGTCATCGAGGGCCTTTATTCGACCGAAGGCGACATCCCCGACCTCGCCCGCGTGGTCGAGTTGAAGGAGCGCTACGGTGCCTGGCTGATGGTCGATGACGCGCACGGCTGCGGCGTCCTCGGCAAGACCGGCGCTGGCCTCGCCGAGCATGCCGGCGTGCCGGGCGACAAGGTCGACATCTGGATGGGCACGCTAAGCAAGGCTTACGCTTCTTGCGGCGGCTACATCGCCGGCAACCGCGAGCTCATCGACGCCCTGCGCTACTCGGCTCCCGGCTTCGTGTTCTCGGTCGGTCTGCCGCCGAGCATGACGGCCGCGGCGCTCGCCGCCCTGCGTGTCGTCAAGCGCGAGCCGTACCGGGTCGCCCGCCTGCACAGCAACGGCCAGCTGTTCCTCCGCGAAGCCAAGGCACGCGGCCTCGACACCGGACGCTCGATCGGCATCGGCATGCTGCCGGTGATGGTCGGCGCCACCACCCGCGCGGCCAAGGCCGTCTCCAAGGTTCTGGAGCGCGGCATCAATACCTCGCTGATCATGTCGCCGGGCGTTCCGGTCAACGCGGCGCGGTTGCGCTTCTTTCTCACCTGCGAATTCACGCCGGATGAGATCACGCACGCCCTCGACGTCACCAAGGAGGTTCTCACGCGTTAGGCGGCGCGCCGCTCAGGCCGTCACCTCGAGCGGCAACGTCGCCGGCCCGGTCGTCTCGTAGCCTTGTGCTACGAGGCGACCTTCTCGTGCGTCCGCCACCATGACGAGGCGCGTGTTCCAGTTGAGCACCGGCCGCGTCAGCCACGCAAAGCTCGGATCGAGCGCCGTCGATACGCTGTGCATCTGCCGGGCGCGACCGGCGCTGTCGCAGCCGCGCGAGTGACCGGTCCAGCCGGGCGTCTGCCAGTGGTTGGCCGTAGTGTTGACGCCTTCATGCACACGCGCCTCTGTCTCCGTGCGCTCGATGACGGCCGTCTCGCCGGGCCTGATGCCGGCCAGCGAGAAGATAGCCGGCGAAGCGATCGGCCGCTCGGCGAGCATGCGCTTGGCCTCATCGAAGCTCGTCGCCGTTTCGAACACCTCGCGGAGCAGATGCGCCGGCGTCATATGCGACATGCGCCACACGCGCCCACGATTGACGGCCCAGTCGAGATAGAAGTGACCAATCCGGCGGCGCATTGGTGCCTGGTTGAGCGCGGCAGAAAAGCGCCCCGGCGCCATCGCCTGCAATACCCCGGTGTAACCGGGCCAGGTGAGGGTGATGAACGAGCCGGCGGCTCCAGCGACGCGCGCGGCGATGACATAGCGCCCCAGGCCGTGCGTCACCCAGTCGAGCACCCGCACGAGCCGCGCACTGGTTCCCTCCGGCGACGGCGCCACCCGGCAGCTGCAGCCCCACTCGTAGTTGACCGATAGAAAGTAGGCGCCCGGCCGACCGAGCCGGTCGGCGATGGCGTCGATCTCGTCGAGGTGCACGCTGTCCTGCTTGGCGAGCCAGCGGCGCGAGACGGCATCGAGCGCCCGCAGAGCACGGAGCGGCATGCCCTGGGTCGCACCGTCGATCAGGGCATCGGCACGTGCCCGCTCCAACTCGAGCGTCTCGAGCGGGAATTGCCGGCCGACATCATGGACAGGTATGGGCTCAAGGGGCTGCATCGTTTCCGTTTCAGCGTGCACGCGGCAACTCGGTCAGCACAATGTGGGCTCGCGCAAAGGAATTGAACAGTAGTCCTGTTTCCACCGGGATCGGCCAGCAGAGGCCTTCGGGTGCCTTGCAAGAAAAATTGCGCATGCCGGATCGATATTCGTTTGCTGTGCATCAGATAGACGTACACTGCTTTTCCGTGTGCAGAGCCTATCGCGAGATTCGCTATGAGGTATGCATTGACGAGCGGTCCAGCGCTCAAGGTGGACCAGTGGGGGTACTATCGGCCGACTTTCCCGGCGGCCCTTTGCATCACCGCGCTGCGCCAGCGCATCGCGCGCGGGGCGGTCAAGGGACCGGTGCGTAAGCTGCTCGCGCACATAAGCTCCGAGTACGACGTCGAGGTCGACGGCCTGAAGCTGCGCTGCCGCGTCAACGACAATTACACCGAGCAGATGGCGCTCGAGCGGAACGGGCACACCAACCGCATCGCCATCGACGTGATCACGAAAGACCTGAAGCCAGGCGACGTGTTCGTCGACGTCGGCGCCAACTGCGGTCTGTTCGCGGTCTTTGCAGCGCGCAAGGTCGGACCAGCCGGACGCGTAATCGCCATCGAGCCGCTGCCGGCCATGCTGGAGCGCCTTCGCTTCAATGTCGCCGCCAACGGCTTCACCAATGTCACCGTGTTTCCGACGGCCGTCGGCGCGCAGCCGGGCGAGGCGACAATCCACGTCAGCAAGAATCAGTACGGGCACGCGAGCCTGGTCGGAACGGACGGCGAGGAGCTGACGGTGCCGGTCACGCCCCTGCACGCGATCGTCGAACGCGCCGGAGTGTCGCGGATCGACGCTTTGAAGATCGATATCGAAGGGTTCGAGGATCGCGCACTGCTGCCGTTCATCCGCACCGCGCCGCGGCAGCTCTGGCCGGCCCGCGTTTTCATGGAGGTCGACCACGCGTCCCGCTGGCAGGAGGACTGCCTGGTGGGGCTGCTCGAAGCCGGCTACCGCGAGCAGTGGCGGAGCGGCAGCGACATTTTATTGGCGCTGCCGGCGGCTGGCCGATAGGCATCCTCCGGCAGGCGGAAACACCTCCCCGGCCAAAGGCCGGAGAATACTGGGCCGGATTGACAATTTCCCAAGGTTCGACGATAAACCGGCCCTCTCGCGCCCCTTCAACCGGGGCGCGCAATGCGCTGCCCGAGGCTCGGTCGCCCTAGAGGCGATCTCATAAAGTCCGCAGGCGACTGCGGCGCCATAGGGCGCGGAAACGAATGAAGGATTAGCCATGTACGCTGTCATAAAGACAGGCGGCAAGCAGTACCGTGTTGCTGCTGACGACGTCATCACCATTGAAAAGATCGCCGGCGACGCCGGCTCCAAGGTCGAGTTCGCCGAAGTCCTCATGATCGGCGGCGACACCCCCAAATTCGGCAGCCCGCTCGTTTCCGGCGCCAAGGTCGTCGGCGAGTTCGTCGAGGCCACGCGCGGCCCGAAGGTCATTTCCTTCAAGAAGCGCCGCCGCAAGAATTCGCGCCGCAAGCGCGGCCACCGTCAGGATCTCGTCAAGATCCGCATCACCAGCATCATCGGCGCCTAAGCGGCCGCCCGAACCTTCAAGGACCTGAACGATGGCACAAAAGAAAGCTGGCGGCTCGACGCGTAACGGCCGCGACTCGCACTCCAAGCGCCTCGGCGTGAAGCGTTATGGCGGCGAGCGCGTCATTCCCGGCAACATCCTCGTACGCCAACGCGGCACGCAATGGCATCCGGGCACCGGCGTCGGCATGGGCACGGACCATACGATCTTCGCCGTCGTCGAAGGCGCCGTTGAATTCAACACCAAGCGCAATGGTCGCGTTTACGTGTCAGTGCGCGGCGGCGAGAGCCAGAGCAGCGAATAGCGGCGGCGGCTCGCCCAGAGTTCGAGAGGGGGATGTCGCGGCGTCCCCCTTTTTTAATGACCACCGACCGGCGCCGCGGCCGGAATATTCGAGTCGGGGCGCGCGGTGCATATGCGCTCGCAACGTTTGACCTATCGTCCGTTGGACGCGCGCGACGCGGGCCGCATTGCCGTTCTCGCCGGCGAGTGGGATGTCGCGCGCATGACCAGCCGCATCCCGCATCCCTATTCGCTGATCGATGCAGATATGTGGATCGCTTCCATCGACCATGACGAGTTCGTGCGCGGCGTGGAGCGCGACGGCGAGCTGATCGGCGCCGTGGGGTATATTTCCGGCGAACCGGCGCAGGCGGAGATCGGCTACTGGATCGGCAAGCCGTGGTGGGGCAAAGGCTATGCGACCGAGGCGGCAAGCACGTTGGTGCGGCACTGCTTTGACGACGCCGGTTTCCGGCGACTGACTTGCGGCCACTTCGCCGATAACCCGGCGTCGGAGCGGGTCATCAAGAAATTGGGCTTTCGCCGCATCGGCACGGGCGCGCAGTGGTGCGAGGCGCGCAAAAGCGATGTGCCAACGGTAAGATATGTGCGCCGGCGACCACTGCTCGCCGGCTGGCGGAGGCCGGCGCGATGAAATTTCTCGACCAGGCGAAGATCTACATCATGTCGGGCGCGGGCGGTAACGGCTCGCTCAGTTTCCGGCGCGAGAAGTTCATCGAGTACGGCGGTCCCGACGGCGGCGACGGCGGTCGGGGCGGCGACGTGTGGGCGGAATGCGTCGATAACCTCAACACACTGATCGACTATCGCTATCAACAGCACTTCAAAGCGCAGAAGGGCGGCAACGGAGCGGGCAGGAACCGCGCCGGCGCCAATGGCGAGGACTGCATCATCAAGGTGCCCCCCGGCACGCAGATCTATGCCGAGGACCAGGAGACGCTGCTCGCCGACTTGGCGAAAGTCGGCGAACGCGCCCTGCTCGCCAAGGGCGGCAATGGCGGCTTCGGCAACGCGCATTTCAAATCCGCGACCAACCAGGCGCCGCGGCGCGTCAATCCCGGCCTCCCCGCCGAGGAATTGACCATCTGGCTACGGCTGAAGCTCATTGCGGATGCCGGGGTCATCGGCTTACCCAACGCCGGCAAGTCGACGTTCCTCGCGGCGGTCAGTGGGGCCAAGCCAAAGATCGCGGCCTATCCGTTCACGACGCTGCACCCGAACCTCGGCGTCGTGCGTGCCGGCGACGTCGACTTCGTGCTCGCCGACATCCCGGGCCTGATCGAAGGCGCCAGCGAGGGCGCCGGCATCGGTACGCGCTTCCTCGGGCATGTGGAGCGCACGAAGGTTCTGCTGCACCTCGTCGACGCCACCGAGGAAGATGTCGCGTCGGCCTATCGCACGGTGCGCCGCGAGCTGAAACTCTATGGCGCCGACCTCGACAAGAAGAAAGAAATCGTTGCCCTGTCGAAATGCGACGCGCTCGACAAGGAGACGCTCGAGGAGCGCGCCGAGGCGCTGAAGAAAGCGGCGAAGAAGAAGCCGCTGGTCCTGTCAGCCGTATCCGGCGAAGGCATGCGCGAGGCCCTGTTCGCCCTCGGCAAGGAGATCGGCCGCGGCAAGAAGCAGGACAAAGCCGCGACAGAAGCGCCAAAGGCTTGGCGCCCCTGAACGCTTTACCCTCGCCGCTCCAGCGTTTGTCCCGTTTGGAGCCGTCCACGGCGCCTTGTTAACAAAGCGCTCACCGCACCCGCACGCTTTCACCGCGAAATTACTGCTTATTCAGCGCGGTATCGCAAAAATCAGCCGTTAATCGAGCTGACCGGGTCGCCCTTGGGCCCTGCGGGGTGACTGCTTGTCGAAGCGCACAATCGCGTTCGTGACGCTGCCGATCGTGGCTCTCGCAGTCGCGGCGTTCGGCGTTGTGATCGCGTCGCTGGTGATCGGCGCGCGCGAGGCCGACAGCATTGCGCTCACCCGGCAGCGCGAGACGATCGAGCATGCGCTCAACCAACACGGGTTGGCGCTGGCGCGCGAGCTGCGCGTACAGACCGTGTGGACGAAATCTTACGAGCGCACGCGGGCACGCGACACCGCTTGGATGCGCACGTTCTACGGCAAGTATCTGACGCAGCTTCTCGGCTACGATCAGATCTACGTGCTGGCGGCCGATGACACGCCGGTGTTCGGCTTCGTGCCGGGTGACGACACGGAAGCGAACTTCGCCAAGCTCGCCGGCGCCCTGCAGGATTTGCTCAAGGCGGTTCGCGACCCGGCGGCCGAATTGCCCACTTACAACATTGTCGAAACGCCGGTCGAGCTGGGCGACGCGCAGGTGGCGCAACATCGCGCCGTTGCCGACGTTCGTGCGATCAACGGACGGCCGGCAACCGTCGTCGTCTCGACGATACTTCCCGACAGCAGTTTTCGCGGCGACCCGGGCGTGCCGATGCTCCTGGTGGCTATCGAGGACATCGACAAGCGGTTCACCAAGCTGCTCGGCGACAACTTCGGCTTCCACAACATGGAGTGGGCGCCGCACGGTGCACCGCCGGGCTATGACGGCGAACTCGTACGGTCGCTGGACGGAGCGCCGGTGGGCCTGCTCGCCTGGCGCAAGGATCGCCCCGGACTGGAGTTCATCCGCCGTGTCGCCCCCGGGCTCGGTATCTCGCTCATCCTCATCGGCACGCTGACCTACCTGCTCATGCTGTGGGGCAGCCGGCAAGCCAAGCGGCTGGTCGAAAGCGAGGAGCACGCCACCGTCGCGGCGCGCACCGATCCGCTGACGCAATTGCCCAATCGCGTGGCGCTGCACGAGACCTTCGGCGAGCTTCTGCAAGACTTGCATGCCGAAAGTTCGACGCTCGGTGTGTTCTTGGTCGACATCGACCATCTCAAGGACATCAACGATGCATTCGGCACCAACGTCGGCGATGCCGTGCTCGTGCGGACGGCTGGCCGCCTCGGGGCGTTTTCAGCTTCCGGCACCGTCGTGGCGCGTCCCGATGGCGACTGCTTCGCCCTGCTGGTGCCGGGACTCGACAATGCATCGGCCGACGGACTTGCCGCGGGCATCGTGTCGGCGCTCGCCGAACCGGTCGAGCTTGGCGGCGGAAAGCGCGTCTTCGTGACTGCCTCGGTCGGCTATGCCATCGCCCCGCGCGACGGCGATACGGCCGACGAGCTGCTTCGCCGCGTCGATCTGGCGCTCGAGCACGCCAAGGAACGCGGCGAACAATCGGCGCTCGCCTTCGCTCCCCTCATGGATCAAGAGGTCAGCTACCGCAGGACGCTCGAGAATGCACTGCGTGTCGCCGTGGCCGAAGGCGCGATCGACGTTGCTTATCAGCCGCTGATGGACCCGAGCGGCAGCCGCGTCCTTGGCGTTGAGGCACTCGCCCGCTGGAACGATGCCGAGCTTGGTGCGGTCTCGCCCGAAATTTTCATCCCGCTGGCCGAGGAGGCGGGGCTCATCCAGAACATCGGTGAGCTCGTCCTGCGCCGCGCGCTCGAGGACGGCAAGGCGTGGCACGGCGTGAATGTCGCCGCGAACGTCTCGGCCCTGCAGATTCATCACGGCGACATCGTCGAAGTGGTGCGCGAGGTGTTGCGCGAGAGCCGTTTTCCTGCCGACCGCCTGGAGATCGAGATTACCGAGAGCGTGCTACTCGCCGACGAAAAGCGCGCCAACGAGCAAATCCGCGGCCTGCAGGCGCTCGGCGTCAAGGTGGCGCTCGACGACTTCGGCACAGGCTATTCGAGCCTGCAGTACCTACGCCGCTTCGGGTTCGACAAACTGAAGATCGACCGCAGCTTCATCGACAGCGCCGGGTCGCCGCAAGACAGCTCGGTGATCCTCGCTTCCATCATCCGCCTTGGACACGATCTCAATCTGACGATCACCGCCGAAGGCGTCGAGACGCTGGAGCAGCAGCGCTGGCTGCAGGCTTCGGGCTGCCATCAGTTGCAAGGGTATTTGTTCTCGCGTCCGTTGACGGCCGGGCAGATGTCGCAATTCATCGCCGGGCATTCCCCAAAGGCCGCCGCGGCGGGCTGAGCCATGGATCCTGCCGCGGTTACGGAAAAATAGCCGGCGGCGTGCAAACTGCCGCCGCGGATAAACCCAGTGGAGAGTGACCCATGCCCGACCTGCGCTCGAAACTGCATCAAAGCTGGGGCTGGCTGCTTGCCCTCGGCCTCGTCCTCATTATTTTCGGCGGTCTCATCCTGACGACGCCGCTCGGCGTGGTGACGGCATCCTTGACGACCGAAATCTGGATCGCCGCCGCGCTGGTCGCCGCCGGCGTGCTGCAGCTCATGCACGGGATGAAATCCGGCGATTGGAGCCACGCCTCCTGGCAGGTGCTCGGCGGCATCATCTCCATCATCGGCGGCGTGCTGATTTTCGTCTATCCGACGATCGGCCTTCTCTCGCTGACGATGATCATCGCCATCACGCTGGTTGCCCAAGGCATCACTTCGCTGCTGGTTAGCGGCGGCGTCGCCGACTGGAGTGGGCGGCGCTGGCTGATCCTATCAGCGGTGATCTCGATCGTCGCTGGGTTGCTGATCCTGTTCGACCTGCCGTCGTCGGCCGGCTGGACACTGGGCACCATCGTCGGCGCGGCGCTGCTGCTGCAGGGCGTCAGCCTGACGCTGCTGTCACTCGAGGTCCGTCGCGGGACTGCCTGACCGCCTCACGCCGCTTGCACCAGCCAGACCGTATGCCCCCCGCATTGCGGGTCCTCGACCGTATGGCGCAGGAGCTCGAAGCCGTTGGCGGCGATCAGCTCCCGATACTCCTCGGCATCGAGACTGGCGTGGTAGAGCCGCTGTCCGTACACCTCGCCGATGGCTTCGCCGCGCGCCGGCCCCGAGGTGAACAGCAAGAGGCCGCGCGCCGCGATGTGCTCGCGAAAGATCGGGAACATCTTGCGCTGATCCTGCGCGCGCAGGTGAAAGAAGCTGTCCCAGGCGATGATGGCGCCGAAGCGCTCCTGCAAGGCTAGCGTGCGCATGTCGGCGACGATCCACGCCATGTCCGGGAAGCGTTCGGCGGCAAGCGCGATCATCGGCGCCGACGCGTCGACCCCGGTCACACGGCAGCCGGCGTCTATCAGGTAGCGGGCTATCGGCTCACCGGCACCGCAGCCGAGGTCGAGAATTTGCCGCCGGTCCGGATCGAGCCGCGCCAGAACCTCATCGAGGTAGCTGCGCTCCATCAACTGGCGGCCGCGGTCGCGGTCGAATGCCGCGGCGTTCTTCTCGTAGAATTCCCCGACCTCCGACAAGCGACAACTCCGTTCAGCGCGGCTGATAAGCGGAGACATCCCAGATACGCGCCACGCCGTCAAAGGTCGCCGTGACCAGCCGCTTGCCGTCGGGACTGAACACAGCCGTCTGCACCTCGCTGCCGTCGGTCGGCAAAGTGGCCAGCAAGGCGCCGGTCGCCACGTCCCAGATGCGTGCGTTCTTGTCATGCGAGGCGGTGACGACGCGCTTTCCGTCGGGGCTGAAGGCGCCGCTCATCACTGGACGGCCGTGCCCCGGCAGCGTGTGCAGCAAGGCGCCGGTCTTCGCGTCCCAGATGCGCCCCGTCCGGTCGCTGGAAGTCGTCAGTATGGCGCTGCCGTCGGGCGAGAACACGATGTGCAGCACCCCCCGCTCGTGACCCGTCAGCGTCGCAAGCCGTGCACCGGTCTTGGCGTCCCAGATCGCTGCCGTCTCGTCGCTGCCGGCAGTCGCCACTTTCGTTCCGTCCGGACTGAAAGCGGCTCCGAGCACCATGCGCCGATGGCCCTCGAGGGTCGCCACTGCAGCGCCGGTCATCGCGTCCCATACGCGCGCCGTCTTGTCGGTCGAGGCGGTGACGATGCGACGGCCGTCCGGGCTGAACGAGGCGCGCATCACCGGGCTCTTATGGCCCTCGAGCTCGGCGACGAGCTTGCCGGTGGCTGCGTCCCATACCGTGGCGCGTTTGTCGCGCGAGGCGGTGACGACGAACTTTCCGTCGGGGCTCCAGGCGGCGTATTCAAGCATGCCGGCGTGCCCGGCGAGCTTCGCTTGCTCGGTTCCCGAGGCAGCGTCCCAGATGCGGGCGCTGCCGTCGCGCGAAGCGGTGACGATGCGCGTACCGTCGGGACTGAAGGCAGCGCTGCGCACCGCCTCCTCGTGACCTATGAGCGTGACGAGAACGCTGCCGATGGCGGCATCCCACACGCGGGCGGTGCCATCGCTGGAGGCCGTCACGACCTTGGACCCGTCGGGGCTGAAGGCGGCGTTGGCTAGGTCGCGCGTGTGGCCCTTGAGGACGAGGACGGGCTGGGGTTCAGCTGGCACTGCAGTACCGGCCGAGAGCGCGAACGGAAGGCAAGCGGTGAGCGCGAGAAGCGGAAGGACGAGCGCAAGTCGGCGCCAGTTGCTGATCATGGGGCTCCCTCAAACGTGCGCGGGGCCGCCCCTCGAACCGGAGCAACCGCCTGTTTATGAGCGCCGCGCTATGAGGGCCTGCCGGCCCCTTGTTTTTGCCGAAGGCTACCGCTTTTGGCGCCGGTGAGCTATCAGGCGTGGCTTGGACCATGAACGCAATACCGGCGCCGAAAGCGCAAGGCATGACAACACAAGCAAAAACCGCAGCGGAAAGCACCGCGCGCCCAGAGTGGGCGAAGGCTCGCCGCATCGTCGTCAAGATCGGCTCGGCACTGCTGACCGACCGGGCCACGGGCACGCTCAAGGCCGAATGGCTCGCCTCCTTGCTCGACGATGTCGCGGCGCTGGCCGCGCTCGGCAAGCAGGTGGTGCTCGTGTCATCGGGCGCCATCGCCCTTGGACGCCACACCCTGAACCTGCCGAAGGGCCCGCTGGAGCTGGAACACAGCCAGGCGGCAGCCGCCGTGGGGCAGATCAGCCTGGCGCATGCCTACCAGGACATGGCGCGTGCGCGCGGCCTCGTCGCGGCGCAGATTCTGCTGACGCTCGGCGACACCGAGGAGCGTCGCCGCTACCTCAACGCCCGGCATACCATCGAAACCCTGCTCGACCTGAAGGCCCTGCCGGTCGTCAACGAGAACGACACGGTGGCGACGACGGAGATCCGCTACGGCGATAACGACCGCCTGTCGGCGCGTGTCGCTTCGATGGTGTCTGCCGATTGCCTGGTGCTGCTGTCGGACATCGACGGGCTCTACACGGCGCCACCGAACACCGATGCCAACGCCTCGCGCCTCGATGTCGTCACGGCCATCACGCCCGAGGTCGAGGCGATGGCGGGCGACGCGGGCACCGAGCTGTCGAAGGGCGGCATGCGCACCAAGGTCGAGGCGGCGAAGATCGCCCTCGGCGGGGGCACGCACATGGTCATCGCCAGCGGCAAGGTGCTCAACCCGCTGCGCTCGATCGGTGAGGGCGCGCCGTGCACTTGGTTCCTCGCCCACTCCGATCCGATGACGGCGCGCAAACGCTGGATCTCCGGGCAGCTGGAGCCGAAGGGCTTTGTCTATGTCGATGCCGGCGCCGAGACGGCCCTGGCGGCGGGCAAAAGCTTGCTGCCGGCGGGTGTGAAGCGCCTGGAAGGCCGCTTCGACCGCGGCGACGCAGTAATTATCCGCGCGCCCGACGGCCGCGAGCTGGGGCGCGGCCTCATTGCCTATGCCAGCGCCGAGGCGGAGCGTATCATCGGCAAGAAAAGCGCCGAGATCGCCACTATATTGGGCGTGTCGCGCTGCGATGAGCTGATCCATCGCGACGACATGGCCTTGCACCGGAAGTGATGAGCGCATGAACAAGCCCGAGCGCATCGACCAAGGCGGCGCCGCGACCGAGGACACCATGCTGGCCATCGGCCAGCGCGCCCGCGCGGCGGCGCATGCGCTGTCGCTGGCGTCGCCCGCGGCGAAGTCCCAGGCGTTGCGCGCGGCTGCCGATGCCCTGCGCCAAGCAACGCCGGCCATACTCGCCGCCAATGCAAAGGATCTCGAAGCAGCGCGCGCCGCCGGACGGCCTTCCGCGTTCATCGATCGTCTGCTGCTCAACGAGGCACGCATCGAAGCAACCGCCAAGGGCGTCGAGGAGATTGCCGAACTGGCCGATCCCGTCGGCACGGTGCTGGCGGAATGGACGCGGCCGAATGGCCTGCGCTTCGAGCGCGTACGCGTGCCGCTCGGCGTCATCGGCATCATCTACGAGAGCCGACCCAACGTGACGGCCGACGCCGGCGCCCTGGCGGTGAAGGCGGGCAACGCGGCGATCCTGCGTGCCGGATCGGAAAGTCTCAATTCGGCGCTGGCGATCCATGCGGCGCTGGTCGCCGGCCTCAAGAGTGCCGGCCTGCCCGAGGCTGCGATCCAGCTCGTGCCGACGCCGGACCGTGCCGCCGTCGGTCATATGCTCGCCGGCCTTGACGGCGCCATCGACGTTATCGTGCCGCGCGGCGGCAAGAGCCTGGTCGAGCGCGTACAGAAGGAGGCGCGCGTGCCGGTGTTCGCGCATCTCGAGGGCCTGTGCCACACTTACGTCGACCGCGATGCCGATCTCGACATGGCGGTCGACATCGTGCTCAACGCCAAGATGCGCCGCACCGGCGTGTGCGGGGCGACGGAAACGCTGCTGATCGATGCGGCGGCGGCGTCGAAAGTTCTTCCGGCGCTGGTGAAGGCACTGTTGGAGGCGGGCTGCGAGGTGCGCGGCGATGACGCCACGCAGCAGGCCGATGCGCGCGTCAAGCCCGCAACCGACGCCGATTGGGCAACCGAATATCTCGACGCCATCATTGCCGTGAAGACGGTCGATGGCGTCGCCGGTGCCATCGAGCACATCGCCCGCTATGGCACGCAGCACACCGACGCCATCGTCACGGCCAATGCTGAAACCGCCGAGCGCTTCATGCGCGAGGTGGATTCGGCCATCGTGTTGCATAACGCCTCGACCCAATTCGCCGACGGCGGCGAATTCGGCTTCGGCGGCGAGATCGGCATCGCCACCGGCAAGCTGCATGCGCGCGGACCCGTCGGCGTCGAGCAGCTCACCAGCTTCAAATATGTCGTCCGCGGTGCCGGGCAGATCCGGCCGACCTGAATGTTCGCGCGAGGAGAAAAGCAATGCTGAGAATTTTGACTAGTGTAGTCGCCCTTGCCGCAACCGCAGCGGCACTTGCCATTCCGGCGGAGAGCGGCAGCCGTAAACAGGTTCGCGCCGCGCAGGCTCCCGTGAAGGACTGCACGCGCGTCAACGGTCGCTGGGGTTATTACGGCAACCTGTGGTGCAGCCCGGCCGAGCAGCAGGCGTGGGATCGCGCCGAAGCCCGCCGGCTCGGCATTCGCTAGGCCCCGAATACGTGATCACGGCGCCGCGATGTTGCCCGATTGCCGTGGCGACCTCCCGGGCAACGAGAACTATGGGAGCGACGCCATGATCAAGAAAATCCTTATCGCCCTAGTCGTAGTCATCGCCGCGTTCGCCGGCTATGTCGCCATGCAGCCGGACGAGCTCCTCATTCAGCGGCAGGCGACTATCGCTGCTCCCCCGGGTGCCGTGTTCGAACAGGTCAACGACCTGAAGAAGTGGGATGCGTGGTCGCCGTGGGCGAAGATGGACCCGAACGCCAAGATCGACTTCGAGGGACCGGCCGCGGGCAAGGACGCCGCCTTCACCTGGTCGGGCAACGACCAGATCGGCGAAGGACGCATGACCATCGTGGAAAGCCGTCCCGCCGACTTGGTAGACATCAAGGTCGATTTCACCAAGCCGTTCGAGAACACGAGCAGCTCGAAGTTCGAGTTCAAGCCCGAAGCCAACCAGACGCAGGTGACCTGGAGCATGGGCGGCAAGCAGAACTTCATTGAGAAGGCGATGTGCATCGTCTTCAACGGCAAGAAGATGATCGGCGATGAAATGGAAAAGGGTCTTTCCTCTCTGAAGACCGTTGCCGAGAAGAGCGCACCGACGCCTTGAAATATTGAGCGCGCACTGCAAATTCGACCGCAAGGATCGGAGTGCGGGGTAGGGCAGGCGCCCCTATGTTTCGGGCATGGAAAGCGCCAGAGTAAGCTCGATGCCCCGCACCGCCGTCAAATCGCGCAGCAAAACGCCCCGCCGATGACCGCCGCTGGGCGGCTGTCGTGGCGCGCGACAAGCAGGCTGACGGAACCTTCGTCACCGCCGTGGCGACGACCGGCATTTACTGCCGCCCCTCGTGCGCGGCACGCCGGCCGTTGCGGCAGAACGTGCGCTTTTTTGCGACCTGCGCCGAGGCCGAAGCCGCCGGGTTCCGTGCGTGCAAACGCTGCAAACCGAACGCGGCCCCCGGCGACAACGAACATGCGGAGCGGATTGCCGCGTCGTGCCGGCTTATAGAAGCGGCCGAGACGCCCCCGTCCCTTGACGCGCTCGCCGCGCATGCCGGCCTCAGCCCCTATCACTTCCACCGCATCTTCAAGGCAGCGACCGGCGTGACGCCGAAGGCCTATGCCGTCGCCCACCGCCGCAGGCGCATCGGCGAAGCGCTGACAGGAGACAAATCGGTGACCGCAGCCATCTACGAAGCCGGCTTCAATTCAAGCGGGCGCTTCTACGCCGGCGCGACGCAGTCGCTGGGCATGAAACCGGGAACCTACCGTGCCGGCGGCGTCGACGTGGAAATCCGCCATGCGACGGCGGCATGCTCGCTGGGCCTGATGCTCGTCGCCGCGACCGACAAAGGCGTCTGCGCCATCTTCTTTGGCGATGACGCGGGAGAGCTCGAGCGGGAGCTGCGCGACCGCTTCCCGCGCGCCAAGCTGGCCGGCCGCGATCGCGCCTTCGCCAAACTCGTTGCGCAAGTCATCGACTACGTCGAGGCACCGCAAAAGGGACTGGCCTTGCCACTCGACGTGCGCGGCACCGCCTTCCAGCAGCAGGTCTGGGCGGCGCTGCGTGATATCCCGCCAGGCGAGACGGCGACTTACGGGGAGATCGCCCGCCGCATCGGCAAGCCCGCAGCGGTACGCGCCGTCGGAACCGCCTGCGGGGCGAATCAGATCGCGGTCGCCATCCCGTGCCATCGCGTTGTGGGCAGCGACGGCAAGCTGACGGGCTATCGCTGGGGCGTGCAGCGCAAGCGCGCGCTGCTCGATCGGGAGAAGGGCAAAGCCTGACGCTCAGGCGACATGCCGCTGCGGAGCCTCGGCCAACAGTTTCAGCACCTCGCTCTGCGGTCGCGCCGGGCTGAACAGAAAGCCCTGCCCCTCCCGGCAGCCCTCGGCGGCGAGACAAGCGAGATCGGCTTGCGTCTCGATGCCTTCGGCGACGACCTTCATGTCGAGGCCCGAAGCGAGGCCGAGGATGGCACGCACGATGGCCAGCGTCTGCCGGTTGCTCGGCAGATCGCGCACGAACGAGCGGTCGATCTTGATTTTGTCGAAAGGAAAGGCGCGCAGATAGCTGAGCGAGGAGTAGCCGGTGCCGAAGTCATCCATGGAGATGCGCGCACCCAGCGCGCGCAAGGCGTGCAGCTGCTCGATCACCTGATCGGTGCGGTCGAGCAGTACACTTTCCGTAATTTCAAGATCGAGGCGCTGCGGATCGAGACCCGAATCTTCCAGGGCCTCCTTCACCGTCTGCAGCACATTGCCGACGCGGAACTGCATGGGCGACAGGTTGACGGCGAGCTTGACGTGCGGCGGCCATTGGCTGGCGTCGCGGCAGGCCCGCTCCAACACATAATTGCCGAGCGGCGTGATGAGGCCGGTTTCCTCGGCAAGGGGTACGAACTCCGAGGGAGGAACCGAGCCGCGCGTCGGGTGCGGCCAGCGAAGCAGGGCTTCAAAGCCGACGACCTCCTCGCTGCTCAGATCGACCAGCGGCTGGTAGTGGACTTCAAGCGTTTCGGCCAGGAGTGCGGACCGCAAGTCGATCTCGAGCTGGCGGCGCGCCTGCGCCTGGGCATCCATTTCCGGCTCGAAGAAGCGGAAGGTCGACTTGCCGGCGGCCTTGGCGCGGTAGAGCGCCATGTCGGCGTTGCGCAGCAGGTGATCTGCATCATTGCCATCCGTCGGCGCCACGGCGATGCCGATCGTCGAGCCGACGGTTACCATGTGGCCTTCGATCACATACGGCTCGCTGACGACCTGGATGAGGCGCTGCGCTAGGATTCCCAGCTCCTGCGGCGACTTCATTTCCGGCACCAGCACGGCGAACTCGTCGCCGCCGAGACGCGCTGCGGTATCCCGCGGGCGCAAAACGCGTTCGATGCGGTTGGCGACGTCCTGCAGCAAGCGGTCGCCAATCGGATGGCCGAGCGTGTCGTTGACCAGCTTGAAGTTGTCGAGATCTATGCACAAGGCGCCGATGAGATTGCCGGTGCGGCTACGCTGCGCCAGGGCCTCTGCTATGCGCTGACGGAACAGTACGCGGTTCGGTAGGTCTGTAAGGGCATCGTGATGGGCCATGTGCGCGATGCGCGCCTCGGCCTCCTTGCGCTCGGTGATGTCGATGATGGCGATCAGCACGGCCGGAGCACCCTCGTAGTCGAGCCGGCGCGAAAACTCGACGACCTCGATGATGCGGCCGTCGCGCGTGCGGTGCTTGGAGGTACTGACGTCGGTCACGAACGGGTCCATATCGGCGCCCGACGGCTCGTTGGGGTCGGCACGCAGGTCACGCAAAGTCACCGCCAGAAGATGCTCGCGACTGAAGCCATAGTGCGAAAGCGCGGCCGCGTTGGCGGCGAGAAACGCCTGAGTGTCGCGCCGCAGCACGAACATCGGTACCGGATTGTCCTCGAATAGCAGCCGGAACGAGGCCTCGCGCTGCTTCAGATCGGTGATGTCCATGCGCAGGCCGATGACACCACCGTCGCTCGTCTGCCGCTCCTCGATGAGAATGCACCGGCCGTCGGCGAGAACCTGCTCGTGCTGCTTGCCAGGTTTGTAGAGAAGCTCCAGCCGCTCCTTGATCCACGTTTCCTCGCGCCCCGAGGCAGCCGGGTAGTCGCCGCGATCTACGCCGATGCGCAGCGTGTCTTCGAGACGCGCGCCCACTTTGAACAGATCGGCGCTGCGCTTGTAGATGTCGGCATATTTCTGGTTCCACAGGATGTAGCGCCCCTCGTTGTCGAGGAACACGATCCCCTGCGGGAGTATCTCGAGCGCTTCGCGCAGACGCTCGTGCGCGGTGGCCGCGGTGGCAACGGCCGCGTCGGCGAGGGCACGCGCGCTGCGCAACTGCGCGCGGTTGCGATCGAGGGCATCCCAGGCCGCTGCGCATCGAGACACGGCGCTGCGGACCATGCGGCGTGCCAGCTCGCGCGCCGTTCCGTTGCGCCCTGCGCTGTTATCGCCCGCTTTGTCCGACATGGCTCCGCCGCCCCCTGCTGCGAGCAAACGTGCCTGCGCGTGCCTAACAAACGCTTGCCTGCCGGCGACCGAGCAAAACTGCTCCGTTGGCGTCGCGACTATCGGTTGAGCAGTATTCGCGGCGAGAACCGCGTTGGCGCCGGCGTGCCACCAATTGGTTGCCATCGAGCACAGCAATTGCCCAAGGCCTGAGCGCCGTTGCTCAATGTTGAGCCAGTTGTTCGCATGGCTAAGAAAGCCTTGCCGCAGACGAGCGAACGCGCGGTGCCCGAGCACCGCGCGTTGCGCGTTCTTAGCGAGCCAGAGTTACTCGTTCCAGGCCGGGAGCGTCGTGAGTTGCTCCTCGGTGACGTCCGTAATGAGTTTGCCGTCCTGCGCCTTCACCTGGTCGAGGGTGAGGATGGCGCCCTTGTCGCCGAAGCCAAGGAAGCCGCCGTATTCGATGGCGACGCCCTTGATCTCACCGTTCGAAGTCTTCGAGGACAGCATCCACCTCGGCGATCTTCTTGCCGTTGGCGTCATAGATGTCCATGTCCTCGACCACGTCGACCGAAGCGTTGAGCGGGGCGACCATCTTGTTGTCGTCCTCGGACTCCTTCAGCGCACTCGAGGCTAGGTCGGTGGATGCAGCCGGAGCAGGAGCGGCAGCTTCCTTGTCAACGGGCGCCGGAGCGGTCGGCGTCGGTTCGGTGGCAGCCGGCGCCTGCGGAGCCGGTGTCGTGCTCGGCGTCATCTGATCGGACTGCATGCTCGGCGCATTCTCGGTAGCCGGCGGCGAGGCCGGTGGCTCCTGCGCGAGCGCAGCGCTCGCCATAACGGCGAGCAGGGCAGCGAGACTGATTCTAGCGGTCATTGGACTCCTCCTTGGGGGCTTAGAATAATTCGACCTCAACCATAACTCCCATCATGCCCTGCGGGTTCTACTGCCCGCCGTCTTTTGGACGCTCCGGCGCTTCGTAAGCGATGTAGCGAATGATTTTCCATTGGCCGTCCGGGGATTTACGTAAAACGTCCATCCCCGGTTCAACCGATGTGACGACCTGCCCGGTGGGCAGCGTCACATTGAGTGTCCAGGCCAGCCTGACTACGGCAAGGTCGCCGGAAACCATGATCTCGCGCAGGTCGAGCGCGTAGACGTAGCGCTTGCTCTTGTCGGCAAGGGAGCGGTGCAACAGCGTGCACACGTCATTGTAGTCACGCTCAGGATAGCCGCGGAAGTCGTAACGCAGCTCCGGCGAAAAAAGGCGGCACACGGCGTCTGCTTTTCCGGCGTTGAAGTCCTTGGTCCACTGCGCGAATGCCGCGCGGATCTCATCCTCGGCGCTTTCCGCGGCGGCATAGGTCGCCGGAACCGCGAGAAGCAGCAGCGCGAGGACTGTCGACGCAAGGGCGTTGTCGCTGGGCATGGCTCTAGGCGCGGCCCTCGATCAAACGCTTGTGAACTTTGCCGAGGATGTCAGCGACCGCATCTTTGTAGTCTCCGGTCAGTTCCTTCTGGTCGCCGTCGCTGTCGCTCCAGTTGTAGGTCAGCGCGAACGTGACAGGCGTGTTGCGCACGATCATCTGCCCCGCGACCGCCAAGCAGTGGAAGCCGTTCCAGTCGATGGAGCCGCCCTTCATGTAGGCGACCGTGTCTGCCGGCACGACGAGGGCAATGGCGTCCGCCATGGCCTGCACGCGCTTGAACTCGGTGAGTGTTTCCGGCTTCTGAAAATAGCTCCCGGTCAAGGCACGCTTGTAGTAGGCGACGAACTCGGCGGCGGGAACGGCCATCGTCTCGACATCGTTCAGGGCGGGGCGATATTTCGCCGTGTCGGGCTTGTCGTCATTGACGACGGCCTGCATGGCCTTCCAACCGAGATCTTCGCCCTGCGGCGCGCCGGCGACGTAGGAAAAGAACTGCCGCGTCGAATCCGGAATGCGCGCCTTCTTCAAACCCGCATCGGCAATGAACTTGCGCACGCGCGCCGGCGTCACCCGCTTCAGGGCGATGTCGGTTGCCGTGTTGTCGCTGTGCGCAATCATCGCCTCGAGCGCGCTGCGCGCCTGCGTCGTCCCCGTGAGGTGCTCGAACACCGGGCTGACCAGCGAGCGCACGCCGTCGTCGACGGCAAGCTGCTCTAATTCATCGAGGCGCCCGGCTTCGACCTCCTGCAGGTAGGCAGCAAGCACGAAGGTCTTGAAACAACTGCCGACAAACAACTCGGCGTCGGGCTCAGATGTCACGCGCCACGGGCTCGTCGCCTCGTCGACGTCGACCTGCGCGCTCTTCTTGCCGGGGAGTTTCAGGAAGCCGTCGAGCAGATGCGCAATAGCGTGTGAGGCGTCTGCCTTTGCCGCTTCGCCTGCGGCGAGTGCCGGTGCGCGCGCGATGGCGGCCGACCCCGCCAGCATTGCCGCTGAAGCCAGGAACTGCCGTCTCCGCATTTCGTGCCTCCTGGCCGCGTCGGCCGGCCGCATCAGCAATGACAGAGCAATAATGTCTGGTTCGTTACCAGGGTTGCATATCGAATCTGGACCGTTTGCAAAATCAACCGGTTACCGGCTTACAATTCGTGGGCAAAACCACTGGGCCAGATGCCGACAGCCACACGATACAGTCTCACCGAACTGCGCGCTCTGATGCCGCTGGCCTTACCGGGCCAGCGGATCGGGCTGATGGGCGGCACCTTCAACCCGCCGCATGCAGGCCATGCCGTATGCGCGGTGACGGCGCTGCGCCGGCTGCAGCTCGACCAGCTTTGGTGGATGGTGACGCCGGGAAACCCGCTGAAGGACCAAAACGGCCTGCCGTCGCTCGCCGACCGTATGGCCGCCAGCCGGCGCCTCGCCAACGACCCGCGCATCAAGGTGACTGGGTTCGAGGCGGCACTTGGCACCCCCTACACCTACGAGACGCTGCGCTACGTGACCCGCCGCTTGCCCGGCGTGCGCTTCGTCTGGGTCATGGGGGCCGACAATCTCGCCGGTTTTGACCGCTGGCAGCGCTGGCGGGACATTGCCCGGCTGGTGCCGATGGCGGTCGTCGACCGGCCCGGCTGGCGCCTGCTGGCCCTTGCTTCGCCGGCGGCACAAAGCCTCGCCCGCTTCCGGGTAGCGGAGAGCCTCGCCGGCCAGCTTCCCGGCATGACTCCGCCCGCCTGGACGCTGCTGAGCACCCGGCTATCGGAGGCTTCCTCGACGGCCCTGCGCGCCGACTCGAGCAAGTAAGCTTAGGAAATACATTAGATTTTTTACACTTGGGTGTGGTCTTTGCATAACTAAGGCACGCATTAACTATTGATGGAAAGGGGGCTGAGGCCTTATCTTTGCGTCGGCGATACGGCTGCATGCCGTGCGCAGACGAGCGTCGCGGAGCATGAAGCTCCACGGCGCAGGCCCCATGGGGTGCATGAGGAAGGGACAACCAGCACACGATGCGAACCGCACTTGAGGGTGCCCGACAGGGCACGCCTCGTGCCGAGCTTTTGTCAGAAGGGCAAAAGTCGGCGGACCTGCTGAAGCAGATCGTCCATTGGCTCGACGAGGCCAAGGCCGAGGCGATCGTGACGATCGATCTGGCAGGTAAGTCTTCCATCGGTGACTTCATGGTGGTCGCCACCGGCCGGTCGGACCGGCACGTTGGAGCGATCGCCGAGCAGATCGGACGCAAGCTCAAGGATCTTGGCCTCGGCCGCGTACGCGTCGAGGGCATGGAAGCTTGCGACTGGGTGCTGCTCGACACCGGTGACATCATCGTGCACGTGTTCCGCGACGAGGTGCGTGACTTCTATAACCTCGAGAAGATGTGGTCGGCGGACAGGCCGGTCGAGGCTACGACCGCCCACTAACGTCCGACAGATCGGGACGGTGCGCGACGATAAGGATCCGCGCTCCCGGCGGGAGAAGCGGTCATGCGCCTCATCGTTGCCGCCGTCGGCCGGCTGAAGGACGCCGAGCGCGACCTCTGCGAACGCTATCAGAAGCGCTTCGACGCGGCGGGTCGCGCGCTCGGGCTCGGCCCCCTTTCCATTGCCGAACTCAGCGAGAGCCGCGCCGCCAGCGCGGTGGCGCGCAAGGCCGAGGAGGCGGCGCGCCTGCTCAAGGCTGCCGCGCCGGCAACCGTGCGCGTCGTGCTCGACGAAGGCGGGAAGGCATTGGCGAGCGAAGCCTTCGCCAAATGGCTGGCGCAAATGCGCGACGGCGGATGCAAGGGGTTGGCCTTCCTCATAGGCGGACCCGACGGGCACGGCCCGGAAGCGTTGCAGGGCGCTGCCCTCAAGCTATCGCTCGGCGCCATGACCTTGCCGCACGGACTGGCGCGCGCCGTTCTCGTGGAACAGCTCTATCGCGCCACCACCATTCTCTCCGGCCACCCCTATCACCGCGCCTGATCGGCACCGGATCTGACAAATCCGCCGCGCTCCAAATGTCGTCATGGCCGCGCAGGCGGCCATCCACGCAAGTGTCCGTAAGCACTACGGGAAGTCGTGCGAGCACGCCGACCGTATGCCCTATCGTACGGAAGCCACCTCTGAACCTGGCGTGGATGGCCGCCTGCGCGGCCATGACGGTTTGTTCGGTCGCGGACGGAAAACGCCGATCATCGGCGGCCCCGCGAGGCTGCCCGGCTCAGGAACTGCGCTGCTTCTCGTCGCATCGATGCGAAGTCCGCTAGAATACGCAAAGTGATTCGTTGCTGGTGCGCAGGCGGACTGGGGAACGGACATGCTTTTGGAATTCATAATTCTGGTGATCATCGGCGCGGCTGTCGGTTGGGCGATGCTTCACCACGGCAGCACATGGCTGCGCCGGCAGTTTGCGACGTCGAGCGGCGAGATCACCTACGGCCTCGTCGGCGTCGCCGGATCGTTCATGGGCTACTTCGTCGGCGGCATCCTCGGGATCGCCGCGCCGATTTTGCTCTACATCCTGGCCGTCGTCGGCGCCGTTCTCACCATCTACCTGTGGCGCGGCCGGTAAGCAGCTAGGCGCTCTTAGCCTCGCGGCCGAACGGCCACCACGATTTGCCCTTGGCGGCGGCGGCTTCGGTCTCCGCGCGTTCGAGGCTGCCGTCGTCGGCCAGCACCATGAGGATGGGCGTCAGTCCCTCGATGTCCTCGAGCGGGAAGATCTCGATGTCGCGCCGCGCCTTCTCGCTCCAGCCGGCGAAGGTCAGCGCCGCCTCGGCCTTGGAAAACAGGCCGTGGTTGCGGATCGGCTGCGCCTTCTCGAAGGCCTGATCCTGTTCCGTCACGGCGTCTTTCTCTTTCGGATGCGCCTTGAGCCAGTCCTTGCGGATCTGGCTGAGATCGGTGTCGCTGGCCGTCTTCTCCTCGGCCTTGAGCTTGTCGAGCTCGCCCTTGCGCAGCGTCCACCAGCGCGTCCTTTGCGGCCAGCGCACCAGATCCATGTCGTCGAGCACGCCGGCGAGCTGGTTCATGGCCAGCGCCTTGGCGCATTCGTCCTCGTTCTTTGGGTCGCAACTGTAGAGGTTGGGAATGACGAGGTACGACGCGCCCCTGTGATAGATGAAGTGCCGGCGCACCCACTCGATGCTGGCGCCCGGCGCGCGCTCGATGGCCGTATTCATCGCCGCGCGGATCTGGCGGATAACGCGCCGACGACGGGCCGTTTGCTCTCCGGCGGCGGCGGATTGAGGATGGCCAGCGCCAGCAGGCCGAGATCGATGCCGATGGTGGCCAGAAGCGCGATCATGTCGCGGCCGGTGATCGGCTCGCCGCTCTCTGGTGGCGCCACCGGGCTCGGCGCCGAGCGATCCAGCCGATGAGGCTCGAAAGATAGGCGCCGATGTTCTCCCACAGACGCTTGATGGCGTTGGCGACGCCGGCGGGGCCTTCGTTGAACGCAGCCTCGCGCAGGTTGAGCGTCGCCGGCTGATCCGCCTGCACGGCGGCCTGCGTCAGGCGCTGCGCCAGGGTCGGATCGTAGCAGGAGAACCCGCTCTGCCCGGGCGGGACTGAAACGGCGGCGGCGATGGCGCGCATCTCGGTGGCGGTCGACTTGCCCAGCTCGTTGGAGCGGGCGGCGATGTCGCGCGCGCGCGAGCGGATGTTGGTCGCCATGGCGTTGAAGCTTTGCTGGCGCTCGGCGACGGTGGAGCCCTGTAGCTGGGCGACGCTCTGCTGCAGCGACGCGATGTCGGCCTGCACCGGCGCGATCCACGAATTCTGCACGCCGTCGCGCAACGAGGTGATCTGATCGCGCACGCCGACGCGAGCGCTGTAGAGCGGGCCGCGACCGGCGCCAGAGGACGTGCCGCACGAGCCGCCGCTCGTCTCCTCGCGCGTCATCTGCGTCGCCGACCAGGTGACGACGCCGTCGAGCCCGACCTTGACCGCGTCGAGCCGCGCCGCGACGGCGCTCGCCGCATCGCCCGCGTCCTGCTGCAAACCGGAAAGGCCGGTACGCGTCGCTTCCTCGCCGGCGATGAGGCTCCACCAGAAGCCGTAGCCGAAGCCGATCGACCAGATGGCGAGGAACACATAGAGCGGGAAAGTGACGAGGCGTTCGGTCCAGCGGCGCCCCTGGGCGAAGGTCTCGCGCAGCATCAGCCACATCAAGAAGGTGAGGGCGAAGACCACGACGATGACGAGGAAATCATTGGAGAACGACAGGCCGCCCGGCAGCTCCTGGGAATTGCCCGCGGGCGAGGTCGACACGCCGATGATGAAGTCGCGCATGCCGTGCCAGGTGGCGAACCCGGCAATCAGCAGCAGCATGATCGACGCGATGCCGATGAGCGTGTTGCGGCCGAGCAGATAATCGGTCGCGCGGCCCCAAAGTGAGCGCGCATTCTGCGTCGTCGCTGCCATGTCAGTCCCCCGTCAACATCGTCCACCTTGTATAGGCCGATATAGGAAAAACGCGCGTTTGTCCTGCCGTTTGCCGCTTTGCTGCGCTTTGCGACGCGCTGGCCGTATCGCCACCGCCACGCCATAACGCAGCAGGGCCGGAAGCGGTTGTCGGGGTCGTGGGCGAGGAATAGTCTTTTGCGGTGCAGCGCGTCCCCACGGAGTGAAGCATGGCAGGCGATGGCTTTGATTTCGAAGGATTAGTGCAAGCAGACTACCCGCTGCAGCAATTCGCCGAGGGCGAGCGCATTTTTGTCGATGGCGACGAGGGCAAGGCCATGTACGCGGTGCGCTCGGGCGCGGTCTCGATCGTATCGGCGGGGGCGGTTCTCGAGACAGTGCTGCCCGGCGAGACGTTCGGCGAGTTGACCCTGATCGACGGATCGCCGCGCGGCGCTACCGCCATCGCCCGCGAGCCAACCGAGGTGGTGGTGATCGACGAGCGCGCCTTCAACTACCTGATCGAGCGCAACCCGGCGTTCACGCTCGACCTCCTGCGCCGGCTGTCGCGCCGCCTGCGCCGCATGAACGAAAGCCTGTAGCGAGAGTGGGAAGAGAAATCTCCTTCCCCCGCAAGGGCGAGGGAGAGCAGTGGAGACGACGTCTGCGAAGCCTAGCTGGCAGATTTGGTGATGACGCCGGGGCGGGACATCTCGTACTCGACGTAACCCTCGCCGCGATGGCCGAAGGCGCACACCTCGGGATGCAGGACCTCGGCGAGGATTTCCGCGCTCTCGACGAGACGCGGCCCAGGGCGATTGAAATAGGCGTTCCCGTCGGCGAGGTAGACATGGTGGTCGCGCACGGCGCGTAGCTGCTGCCAGACGGAGTAGCGAACGAGCGGCCTGACCTCCCGCCGCGTCACCTCGATGTCGTAGCCGCACGGCGCGACCAGGATTACGTCCGGATTGCCGGCGGCGACTTCCTTCCAGGTGATCCATGGCGAGGGCTCGCCCGTGGTGCCGAACAGGCTGACACCGCCGGCGATGTCGATCAGCTCCGGCATCCAGTGCCCGCCGGACATCGGCGGATCCACCCACTCGATGAAGGCGAGCTTCTTCTTCGGCCGTCCCGCGACCTTGGAGGCGATAGCTGCGAAGCGGTCCTGCATCGAGGCAATGAGTTTCTTGCCGGTCTCGGGACGGCCGATCGCTTCGGCGACGCGGGCAATGTCGGCATAAATGTCGGCGAGGGTGTGCGGGCGCATCGACACGATGCGCGGCTCTCCGTGCACGAACTGGCACACGGCATGCTCCACGTCGGCGAGCGACACGGCGCACACTTCGCACTGGTCCTGGGTGAGAATGACGTCCGGGTTGAGCTTTTTCAGCGCTTCGGCGTTGACGTCGTAGACGGCGAGACCGTGCTCGACGAGCGAGCGAACGGCCTTGTCGACATCGGCGCTCGATCCTTCGACGCGAAACTTAGGGCGCGTGATTGCCGGGAGCTTGAGCACGGAGAGCGGGTAGTCGCATTCGTGCGATCGCGCGACCTGCAGATCGCCGGCGCCCAGCGCATTCAATATCTCGGTCGCGCTGGCGATGAGCGAGACGACGCGCGGGTGGGAAGGGAGTTTCTTTGTCATGACGAAGTGATCGCACCGTAGAACCGGCGTTGCAAGCAACGGCAAACCCGCTCAGGCGCGGGCGATACCGGTCGGCGCCAAGTCGGCGAGGTAGGAGTGCAGAGCGGCGACGACCTGCGCACCTTCGCCGACGGATGCTGCCACGCGCTTGATGGAACCGGAGCGAACGTCGCCGATGGCGAACACACCTGCGATGTTCGTTTCCAGAGTCTTACGGCCTGATCCGTTTCCATTCGCGCCCGTGAGAACGAAGCCTTTATCGTCCAGGTTGAGCCCGGAGTTGCGCAGCCAGTTGGTGTTGGGGTCGGCGCCGATGAACAGGAACAGATGACGCATCTCGCATCGCTCCTCGGCTCCGTTTTGACGCCAGCGGATGGCTTCCAGGCGGCCATTGCTGCCCTCAAGGCCGGTCACTACCGCGTTCGTCAGGACCTCGACGTTGGAGAGGCTGCGGATGCGATCGACGAGATAGCGTGACATCGTCGCCTCCAGACTGCCGCCGCGGGCCAGTAGCCATACCTTCTTCGCCTTGCTGGCGAGATACACGGTCGCCTGGCCGGCGGAGTTGCCGGCGCCGACGAGCGCCACTTCCTGGCGAGCGCACAGGTTGGCCTCGAGCGGCGAGGCCCAGTAATGCACGCTCGTCATCTCGAACTCCCCCAGGTTCTCGACGTCGAGGCGCCGGTAGCGGACGCCGCAAGCGAGCACGATCGTGCGGGCCCGGACACTTTCCTCGCTCGCCAGCCGCAATTGAAATGGCGCGTCTACCGTCGGCGCATCGAGGCGCTGCGCCTCGCAGGGAATGACGATATCGGCGCCGAACTTCAGCGCTTGATTGTAGGCGCGCCCCATCAACGCCATTCCCGAAATGCCGGTCGGAAAGCCAAGATAGTTCTCGATGCGCGCCGAGGCGCCGGCCTGGCCGCCGAACGCGCGACAATCGAGAACCAGAACCGATAGCCCCTCGGAAGCAGCATAGACCGCCGTCGCCAATCCGGCCGGGCCGGCGCCGACGACGACCACGTCGTGAACCTGATTGGGGTCGAGCGGCGAGATCAGGCCGACGCAGCGCGCCAGTTCGGTCTCGGTGGGATTGCGCAGAACCTTGCCGTTGGGACAGACGACGATCGGTAGTTCATCCGGCGCGACGCTGAACTTCTCGATCAGAACTTTGCCGCAGGAATCGGTCTCCGGATCGAGGCGCTGGTGCGGGTGGCCGTTGCGGGACAGGAAGTTCTCCAGCCGCAGGACGTCGCCATTGTCGGCCCTGCCGACGATGATCGGACCACCGGCGCCGGTTTCCAGCAGGCCCATACGACGCAGGATCAGCGCGCGCATGATGCGCTCGCCGAGTTCGGCCTCGGCGATGAGCAGGGCGCGCAATTGCGCGGGCGGTATGACGATCACGTCGACCGCCTCCCGCGCGATGGCGTCGACGAGCGCCGGGCGGCCGCCAAGCTGCGCCAGCTCTCCCATGAAGCTTCCGATCTCGTGCGTCACGATCAGCGAGCGCTCGCCGCCGTGAGTCTGATAGACGTCGACCTTGCCCGAGAGAATGATCATCAGGCCGGGCGCTGGTTCGCCGACACGCGCCAGCGCCTCACCCTTCGGCAAATGAGCGCAATTCGCCGAAGCGGCGTATGCGCTCGATCTCCTCCGGCAACAGCGTCGGAAACATCTGGGGACGCCGTGTCTCGATGATCGACTGGTTCGCCATGCTCGTACCGCCACTCCCGTCTGGTGTGGCGCCCAGCATAGACCCAGGCGCGCCGCGGCGGCCATAGAGCCGGCGGGAGCGTGCTATCGTCGCATGCGTATTGGTTGATTCGGCGTTTGCAAGTTGGGCCGCGAGCCCGCAGATCGGCGAGCCAATGCACATGCCCGCGCGCAATTTACTTTGGCTTCTAGTCGTGCTTCTCGCCATCGAGGAGCTGATTGGGATCCAATATCGCACGGCGGCGCTCACGGTGCTGCACCTCGGCATCCTGCTCACCTTCGCCCTCGTGCACGGCAGCCTCCGCTACGGGCTGAAGGGCATCGTCGCATTCGCCGTCATCTGTCTCGTGGTCAGCAACGCCATCGAAAACCTCGGTGTGGCCACCGGCTTCCCGTTCGGTCCCTATCACTACACCGACGCGCTCGGCCCCAAGCTCGGCTATGTGCCGCTGATGATCGGCCCCGCCTATCTCGGCGTCGGCTACCTGTCGTGGGTGCTGGCAACCGTGCTGGCCGGCGACGTCAAGCGGGGCGCCGACGCCGCGCAGATTTTCGTTACGCCGCTGATCGGCGCCTTCATCATGGTGCTGTGGGATCTGTCGATGGATCCGATGGCGTCGACACTCTCGCAGTGGTGGATCTGGGAGCAGGGTGGCGGTTTCTTCGGGGTGCCGCTGCAGAACTTCCTCGGGTGGTACCTGACCGTCTTCGCCTTCATGCTGGTTTTCGCGCTGTACCTGCGAGGTCGCGCACCGGAACCCGCTCTGCCGCAACCGCGTGCGCACTACCTGCAGGCTGTCGCCATGTACGCCGTCGTCGGCCTCGACTTCGTCGATGACCTATTTGATGAAGGGCGGCGGCGAGAACGTCGTCGACGCCGCCGGCGTGACGTGGCGCAGCGGAGATATTTTCGAGACAGCCGCTCTCACCGCCCTGCTGACGATGATGTTCGTCGTCGTACTCGCCACCGTCACGATCTTCCGTCAACCGGACGAGACGCGCTAGTTGGCGCCTTCGAGCAGGCGGCGGGCGATGACCTGCGCCTGGATCTCGGCGGCGCCCTCGAAGATGTTGAGGATGCGCGAATCGCACAGCACGCGGCTGATCGGATACTCGAGCGCAAAGCCGTTGCCGCCGTGGATCTGCAGCGCGTTGTCGGCATTCGCCCAGGCGACGCGCGCGCCCAGCAGCTTGGCCATGCCGGCTTCCAGATCGCAGCGCCGCCCCTGGTCCTTTTCGCGCGCGGCGAAATAGGTGAGCTGGCGCGCGACCATGGTCTCCACCGCCATCATGACGATCTTGTTGTAGACGCGCGGGAAGGCGTAGATCGGCTTGCCGAACTGGTTGCGGTCGAGTGCGTACTTGAGGCCGAGGTCCATGGCCGCCTGCGCCACGCCGACGGCACGCGCCGCCGTCTGGATGCGCGCCGCCTCGAACGTGTTCATGAGCTGCTTGAAGCCCTGGCCCTCGGTCCCGCCGAGCAAGCTGGCCAGCCGGCACCTCGAAGGCGTCGAAGGAGATGTCGTACTCCTTCATGCCGCGGTAGCCGAGCACCTCGATCTCGCCGCCCGTCATGCCGGGCGCCGGGAACGGATCGGCGTCGGTGCCGCGCGGCTTCTCGGCCAGCAGCATCGAGAGGCCCTTGTAGCCCTTCTCGTCCGGGTTGGTGCGCACCAGCAGCGTCATCAGGTCGGCGCGCACCGGATGCGTGATCCACGTCTTCTGGCCGGTGACCTTGTAGGTGTCGCCCTCCTTCACCGCGCGCGTCTTCAGCGAGGCGAGGTCGGAGCCGGTGTTCGGCTCGGTGAACACGGCCGTCGGCAGCAGCTCGCCGGAAGCGAGCTTCGGCAGGTACTTCGCCTTCTGCTCGTCGGTGCCGTTGTTGAGGATCAGCTCGCCGGCGATCTCCGAGCGGGTGCCGAGCGAGCCGACGCCGATGTAGCCGCGCGAGAGCTCCTCGGAGACGACGCACATGCTCTCCTTGCCGAGCCCCATGCCGCCGAACTCCTCGGGCAGCGTCAGCCCGAACACGCCGAGCTCGGCAACCTTCTGCACAACCTCGAGCGGGATGTATGCATTCTGCAGATGCCATTCGTGGGCGTGCGGGATGACCTCTTCCTCGGAGAAGGTGTGCATCTGGTCGAGGATGGCGGCATGCGTCTCGTCGAGGCCCGGATCGCCGAAGCTGACGCGCCTTGGGCTGCGCGGCGATGAAGTCGGCGAGGCGCTTCTTGATGGCCTGCGTGCCGCCGGCGGTGATCAGGTCGGCGACCTCGTCCTCGTAGCGGCGCACGTCGGCGCGCGACACGCCGAGATGCTCGGGACGCACAAGCTCGAGCTGCCCCATGGGAATGCCGCCGGAGATCTGCGCGAGGTATTCGGCGAAGGCGGCGACGAGAATCAATTGCTCGAACTCGCCGAAGCGGCCTTCGCCGGAAAGACGCGTGCCCCACACATGCATCTGCCGCAGGCCCTCGACCGCGGTCGCCAGCCAGGCGAGGCCGTGCGCCTGATGCTGCGCGTTGTCGATGCCGCCGGCCGCTGATACCGCGGCGCGCACGCCGACCTTGGCCGCTTGCAGCACCTTGTCGGCGGACGCGACGGCAGCCTCGGCACGCTGCAGCAGCGCCTCCGGACCGGCTGAAAGGAGATCCTGCTCGGCGAGCTTCACCGCAGTCGACATCGCTACCCCTCCTGGGAAATCGTGCGCGACCACCGCTGCCGGCGCCGCGCTAGCGTCCTGATTGCGAAATTCGTCTCAGTGTGCGGCAGGTGGTAGAACGAATTTCGCGATCTGAAGGACACTAGCCAAGTTGATGTTTTCTGGTGCGATTCAGATCGAGAAGCCCGCCTCACTACCCAGCCGAGCATGATGTAGCGGACTTCTCGATCATCACACTAGTGTTGCGTTGCAGAATAACCAGCCCGCCCGTCAAGGCAATCGGCAGCACCGCGGCTTAGTCACCCGAGAGCGCCTTGAAGAAGCGGCTGCCGACGGCGCCCCGCCCGGTGGCGACGGCGATGCGCTCGGCGAGGGAGGTGGGGTTTACGCGGTGCAGCTTGCCGGGCACCTCCGGCGCGTCGAACGCGTGCGGCGCCTCGACGATCTCGACCGTCGCTTCCTCGCCCGCGCCGTTGAACGATTCATAGCCGTTGAGGAGCAGTCTCGGCGCCTCGTCCCGCGATTGCAGCAGCGACCGCAGCGAGCGTCCTTCATCGGCATCGCGCGCCAATGCCTCGGCGACGACGTCGTAGCCGGCCGATTCGATGATGGTGACCGAGGCCTCGGCATTGAGATCATCGGTATAGTCGGGCTCGAGGCTGGTCAGCGTCTCCAGCGCCGCGAGCATGCGCAGGCCGTCTTCGTCGGCGCTGCCGAACCCCACGCCGTCGTCGGCGGTAGGTACTGGAAGCGGTGGGGGTTCATCGCGCAGCCTCGCGGGGCGCGTCGGCTCATAGCCTAGCGCTGCCTGCCGCCTCTTGCGATCAACCTCATCCGCCACGCCGGCCACCGCTCGTTCCCGACTGCGCCTGCCATTGTAGGTAAGGGCGCCTCCCACGTCCACGCCGGCGGCAAGGGGTTTTGCAGCCGCCGGCATTTCTCCGGCCGCCGCGGCAATCCCGGCATAGACCTGGGCCGGGAGCGCAGATAGGTTCCGGCCAAATTGGTCTAAGAGTTCCGAGGATAAGGGAATGCAGCGTTACCGCACTTTGCTCGAGGCCCTTTACCGCCTCTACGAGCACAGCGGCTTCGCGATGGCGGGAGCGGTGGCCTTCTCGTTTGTCGTCTCGCTGTTTCCGTTCTGCATTTTTCTCGGCGCCCTCGCCGGCATCTTCGGCGGCCGCGAGCTGGCGGCTCAGGCCGTCGAGCAGTTGTTCCATATCCTGCCTCCCAGCGTCGCTGCCGGCCTCGCTCCGCAAGTCGAAGCCATCATGGGGCGAACGCGCATAGACTTGCTGACGGTGAGCGCCGGCCTATCGCTGTTCTTCGCTACCAACGCCATCGAGACGCTGCGCACGGCTCTCAACGGCGCCTACCGGGTCGTCGAGACGCGGCCGTATCTGCTTTCGTTGTTGCGCAGCATGGTGTTCGTCTTCGCCAGCGCCGTGTCGATGCTGGTGCTCACTTGGGTCGTGGTGGTCGGGCCGGTGTTCGCCGCCCGCTTTGACCCGACGTTGACGCAGTCGTTCACGTTCATGCGCTCGACTTGGATGGGCGCCTTCCTGCGCTACGCTTCGGCGGGCGGCGTCATCGCGGCGCAGCTCCTGGCATTCCACCTCTGGCTCGCAGCCGGGCGGCGCCGCATCAAGGACGTCTGGCCCGGCGTTCTCCTGTCGACGGCACTGTGGCTGATCGCGGCCAGCCTCTATTCGTACTACCTGAACCTGAGCGACTACTCGCGCTTCTATGCGGGTCTGTCGCAGCTCATGGTGGCGATGATCTTCTTCCAGATGACGGCAGTGATCGTCATCCTCGGCGCCGAACTCAACCGCGGCATCTTCGAGTTCAAGCGCATGAGTGCTGTGGGGCTCGAACCGGTCGCGGCCCGCGCATCCGTCCGTTCCCGCTAGAGGCGCAGGCACCTGCCTGAAGCCGCTACGGACCGTTAGCGACGCAGGCGCTGGCTGGCCTCGAGCACGTCCTCGAACGTCCGCAGGCCAGTCGTCGGCGCGGAGACCAGCACCGCCATGTTGCCCGGCTTGTGCTCGTTGCGCATCATGCGCATGTGCGACTTCGGGATGTCCTCCCACGGGAAGACCTCCGACATGCAAGGGTCGATGCGCCGTTCGATGACCAGCTTGTTGGCCTGTGAGGCCTGCAGCAGGTTGGCGAAGTGCGAGCCCTGCACGCGCTTCTGATGCATCCACAGATAGCGCGCGTCCATCGTCAGGTTGTAGCCGGTGGTGCCGGCGCAGATGACGACCATGCCGCCGCGCTTGACGACGAACACCGACACCGGGAACGTCGACTGCCCGGGATGCTCGAAGACGCTATCGACGTTGTTGCCCTTGCCGGTGGTCTCCCAGATAGCAGCGCCGAACTTGCGCGCGCTCTTGAACCAGGCGTCGTACTCCGGCGTGCCGACCTTCGGCAACTCGCCCCAGCAATCGAAGTTCTTGCGGTTGATGACGCCGCGCGCGCCGAGCTGCATGACGAAGTCGCGCTTGTCCTCCTCCGACACGACGCCGATGGCGTTGGCGCCGGAGGTGGCGCAGAGCTGCACCGCCATGGAGCCGAGGCCGCCCGAGGCGCCCCAGACGAGCACGTTGTGGCCCGGGCGCAGCACGTGCGGACGGTGGCCGAACAGCATGCGGTAGGCGGTGGCCAGCACCAGCGTGTAGCAGGCGCTCTCCTCCCAGGTGAGATGCCGCGGGCGCTCGAGAAGCTGCCGATCCTGCACGCGGCAGAACTGCGCGAACGAGCCGTCCGGGGTCTCGTAGCCCCAGATGCGCTGGCTCGGCGAGAACATGGGATCGCCGCCGTTGCACTCCTCGTCGTCGCCGTCGTCCTGGT
This sequence comes from uncultured Alphaproteobacteria bacterium, assembly GCA_963795225.1. Taxonomy (GTDB): domain Bacteria; phylum Pseudomonadota; class Alphaproteobacteria; order Rhizobiales; family Hyphomicrobiaceae; genus Hyphomicrobium_A. The sequence continues at coordinate 100,910 of CAWCHB010000028.1, read as the reverse complement.
TGCAGTGGATGACGACCTCGTCGCCGACCTTCCAGCGCTTCACCTTGGAGCCGACGGCCCAGACGATGCCCGACGCGTCCGACCCGGCGATGTGGTAGGGGTTCTTGTGTCCGTCGAGGGGCGAGATCGGCTTGCCGAGCGAGGCCCAAACACCGTTGTAGTTAATGCCGGCTGCCATGACGAGCACCAGCACATCGTGGCTGTCGAGCTCCCAGGTGGGGAGGACCTCCATCTGCATGGCCGTGTCCGGCTCGCCGTGGCGCTCCTTGCGGATGGCCCAGGCATACATGTTCTTGGGAACGTAGCCGAGGGGCGGAATCTCACCGATTTCATAGAGATCCTTCTTTTCGGTGGTCGCCGGTGCGCCCATGGCAACTTCCGTCCTGGCGGCGCTTTGGCTCGTCATTCTTGGCTCCCGTGATGAATTGCCGGCAACCTGGGCCGGTGCTGCTTGGCTAGCGGCATCTTGGCCGCATCTCCCGGCGTTTCAAGCACGTTTCCGCGCTGCAATGAAGAGGCTGTGGCGCCGCTATGCGATCGTGTCAACGGACCTTTAATACGCCCCGGCCTAAAAGCCCGGGTCGATCTCCGAAGTTTTGGGGGTGCGGCACAGGCGGCAAAGCAGTCCTAGACGATGGGCGAATGCTTGATTTTCTGAACAGAGCCGTCACCGTCGACACCTACACTTTGGTCGTCGTGGCGATGCTATCTGGCTGGGCCGGCGTGCTGACCCTACACGTCCTGTCGCGCACCCTTTTGGCGCTGGTGTTCATTCCGAGCTTCGTCCTCGGCGCCCTCGTCATGAACTACGTATTTGAGCTGGCCGGCTTCTACCCCACCTCTGACCAGCAGACGAACGTCGTTATTGCCTGCACGGTGGGCATGATCGTCTCCCTCTTCATCCTTTTGATCTGCCTGCGCGTGATGGCGGTGGTTTCCGGCCTGCGCGTGCAGCATCACCAATTCAGGCGCACCTAGCCGGCTCCGCCGCGATTGCGGGCGCGGTTGCGGCAAAGATCATTTTGCAATGCACCGACGGTTATGGGTACTTTACGGCAACAGCCGAACCCAACCGAGGTTTACGCATGCGCGAAGGCAAGAGCGGGTCCGAGCGGGCACCCGATCGCCCCTGGTTATTCCGCACCTATGCCGGCCACTCGACGGCCGCGAAGTCGAACGAGCTCTACCGGAAGAACCTGGCCAAGGGTCAGACGGGCCTGTCGATTGCCTTCGACCTGCCAACGCAGACCGGCTACGACAGCGACAATGAGCTCGCCAAAGGCGAGGTGGGCAAAGTCGGCGTGCCGGTTTCTCACTTGGGCGACATGCGTGCGCTGCTGGACGGCATTCCGCTCGAACAAATGAACACGTCGATGACGATCAACGCCACGGCGGCTTGGCTGTTGTCGCTTTACGTTGCCTTTGCCGACGAGCAGGGCGCCTCGCGCGACAAGCTCACCGGCACCATCCAGAACGACATCATCAAGGAATACCTGTCGCGCGGAACCTATGTGTTCCCGCCTGAGCCGTCGCTGCGGCTCATCAAGGACACGATCGTCTTCTCGTACAAGAACGTTCCCAAGTGGAACCCGACGAACGTCTGCTCCTACCACCTGCAGGAAGCCGGCGCGACACCGGTGCAGGAGCTGGCCTACGCGCTGGCAACAGCCATCGCCGTGCTCGACACCGTGAAGGCCTCAGGCGAGGTGCCGCCCGACCAGTTCGGCCAGGTGGTCGGGCGTGTATCGTTCTTCGTCAATGCGGGCCTGCGGTTCATCACCGAGATCTGCAAGATGCGGGCGTTCAACGAGCTGTGGGACGAGATCACGCGCGAGCGCTACGGCGTGACCAATCCGAAGGACCGGATGTTCCGTTACGGCGTGCAGGTGAACAGCCTCGGCCTCACCGAGCCGCAGCCGGAGAACAACGTCTACCGCATCCTCATCGAGATGCTGGCGGTGACGCTGTCGAAGAAAGCGCGCGCCCGCGCCGTGCAGCTCCCCGCCTGGAACGAGGCCCTCGGCCTGCCGCGCCCGTGGGACCAGCAGTGGTCCCTGCGCATGCAGCAAATCCTCGCTTACGAGACCGACCTCTTGGAGTACGGCGACATCTTCGACGGCTCGACGGTGATCGCGCGCAAGGTCGAGGAGCTGAAGGAACAGGCGAAGGCCGAGCTCGCGACCATCGAGGCCATGGGCGGCGCCGTCGCCGCCATCGACTACATGAAGCGGCGCCTGGTCGAGAGCAACACGGGGCGCCTGTCCGGTATCGAGACCGGCGACTTGACCGTCGTCGGTGTCAACAAGTGGACCGAGACCGAACCCTCGCCGCTCACTGCCGGTGAAGGCGCCATCATGGTGGTCGACCCGGCAATGGAAGCGCTGCAAATCGAGCGTTTGAAGGCCTGGCGTGCCGCGCGCGATGCCAAGGCGGTGGATGCCGCCATCGCCGATCTGGAGCGTGCCGCCAAGGAAGGCCGCAATATCATGGAGCCGTCGATCGTCGCCGCGCGCGCCGGCGTCACGACCGGCGAGTGGGGCAGCACGCTACGCCGCGTGTTCGGCGAGTATCGCGCCCCGACGGGCGTCGGCCGGTCCGCCATCGTCCGCGATAGCGCTGCGCTCGACAGCGTCCGCGCCGCAGTCGACGAGCTGTCGGCCAAGCTCGGCCGGCGCGTCAAATTCCTCGTCGGCAAGCCCGGCCTCGACGGCCATTCCAACGGCGCCGAGCAGATCGCCGTGCGCGCCCGCGACGTCGGCATGGAGGTCGTCTATGAGGGCATCCGGCTGACGCCGACGCAGATCGTGCGCGCCTCTGTCGACGAAAGCGTGCATGTCATCGGCCTGTCGATCCTATCGGGCAGCCACGTGCCGCTCGTGCAGGAGGTCATGGAGCGGTTGCGCAAGGAAGGGCTAAGCGACGTCCCGGTCGTCGTCGGCGGCATCATCCCTCCGGAGGACGAGATCAAGCTCAAGGCCTTCGGTGTCGCCGCCGTGTACACTCCGAAGAACTTCCAGCTCAACGACATCATGAGCGACATCGTGCGACTCGTCGGCAGCCAGGCCATGGCCGCCTAGGCCCGGCACACCAACAACCAAGGAATAAACGCGATGCGTGAGGAAACCCGGCGCAAGCTCGAGCGCGCCTTGTGGCGCGAACGCTTCAAGAAGATCGGCATCGGCGCCGCGGCGCTGGTCCTGATCGGCGCCTACTTCGTCTATGAGGACTACGACGCGCGCGTCGAGAACGTGCGCGTGCCCGGGACCGTCACCGAGGTCGGCCCGCTCAACATCAAGAGCACCCGGATGATCGAGGAAGGATTGTCGGTGCAGGTGGCGCTTCAGGGTGGCCGCCTCGTCAGCGTGATGGCGCTGAAGAAGACCGACCCGCACGTCGGCGACCACGTCGAGATCACCGAGCACCGCCATCACACCGGGCGCGTCACCTACACCTGGAAGTAACCCTCAGGCCTTCTTCTTCGCGTCCTCGCCGGCGATCTTGACCTTCTCGCCTAGGGCGTCGCGCACGTAGAGGCGACGCACAGCAACGTCGATGACGATGGCCAGCGGATAGGCGAGCAGCAGCCCCAGCGGCCCGAAGAGGATGCCGATGGCGACCACGGCGAACAGGCCGACGGCCGGCGGCAAATCCACGGCGCGGCCCGACACCAGCGGCAGGATGATGTTGTTCTCCACCTGCTGCACGATGACGAACAGCCCTAGCGTCCAGGCGACCATCTCCCAACTCTGCGTCGAAGCCAGCAGCAGTGCGGGTATGGCAGAGAGGATCGGACCCACGTAGGGCACGAACTCGAGAACGCCGGCGATGAAGCCCAGGCCCAGCGCCTGCGGGACGCCGATGAAGGCCAATCCCGCGCCGGTCATCACGCCGACCATTATCATCGCCAGCAACTGCGCGCCGAGCCACAGGCGCAGCGCCGTTCCCGCGTCGTCGACCGTATCGGAGATCTGCGGCTGCACGCGCTTGGGGAACAGCATGATGAACCCGCGCCGATAGACGCCGGGGTTGATGGCGATGTAGATGCCGGCGATGACCACGACGACGAGTGTCGCCAGCGCGCCGAAAACGGTCTTGCCCCAGGTGATGGCGCCGGCCAGCAGATTGCCGATCGAGGAGCCTTTGAGCAGATCGGACACCGGCTCCGAGAGGAACGGCACCGATTTGGAGACGGTATCGGCCGCTGCCGGAAGATTGTTGACCAGCGCGACGAGCTGATCGCCGATCTGGGCGCCGAAGATGTAGCCGATCGCCGCCAACAGGCTGAGCACGCCCAATCCTGCCGCCAGCAGCGAGTAGCGCTGGCCGAGGGTCGTGCCACGGTTGATCGGCACGGCGATGGCGCGCAGCACCACGGCAACAAGCACCGCGCCGAAGATCAGCAGCAGGATGTCGGAGAGCAGGTACAGAACCGCAATGAAGACGAGGATGCCGACGACGATGAACACGCGCCGGATGAAGGCGGCTTCGCTCAGCGGCGCGGACGTGGTCGGCACGGGACAGTTCCTGGGTGGCGGCCTGAGTGGCACCGGCAGAGCGGCGGCACCTGCGCAACGGCGGCTGCGCCGTCAAGTTCCCACTCAGTTGAGCATTTTTCGGATCCCGCCAGGTCGTCGCCCGTCGCGAGCCGAGATTCCTTTATGAGTTCCGCCGCTTGCCGGGCGGTCCACGTCCCCGGCCGTCGCCCTTATCGGCCCGTCGTCGTCGTTGCGAACCACCCGCATCATGTGTAGGGAAGGGGCCCGACGGCGGCGCGAGGATAACGGCGCCCGGTCGGCTTGCCCCAGTGGCGGAACCGGTAGACGCGACAGACTCAAAATCTGTTATCTGCAAGGATGTGCCCGTTCGAGTCGGGCCTGGGGCACCAAATCACTGAGTCGCGGAAATCGGGCGGCAGCGCGGGCCGCTCTACATCGCGGCGTCGCGCACCGAGTGAGCCGCCGTCAGGCCGACATCGAGCTTCCTGTGAAGCCGCCGCGCCAGCAAAATCATCGCGCGCTCCGCCAGCGCCGTGATCGTCAAGAGCGGGCTGACGCCGATCGCCGAAGGGACCGCCGCCCCGTCGCACACGTAGAGGCCATCGTGTACGCCCTTCGGACCCTTGGTCGGATCGAACACCCGCCCGTCCGGCGCCACGACACCATCTTCCGCCGTTTCACCCATCGCGCATCCGCCGAGGGGATGAGCAATGATCCGGTTGCCGCCGAACGCGGTCATCGTGAATGGGTTGGTGTAGAACTCACCCCCCATGCTCTCGACCATCGCCTTGACCTTCTGCTCCGCCCGCACGCGCTCGGGCGCGGCGCTGTAGCCCGGCCAGTCGACGAAGACATTGTCGTTCTGCAGCTTTAGGCGACCGCTCGCACTGTCGTGCGAAACGATATAGAGGATTTGCGACCGGCTCAGCTCGTCACCGTAGATGCCCTGCTTCAATAGGCGGATGGCTCTCACGACATTCAGTTTCAGCAAATCCTTTAACGGGGCGAGCGCAGCCATCATGGTCAGCATCGTGCCGTCGTGCACCCACAGCGGACCTTGCTCGTCGCCGAGGTCGATTAGCGCCATGCTATGCGGCCCCACGGGCGCCGCCCCGCGCGGCCCCCGGGGTGGAAAGCCAGTGGCAACAGCGTTGACCGGCACCTCGAGATTGCTGGCGAACACGAGGTCGTCGCCGTTCGCCGAAAACTTCTCTCCCAGTTTCGCCGAGAGCTTGAGCCCACGCAGCTGGGCCCGCAGGAGCAACTCGTTGGTCCCCATTGTGCCGGCCGCCAGGACGACGATCGGCGCCTCGATGCGCCGGCTTTCGCCTTGCTTCGACAGATCTTGCACCACGACCTCCCAACCGTTCTCGGTCTTGGAGATCGACTGAACCCGGCTTTCGCAGAGCACCGTTGCACCGTGATCGACCGCATCCGCGATGTACGTGATGCCGACGGTGTTTTTCGCCCCCATGTTGCAGCCCGACCAGCAGTCGCCACAGTGCCGGCAGGCGTACTGCATCACACCGGCAACGTTCGGCCCCGGAGTGTGGGAGATCGTCATCGACGGGAGCTGCACGGCAAGACCCGACGCCTCTGCCGCCTTGCGCATGCCGGCAAACTTGGCAAAGCGCTCGGGACGCGGCACGGGGGCGACGCCGAGCATTGTCTCGCCCAGGGCGAGCCCCTCCAGCAGCAATCCGTCGCTGACCACTGCATCCGGCCAGCCGGCCCTGCGTAACCTGCCAAGATCGGGCCGAAGCGCGACACCGGCATTGATCAGCGACCCGCCACCGAGGCCGGAGGCGCCGAACACCGTCAGCCCCTTGCCGACCGACAGGTAGTACAGCCCCGCCGGATCGCCCAGCTTTGGCGCGCGCCCGGTCAAACGGGTCGTCTGGCGCCGTGCCTTGGCCGTAGTCGGAAAGTCGCCGGGACGCCAAAGCCGCCCCTGCTCGAGGACCGCCACCTGCAGACCCATGCGCGCAAGGCGCGATGCCGCGACACCGCCGCCATAGCCAGATCCGATGACCACAGCGTCGTAAAACGGCGTACCTTCGCCAACTGTCTTTGCTGCAAACACCATGAAGCGCGCCCAATCCGCCCGCCACAGTATTTAACTCGCCGCACTCAACGAGTGGTTCACGGAGACCGGAAAGCACAATAGCCGTCAGGCAACTTGCTTAATTTCTTCATGTCAGGTGTTACCTGCAAGTCGCGGTCAGCCACGCAGGCCGGGGGCCTCCTGGCCGGTGCGGGCGACGTACTCGGTGTAGCCACCGCCGTAGTTGTGGATGCCTTCGGGCGTCAGCTCCAGCACCCGGTTGGACAAGGCGGCGAGGAAGTGCCGGTCGTGCGAGACGAACAGCATCGAGCCCTCGTATTGCGCCAGTGCCGTAATGAGCATCTGCTTCGTCGCCATGTCGAGATGGTTGGTCGGCTCATCGAGCACCAGGAAGTTCGGCGGGTCGTAGAGCATCTTGGCCATGACGAGGCGCGCCTTCTCGCCGCCCGACAGCACGCGGCAGCGCTTTTCCACGTCGTCGCCGGAAAAGCCGAAGCAGCCGGCGAGCGAGCGGAGCGATCCGGTGCCGGCTTGCGGGAAGGCGTACTCCAGTTCCTCGAATATCGTGCGCTCGCCGTCGAGCAGATCCATGGCGTGCTGCGCGAAATAGCCCATCTTCACGCTGCCCCCCAAGTTGACCGTGCCTGCGTCGGGTGGCGTTGAGCCGGCGACCAGCTTCAGCAGCGTCGACTTGCCGGCACCATTGATGCCCATGACGCACCAGCGCTCCTTGCGGCGTACGTGGAAGTCGAGGCCTTCGTAAATGCGCCGGCTGCCGTAGCTCTTGTGCACGTTCTTGAGGCTGACCACGTCCTCGCCGGAGCGCGGCGCCGGCTGGAACTCGAACATCACCGTCTGCCGGCGCTTGGGCGGCTCGACCCGATCGATCTTCGCCAACTGCTTGACGCGGCTCTGCACCTGGGCGGCGTGCGAGGCGCGCGCCTTGAAGCGCTCGATGAACCGGATCTCCTTGGCCAGCATTGCCTGCTGGCGGTCGAACTGGGCCTGTTGCTGCTTTTCGTTCAGCGCCCGCTGCTGCTCGTAGAACGCATGGTTCCCCGAGTACGTCGTCAGCGCGCCGCCGTCGATCTCGACGATCTTGGTGACGATGCGGTTCATGAACTCGCGGTCGTGCGAGGTCATCAACAGGACGCCTTCATAGGCCCGGAGAAAATTCTCCAGCCAGATGAGGCTTTCCAGATCGAGGTGGTTGCTCGGCTCGTCGAGCAGCATGGCGTCGGGGCGCATGAGCAGGATGCGGCCCAGAGCAACGCGCATCTTCCAGCCGCCGGATAGGGCACCGACGTCGCCGTCCATCATCTCCTGGCTGAAGCTCAGTCCTGCCAGCACTTCCCGCGCTTTGCCTTCGAGCGCATAGCCGCCCAGCTCCTCGAAGCGCCCCTGCACCTCGCCGTAGCGCTCGATGATGTCTTCCATCTCGTCGGCGCGGTTGGGATCAGCCATGGCGGCCTCGAGCTCTTTCAGCTCGGCGGCGACGGCGCTCACCGGGCCGGCACCGTCCATCACTTCGGCGACGGCGCTGCGCCCGGACATCTCGCCCACGTCCTGGCTGAAGTAGCCGATGGTGACACCCCGATCGACGGCGACCTGGCCCTCGTCGGTCTGCTCTTCCCCCTTGATCATGCGGAAAAGCGTCGTCTTGCCGGCGCCGTTGGGTCCGACAAGGCCGACTTTTTCGCCCCTGTTGAGGGCCGCCGAGGCCTCGATGAAGAATCTGATGACCGTTCTGCTTGCCGATATTATCGAGACGAATCATATGCGCGCGGGCCCTGGAACTAGTTTCGGCGGCACCCTTAGGGCATGCGAGGCGCACACGGAAGGGATCCCTGGCCGATATGCTCGCGGCTTGGCGGCGCACGATCGCCTCGGGCGCCCAGCCACGGCCTCGTTCGGCGCTTGCGGGCCTCGAGGCCTCCTGCGCGCACGCTGCTGTCACATGGCGCCCTTTGCTGGTATCGATAGGGCCCCCGGACGTCACCATACGCGTCCTCCCCCAGTACTCGCTGCTGGCGCCGACGACGGCGCTCAGCGACCAAGCTCAGCAAGTGGACCCATGGCCAACAATCAGCCCTTCGACATCCCGCAGCAGTTCCGCGACATGGCCGAAAAGAACGTCGAGCAGGCGAGCGCCGCCTACGGCCAGTTCATGAATGCGATGACGCAAGCCATGAGCATGTGGTGGGGCGCGCTGCCACCGAACGAGATGACCTCTGGATTCAAGACGGTCCAGGACCGCGCCGTGCGCTTTGCCAAGCAGAACGCCGACGCGGGATTTGCCTTGGCGTCATCGCTCGCCAACGCCAAGGACATTCAGGACGTGATTGCGCTGCAGACCCACTACGCGCAGAGCCAGATGCAGACCTATGCCCAGCAGGCGCAGGAGCTCGGCCGCTTGATGGCCGAGGCCGTCAAGAAGTAGCAGCGTTGTTGTGGAGTCGGCGAAGATCCTTGAACGAGATCAACTGCCGCCGCTCCTCGTCCCACAACACGAGGCGCACGGAGTCCAGGCTTTCCTTGATGGTCAGCCTGCTTGTCTCGGTGAGCTGCGGATGATCGCGTAGGACTTCCGGCAACCGGTAGAACGGAATGCGGCTGCAAAGGTGATGCACGTGGTGCACGCCGATGTTGGCCGTGAACCAGCGCAGCAGCGGCGGCAGATCATAGTGCGAGCTGCCGTGCAGTGCCGCTTCATGCAGGTTCCAGTCGGTGTCCTGCGCCCAGGACGTATCCTCGAACTGGTGCTGAACATAGAACAGCCAGACGCCCATGGAAGCGGCGAGAAGCGTGATCGGCAGATGCACGAGCAGGAATGGGCCGAGGCCCACCAGCCAGATCATCGCCGTGATCAGCAAGGCGGTGGCGACGTTGGTCGCCATCGTGCTGATCCACGGCTCCCAGCCCTTCCCCATATAGCCGACGGGCACGCGGTGGCGAATGAGGAACAGATACGCCGGCCCGATGCCGAACATCACCAGCGGGTGGCGATAGCCCCGATAGCGAAGCCGGCGCAAGAACGGCAGCGCCAGATATTCACGCACGGTCAGCGTGTCGATGTCGCCGATGCCGCGCTCGTCGAGATTGCCCGAGCTGGCGTGGTGTGAGTTGTGGCTGCGCCTCCACGCGTCGTAGGGCGTCAGCGTCACCGTTCCGATCAGTCGCCCCACCCAGTCGTTCATCGGGCGCGTACGAAAAAAGGACCCATGGCCGCAGTCGTGCTGCAGCACGAACAACCGCACGAGCAGACCGGCAGCCGGAACGGCGAGGAGCAGCGTGAAGACATAACCGAGCCCGAGCGTCGCCCACATGAGAGCCCAGGCGAGGCAAAAGGCTGCGATCGTGACGCCGAGCTCGAAGATACTGCGGGCAGCGCTCGGCTCGCGATAGCGTCCCAGAAGCGATGCCCACTCGCGCGCGCTCTTGGTTTCAGCGCCTAGTTGATCAATGCTCAAGTTGACATCTTCCTTGTTGCGTATGTCCAAGCCGTCGACCCGCGCAAGGCGCGGGCGTGCAAGCGCTTCGGCTCAGTTGGTTGGCCCCCCAGCACCATGGGCACACGCGGCCCGCGCCATCCCCCGGCTCGGGCACCCGCGAGAGTGCGCCGCCGAAGACCTACCACGAAACCCGGCGAGTCCCCCCCCCTGCCATTCGAATGTGGCGCTAACGGCCATCGCCCAATGCCGCCGGCTCGACCGGGCGGACCTTCAGAAAACTCGCCCCTCCGCCCCCGTTCTAGCCACTGCCAGGGCACGATACACAAATTGAAAGGCAGCGACAGATTACTTCCCGACCCCGGCCTATCCGATTGATCCCCTGCGGCGGCCGATGCTAGCTGCCGCGCGCCGCCGCGCCTTCTGCAATGCGGCCATATCGCCGCATCGCCAAAATCTCCATTCCACAGGGGCTGCCGTAGAACCGGATTTTCGCCGTCACCGTCCTTTGCGCACTGATTCCGACGCTCGCGCTGGCACACGGTCCCAGCCGCAAGAAGGAAGTCACCACCATCGAAATCAACCCGCCTGCCGACAAGGTTTGGGAGGTGATCGGCAACTACCGCGACATGAGCTGGCATCCGGCCATCGCGAGCGCCGAGGTCACCCCCGGCGAGCTGAAGAAGGAAGTCACCAAGCGCAAACTGTCGTTCAAGTCTGGCGCCGTATTCACCGACACGCTGACCCGCTACGACCCGGCCACGCGCACCCTCGCCTTCCTCACCAACGACGAAGACCTGAAGACGCTGCCCGCGACGGACCGCGCGCCTTCGGCAAATTCTTGCGCTGACCCCACGGCTTGCACACATTCCCAGGGACTCTCCCTTTGTTGCGAACTTCGATGTAAGCTCGCCGCAGCGTGCGGGCCGTTCGCCGACTGCGGTGCCGGCCCGATTTGATCACCTGCGTATTTCGCCAGCTCGTTTTCAAAGGGGGGTGCGCCATGCACACGTTGTCGATCGGCGACTGCATCCGGTTCGGATGGGAAACGTTCAAGCAGCGGCCTTGGATTCTCATCGGAGCGTTCGTTCTGGCGATGGTGATCGCCACCCTGCCCGCTGCATTCGGGCCTCAACCGACGATGGGCCCCGATGGGCAGATCGTTCCGCCACCGGCCTCCGCGTTCGGCTCCATCGTCGCCCTCACAAGCATTGTCGTGTCCATGTTCGTGGGACTTGGCCTGACGACTTTTTCACTGCGCGCACACGACAACATCAACGGGGTGCAGATCGCCGACCTGTGGAATCCGGGACCGTTCTGGCGCTTCGTGGGCGCTCACATTCTCACGGTCATCGCCATTGCCCTCGGCTTTCTGGCGCTGATCATTCCGGGCATTATCCTGTCGATGGGTCTCGCCTTCGTCCCATATCTCGTCGTCGACCGCGGCCTCGGCCCGATCGAGGCGATCAAGGAGAGCTGGCGCATTACCAAGGGCCACAAATGGCAGTTGCTGCTTCTGTTTCTCGCGCTCCTCGGCATTAACCTGCTCGGCATCCTGGCACTCGTCATCGGTATCTTCGTTACCGTGCCGATCACGATGCTGGCCTTCGCGCACGCCTACCGCACGCTCAATAGCTAGAACACGCGGTCAACACACGCGATACGCACCGGACGGCCGCAAATTGTGGCCGTCCGGTAGTGTGCGCCGATGGTCACACCATCCACCCAAAGGGGCCCTCGCTGCGTTGCAGCGGCGGCGAAGAACGTGGTATCCCGCGGGATCAAAGACTGTCGGGGGAATTGCATGCGCTGCGGCACCGCATTCGTCGCCCTACTGCTGCTGGCAGGCTTCGCCCCGCGTGTCGCCGCGGCCGGCCCTGCGCTGGTTGTCGAGGTCTCCAACAGCAAGGTGCTGCACGCGGAGGACGCCGATAATCTGTGGCACCCGGCCTCGCTCACCAAGGTGATGACGGCCTACCTCGTGTTCGAGGCGCTGAAATCCGGCAAGCTAGACCTCAAAGCGAAAATTCCCTGTTCCGCCGCCGCCAACGCGCAGCCCCCAAGCAAAATCGGCGTGGCGATCGGCAACGAACTCACCGTCAACGTCGCCTTGAATGCACTCATCATCAAGTCGGCGAACGACGCTGCGGTAATGCTGGCCGAAGCGGTTGCCGGCAGCGAGGCCGAGTTCGTCGCGCGGATGAACGCCACCGCCAAAAGGCTCGGGATGGAACGCACGAACTTCGTGAACCCGAACGGCCTGCCGGCGCCGGATCAGGTGACCACGGCGCGCGACCTCGCCAAGCTGGCCCGTGCCGTCCTCAAGGATTTCCCCGAGTATGAGTATCTCTGGTCGAAACCCGAGATGCGCCTCGGCAAGAACCGGCTCGTCACCCACAATGGGCTGTTGCGCTCTTTCGAGGGTGCTGACGGCATGAAGACCGGCTTCACTTGCGACAGCGGCTTCAACGTCATCGCCACGGCGAGCCGCGACGGGCGTCGCATCGTCGCCGTCGTGCTTGGCGACGTCAGCAGCGGTGAACGCAACGTGCGCGCCGCCAGCATGCTCGAGTTCGGTTTCCAGCAGACCGGCTGGAAGCAGCTCTTCAACTCGACCACGATCGACAACATGCCGCTCCCCACCGTCGCGGCGGTCAAGAGTGTGCGCAACGACGTGTCCTCGTGGGGATGCAAGGAGCGCAAGGCGCGCGTCGCCAAGTCCGGCGCCAAGAAGAAAAAGGCCGTGGCGAAAGCACCGGCCAAGAAGCCGGCACCGGCCGCGGCTGCCGCCGCCGAGAAGCCGAGCACCGTGACCGTCGACGTTCCTGAGACAACCGGCTCGACCTCGCCGACCGTGCAACTCCGCGGCACCATGCCTCCGCCGGCCGCCGCATCATTCGCGCCGCAGTAGCGAGCACGCGCGCCCCAAATCCGGAACTGTACCTAAACGATCAGCTCGAGCTTCCCGTCCCGGTACGGGCACTCGCCAGGCGCGGCCGGCTGTCGTTGGCTCGGCGCCGGCTGAACCGCTCCGCCGCCGGCCGCTCCTGCCGTGGGTGCCTGCGGGGCGCCGGCTGCAGCAGCACCAGGACCGCCCTGTGCGAACGCCGGATTGGCGAGTGGCAGGACCGCGAGCAAGGCGGTGCAAGCCAGTGTTAACCGCGATCGTGGGGTCATCGCAAAATCCTCCTCCGCACGATTGCCCCAAAACTAGCACGAACGCACGCGGCGGCGCCCAGTTTCATTTTGGGGCACCAACGCGTGGCGCACTTCTTGCTCCGCGTGCCGGACTTAAGACCGCATCGGGATTTCACGACGATGACAAACGTCTGGCAAGACAAACCGTCCATACAAGAGCCCGACCACGACGCAATGGCGATCGTTCTCGAGGCTAGGCATGGTCTTCACGCGGCCGAAGTGGCCGACTTCTTCTCGGCGGTCCACTATCGGAACGGCGATGAGGATCGATCGAGCGCCTGGGCAAACGTCGCCGAGCGCGTGCGCGACCGGCAGCGCGAGCGCATGTGCCAATGAGACCGTCGGCGGCGACGCCATGAGTCAGCCGAACGCCCTCGGCGTTTCGCCCGCAGCGCTGATTTGGCTGGCGGTGCGCGAGCTGCCGTCGCAGGCACTGTCGATTTTCCAGGCACGCAACGAGCGTCACCGCACGCAACGCGATGCCGTCACGGTGTTCGGCGTGCGCTGCGTGAGCGCGGCGCTACTCTACCTTTCGCAAATCGTGCTTGCCCGCTGGATGGGCAGCTACGAGTACGGCATCTATGTCTACGTGTGGACCTGGGTGATGATCCTCGGCGGCATCGCCGACCTCGGACTTGGCGTCGCCACCATCCGCTTCGTGCCCCAATACCGCGAGAACGGCGAGCCGGCGCTGCTGCGCGGCGTCGTGCAGGGGGCGCGCCGCGTGGCCCTCGGCCTAGGAACCTTGATTGCTGCCATCGGAGTTGCCGGGCTCTACCTGTTCGAGCCGCTCGATAGCCACTTCATGCTACCGGCTTATCTCGCCCTGGTGTGCGTGCCGATCTATGCGCTGACGTGGGTGCAGGACGGAATCGGCAAGGCGTTCGCGTGGATGGGCCTGTCGATGGTGCCGCCCTACGTCGTGCGCCCCGCGCTGCTGCTCATCGCCATGGTGGCCGCGCACGCGGCCGGCATGCCGATGGAGGCCAAGACCGCCGCCGCGGCAGCGATCATCGCCACCTGGGGCGCGGGCATCGTGCAGACGCTGCTCATGAACCGCCGGCTGCGGGCGACCGCCGGAATTGGCAATCCGCAGTATGATTTCCCGCTGTGGCTGCGGACGACCTGGCCGCTGCTCGTGATCGCTGCCAGCGAATTCACCTTGCAAAGCGCCGACGTCCTCGTCGTCTCGCACTACATGACGCCGACCGACGTCGGCATCTACTTTGCCGCCGCCAAGACCATGTCGCTGATCTTGTTCGTGCACTATGCGGTGGGCAGCGCCGTCGGCAACCGCTTCGCGGCGCTCGGCGCACGCGGCGACAAGGAAAGCCTCGATAAGTTCGCGCGCGAGGCGGCACACTGGACCTTCTGGCCGTCACTTGCGGCCGGCAGTGTCCTATTGCTGCTGGGCGTACCGCTGCTGTGGCTGTTCGGCCCGCAGTTCGTCGACGGCTATCCGGTGATGCTCATTCTCGTCGTCGGCTTCCTGTTCCGTGCCTCGATGGGCCCGTCGGAATTTCTTCTCAACATGCTCGGCAAGCAGTCGATCAGCGCCGCGGTGCAGGTCACCGTCGCACTGTTGAGCGTCGCGCTAAACATCGCGCTCGTGCCGCACTTCGGCTTGTTAGGAGCTGCCACGGCGACATCGGTGGCGTTGATGACGGGGGCTTTGCTGAACAACGTCGCAGTGAGCCGCACGCTCGGCATCGAGGTCGCCGTCTGGCGCAACCTCTTCAAGAGCCAACGGCGGGGCCGTTAAGCCCCGCCTTAACCGGTTACATCGGCGAGCCGATCACCAGCGTCCAAAACGATTTGAATTCGGTGCGTGGATCCTGCACCAGCGCGATGCCCATGTGGGTCGCATCGCCGAGCAGCAGGTTCTTGTTGTGGCCGGGGCTTTCCTTCCAGCCGCGCATCACTTCGTTGAAGTCGATCTGCCCGGTGCCGACGTTCTCGGCGGCAAGGCGCGCCTTGAAGCCGGTGCGCTTCACGCGGTCCCATGGGTTGGAGCCGTCCGAGCCGTAGTGGGAGATGCGATCCCACTTGGCCAGATCGCGCGAGTGCGCCTTGGCCGCTTCGGTCAGCTCGGTGTTGAGCTTCAGCGGCTTCAGGCCTTTGTCGCGGCGATACTGATTGACGATGTCGCGCGCTTTCTCGGGATCGAGCGCGGTATGCGAATAGTCGCGATCGGAAAGTGCGCCGGTCGGCGCCTTTTCGTAGGAGCCGTTCGGCGCCTGATCGTCGAGCGCCGCATATTGCTGCCCGGCGACGGCAGGCGCCTTTTCGCGCGCGGCCGAGGGCTCGCCACCGAGAGCTACGCTCTCGACACGCGGAGCCTGCGTGATCGACGCGGTGGTGTCGGGTTCGTTATAGCCGGACGAGATCGATCCGGAACCGAGGCTGCAGGCACCCAACGCCACTGCAGCACCCGCGCATAGCGCGACGCGATACATACGAGCCACTCCCGCGTGGAAGATTGCGGTACAAGGATTGATCATCGCGTAAACCCGTTAACTCGCCGTTAATGCTAAGGAGTTGTAACCACACGTCCGAAAGCGGGTTGGCGGAACGCGCATTTCCCAATTCGCGTGGTCTTTCCCCTGGTTGCGTCGGCAGCGCCGCAAAGCGCCTGTCCCGATGACGCTTCATGATGGTGTCGCCAATTTGACCCGGTTAGGGCGAAAGGCGGGCGCGGGCGCAAAAAGCCCGGGCGCGCATGCAACCATCCCCCGGTCAATCGCGCCGCCCTCTTGAAGCCACGGCCAACTCACACACAATTCGCTCCGGGCGGCTGGTGATTTGCGCGTACGGCCATGCCACAGGCATGAGGAGACGCGTTGCATGGCGGCCTTGAGCGCAAAAGCACAAGCGGCGCCCGCTGTCGGCGCCGCTCCCGCCGAGCTCGACGACCTCGTACGCGCCCGCATTGCCTGTTCCGGCGGTGCCAGCCGCGCGCAGATCGTGCGCGACTTGGGCACGCTTATGGGAGGCAAGCTTTCCAGTGCCCAATGGAGGACCGCGGCCGACACCGCCCTCGCCCGCCTCATGATGAACGGCCAAATGCGCGAGGCGCGCGGGCGCCTGCGCCTTACCGAACAGGGCGAGGCGGTCGTCGCCGGCTACTTCGGCGAAAAGGAAGCCCACGCACGCACTTGGAATGATCAGCGCGACATCTGGCTCGTCGCCAAGGCGCTCGGGGTCGACGCCAGCAAACCGGCCTTGCGCAGCGCCCTGTCACGGCCCGACGGGCTGAGCGCACTCGTCGTACAGCAGGCCTTCGGTCTCGCCGTGCGGCAGGCGCTGTCGCCATCGAAGCTGCGCGCGGCGCTGGCGCTCGTCGCCCTCGAGCGCGCCTTCGGCGACAACGTCAAGGAAGGTCTCGGCAAGGGCTCGGCACTCTCGGCCAAGGCCGGACGCGTGCTCGCCGGCCAATTGTTGCAGAAGCCGCGCGAGCTGCCGACCGATACGCGCCTCATCGCCGCGCTCTGCGCCGATCAGGCCGGCGTCCAGCGCTTCGACGCCGATGCGCTGCGCCTCGCCGTGCTGCGCAGATTGGCAGGTGCCGATGCACCCCTTGGCCAACAGCCCGCTGCCAAGCCGGCCTTGCGGGCCGTACGCGAATTGTCAACGCCCGCGCCGAAGATCCTCACACCACAAGCGGAAGAAACGCCGCAGCGTCCTGGCCTGGCGCTATTTTCCGCCGGTGTGCTTGGCGCGGCACGCACCCGCGCCGAGGGATGGCCAGGGGCCCGCAAGGCGTTTATCTCTCGAGTGTGGGACGCGATTCGCACCTCGCACCCCGAATGGGGTCTCTCTGAGATCGACTTCAAGGACATGCTGACGGGCGCGCATCGGGCGGGCCAGCTGGTACTTGCAGGCGCCGACCTCAAGAACAAACAAAACATCAAGGAACTCGAGGATTCCGCGATCCTCTACAAGAACACCGTCTGGCACTACGTGCGCGTCGAAGACTGAGACGTCGAGGCCCATCGACTGATGCAGCAGCAAGAAGCTCAACCGCAACCCGCTCCTGACCGGCTCTTCTCGGCGTTCGAGCAATCGATCACCTGGGAGGACGATATTTGGCGGGCCGATCCCGTCGACGTCGCCGAGGTGCACGCCAAGGCGCGGCGCAAATTCTCCGACCTTCTTACCGGCATAATTTCCGGGCGCGGCCCCGGCACGCAGGACCGCATCCTGCTGTTCCACGGCCAGTCGGGTGCCGGCAAGACGCACCTTCTGCGGGCGCTGCGCACCACCGCGCACCGCGACGGCACCGCCTACTTCGGCTACGCGCAGATGACGCCGGACGTCGCCAACTACGCCGACTATTACCTGCGCCGCCTCGTCCATTCGCTCGAGAAGACCTACGACCCGGATGCTTCCGGCGAGACGGCGCTGGCACGCCTGACGGGCCGGCTCGTTGCCGACGCGGCAGTCGACCCCAAGGATTTGCAGAACCTTCGCGAAGCCAGCCTGGACGAGGCCAAGCTCGCCAAGCTCGTCCTCAAAATCGCCGACGACATCGTCGCCAGCCCCAAGTACGCGAAGCAAGAGCTCGACATCAACGTCGTGCGCGCCTTGCTCTATATCGAGCGGCGCGACCCGCGCATCGACCAGCGCATCCGCCAGTACCTGCACGGACGCCCGCTGACGGAGCTTGCCCATCAGGCCGTCGCCGCGCTCGACCCGAACGCCGGCGAGGATCGCGCCTTCGAGATCATCGCCGCTCTCGGCACGCTGATGTGGACCGTCGACCGCGCCGCGCTGGTCTTCTGCGTCGACCAGGTCGAGGACCTGCGCTTCTTCTCCGACGCCGAGGAGCGCTTCCAGCGCGCCGTGCGCGATCTCATCCAGATCGCCAACCGCGTTCCCAACGCCATCCTCATCATCTCGTGCCTGGAAGACTTCTACGGGCAGGTGCGCGGCGTGCTGGCGCAGTCCTACATCGACCGCATCGAGAAGGCCGGCCCCGTCGCGCTGCTGGAAAGCCGCACGCCCGAGGAAGCCAAGCTGATCATCGCCAAGCGCCTTGCCCATCTCGCCGCGTCGGGTGACGCCAAGTCGGGCTATCCGGACCCGTCCGCCTACTTCGGTCCGCAATTCTACGAGGAGTTCGCCGGTCTTTCGACGCGGCGTCTGCTCGAGCACGCCCACAACCGCCTGCGCACCAAGACCTCGCCCGAGGCGGAGGAGCCCGACGAGGGCGCCGATGCCGACAAGGGCGGCGGCTTCATTTCGCGCCTTGCCGCGGCGCTCGGCCTCGGCTTTGCCCCCGATGGCGGCGTTGACACGGTGCCCGCCGCATCCGCCGACTACCGCGAGACCTGGGAGCGCTTCCAGAACGCCTCGGAAGCCGAGATCCCGTCCGACGAGCGCGAGTTGCTCGACATCCTCGGCGGCGCGCTGGCGCTGGCCAAGGAAGAGTGGGCCGGCACCATTGCGCTCAACGTCGAGCGCCTCGACCTCGGCGACGATATTTCGACCATCGACTTCACGCTGAAGCACAAGGGCGGGCTCACCACCGACGGCCGCATCTTCATCTGCAACAAGCCGACGCAGGGCGGCGGCCTCAAGCGCCAACTCGACCGCGTACTGCCCAACATGGGCACCAAGCAGTGCTTCATGCTGCGCGCCTCTGATTTTCCGCCCAACCGCAAGAACCAGACCGCGCAAGCGGTGCGCAAATTCCGCGAGAACGGCGGTCGCACGTGGACCGTGCCCATCGCCGAGTGGGAGCGCATGATGATGGTGCGCGAGTTCCACACGCATCACCGGCAAGACCCGGGGTTCAGCGCCTGGCTGGGAACCGCCAAGCTGCTCTCCAACCTGCCCGCCATCATCCAGCTGTTGCGCCTCGATTTGCTCGGCAGAGCATTGCCGAAGACGGCCGCGGCGGAGGCCGAAGCCGCCGCCAACGGGTCGAAAGCCAACGGCGGCCGTAGCCTTGTCGGCGCCCTCAATGAAGTGCAGCCCTCCGAGCCGGTGATTGGCGACGAGGAAGAGCAGTTGCCCCTGTCGGTCATCCTCGATGAGAACGGCGGCGGCTCGAGCATCGTTGCCGGCCGCGAGCTGCGCCCGGGCTCCAAGTCGATCACGCTCAACAAAAACGTCTTGAAGCGCCACGCGGCGGTGCTCGGCGGCTCCGGCTCCGGTAAGACCACGCTCGCTTTGACCATCATCGAGCAGCTCCTGCTGCGCGGCATCCCGGCTGTGCTCATCGACCGCAAGGGCGACCTGTGCAGCTATGCCAATCCGGATGTCTGGCGCGAGAACGACGAGGAATTCTCCGAGCGCCGCGGCGAGCGCGAGAAGCTTGCCGACGCCATCGACGTCGCGGTGTTCACGCCGGGGCGCTCCTCGGGGCGCCCGATCTCCATCACGCTGCTGCCCAACGGCATCAACGAGCTGCCCGAGCACGAGCAGCAGCTGCTGGCCAACCTGTCATCCGCCGCGATCGGCGAGATGCTGCATCTGAAGAACTCGGCGACGCACCAGAAGCAGTCCGGCACGCTGTCGGTCGCCCTGCGCATCCTCGGCTCGCGCCACAGCCGCGAGGTGACGCTCAACGACCTCATCCACCTCCTCGAGGATGATGACCCAGAGCTGGCCGACCTGACGCAGCGCATGGATCCCTCCGGCAAGCTGCGCCGCGACCTCGTCGCCCAGCTCGACAGCCTCCGCCACCGCAACTCCTCGCTGTTCGAGGCGGGCGGTGAATCGCTGCGCATGGAATCGCTGCTGGGGCTCGGCCCCTATGCCCGCGACGGGCGCACCCGCCTGTCGATCATCTATACGGGCTTCCTCGGCGACAACGAGAACATCCTCTTCTGGGTCTCGCAGTTCCTGGCCGAGGCGCTGCGCTTCTGCCAGCGCAACCCGAACGACGAGCTGCAGGCGGTCGTCATGTTCGACGAAGCCGATCTTTACATTCCGGCCAACGCCAAGCCGGCCACCGCCGAGCCGCTGCAGAGCCTGCTGAAGCGCGCCCGCTCGGCTGGCCTCGGCATGATGCTGGCCACCCAGTCGCCGGGCGACCTCGACTACAAGAGCCGCGATCAGATCACCAGCTGGTTCATCGGCCGCGTGCGTGAGGACACCGCGCTGCGCAAGCTCAAAGCGGCGTTCTCGAGCGAGTCGGGTCTCGAGCCGGCCGCGGTTCTTCCCGGCCAGACGGTGGGCGAATTCCACCTCGTGCAGGAGGGCCTCGTGCGCCCGATGAAGGCGCAACGCTCGCTGATCGAGGCCGAGCAGGTTCCCTTCGACCGCATCGAGCAGTTGGCGCGCGAAACGAAAGGTCAGGACGAGCGCCAGCTACGCTTGTTCGATGCCCCCGCGCGTGCCTCCGCAACAGGCAATGTCAAGCGCGGCTGATGCGCGCCGGACACGCGTCCACAGGTTGCTTCGGCAAGAGGAATCGCCAATGCATGAGCGCGCACGTCTCGCGCTAATCCTCTAGAGCATTGACTAAGGCATTTGCGGATTTCGATAATTTGTCATTGCACGGCGCATTGCCGGCACCATGCAACAGCGCGGCGCTTCGCATTTGCGAAGCTGGTCGCCCGTTAGCCCGTAAACAGGGCGTGTCAACTTCTTTTTCCTGATGTAAATTCTACACGTCGCGGGAAATTTTAGGGGGTCTCCTGCGACATTGCGGCTGTTGAGTTCACGTCGTCGCGGCAAATGGCGGCGTGTAGTGCGGGGTAGTGTTATGGTTGCGAAGTCATTCATGATGCTTGTCGTGGCGACAGTGTTAGGGCCGGCCGTGGGCGTCGGCTTGTTCGTCCTGTTGCACACGTTCTGACGAGCGTTGGTCGGCGCACTAGGCACGCGCCATCCGACGGGGCCAATATCGCCATAAAGACCGACTAGCTCGTTCGGGCTTCGGGCGCATGCGCGCTCTCCCCCCTGTGCGAGCGGCTGGTTATGCTCGTCGTATTCAGCGTGCTGCTGCGAGCGCTCGAGCTTCTAGCGCTCCTGCCGTTTCGCGTTTTGCATCTTCTCCTCGACCGGGTTGCCTTCAACCCGCGGCTTGGCCCGCTGCGCTATGTCGCCGGCGCCGGCATCGTCTACGTCTGCCTCGCCTTGCTGCTGGTCTACGTCGCGGCGCCGATCCGCGGCGCCATCGGCCACTACACGCTCGGCGAGAAGCTGCACTACGACGCCGAACGCTGGCTGGCGACGGCCATCTACGATGCGCGCGGCAGCTTCGTCGGCACCTTCGATCCGCGGCTCGATAGCCTGCGCGACGTGAACTACACCGGCGAGGCGATCGACCTCGGCGACTATGTCGCCAACCCGGATCACAAATCGATCCCGGTGCGTGCGGTCCCGGACCACTACTGGCAATGCCTCGTCTATCACGAGGATCGCAATCTCGGCGGCCTGCTCAATCCGTTCGGCATCGATCTTCCCGGGGTCCTCAAGATACCCTTCTCCACCGTCCGCCGCTCGATCGCCGCCAGGCGCTTGGTCCTCGGCGTCGGCGGATCGACGCTCGCCATGCAGTTCGTGCGCGTCATCTACAAGACCCCGCCGGGAGTGCACGAGGGCGCCTTCGTCAAGCTGAAGCGCAAGTTCGGCGAGTGGTGGCTGGCGCCAGTCGTCTACCGCGAGCTGACGGAAGGCGGCGACAACACCGCCCTGAAGCAATGGGCAGCCAACCATTTGTGGCTCGCCCAGCGCACCGGCGGATCGCCGCTGCACGGCATCGAGCTCGCCAGCCGCATCGTCTTCGGCAAGGAGACGGCGGACTTGTCGATCGCGGAGCAGTTCGTCCTCGCCTCGGCCGTCAACCGCCCCATCATCCTCATGGAGGGCAGCGAGCGGCTGAATGCCGTGCGCCTCGACCGCTGGCGCTACCTGACGGAAGTGCGCGCACGCACCTGTGCCGAGAAGCTCATTCCCGAAGAGGCGCAGCAGAAGCAGGTGGTGTTCGACCTCATCGCCATGGCGGCGGGACCGCCGGATCCTAAGATCAAGCCGAAGCTCCAGGAAGCGCTCGACAAGTATGTCCCCGGGCTCGCCCTTCCGGCGCAGGCCAACCCGGTGATCCGCGCCAACGCGCTGATGCCGGCGGCGCGCTACGGCATCCGCGAGGAGATGAAGCAGCGCTACGGCTTTGCCTGGCGCGACCACGTGCGCGGCATCACGACGACATTCGACGCGGTGAGCAATCTTGCCTTCGGACAAACCGCGCGCCAGCGCCTCGCCGAGATCGACGCCAAATATGGCGACAAGATCGACGCGGGTTACACTCTCGATCCGGCGAAGATCGCCGACGACCGGCATAGTCCAGGCGTGATCATCGCCGCGGCTAACGCCAACGGCGAGATCGTGCGCTACTTCGAGCAGGGGGAGAACGCGTCTTATTTCAGCTCGCCGTTCGCGCGCGAGACGGCCACCGGGCATTACGACCGCGGCCGCGAGAGCCGCATGGTGGCCTCCACAGGCAAGATCATCGCCGCAATAGCCATCGCCAACACGCTGCGCGACACGCCGCAGTCGCTCTACGTCGACGCCAAGGCGCCTGCCCAAGGACTCGAGACTTGCGCCAGAGGCGACCAGCGCCACGGCCGCAGCGCCCTGGTCGCTTTTGCCTGCTCGCTCAACGATCCGTTGATGAGCCGCACGGCCCGCGTCGGTCAGGCGCGCCTGCAAAAGCTCATCGCCGAACTCGGCTTCAACATGCCGCCGACCAATGCCGACGGCAGTGGCACGCCGCCCTCGACGGCCATCGTGCTGGGCCAAGTCGCGGGAGCGCCGCGGCGGGTGCATCACCTTGCTGGTGTCGTGCTGGCGAGCCTGACCGGCCGCGGATCGGTGCCGCTGCAGGCGCCGACGCTGATCAAGCGCTACGACTTCACCGACGTCGACAATCCCGGCGCCGACCTGACCGGCACGATCACCCCCAACAAGATCATCCGCACCGGCGGCCGCGGCTTCATCCGTTCAGTGCTGCAGGCGCCGCTGTGCTACGAGGTCGGCGGCAAGCCCGCCGGGACGCTGAAGGATCTCAGCGGGTGGTGCGCTGCCCGCCACCGGAGTGTCAGGTTGCACTTTGCCAAGACCGGCACGCAGGTGACGGAGGATGTCGACGCCACGGTCGATGCATGGATCGCCGGAGGGCTGCAGTTCGCCAACGGCGCCGCCTATTCCTATGTCGTCGTCGTCGGTACCGGCTCGGCGCGCCAGCCTTGGGCGCGCAATCTGCACGCGGCCCAGGTCGCCGTGCCGCTTCTCGATGCGTTGCTGTCCGATCTGGAAGCGGAAGCGACCGGCCGCAAGCGCGCGCCGACTCCCGCCAAGGCAAGAACGCCGGTGTCAGCCTCCGCCGCAAAGAAGCAAGCCAAGCTGACCGTCAATTCGCCGGGACGCTGACGCCTGACGGCGTGGCTTCGGCCGGCGCGAGTTCAGTGGGTGTCGGGTGCTGCGTCACCGGCATTCCCATCGCCTGCCGGAACTGGCGTATCGCCTGATCCTTGAGTTGGTCCGAAGCAAGCTGGCGCTCAGCCAGTCGCAACATGATGGCGGCCAACTCGGCCCGGGCTTCGGCCAGCGTTTCCGCATCGGCGTACACATAGCCGGCTGCAACCGTTCGCCAGGCGTCGTCGTAAACGGCCCCTAGAAGGGCCAGCATTTCCGGTTCGAACGTTTCTGGGCGAGATGGGCTCATCGGCGAACTCCAGCGACGATTTCCCCGACATTAACGCTTAAGAAAGGCGGCTGAAATCCGCAAAGGGCGGGCTAAACCCGTTGAGTTGCAGTGACTTACAAATATGGTTCCTACCTCAGCTACACAGAATGAGTAAGTACCCTAGTTGACACATTCGCTGGTATAACCTAATTTGATGGGGCCAACGACTAGGAGATGAGGGCCCCGCCATGAACGGCTTGTCTCGCGAAACGCGCCTCCAAATCATGCTCGACGACGACGAACTCGCCGCCATCGACGATTGGCGGTTCAAGCGCCGCATGCCGAGCCGTGCAGCAGCCATACGTGAGCTTCTGCGACGCGGCCTTTCGGCGGTGGCCGGAGCCGACACCGATCGCTCGATGCGGTCGGGAGATTTCGGCGTGATCGGCAGAGGCGAAGAGCCAGCGGCGTAAACGGCCGTTCGACGTCGCACAGGAGCTTTGCGCTCTCCCGCACGACGCTCGAGACAATCGATGCGCGCGCTTGCCTGCATCAACCAGCAGTGTTCCGCCACCGCTGCGCCGTACTGGCGACAAAAACCCCGCCTACCAAGGCGACGGATCACTTACCGGCACGACGGAAGACACTGAACAGCGAAAGAGGCGTTTCGCGCATTCGGTGGTGGACGGTCCCGCGCAGCTTCGGCATCGCGGGTCGACGACCATCCGTGCGCAATCGGTTGAGCAGGTCACCCATGTCGTTAAGGACGGGCGCGCCTTGGTCGCGCACGAGATCCACCACCGGCG
Organism: uncultured Alphaproteobacteria bacterium; assembly: GCA_963795225.1. GTDB lineage: Bacteria > Pseudomonadota > Alphaproteobacteria > Rhizobiales > Hyphomicrobiaceae > Hyphomicrobium_A. The sequence goes on along the minus strand of CAWCHB010000028.1, from coordinate 76,257 downwards.
GCTTCGGTCATAGCTCCGAGGATTCCGCCGATTGGAGCGAGCCGGAAGCTCCCAAGCGCGATTACAAGAAGCTGTTTCTCATCGTCGGGCTCGCCGGCCTGTCCTGGGTGGCGACCTACGTCGGCATGCTGGAGCTGATCGAGTCCAACATGGGCTCGCTGCCGCTGGTCCATAAGCTGATCATCGGCTTTTCCGTGGCCATGCTGATGACGATGGTCGTCTGGCTGCTCGATCAGATGTTTTCGCCGGTCGATTGGTTCACGCGCCTGTCGTACGTGTTCGGCTACGTCTTCTTGTCGATCATCTCCATCGGCTTTGGATTCGGCTTCTACTGGAAGGTGCTGGAGAGCCGCTCGGAAGCCGCCCGCTCGGCGGAAAGCGCCGTGGGCCAGGTGCAATCCTCGCTGTACGCCGCCTCGACGCGGCTCGAGCAGTTGCAGGCGACACTGGTGCAGTTATCGACCATGTCGACCGACAAGGCAGCCATCGAACGCGACAAAGGCACCTCCTGCCCGAACAGCTCGCCGGGCGACGGCCCGCGCCGCAAAATGCGCGATGAGGACGCTGCGCGCTTCACCTTCGCGTCCGAATTCGTCAAAGGCCGCGTCACCGCCATCAAGGGCGACATGGGCGCGCTCGACGCCCAGCTCGCCAAGATCGTTTCCAACGACGTCTCCACCATCGATGCGGCAAGCGGTACCCGCAACGAGTTCATGCGCTCGCTCGGCCGCCGCCTCGACTTGACGGTGACCGGCTTCAACGCCTTCCGCACCGATCCGCAATTGCGCCAGATCCGCACCGATCTCGCCGACCGTGCCGAGCGCAGCACCATCGACGTTGGCAACGGCAAAACGATCACCTGCCCGGATACGCAGTTGCAAGTCGCCCTGCGCGGCGTCGTGCGTGCCATCGACCAGCTCCCGACGCTGGAGAAGCCGGAGATCGCGGCCGTCGAGGGCTCGGAAGCCACCATCGAGGCCTTCCGCCGCCTCACGGCGACGTTCTTCGGCCTGTTGTCGTTCGAGCTGCCGCCATCCGCCGACGAGCTGCGCCAACTGCAGCAGAAGGCGGTGCAGTCCATCGACAACCCCGCTGCCCTGCACGCGCTGAGCCATGAGGCGGTCGGTCTGTCGAAGCGCGACTACATACCGCTTGGCGTCGCGGTGTTCGTCGACCTTTGCTTGCTGCTCGTCTCTATCGGCCGCCCGATGAACCGCTTCGTCGCCACGCGGCAGAGCATGATCGACGCCGAACGCGGCCCCGTATTCCCCATCCTGTCGCGCTTTTCCGAGATCCATAACCACGAGGAGATGCGGCGCAGCTTCGACGTATTCCGCGAGGTGATCTTCGAATCTGGCGGCACCTACTACGTCGCCGTGCCGCTCAACGCGCCGCGCGGTCATCCTCAGCGCGAGCAGCTGCGCCGCGACGCGCAGGCGCTCGCCAACCTCTGCTACGCACTTGAAGGCCAGGGGGTCCTGACACGCCCGTGGAAGATCGCCCCGGGTTTGGTCGCTCGTCGCAAGCTGCGCCGCCAGGGCAGCAAGTTCATCGAGTGCTATCGCGACAACTACGTGGCGCCCATTCCTCGCGCCGGACGCGCGTTGATGGCCATGTTCATGTCCGATCGAAAGGGCGAGGAGGCCCCCGCCTTCCGCATCTACGCGTTCAAAAATGGCGCCTGGCCCGAGATGATCCTCGGCGCCGTGATGGGCGCCGCCGGCCGCATCGAAGCGGAACGCCGCCGCCAGCAGCAGGTGTCTCCCGCCATCGAGGAGGTTTCGGAGGTTCGCGCCGAGTTCGAGCGCGCGCTGGCGAGCGAGACGCCAGCGAAGCGGAATGGGGCCGAGCTGCCTGGTCTCGATCGCGATTTGATCGTGCGCCGGCGCAAGCGGCCCAACATCTTCAAGCATCGTCCCGGAGCTGCCCACGAACCTGCCGAGCGCCGCCATACTTTGCCCTCGGGCCCGACCTTCGAGGAGCGCCGACGTCAGCCCGTGACCCGTACCGCCGATGCAACCGCCGACAAGGCCTATCGCCAGCGCTTCGGCAACTATGCTGGTCTGGCCGAGGCCGAGCTGACGACCTATCGCGACCTCGATGACGAAACGCCCGGCCACGCCAACAGCAATACTGCGCGCAACGAACCGGCGGCAGACGAAGCGGCGGTGGTCGTGCCGTTTCCAGCTTCGGCCGCCGTTGCGGCGCCGCCGGCCCCCGTCGCACGCGCGGCGTCATCCTTTGCCGAGCGCATCGCCGCGGCACTCGGCTCCGAGCCGGGCCTCGAGAGCGGCGACCTGCGCCCCACCATCGGGGTCGAGCTGCGACGCGAGACGGCAACTTTTCACGTGCCGGTCAGCGAAGCCTCGCTGCCCGCAGCCCTGATGAAGCTTACCGGGAGCACGCCCCGGATCGAGGCGGAAGCCCCCGTGCGGCCGCAGCTCGAGCACTCTCTTGCCGAGCAGATCCCGACGATTGCGGCGGAAGAAGCACCCGCGATCGCGCTTTATGACGAATCGCTTCCACAGGAAATCGACGGCGCCGACTTCGAGCCGCCACGCGTGCTGCGCAGGATGGTGGAATAAGCCGTTGTCGGAGCATGCAAGAAGTGCCCGTGGCGGGGCGTTCCGCAACACTTGCTTAACCGAAATGTCAGCTTAATAGCCGGCAACAGCAACACACCCGAGATTGACTTGTTTCGCGTTTCGGTCACGGGCCAACAAGGGGGACTACGGTCATGTCACTTGAAACGCCTTCACTGCTCCATGGCCTGTCCGTTGCCGAGAAAGTTTCGAAGCTGAGCGCCTTCATCGGCAATGATCTCGACACGCGCTCCATGCACGGAATTCACGCTGCCGGCGGCTGCTATCTGCTGATCGCCCGCTCGCCCGACAGCCCGGTCGCGCAGGCCCTGCGTTCGCACGCGGCACGCCTTTCGACCCTCGGCATCCGCGTGCGCGCCATCTTCAGCGAGGTCGATTCCTCCAACCCGGCACATTTGATGGCGCCTTTCTCGGTGCCGAGCGAATGCCGCCTCGCCCGCGACCCGCGCCTCCTTGCCGCCCATGAGCAATTGACGTTGACGACCACGTGCACCTGGGTCGGCGACTGCATGCGGCGCGACCCCGGCAAGCGCGACGCCCTCGAGCGTTTCGCCGCCGACTGCGCCCAGACCGGCGCTCACGCCGTAAGATCATTCGAGAGCCTGTGGAGGGCCACCGTCCCCGTATTTGCGATGCCGGCCATCACTGCGGCCCTGGCGCAGATGCCGGAAATGGCTTCCGTTGAAGGCATCCCCGACGGCCTGCGCCGCCAGTAAGTTCCGCCGAGATTTCACACTACCCGGAATTGCCCAAGGGCCGGTGCGAGAGCGCCGGCCCTGTTTGCATTAGCGGCGCGCATGCAAGTGGGCGCAACGGGCGGAAACGGGCGATAACTCGGCGCTTATCGCCGTCGCATGCACATTGGGCCCTGATCGCCTTCACCGGAACATTTCCATTGCAGATAATGCATTTGGATCGTTTCGGCTCAGACCTTCAGGGTGGCCACCATGCCTTTGCTCGCGCGCCTCTTCCTTGCCCTCACTCTTCTGCTTCCGCTGGCGCCCGCGATGGCGCAGCAATCTCAAGCCGTCCATCCCTTCGCCCATCAGGGCGTCAAGGAAGACGGCGGACGTTATGAGGCGTACCTCAAATCGAACTGGAAGGATTCGAAGCGCGGCGTTGCAGAGTTGCGCCGTGAAGGCGACCGCATGCTGCGGACCGATCCGCGTGCAGCTTCCCGCAGCTTTGCGGGGGCCGTCGTCGCCGACGGCCATGACGCCGACGCCTGGATTGGTCTCGCCCGCGCGCTTCTCGCCATCGCGCCCGACCCCAACAAGGACAGCGAACGCTACGACCTGCCGGTGAACGCCTCCGGCGCCGCTTATTTCGGTTACGAGCGCGCCCAGGGCGACCCGCAGAAGGCTCGCGCCCTCGCCGTGCTCGCCGACGCGTTGCAGCGGCGCTCCTACTGGCGGCCGGCCATCGACGCCTTGAAGACCAGCCTCGCGCTCGCTGACAACGGTGCCGTGCGTGAAACGTACGACAAGCTCCGCTCCGAGCACGGCTTCCGCATGACCGACTACAAGGCCGAGGCGGAAATGGCCGCTCCGCGCCTGTGCCTGCAATTCTCGGAAGCGCTGGCGCGCGGTCAGGTCGACTTCGCCAAGTTCGTTTCGGTCGACGGCAAGGATCCGCAGAGCGTATCGGCGGAGAACGAGCAGTTGTGCATCGACGGCCTCAGCCACGGTCAGCGTTACCAGGTGCAGATCCGCGCCGGCCTGCCTTCCGCAGTGGAAGAGGATCTGACGAAGAGCATCGAAATCGCCGTCTACGTGCCCGACCGCAAGCCGTTCGTGCGCTTCTCCGGCAAGTCCTACGTGCTGCCGAGCCGTGGCCAGCAGGGCATCCCGCTGGTTTCGATCAACACCGCCAAGGTCGAGGTCGAGGTCTACCGCATCGGCGACCGCAACCTCGTCGGCGCGCTCGAGAGCGGCGATTTCCAACGCCAGCTACAGAGCTACGAACTGGAGCAGATCAAGTCGCGCTCCGGCGAGAAGATCTTCACCGGCTCGATGGACGTGCCGCAGAAGCTGAACGAGGAAATCACCACGGCGCTCCCCGTCACAGACGCAGTCGGCACGCTGAAGCCCGGCGTCTACGTCATGGTTGCCAAGCCATCGCAGAAGTCGCGTGAGGACTACAATACCGAGGCGACGCAATGGTTCATCGTTTCCGACCTCGGCGTCACCGCATTCTCCGGCGATGACGGCGTGCACGCCTTCGTGCGCTCGCTGGCCGAGACCAGCCCATCCGCCGACGTCAACGTGAAGCTGATCGCCCGCAACAACGAGGTGCTCGGCACCGCCAAGACCGACGCTCGCGGCTACGCCAAGTTCGACGCCGGCCTGGCGCGCGGCGAAGGCGGCCTGCAGCCGGCACTGCTGATGGCGGAAAGCGCCAGCGGCGAATACGCCTTCCTCGACCTCACGTCGGGCGCCTTCGATCTGACCGACCGCGGCGTCAAGGGCCGCGAAACGCCCGGGCCGCTCGACGGCTTCGTCTATACCGAGCGCGGCGTGTACCGCCCGGGCGAGGACGTGCACATCGCCGCCCTCTTGCGCGACGCGGCGGGCAAGGCGGCGACGCTGCCCGTCACCCTCATCGTGACGCGTCCCGACGGCGTCGAGCACTCGCGCTATACGCTGAAGGACCGTGGCCTCGGCGGGCGCGACATCACGCTGCCTCTCGCCGCTTCCTCGCAGACCGGCACGTGGCGCGCCAAGCTGCACACCGACCCGCAGAAGGACCCGATCACGCAGGTCTCGTTCCTGGTCGAGGACTTCGTGCCCGAGCGGCTGGACCTCAAGCTCGAGGCGCCGGCGGCTGCGCTGTCTCCGCAAGCGACGCAGACCATCAAGGCCACCGGCCGCTATCTGTATGGCCCGCCTGCGGCCGACCTCACAATCGAAGGTGACATCCTCGTCAAGCCGTCGAAGAAGGACGTCGAGGGCTATCCGGGCTTCCAGTTCGGCCAGGCCGAGGAAACCATCGAGCCGGTGCGCAAGCCGCTCGATGCAGCGACGACCACCGACGCCAACGGCGTCGCCCAGGTTGCCATTACCCTGCCGCCCGTCACGCAAACGGCCAAGCCGCTCGAAGCCAGCGTCATCCTGCGCCTGCGCGAGTCGGGTGGCCGCACCATCGAGCGCACCATCACCGTTCCCGTCGACTTGAAGCAGCCGCGCATCGGCATCAAGCCGCTGTTCAAGGGCACCGACCTCGACGAGAAGCAGACCGCCTCGTTCGAGGTGGTCGTGCTCGACAGCGAGGGCAAGCGCGTCGCCTCCGACGGGCTCGGCTGGGTACTCAACCGGCTCGACACCAATTGGCAGTGGTACCGTCGCGACGGCCAGTGGAACTACGAGGCTGTCACTCTCACGCGCAAGATCTCCGACGGCACGCTGAATGCGACCACCGACGGCGCGCTGCCGAAGATCGAAGCGAACGTCGACTACGGCCGCTACAAGCTCGAGATCACGTCCGCCGACCCGAGCGGCCCGTCGGCCAGCACCGCCTTCAATGCGGGTTGGTACACAGCGGCCAGCGAAGCCGAAAGCCCGGAGATCCTCGACGTCGCCCTCGACCGCGCCAGCTACAAGCCGGGCGATACGGCCAAGCTGCGCATAGCGACCAAGGTCGGCGGCAAGGCGCTGATCTCGGTTCTCTCGAACGGGCTGCTCTCCACGCAGGAGATCGCTGTCCCCAACGGCGGCGGCGAGGCCGACGTGACGGTCGGCGACGGCTGGGGCGCCGGCGCCTATGTCACGGCCATGCTCTATCGTCCCCTCGACGAAAGCCTGAAGCGCATGCCGAGCCGCGCCATCGGCGTGCAGTGGCTGGGCCTCGACCAGGCTGCCAACACGCTCAGTGTCGAACTCGGCGCCCCGGAGAAAATCAAGTCCGGTTCGACGCTCAACGTGCCCGTGAAGCTCGGCGGATTGAAAGCCGGCGAGGAGGCGCGCGTCACGCTCGCCGCCGTCGACCTCGGCATCCTCAATCTGACCCGCTTCCAAACCCCTGCACCGGAAAACTGGTTCTACGCCCAGCGGCGCATGGGGCTGGAAATCCGCGACTTCTACGGGCGGCTCATCGACGGCATGCGCGCCGAGCGCGGCACCCTGCGCTCGGGTGGTGACGGCGGCGCCGACGCCGGCCTTCAAGGCAGCCCGCCGGTCGAAGAGACGGTGGCCTTGTTCTCGGGCATCGTCACCGTTGGCCCCGACGGCACCGCCAGCGTCGACTTCGATGTCCCCGACTTCAACGGCACGGTGCGTGTCATGGCGGTCGCCTGGAGCGCCGACAAGCTCGGACATGGCCAGCAGGACGTGATCGTGCGCGACGCGGTCGCCCTCACGGCCTCCGGGCCGCGCTTCCTGACGCTCGGCGACGAGGCGCGCCTCGACATCGCCGTGCACAACGTCGAGGGCCCGCAAGCCGCCTACAAGGTCGAGCTCGTCAACGGCGATAAGGCCGTGCACACAGCCAGCCTCGACCTGAAAGCCGGCGAGCGCCGCTCCGAGCACATCCCGGTGAAGCCGGAAAGCGTCGGCCTTGTCGACTACGACATCCGCGTCACCGGCCCCGACGGCATCGACGTCAAGCGTCACCTGACGTTCGACGTGAAACCGCCGGCCGGCGACATCAAGCGCACGACCGTGGCGTCGCTCAAGGCGGGTGGCAACATCCAGCTCAGCCCCGACTTGGTGCGCGACATGATCGCGCCGCGCACCCGCGTGTCGATCAGCGTCGGCCCGACGGCAACGCTCGACATACCCTCGCTGCTGACCTCGCTCGACCGCTATCCCTACGGCTGCGCCGAGCAGACGGTCAGCCGCGCGCTGCCCCTGGTCTATGCCAATGCGGTTGCCGCCCAACTCGGCATTGCGCCGGACAAGGAGCTGAAGGAACGCGTGCAGAAGGCCGTCGACCGCGTCTTCGAAATGCAGGACTCCAGCGGCGCCTTCGGCGTGTGGGGGCCGGTCACTACCGACTTGTGGCTGACCGGCTACGTGACCGACTTCCTGACGCGCGCCAAGGAGCAGGGCTTTGCGGTCAACCCGCAAGGCTTCACCCAGGCGCTCGACCGTCTGCAGAACTTCATTGCCTATGCCGAGGACTTCAAGCAGGGCGGCGAGGACCGGGCCTATGCGCTCTACGTGCTCGCCCGCAATGGCCGCGCGCCGATCGGCGACCTTCGCTACTACGCCGACACGCGTCTTGACCGCTTCACGACGCCGCTCGCCAAGGCCCAGATCGGTGCGGCGCTGGCCATGATGGGCGACAAGCCGCGCGCCGAGACGGCGTTCGCCTCGGCGCTGGACAGCCTCGATGTACCGGAGCCGACAGGTGCCTTCGGCTATCGCGGTGACTACGGCTCCGACCTGCGCGACAGCGCTGCGCTGTTGACGCTGGCCTCGGAGACACACGTGACCAACGTCGAAGCGCCGAAGCTGATCAACGTCATAGCCAAGGCCTATGTCGGCCGCACCTATACGTCTACGCAGGAGCAGGCGTGGATGCTGCTGGCCGCCAACGCCATGGCCGAGGAAGGCCGCGACCTGAAGCTGATCGTCAATGGCGCGCCGGTCGTCGGCGCCGTCAACCGGGCGATGTCGGCGGAGGAGATCCTCAAGGCGCCGCTCACCGTCGCCAACGACGGCTCAGCGCCGGTCGACGCGGTGGTCAGCGTCATCGGCTCGTCGCTGACGACCGAGCCGCCGGTGTCGAAGGGCTTCACCATCGAGCGCACCTACTACACGCTCGACGGTGAGCCGGTTGACCTGAAGAGCGCCACCGGCGGCGCCTCTGAGATCAAGCAGAACGAGCGCCTCGTCGCGGTCGTGAAGATCGAATCGAAGGACCCCGGCGGGCGCGTTCTGCTTGTCGACCGGCTGCCGGCCGGCTTCGAGATCGACAACCCGCGCATCGTCGACAGCGGCGACGTCAAGGCACTCGACTGGCTGAAGACCACTGTGCAGCCGGAGCACAGCGAGTTCCGCGACGACCGCTTCGTCGCCGCCTTCAACTTCTCCACCGGCACCACCGAGCAGGCGGCGCCTGAGGCGGAATCGACACCGGACGGCCAGGCCGTAACCAAGGGCCCGGCCACGTCGGCGACGGTCGCCTACATGGTCCGCGCCGTGACCCCGGGTGCGTTCATCCATCCGGCGGCAACCGTCGAGGACATGTATCGGCCCGAGCGCTACGCGCGCTCGGCAGCCGGAAAGCTGACCGTCACGACCGACAAGTGACACGAGTGAAGCAAGTGATGCGCGACGCGGCTCGAAAACTGCTCACCGTCTCCTGGCGGCGAGCATCCAAAGGCGGGGAGTCACACAGCTCTCCGCCGGCGGCGGCCGCGTTGCGTTCTCAGTCAAGCCGCATCCTGCGGCATGCGGCGATGGGTGCCGGCTACGTTGCCGGCACAATTGCCGTTCTCGCTACCGGCGCCTATGTCGCCATCGACCGGATGGGGCCGCCCGATCTTGCGGCGACGCAGAAAGTCTCGACGACCGTCCTCGACCGGCGCGACCGGCTGCTGCGCGCCTTCACGACGCCGGACGGTCGCTGGCGCCTTCCCGTCGAAGCCGCCGACGTCGACCAGCGCTATCTCGCCATGCTCATGGCCTTCGAGGACAACCGCTTCTACGATCACGGCGGCGTCGACATGCGCTCGCTCGCTCGCGCCGCCGTCCAGCTCGTCGAAAACCGACGCATCGTGTCCGGCGCCTCCACGCTGACCATGCAGGTAGCCCGACTCATCGAGGGCCGCTACGAGCGCTCCGGCAGCGCCAAGTTGCGCCAGATCGTCGGCGCCTTGCGGCTTGAGCACCATTTGACCAAGCCGCAGATCCTCTCGCTGTACCTGCGGCTGGCGCCGTTCGGCGGCAACATCGAGGGCGTGCGTGCGGCATCGCTCGCCTATTTCGGCAAGGAGCCGCGCCGGCTGTCGGTCGGCGAGGCGGCCCTGCTCGTCGCGCTGCCGCAGTCGCCCGAGTGGCGCCGCCCCGACCGCAATCCACGCGCGGCGCGTATCGCGCGCGACCGCGTGCTGCAGCGGGCAAGGGAGGAAGGCGTGATCACGGCGGCGGAAGCCGATCGCGCCGCGCACGAGCCGGTTCCCATCGGCCGCCGTGCATTTCCGAAGCTGGCGCCGCACCTGGCGGAATCCGAGGTAGCGGCCGACCCGAAGCTGCAAATCCATCGCCTTACCATTGACCGCACGGTGCAGAAGGCGCTCGAGGGACTTGCCGAAGAGCAGACCAAGTTGCTGGGTCAGAAGTTGTCGGCGGCCATCCTCGCCGTCGACCACACCACCGGCGAGGTTATCGCGCACGTCGGATCGGCGGGCTATCTCGACGACGCTCGCGCCGGCGCCATCGACATGGCCAACGCCATGCGCTCGCCCGGGTCGACGCTCAAGCCCTTCATCTACGGCCTCGCCTTCGAGGCGGGCCTGGCGCACCCCGAGACTTTGATCGAGGACCGGGCCGTTCGCTACGGCAGCTACGCGCCGAAGAACTTCGACGAGGACTTCCACGGCACGGTCACCATCCGCGACGCGTTGGCCCAATCGCTCAACATTCCGGCCGTGAAGGTGCTGGCGTCGGTCGGACCCGGCAAGCTCGCCGGCCGTTTCCGCAAAGTCGGCGTCGAGCCGGCGTTCCCCGACAAGAGCCTGCCCACGCTGGCCATGGCGCTCGGCGGCGTCGGCCTGACCCTGCATGACGTCGCAACCCTCTATGCCGGTCTAGCGCGCGGCGGCGATGTCGTGCCGCTCGTGCATCGGCGTGCCGATGTGGCAGAGGCGGCAAAGGCATTGCTTCACGGGAAACAACCCTCGCGCAACCGGCTGCTGTCGCCGCTGGCCTCCTGGTATGTCACCGACATCCTGAAGGACGCGCCGCCGCCGCTGAACGCCAAGGCCGGACGCTTCGCCTACAAGACCGGGACGTCTTACGGCTATCGCGATGCCTGGGCCATCGGTTACGACGGCAAATACACCGTCGCCGTCTGGGTGGGTCGCCCCGACGGCGCGTCAACGCCCGGGCTCGTCGGACGCCTCGCCGCCGCGCCCATCCTGTTCGATGCCTTCGCCCGCCTTGGCGACCACCGGACCGCGCTCGCGGGCCCGCCGCCGGGCGCCCTGCGCGTCACCGGCTCGGAGCTGCCGCCGCCGCTGAAGCGTTTCCGCGAAGGTGGGGTCGAGACAGCCCAAGGCCCCTTCCTCGAACCCCGCGTGCTGATCGCCTTCCCACCGGATCGCGCCGAGGTGGAGACTGAAGACCACGGTCCTGTGCTGCTGAAGGCCAGTGGCGGCGTCCTGCCTTTGACCTGGCTGGTCAACGGCGCACCGATAAATTCCGACCCGCGGGCCCGCGAGGTCGTCTGGCAGCCGGACGGAAGCGGCTTCGTGAAGCTTTCCGTGGTTGATGCAAAGGGCCGCGTCGACCGCGTCACGGTCCGTCTCAAGGACGCGAACGAGCTTGCGGCCATGGCGGCCGACGCCCGGAAGCGATAGGCTCCACTATCTTGGTCCGCAGCGGTGGCACGAGCGCGATGACACGACGCCTGATCTCGGCTGTTTTACTGGCGCTCGCGACGATCGTTGGCGGCTGCAGCGACCAGCGGGCCGCCAACCTGCCTGCCTTCGAGGCCAAGCGCGACGCGACCTCCGTTTCCGGCATCTCGTCCGGCGCCTACATGGCGGGCCAGTTCGAGATGGCGCACTCCAAGGACGTGGTCGGCGCCGGCATCGTCGCCGGCGGCCCATATGGCTGCTCGGAAAGTCTCTTTGCCGATGTCATCCCCGGCCCGGGCACCGCCCTGCTCAACCTGACCAAGGCGGTCAACGGGTGCATGCAAAATGCGCTGCAGGCTTTCGGCGTGCCCGATCCGGCACAACTTGCTCAGCGCGCCGAGCGGCTGGCCGAGCACGACCGCATCGACCCGATTGAGGACGTGAAGACGGACCGCATCTATCTCTTCACCGGCACGAACGACCACACCGTCGTTCGTCCGATCGTCGCCGCGGCGCGACGCTTCTATGAGGATCTGGGCGTACCGGCGGCGCAGATCCTCTATGTCGACAACGTTGCGGCCGGGCACGCCTTTGTCACCGACGAGCGCGGCCCCGAGTGCGACCACACCGGCAAGCCGTATATCGTCGACTGCGACTACGATCAGGCCGGCGCCTTGTTGAAGCAGATTTATGGCCCGCTCAACGAGCCGAGCAAGCAAACGACGGGCCGTTTCAAGGTCTTCGACCAGGAAAGCTTCACCGAAGATCTCTCCAACCACGGGTTGAGCGACGACGGCATCGTGTATGTGCCGGAAGCATGCGAGGCGGACGCCGGCTGCCGCGTGCACATCGCCTTTCACGGCTGCGGCCAGAACCGTACGTTCGTCGGCGACGCATTCGCGCGGGATTCGGGTTATGCGCGTTGGGCCGACACCAACAAGCTGATCGTACTGTTTCCGCAAACGGCCACCACGCCGCTCAATCCGCAAGGCTGCTGGGATTGGTGGGGATACACGGGCGCAAATTACCTGACGCGCGACGCCCCACAGATCATAGCCGTGTATCGCATGTTGGAACGGCTCTCGGCGGCACGAAGCCCCTCCTGAGGCAAGTCACCCGGGGCGCGGCAACGGGGCACACGGGGTCGTGCGCGCGATGAATTGGCGCGCGCACTCGCCCTCGCCTAATCTGCGCCGCCGGGCTCCGCGGGCTGCGGCAAGGGCACAGAAGACATTGGGGGACGTGCGCTGATGACAGCATTGCTCACGTTGGGCTGGACCGCCGGCGCCGATCGCGCCGGTGAGCGACGCATATTCGACATCGTCGCCACCCTCGCTGCTGCCCTGATGATCGCTGTGTCGACCGCCGCGGGGCTGCTCGAGCAGGCGCGCGTCGACAACGAGCCGGCGCTCGCCCAGCGCCACGGCTCGGACGATCCCAGCAGGCTGGCGCCAGGACGCGAGACGGTCATCGGCGCCTACACCGGCGCTCCGTACAACTACCCGAGCAGCGCGCGCGTGGTGCAGCCGGGCGCCGTCGACTTCACCATCGACCCGATCAACTGGTACACGGACCCGTTCAAGAGTCCGATCTACTACGGCGCGCGCGTGCAGCGCTGGTTCGCGGGCGGCAGGACCGGCGGCATGGTCGACTTCATCCATTCCAAGGCGATCGCCCCGCAAGAGGAAGAGGTCGGTTTCTCCGGCACCATAGATGGCCAACCGCTGCCGCCGCGTGCGCGCATCGCCGAAATCGCCAACAAGCTCGAGTTCTCGCACGGCCACAACATGCTGCTGTTAAATGGGCTCATCCGCCTTCCTGGCATCGGCGCTCGCGTCAGCCCGTATGCCGGTGCCGGCGTCGGTGCCTCGCTACCGCACACCGAATTCCAACTCACAAACGGCAGCCGGCCGCGCACGTACGAGTACAACTACGCCGGACCCGCCACGCAGGCGCTGCTCGGCGTCGAGATCCGCCTGCCGCGGGTGTCCTTCTTCGTCGAGTACAAGTTCACCTACGCGCACTATGAAGCGCCGCTGTCCGAACTCGAAGGAAGTTGGCTCCCCCTCGACATCTGGCGGCAGGCGAAGCGCTGGTTTGCCGGCGAGCCGCCGCCGGGCGGGCATATCTCAACGGAGCTTGCCGCGCATCAGATCGTTAGCGGCCTCGCCGTGCGCATCGCCTCGCCGGCAAATTGAGCCTCGCACTCGTCGGCGGCTTTCAACCTCGGCACATGGCGGCACATGCAGGCGCCGGCGCGAGGTAAATCGGCTTGGTATCAGGCGGCTGAATATCGCCGAGCGGCTCGGTGACAATGCCGCTCTTGGCTTCCCAAAGGTCTTTTCCGGTCTGCCAATAGCCCGCATTCTTCTCGATTATGTTCTTGAGCTCCACGAGCCAGCTGCGCGAAACACCCGCCGACGCGTAGTATTGCTCGAGAAAGCGCTGCAGAGAGCTGCGGCCGGGCACGGCCGTTATGACCCCGTCAACGCCGCCCACAAGTTGATGGCGCCATGAGCGATGGAAAAACCACAGGCTGCTCAAGGCGGCGGTGCGCCTGTCGCTGGCGAGGAATATGGGGATGCAGGCGGAAGCGCACGTGGCGCCGCGCTCGACCACTGTCATCAGCTTGTGGGTCGCCTTGATATGGTGCAGGACGCCGATCACCGCGGCCATGTAGTCGATGCGCCCTCCGCACGATTGCAGCGAAAGCTCGACCGATTTGGCGCGGTGCCTATGGGCCTCGAACTCGGCAGCGATCGCCGGTCCCATCCTTTCGTTGACGGTCCCCGACCATTTGAGACGCAGCATCTCGCCGTCAACGATGGCCGAAGGGCGCAGCTTGCCTTCGGCACACGGATCGACAGCCATGGCTTGCTGCCATGGGCAAAGAAGCAGTGCGACGATGAACAGACGGACGAGAGATTTCCCCATCCCCATCGCATCGGCGACCAGCATGGCAAATTCACGATGCGGCGTAACAATGCTTAGTCTTGGTGAATTTCCGCAGCCTCAGAAGCGGCGCAACAGGCGCTCGTAGTAGTCGAGCTCCATGGTCGGACGCGACGGCTGCGCCAGGCGCTTGCGCAGCTCCTCGAGGATTTCGCGGGCGCGCTGCATGTCGATCTCGTCGGGTACTTTCACGGAATTGCCGGCGTCCGGGCCCTGGAAGCGCTGCGGACGCCCGAGCGGGTCGCGCTGCTCGCCGTTCTCGCCGACCCGCGAAGCGCCGCCCTGCTGCATGCCCTCGGACATCTTCTGGGCGCCCTGGCGCATCTGGTCGAGCGCTTCGGACTGATCGCCGAGCGCAGATTCATTGTCGCCTTCCTCGAGCGACTTCTGGGCGTTCTCCATGGCGTCGCGCGCCTTGTTGAGCTCGTCCTGACCGGCGCCAAGCTCGTCCAGCTCGCGCCGCAGCTTCTCGAGCTCCTCCTTCAGCGCCTGCTGCTGCTCGCTGAGAGGACGCTTGCCCTGTCCTTGCTGGCCCTCGTTGCCTTCACCGCCCTCGCCTTGCTCGCCCCTCTGCCCTTTTTGCCCCTGGCCGGCCTGGCCCTCCTGGCCTTGCATGCCTTGGCCCTGCTTGCCGCGCGCCTGCTTCTGTCCGCCTTCACCCGGCATGGTGCCGCCCGGCTGGGCCTGCTTGCGGTTCTCGCGATAGGTCTCGTCCATGAGGCGCTGCTGCTGGCCGACGAGCCCGCCGAGCTCGTCGAGCTTCTTCTGCATCTTCTGCCCGCGCTCGGCTTCCTGCTTGGAGACCTGGCCCGACTGCAGCTTCTCCAGCAGGTCGCGCAACTGGCTCAGCATCTGCTGCGCCTGATCGCGCGAGCCGGACTTCATCATGTCGTCCAGATTTTTCATCATCTGGTCGAGGTCTTTCTGGCTGAGCTGCTGGTTCTGCTGGTCCAGCCCCTCAGGCGGCGCCTCGTTCTGCGCGTTCTTGGTCAACTGCTCGACGTATTTCGACAGCGCCTCGCGCAGCTCCTGCATGAGATTGTCGATCTCGCTGTCGGGCGCACCCTTCTCCAGCGCGTCGGCCAGCTTGTCCTGCGCCTCCTTCAGCGCCTTCTCCGCGTCGGAGAGATCGCCGTCCTCGATGCGCAGCGCCAGCTCCCACAAACCATCGGTGAGGGTCTTCAGGCCCTGGCGCGTCGTATCGCGCTCGAGCCCGCGCAATGCGGTGCGGAAACCGAGATAGATCGATGTGCTGTCGATGAAGCCTTCCGGCTCGATAATGAGGGCCTCCAGCGCCCGCTTGACGAGCGGCGCGTAGCGGGGATCGTCGAGGAGCTTGGCCCGCTGCTCGACAACGGCGCGCGCGAGCACCTTGTCGAATTGACGTTGCGGCAGCACCATCTTCATCGGCTTCGAACGGCCGACGTTGCCGGCGACATCCTTGGCTTCCAGCGTCAGAATCACCTCGCGCCCGGCGTATGGATGCGGGCCGAAGTCGATGTAGGTCTGCGCCTCCTTTTGCGAGGCGCGCGGCAGGCGCAGCGTGATCTCCGGCGGTCGTTCCAGCGGCGGGCGCGGACCTTTCAGGACCTCGGGCAGCGCCCATGCCTTTTTCGGATCGACCGGCTTGTCGGCGCTGCGGTCGCGCTTGACGTCGGCGCCGACCGAGAGGACGCCGTAGTCATCCTCCACCGAGTAGGTGAGCTTCATCGAGCCGCGCCGCGTGCGCTCCGCCGGCTTGGTCATGGCAACGACCGGCGCCTTGTCGGGTTTCACGTAGAACGACCAGCGCGCCAGCTCCGAGCCGCCGGCGAGCACGCGGATCTCGGCGGAGGAGCGCATCTCGTAGCGGATTTCGGAAATGTCGCTGTTCGGGGCGGAGGACTTGCCCGCCTCGGGCTTCTTGGCCTCGACGTGCTGGCGCTCGGTGGAGCCCTCGGCGAACACGTCGAGGGAGGGGGCGCCGAGCCCTTGCCCGCTGGTGCGCACAATGAGCACGCTGCGCTCCGGCACCTCGATCAGCTTCGTCGGCGCGGCTTCCGATGCCGGCCCGCGCGCGCCGTCGGCCAACATCAGCGGCGGCTTGCCGGTATACGATGGCGGCGTCACCCAGGCGTCGAGGCGCGCCTCCGACAGGGCGATGGCCGAGTTGAAACGGAAGGCCGAGCGCAGGCGATCGGAGGTGCTGTCACCGACCAGGGCCAGCAGGGCGATAACGCCGAGGATGAGCAGCCCGCGCAGCGCTACCGGATCCTGGCGATCGGTGCGCGGATGCGGCGGCCCGACCTTCAGTCGCGACAGAGCCGCGGCAAGGCGCGAACGGTGTGCCTGCCAGAGGGCAGCGGTGCGCGGATCGTCGGCATTGGCGGTGATCGTGTCTTCGTAGGACGAGGCCGGCCGGTGCGGCACGCCAGAGACCCGCTCGATGCGGCGAACGCCTTCGTCGTGCGAAGGGAACGGCACGCGTACCGCATGCAGCAGGACGGCGACGCCGGCCAGCGCGAAGGCACCCAGCAACAGGAAATGAACGGGGTCCGACAGCATCGGCCACAGGCCGGCGAGCGAAACGAGCAGGAATACGCCGGCGAGGCCGAGCAGCAGCCACACGCGCGGCCACAGGCGCTCGAACAGCAGCGCCCAGCGGCCGACGCGCACCTTGCGCGCGAACTTAGAGTCGAGTGGGGAAGCGGCCTTCGGCTCCGACATCCCGGGACGATAGCGGGAACATTGCGGCGGGCAAAGCGGCGCGGCCGCGCACCCGGATTAAAAATTCGTCATCAAGGCCCGGGTATGGCTCATTCCAGCTAGCTTGCGGAACAAGGGCCGCGTGTGCGTGGCCTAATCGCGCTTGCAGAAGACGAAAACGTGCCGCTCGTCGTCCTTCTCCACGCGGCAGCCCACGTCGTCGGCGAAAGCGCGCAGATCGGCCAGCGAATGTGGATGGATGTCATTGCCGACCATTCCCGGCGGGAAAACGTCGCCTATCTGGTCGAACCTAAGCTTGTACGTCGCGCCCAGCGGGAGCCCGATGATCGAGTGCCGAATGATCATGCGATAGGGTTGTTGGTCGTTCATATGCGCAGCCTCACCAAGGCTGGGACTGGATAAGCCGTGGGGTAGCTTGCCCACGTTTGCCCAAGCGCCACAAGGGGCGCCTCAAGACGCGCTTGTCACTTCAGCCAGGAGGGCACGCGGTCGAGGGCGATCAAAGCATCGGTACCGACGCGCGGGCGCACGACGGCATAGTCAGAGCCGTTCACCAAGACCTCGGGAACCAAGGGCCGCGTGTTGTAGCTCGACGACATCACCGCACCGTAGGCCCCCGCGGTCATCACCGCGATGAGGTCGTCTGCCAGCAGCGGCGGCAGGTTGCGATCGAGCGCCAGATAGTCGCCCGTCTCGCACACCGGCCCGACGACGTCCTGCACGATCGGCGGCATCGACGCCTTGGCTTCCTGCACCGGCCACACCTCGTGCTGCGCCTCATAGAGCGTCGGACGGATGAGATCGTTCATCCCCGCATCGACGACGGTGAACGTCTTGTCGACACCCTCCTTGCCGTAGATGACGCGCGTGACGAGCACACCGGCGTTGCCGACGATGACGCGCCCCGGTTCCATGACGATCTTTAGGCCGAGATCGCCGAGCTGCTCCTTGACGACCTGCGCATAGGCCGACGGCGGCGGTGCCATCTCGCCGTCCGACATATACGGCACGCCGAGGCCGCCGCCGATGTCGAGGTGGGCGAGCTTGTGGCCGTCGGCGATCAATTCCTCGGCCAGTGTCCGCATCAGCCGGAAGGCATTGCGAAACGGCTCGAGATCGGTGATCTGGCTGCCGATGTGCATGTGAATGCCGCTAACGGCGATGCCGGGCAACTTGCCGGCCTCGGCGTAAAGCTGGCGCGCCTGGCCATAGGGAATGCCGAACTTGTTCTCCGCCTTGCCGGTGGAGATCTTCGCATGCGTCTTGGCGTCGACGTCGGGATTGACGCGCAACGCTACGTGCGCGGTGTGTCCCAGGCCCTCGGCCACCTCGCTCAGTGCGCGCAGCTCGGGCTCGCTCTCGACGTTGAAGCCGAGGATGCCCTGCTCCAAAGCGTAGGCCATCTCCTCGCGCGTCTTGCCGACGCCGGCGAAGATGATCTTGCTTGCCGGCGTGCCGGCGGCGAGCGCGCGGCGCAACTCCCCCTCCGACACGACATCCATGCCGGCACCAAGCTTGGCGAGCGTGCGCAGCACCGCCTGGTTCGAGTTGGCTTTGACGGCATAACAGATGAGCGCGTCCTGCCCGGCGAAGGCTTCCGTCAGCACGCGGTAGTGCCGCTGCAGCGTCGCCGTCGAATAACAATAGAAGGGCGTCCCCACCTCGGCGGCGAGGCGCGCGAGCGAGACATCCTCGGCGTGCAGCACGCCGTCCTTGTAATGGAAATGGTGCATGGCGGGCTTTGTAGCGCCCGATTCGCTTTAGCGCAGCAGCGGATCGAGAACAAACGTCTCGTGCGGCTTGGGTGGAGCAGCCGAATCGGGCTGGGTGCCGGAAGCTTCGGCCGACCTGGCCGTGCCGGAGGCCGTCGCCGACGGCGGGGGATCGAGGGAGCCTCGAACGCCGCAAGCGCCGAGGCCGAGGCACAGACCGGCCGCCACCAGCGCCGCAATCGTCGCCTTCGGTGTCAACGTTACGCGCATATCCCGGACCGACCCCACTGGCTAAATAGCCGAAATGGCAAGGCACTCCACCGCTGAGGCGGAACTGGGGCGCCCGGCCGTACTTGGCAGTTCTAGCCCCTGGCAGGGGTCTTTTCCAACCGCTTCCGCCAGGCTTGCGCCATTTTCAGCACGTTCTGTGGCGCAGTTCCCCCATGGCTGACCCTGCTAGCGACCGAGTTCTCGGGGCTCAAAACCGAGAAAACATCGCCCGTTATGCGCGGCTCGATGCCCTGCATGGCCGCCAGCGGCAACTTATCCAAGGGTAGATTCTCGGCCTCGGCGGCGGCAACGATGCGGCCGGTGACGTGGTGGGCGTCGCGGAACGGCATTTTCAGCACCCGCACCAGCCAGTCCGCGAGATCGGTCGCCGTCGAATAGCCGCCGGCGGCCGCCGCCAATAGCACCTTTTCCTGCGGCTGCATGTCGTCGACCATGCCGGTCGTAGCGGCGATAGCGAGCGCGAGGCTGTCGAGGGCGTCGAAGGCGACCTCCTTGTCTTCCTGCATGTCCTTCGAATACGCGAGCGGCAGCCCCTTCATGACGATGAGCAGGCTCTGGAAGGCCCCGGCGATGCGGCCGACCTTGGCGCGCGTCAGCTCGGCGGCGTCAGGGTTGCGCTTCTGCGGCATGATCGATGAGCCGGTCGTGAACTTGTCGGACAGCTTGATGAAGCCGAACTGCGGGGTCGACCACAGCACCACTTCCTCGGCGAAGCGCGATAGGTGCACGGCGCAGATCGATGCCGCCGCCAGCGTCTCCAGTACGAAGTCGCGGTCGGAGACGCCGTCGAGGGAGTTGTCGGTCGGCTTATCGAAGCCGAGCGCCTTGGCCGTCGCGTGCCGGTCGATGGGGAACGAAGTGCCCGCTAGTGCCGCCGACCCGAGCGGGCATTCATTGAGCCGCGTGCGCGCGTCGGCGAGCCGGCCGCGGTCGCGACTCAGCATCTCGACATAGGCGAGCAGGTGATGGCCGAAGGTGACGGGCTGCGCCGGCTGCAAGTGCGTGAAGCCGGGCATGACCGTTGCCGCGTGTGCCTCCGCCTTGCGGGCGAACGCCAGTTGCAGCGCCGCCAGCGCCGCATCGAGCGCGTCGAGGCGCTCGCGGACGTACAGCCGGAAATCGGTGGCCACCTGGTCGTTGCGCGAGCGCGCTGTGTGCAGGCGCCCGGCCGGCTTGCCGATGACATCCTTGAGCCGGCTTTCGACGTTCATGTGAACGTCCTCGAGGGCGCGCGAGAACGCCATCTTGCCGCTCTCGATCTCGGCGGCGATTTGATCGAGGCCCTTGATGATCGCCTGCGCGTCGGCCTTATCGATGATACCCGCGTCAGCCAGCATGGCGGCATGCGCCTTCGAGGCGCGGATGTCCTGCGGGGCCAGACGCTTGTCGAAGCCGATGGAGGCGTTTATCTCCTCCATGATCTCTGCGGGCGAGGCTGAGAAGCGCCCACCCCACATGCTGTTAGCAGGCTTGTCCGTCACGGCGTTGGTGCTCCGTCAGGGGCCGGTCGAAACGTGTTCGGCGAAAGTAGGCACATGAACGATCAGCCGACGACTGGGATGCAGAAGCGCTCGATGGCACGATATTCATGGCTTGCCGCACTCTCGGCGCTGGCGGCCTTCGCGGCGGTATACGTCACGTTGGGGCGCCCTGACAATCAAGGGGTGCCGGCCTCCACGACCGAAACGCCGGCGCCAAGCCCTAAGAGTGGCAACCCCCTGTCCACCGGGGCGATGACGACTTTCGTTTTCAAGCCGCAACCCGAGCCGCTGCCGGATATCCAATTCCTTAATGGCAACGGCGCCGAAACGAGCCTCGCGAGCTTGCGCGGCAAGGTGGTGCTGCTGAACGTGTGGGCGACGTGGTGCGCGCCTTGCCGCGAGGAAATGCCGGCGCTCGACAAGCTGCAGGCGGCGCTCGGCTCCGACAAGTTTCAGGTGGTGGCGCTGGCGGTCGACAAGTCCGGCATCGCCGGAGCCAAGAAGTTTCTCGGCGAAATCAAGGCCGAGAAGCTTGAGGCCTTCGCCGATCCCACGGCCAAGGAAGGCACGCGGCTGAAGGTGATCGGCATGCCGACGACGATCCTCATCGACGCCGAGGGGCGCGAGATCGGCCGTCTCATCGGCCCTGCCCACTGGGATAGCCCGGAGGCAAAAAAGCTGATCGAGGCCCAGCTCTAGAAGACGAAGCGCGAGGCCAGGGCAGCCGCGGCAACGGCCAGGGCGCCGAAGAACAGCACCTCGTTGCGGCGTGCGGCGTTCTCGGCCCGCTCGACTTGCATTTGCAGCGCGCCGAGCTCGGAGAGCTTGCGGTTGATCGGCTCGAACGACTTGAACGGCAGTCCGAGGAACGTGGTCTTGTCGCCCTCGATGGTATCGAGCCGCGATTTGATGCTCTTGCAGCAGCGCTGCAACTCGGTGATCTTGTAGTCGTGCGAGTTCTTGAGGGTCTCTTCGAAGGCCTGGAAGCGCCGCGTACGGTTCGCCTCCTCGGCCATCTCGGCGATCGCCTGGCGGGATTTCTCGAGCTCGCGCTCCAGGCGCGCCATCGTCCCGTTGATACGGTCGAACTGGACGGCAGCCTCGGCCACGAACCCGTCCCGCCCGACCCACTTACCGTTCGCCGCTGAAGGGGAAGCCGCCATAATTCTCTCGCTATGCAACACCACGCAACCCCTTAGTTACAAACGCAGACCCGCCACCGGAACCGTTTTGCGAGTATCGCCAACGGGGTTTAACGCGACGTATCCAATTGAAGCGCCGAACATAAGAAATCGTTCGCATTGACAGCATTTTGCCTGCGCGCGACAACGCCGCCCGTCAGGTGAAGAACGTCGATCCCGGGGAGCCCAATGTCTCAGAACGTGAACACCTCCGAGTTGCAGAGCGCGATCGAGGCGGTGTGGGAGGAGCGACAGGGTATTTCCACCGGCACAACTGGCGTCATCCGCGACACGGTCGATAAGACGCTCCAGCTCCTCGACAAGGGCGAGGTGCGCGTCGCCGAGAAGGGCGCCGGCGGCTGGGTCGTCAATCAGTGGCTGAAGAAGGCGGTGCTGCTGTCGTTCCGCCTCAACGATATGGTCGCCATCTCCGGCGCCCCCGGCGGGGCGACGTGGTGGGACAAGGTGCCCTCCAAGTTCGACGGCATGACCCCCGACGACTTCCGCCGCGCCGGCTTCCGCGCCGTGCCCGGATGCATCGTCCGCCGCTCCGCCTACATCGCGCCCGGCGTCGTGCTGTTGCCCGCGTTCGTCAACCTCGGTGCCTACGTCGATGAAGGCACCATGGTCGATACGTGGGCGACCGTCGGCTCCTGCGCCCAGATCGGCAAGAACTGCCACATCTCGGGCGGCGCTGGCATCGGCGGCGTCCTCGAGCCGCTGCAGGCAGGCCCTGTGATCATCGAGGACAACTGCTTCATCGGCGCGCGCGCCGAGGTGGCCGAGGGCGTCATCGTCGGCGAGGGCTCGGTCCTGTCGATGGGCGTCTACCTCGGTGCCTCGACCACCATCATCGACCGCGCCACGGGCGAGAAGTTCTTCGGCAAGGTGCCTCCCTATTCGGTAGTCGTTTCCGGCTCGATGGCCGGCAAGCCGCTGCCCGATGGCACGCCCGGCCCGAACCTCTACTGTGCCGTCATCGTCAAGCAGGTCGACGCCAAGACACGCGCCAAGACCTCGATCAACGAGCTGCTGCGCGACTAGCGTTTCCGGGCAGGGGAGGGTAGCAAGTCAATGTACCGCTCGCTCGATCCCGACAAGATCATCGAGACGCTCCAGGCGCTGCGCGACCGCATAAACGATCGCTTCGCGGGTTCGGGACTGGGCGCCGTCTGCGCCGAGGTCGTGGAAATCGCGCGCCAGACATCGCGACGCATCGTCGATGTCTCGCGGCCGATTTGGGGGCTGCGCATCGCGCTGCTGGGATTGCTAGCAGCGGTGCTTGCGCTCGTTGTCATGCTGGCCATTGAAGCATCTTCACTGAAAACGCCGGACGAACTCACTGAAACGATGCAGGGCGTCGATGCCGGCGTGAACCTTATCATCGTCCTTGGCGGCGCAGCTTTTTTCCTGGCGACGCTCGAAACGCGTTGGAAACGCGATAGGGCACTCGAGGCTCTGCACGAGCTGCGCTCAATCATTCACGTCATCGACATGCACCAGCTGACGAAGGATCCGAGTATGCTCGGGCACATCCGCACGCGCAGCTCCCCCGACAGGCCGCTGACGCCGTTCATGCTTATCCGCTACCTCGACTATTGCTCAGAGCTTCTATCGCTGACGGCGAAGTGCGCCGCGCTCTATGCGGAAAAGCTCCGCGACCCCGTGGTTATCGATACGGTGGGAAACATCGAGCTGCTGACGTCCGACCTGTCGAACAAGATTTGGCAAAAGATTACCATCATCGAAGGTTTGGCCGCCGACCAGACGCCGCTACCCATCAAGCCGCACGAGGCCAGATAGATAGGCGCAGGCATGAGACACAATGATCAACGTCGCTAAGCTTCTCAGCACGTTCACCGGCCGCATCAGCCGCCAGCAATGGTGGATCGGCTTCGTCATCGTCTGCGTCGGCAACCTGCTTGGCGGTCTGCTGCTCAACCCGGACTTTTTCCTCGCCGACGCGCTTCCTGCACCGAGCTGGCCCGACACTCTTTGGCAAATCGCCATGCTGTATCCGGCCACGGCGATCACCGTAAAGCGCTTCAACGATCGCGACTGGCCGGCGTGGCTGGGTCACTTGTTCGCGCCCATCGGCGCCCTGCTCTATCTGGCGCCGCACTTCGGCCAGGCGGTCGCCCCGCAGTCGCCCGCGGTTCCTATGGTCTTGTTCTGGGTCTGCGCCGCGTACCTCCTATTCGCCTTCGTCGACAACGGCTTTATTCGCGGCACCGACGGGCCCAATCGCTACGGTCCGAACCCTTTGGCGGGGAGCGTGCAGCCCGCATGAATGCCATCATCCAGTTGTTGACGACGTTCACCGGCCGCATCAACCGCGCCAAATGGTGGATCGGCTTTGTCATCACCTGCCTCGGCAGCATCGCCGGAACGTTGCTGTTCAATCCCAATATGCTGACCAGCGACGAACTGGTGCCGCCCCAGTGGCCCGATACGATCTGGCAGCTCGCCTGGCTTGTCCCGGCCACCGCAATCACCGTGAAACGCTTCAACGACCGCAACTGGCCATGGTGGCTCGGTTATGCGTTCGCAGCTTTGGGCGCGTTCCTGTATGTGGCGCCGCACTTCGGCGTGGCGATCGACCCCGAGGCCGGCGGCGGCGGCGCCGTCGCGTTCTGGGTCACGCTAGCGGCCATCGTGGCCGCCGTCGTCGACAACGGATTTTTTCGCGGCACGCGCGGACCCAACCGTTACGGTCCTGATCCAGTTCCAGAAGGCTCGACGCCTGCATGAGCGCAACAACAGACCCCATCGCCCTTGCCCAGGCTCTGATCCGCTGCGAAAGCGTGACGCCCGTCGAAGGCGGCGCCTTGACGCTGCTCGAGGGCGTGCTCTCCGCGGCCGGTTTCGAGTGCCATCGCATGACCTTCTCCGAGCCCGGGTTCGCGGACGTGCAGAACCTTTACGCGCGCCGCGGCCACACCGGACCCAACCTCTGCTTTGCCGGGCACACCGACGTCGTGCCGCCAGGCAACGTCGAGGCATGGACATCGCCGCCATTCGCCGCGCAAATCCGTGACGGGGTCCTTTACGGGCGCGGCGCCGTCGACATGAAGGGCGAGATCGCCTGCTTCGTCGCGGCCACGCAGCGCTTCCTGGCTGCTGGCGGCACAAGCACGCCTGGCTCCATCTCGCTGCTGATCACCGGCGACGAAGAAGGCGACTCGGTCAACGGCACCATCAAGGTTCTCGACTGGCTGAAGGCCCGCGGCGAGGTCCTGCACGCCTGCATCGTCGGCGAGCCGTCGAGCCGCCATACGGTCGGCGATGAGATCAAGATCGGCCGCCGCGGCTCCCTCAACGGCGATCTTGTCGTCGAAGGCAAGCAAGGGCATGCCGCCTACCCGCACATTGCCGACAACCCGGTGCCGAAGCTGGCGCGCATCGTCGATCGCCTGTCGGCTCTCAAGCTCGACGATGGCACGCCGCACTTCGAAGCCTCGCACCTCGTCGTTACCGTCATCTCCGTCCCCAACACGGCGACCAACGTCATCCCCGGGCAGGCGCGCGCGCGCTTCAACGTGCGCTACAACGATGCGCACCAGCGCTCCAAGCTGGAGGAGCTGCTGCACGAGACGTGCGCCAAGGCGGCGGCCGAGGTCGACGCGCGCTTCACGCTCTCGTTCTCTGGGACCGGCGACGTGTTCGTCACCGAACCAGGGCCGCTCGTCGATACTATGAAGGTTGCAGTGCAAGAAATTACCGGGAACATTCCCGAGCTGTCGACCACCGGTGGCACCTCGGACGCGCGCTTCATCAAGGATCACTGCCCGGTCGTCGAGCTCGGCCTGCTCAATGCAACCATTCACCAGGTCGACGAGCGGGTGCCCGTGGCCGATCTCGAGACACTGACAAAAATCTACGAGCGGTTCATCGCCCTGTTCTTCGCACGCGCATAGCAAGCGCTACTTTGTGTCGGCTTGTCGTGACGCGCCTTGCTCCGCTAGTCTCCTCGCATATTCACACGAAGGCATTGCGGACAGTGGCCGATACCGAATTCGATTTAGGCATGCTGACACGACGCGGCATTCCCTCGCGGCACTTCGATGCGGGTGAGCGTATTTTCCTCGAGCAGGACAGCGGAACCGCCATGTACGTTGTGCGCAGCGGCGCCGTCGACGTCATCACCTTCGGAAAAGTTCTCGAGCGAATAGGTCCGGGCGGTGTGTTCGGCGAGATGGCCTTGATCGACGATGCGCCGCGTGCCGCCGCCGCGCTGGCGAGCGTCGCAACCGAGGTTGCGGTCATCGATAAACCGACGTTCCTGACGCTGATCGCCGAGGAGCCGGAGTTCGCGCTGCAAATCATGAAGCTGATGGCCGAACGCGTGCGTCGCAAGCCCGGCTAGAGCGCGCCTTAGGAGTTGCGCGCCCCGCGCGTCCGCGCACGCCGGCGCACCCGCTCCTCGGCGGAATAGTTCACCGCCAAGCCGTGCGCCAGGATGCCGATGCCCCAGCCGAGCAATGGCCAATAAAACCACAACGTATCGGGTGTCAGCAGCAGATTGACGGCGATGAGAATGAGGTTGACGAGCACGTAGGCGGAGAAGTGGAAGAAGAAGCCTGTGTCGCCCAGCACCGTATCCGCGACGTATTCCCGCGTCGCCGCGTAGTACTTGGAAATAACCGGGAGCATGGGATCATCCTCATCCGCAGATCGTCGGGGGCTGCAATATACCACGCCTGCCCAAGCGAACGGCTGCGACCCCGCGCCCATAGCAAATGCTTCGCTAGCGCCCTGTTCCCGCGTCGAATTCTTCACTGGTCGGGGCGCGGATCGACACTTTCGGCGTCCAGCGTGTAGCCGGCGTCGGCAAGCCCCGTGAACGCCGTCTCGGTCTTCATGGTGCCGGTCACCCACACGGGATCGAACTGGCCGGCGAGCGCGAAACCTTTCTCCGCCTTGACGTAGACGATCTGGTTGGCGGGCGGCGGCGGCACATGGATGCAGGCGCCGACGAACGGCACCAACAGGAACTCCTTGATGGTGGTGGCCTCGAAGTCGAGCGGCACGATGTAGCCGCCGATGCGCACGCGCTTGCCGTTGAACTCAGCGACGACGCGCGGTGGCTTGTCTCCGCCCGGCTGGCGCCGCTTCATCGACATGAAGCCGCCTTCGGCCAGCGGCGGGGGGGGTGGGCCGTCGTGCGCGCCGGGGGCTGCCGCAGCGTCCGGACTGGCGCCGGAGAAGAACGTCTTCGGCTTCGGCTTCACGGCCTCTATGGGCGGCATGAGCTGACCCCACTTCAGGTCGATCGGCGCGTCGATCGCAACTGACGCGCTGAGCGGCGCCATTGCCAGGATCGCCGTCAGCACCGCACGAAAAACCACGCTCGTCATCCTTTTCTCCATCAGGTGCGCACTGTCATGCCGTCGGCGAGCGACAGGCGGTAGGCCCTTATGGCCGGCAACAGTCCGGCGAGGAAACCGGCGCCGACGATCGCCGCCAGCATCAGCCACTCGCGCTGCGTCGGCGCGTCGATATCGATGTTGAGGCCGTAGGTAGTGTCAACCCAGGGGCGCAGCAGCGCCAACGCCGCGTAGAGCAGGACCACGCCGAGCGCGACCCCCGCGAGGGTCAACAGCCCGGCTTCGGTAGCGAGGAGACCCAAGATGGTCCCGGGGCGGGCGCCGACCGAGCGCAGGATGGCCATCTCGCGCCGCCGCTCGCTCAGCGTCGACAGGATCATCGTCACCATGCCGAGCAGGGCCGTGGCGACGACCATGGCCGATACGACCGACAGCGCCGTCTCGGCGGTGCCGACGAGGCCCCACAGCTCCTGCAAGGCCGCTCCGGGCATCACCGCCGACAAGGGCTCCTGCGCGTATTCATTGATCGCCCGCTGCAGCTTGAAAGTGGCCAATTTCGACTTGAGACCAACGAGCGCTGCGGTGATGGCCTTGGGCTTCAGGTCCATGCGCCGCGCATCATCGGCCGAAACCTCTTCGCCCGGGACCGGCATGCCGCTCTGCCAGTCGACGTGGATGGCTTCGATGGCTTCGAGGCTGACGTGCACTGTGCGGTCGACCGGCGTGCCGGTCTTGGCGAGAATGCCGGAGACGCGGAACGGCTTGTCGGCGTGTTCGACGAACGATACCGAGCCGAGCCCGTGCGCGACAATGATCGGATCGCCGGCCTTGTAGCCGAGCGCCTTGGCGACGTCGGCTCCGAGCACGGCCTCGTACAGGTCCTTGAAAGGACCGCCGGAGGCGAACGTCAGACCTTGTCCGTGGCGATACTTGTAGCGCTCGAAGTACTCGGGCGTCGTGCCGAGGACGCGGAAGCCGCGGTGGCTGTCTCCGAGCGACAGCGGCACGATCCACGCCACCTCGGGGCGCCTGGCGATCTCCTCGTAGCTCTTCCAGGTGACGTTGTTCGTGGCATTGCCGATGCGGAACACGGAATACAGCAGCAGTTGAATGTTGCCGCTGCGCGCCCCGACGATGAGGTCGGTGCCGGAGATCGTGTCGGCGAAGCTCTGGCGCGCGCCGGTGCGCACCTTCTCAACCCCCAGCAGCAACATGACGCTGAAAGCAATTGCCAGCACCGTGAGGCAGGCGGTCAGCGCGCGGTTGCGCAGCGACTGGATGGCGAGGCGCGGTACAATCATGCGGCGGCGCCCCGCTCGGAGATGGCGATGTCATCCAGGCGCAGCGTGCGGTCGAAGCGCGAGCCGAGCTGCTCCTCGTGGCTCACCATGATGACCGACGAACCGGCCGCCTCCGCCTCGGCGAACAGCAGATCGAGAAAAGCAAGCTGCCGGTCGCGGTCGAGAGCCGAGGTCGGCTCGTCGGCGACGATCAGCTCCGGGGCACCGATCAGGGCCCGCGCCGCGGCGACGCGCTGCTGCTGGCCGACGCTCAAGCTCGCGGCCGAAAGCCCCGCCAGCTCGGAGGCATCGAGACCGAGGCTGCCGAGCAGGCGGCGCGCCTCATCCTCAGCCGATCCGTTGCGCTCAGCCCGCTGCCTGCGATCCGCCGCAAAGGCCAGCGGCAGCATCACGTTGTCGAGGATGGAGCCATAGGGAAGCAGGTTGAACATCTGGAAGATGACGCCGAAGTGCTCGGCGCGGAAACGGTCGCGCGCGGCGTTCGACAGCCGCGTCATGTCCGTGCCGAGTACTTGCAGACGCCCCGCTGACGGAGCGACGATCCCGCACAACAAGCTGAGGAACGTCGACTTGCCGGCCCCCGACGGGCCAACCAGGAGCAGCCGCTGGCGCGCTGGCAAGGCGAAGTCCTCGATCGAAAGCGAGAAGGCGCGCGCTCCAGGCCAGCGGAAGCGAACACCCGACATCGTAACGACGTCGGGCGCAGCGGGAGCGGGGGCAGGCCGCTGCATCACATGATCCCGCCCAGGTCGAGCGTCGGCTTGCTGCGGCTCACCTCGTATTTGCTTTGCCCCTTGGCGGTGACGACATTGACGGTGAGATCGTGCGCACCGGCAAACAATGCGAAGTAGTCGAAGGTGATCGTCGTCAGCTCCGACGGGTTGGTGCAGTCGAGGGCATAGCTGGCCTCGAACTGATTGTGCCCGCCTGCCGCTTCCTGATCATGATCGTCATCGCCCTTCTCGTCATGCTTGTGATCGTCGCCGCCGTGATCGCCGTGCTCCGCTTCGATGGCGACCTTAGCTTCGGCGACGGTGCAGCCGGCTGCGGCCGGCAGCGAGAACATCCCCAGCGGCTTCTCCAACCGCGTCTTGGCCTTCTCCACGGCGGTCTTCTGGTCTGCCGTCGACGGCGCATGCTCAAACCCGACGATGTCCATGCCGGGCACCTCCAGCTCCATGGAGACACGCTTGTCCTCGATCGCAATGTTGAGCGTGCCGTGGCCGTGAACATGCGGGCCGAGTTCGCGATGACCGTCCTCGGCGAACGCCGGGATAGTCAGCAGCGACATCGCCGCCAGTCCGAGTGTCGTTACAAGATGCTTGCGCATGATCGTATTCCTCGATGGGCTCCGCCCGTGCGCCTACTGAGGCAGCATCTCCGGCGGGGATTTCAGATCAGGGATCGGCGGTGAGGAGCTAAACGATCGGTGGCGCGCGCGCCTGGAAGTTTGTTCCGGCGCGAACCGGCACGCGGTCGGCGACGGGCAGGGGCATCAGCGCCCGATGGCGCGGCGCCTCGAGAGAAACCGCCGCTGGTGCCGGCAGCACGCCGGACCCGACCACCGCCAGCGACCAGCACATCGGGCAATCGTTGCGATGATCGTGCGGCGCGACCGGCGGACATGCATCGCGCTCGACCGCCCGGCAAGCGAAGGCGATGACGCTCTTGGCCCACACCCGCGCTCCGGACCATTGTCCGGCACGCGCCGCAGAATAGAGGTTACTCGCCCCATGCGAGTGCGCATGCACGTGCATCTGCGCCATGAGCACGGCGGCCTGCATCGCGACTGCGAGCAGGACGACCGATCCTAGGCTCAGTGAACGGCGGAAGTAGTGCATTGCATCTCCAGGGGCAGGGCACGATACGCCCAAAACTGGGGCGAGCGAAAGACGGCCCAAACCGCCCCAAGACCGCAGGCCGAAAGCCGCGCAGGGAGTGCCTGAGGAAAGCCGTTAGCCAAACGTGAGTTTCGCCGCCAGATAGGGCGCGCCGCGCTTGTTGGACGCCCTTAAGTTTGGCAATCTGCGCACTGATATTGCTGCAGGGGTTGGGAATGTTCAGGTCAATTATCGGCACGCGGCTTTGCCGGCTGGCTGCGTTTCTAGCGCCGGCCTTTATTTTTGTCGTCGGCGCCGCGCAACTCGCGCACTCGGGCGGCATCTCGAGCCGCGACGAAGTCCGCGAAAGCGTCGTGCGCATCGAGGTCGAGCACGCGCAGGGCACGCGCCAGGGGACCGGCTTCATCATCAACGACAACCGTACGATCGCCACCAACAACCACGTCATCGAAGGCGCCAAGGCGATCTGGGTGACGTTCCTCGCCAACGGCAAGCCGATGTCTATCCCGGGGCGCCTGATCGCCACCGACACGGTAAAGGACATGGCGCTGATCGAAACGGTCGGCGACATCTTCGGCGAGCCGATCGTGATGGCCGACTATGACACCAACCCACCCGCCAAGGTCACCGCCATCGGCTATCCGGTGGCCGCCGACTTCGTCGCCGGCGGCCTGCTGCCGACCATCATGCTGGAGCCGTCCTACAGTGTCGGCACCGTCGCCCGCATCGTGTCCAACGCCAAGATGCTGGGCGGGGCGCGCCTCATCCAGCACACCGCCGCCGTCAATCCGGGCAACAGCGGCGGCCCGCTGTTCGACGAGTGCGGCCGCGTCATCGGCATCAATACGCTGCGAACGCCGCCGAAAGAGTTCGACTACGCGCAGGGCATCTTCTTCGCCGTCGACATCCGCGAATTGCACACGATGCTCGACGAGAATGTCATCAAGTCGATAAAGAGCACCAAGCCCTGCACGCCGGGGCTCGACACCAAGAACGACATCGAGCCAGCGACCGACAAGGCCGCCGAAGCGCCGATGTTCGATCGCTTCGCGGCCTGCATCAGGGCGCGGCCGTGCGATCGCGACCTGTGCAAGGGCCGCTACATCAACCGCGTCGGCAGCGAGATGGCGGCTAGCCGGCAGTCGGACATAGACATCCGCATGAACGCGTCGCAAGACCGCTGCACCGAGCAGAAGGAATCCGAGGCCTACGTCGAATTCCAGCGTTGCTCGATGCAACAACCGTGCGAGTTCGAGAAGACCTGCGGGCCGAAGCTGGAG
This sequence comes from uncultured Alphaproteobacteria bacterium, assembly GCA_963795225.1. GTDB lineage: Bacteria > Pseudomonadota > Alphaproteobacteria > Rhizobiales > Hyphomicrobiaceae > Hyphomicrobium_A. The sequence continues at coordinate 45,061 of CAWCHB010000028.1, read as the reverse complement.
GAAGCTCTGGCCGTCGGCAGCATGAAGGAGCGGCGCACGATATTCGACCGCGCGCGCACCAAGGCGGTGGCCGACTGCAAAACCGCCAACGCTCCCGGCGTGTGGCGCGGAGCCGAGACCGAGGCCGGCATTTGGCTGGCAGCCGTTACGAACGAGAAAGGTGCCGTGCTCGGTGTGCGCTGCGACGTTTCCGGCCCGGCGCCTGGAAGCGGCGGTGTCATTCTCGGCGCAGTGAAGGGCACGCGTGATCGCTGGACGGGTACGCGCCCGGTGCAAATGACCATCGACTCATTCGCCGAGCCGCTGCGCTTGGAGCTGCGGACGCAGGACGACGAGCTCAGTGCCGGCATCAAGCACACCGAGTCGATGGACACCCGTGGCTGGTTGAAAGAGCTGGTCGGCAAGCTGAGCATCGGCAGCGTCATCAGTTTCGAGGAGCCGAAAGTATCGCTCGACGAAACGTTCTCGCTGACCGGGGCTCAGGAGATGCTGGCGCCCTGTTTGAAGGCCAAGTTCGTCGAGCAGCAACAGCAGCAGTAGGCCAGCTTGAGCATGGCTGCTGTTAGGGCACTAGCGCTCGCGTTGAAGTTTGCCCGTGGCGGCAAAGTCTTCGCCGTTATGGTTCGAAGACCACTCGTACGTCATCTTGTTGCCGTCGACCGACAGACGCATGCGACCGTTGATGCAATAATTGTCGCTCCGCTCATCGGGCCCATTGTACAATATGGCCTCGTCGTACTCGTATTTGTCATCGCCGCTCGAACCGCCGACCAGCTTGCCGCCGCAGGGGATGTCCGGATAGCGGCTCACTCCACCTTTGGGCGACACGAACGTCAGGCGCATGTTGAACTGATCGTCCGCCCCCGTATGGCTTCCCATCCCCACCCACGTGCCGACGATGGGGTCCGCGCTGGCCGAAACAGCCCAAGCCGACGCGGCGACCAGCGCCAGGGCGAGCGAGGCTGCGCGCACGGCTCGCAGATGCCTTGAACTCACGTCGCACGCTCCTGCAACGGGCGGCTAGCGCTTCTTGCGTGCACCACCGCCGGTGCGCTTCAGCTCGCCGGACGAGGAATAGTCCTGGCCGTTGTAGCTCGCAGTCCACTCGTACTTCATCGTTTCGCCGTTGACGGTCAGTTTCATCGTACCGTTGAGACAACCGTCGGTCTTCTCGTCGGTGCCGCCGTAGGTGATCGCTTCCTGGTATTCGTAGTTGTCGCCCTTGCGATCACCGACCAGCATGCCTCCACAGGGGGGAGTGCCGGGGTAGCGGCTGACGCCGCCTCGCGGCGAAACGAAGGTCAGCCGCACGTCGAACGGGTCGGTATCCGGCTGTGCCGCCGTACCCGACCAGGTGCCGACAATGGCGTCCTGCAGAGTTCCGGCGATGTCGCTGGAATCCTCGTCTTGCGCGCCAGCTGCGACGATGCATGACACCGTCGCCAGCACGGCCGTAACGGCAGCAAGCCCTACGTGTCTGCGCGCGCCGCGCTTCCATCCCCATGTAGCCACGTCACGTCCTCTCAAAGCCTGTGATCAAAGCAATCCATAGCGCGGTACCAATCCGCAATTCTTATCCCCGGAGGGGCCGCAGGAAAAGCCGACTCGCGCGGTCGAGGTGAACGGAATGACCATCGGCCAGGCTGGCGGAGGCGCGCCGCTGCGTGCCAAGATGCCAGCAACAAGAATCGAAAGGGAGAAAACGACCCAATGAGCAGGCTTTACGAAGACCAGCACCGCGCCCTGCAGGACCGCTTTCAGTCACGCCCGATGGCCGACCGCATCGAGCAGATCGCGCTCAAGACCGAGATCGGCCCCGAGGAGCAGGCCTTCATCGAGAGCCGCGATTTCTTCTTCCTGACGACCGTCGACGGCCAGGGCCGACCTACCGTGTCCTACAAAGGAGGCGCGCCCGGCTTCGTGCGCGTCGTCGACCAGACGCACCTGATGTTCCCCAGCTACGACGGTAACGGCATGTATCTGTCGATGGGCAACATCACCGCCAACCCGCACGTCGGCTTCCTGTTCATCGACTTCGAGCGCCCCTTTCGCCTGCGCGTGCAAGGTGACGCCGAAGTCTCCGACGCCCCCGAGCACCTCGCGTGCTTCAAGGAGGCCGAGCTCGTCGTGCGCGTGAAGATTACCGAGCTGTGGATGAACTGCCCGCGCTACATCCACCGCTATCAGAAACTAAAGACCTCGCGTTACGTGCCGCAGGCCGACGCCGAAACGCCGCTGTGCGAGTGGAAGCGCATCGACGGCATTCAGGACGTGCTGCGCCCCAAGGAGCTGGCGCAGGTGGCGGCCTCGGGTGGCACCATTCCCATCGAGGAATGGTTCGGCCGCGTCGTCACCGGCGACGAAAAGGCGTAGACGCAGGTCGAAGCCGGCACACTGCAACGCCGCCGGAGCGGTCTCCGACGGCGTGCCCGCCTCTTTGCGAGGCGGCTCCTTGCGCGTTATGGCGGTATGCGTTGGCGCCCGTTAGCTGAACCTTCAGCCCGCTGGCGGAGCATTGCCGGGCGACTTTGGACCTCGTGCCGCAGGCGAACAACCGCTGCTTCTGCGCAACTCGGGCGTTGGCTATGCACAGAACGCCGGTCTCGTAAGGTGAAGGACAGACTAACGGAATGATCCGCTTCCGCCGGCTCTTCGAGCTGACGTCCGATGTTGACCGGCGGCGCTTCGCCGAAGCCAGCGATTTGTTCCGCACGGCCTTCCCGCACGAGGCCGATGCGATCGACCGCATCGCCCATATGCTGCTTAACCGGCGGACCATCGGCTTCGACCCGATCTTCCTCTTGGCCACCGACGGCCGCGACCGAACCATCGGCCTCGCCTTCGTCTACTACTTCTCCGACCTCGACTACGGCTACCTGCAATACTTCGCCTCCGACCCGCGCAAGCCGGCCCGCGGCATCGGCGTCGCCCTCTACGAGGCGTTGCGCGAGTTGTTGGCAGCGCGGGGGGCTCGCGGCCTGTTCCTCGATGTTCCGCCGGTCGAGCCCGAGAAGGTCAAGGACCGCGCGCTGGTGCCAACCAACCGCAAGCGCCTGCGCTTCTATGCCCGCTATGATGCGCAGAAGGTCGTCGGCACATTGTGGGACGTCGAAGCCAACCCGCGCAACGACGGCTACCTGACGACGCTGCTGTACGACCCGCTGGGGCGCCGCCCGTCGCTGAGCCAACGCGATGCCCGCCGCGTCGTGCGCCGCATCCTCGTCGACCAGTACGCCTACGAGCCGGACGACCCGTTCGTCGCCCGCATCGTCCGCTCCTTCGGCGACCCAGTGAAGCTCGAGGCGCTGAGCCCGCAGCCCGAGCGCGCCGCGCCGACACGCGCCAAATACCTGCTGCCGATCAAGATGGTGGTTTCCGAGCGCCACACCATCCACCACCTGCGCGAGAAGGGTTATGTGGAGCGTCCGGTACGTGTGACAGCGATCCTCAAAGGCCTCGAAGGCCTGCCCATCGAACGCGTGCCGACCCGCCATTTCGCCGAAGACCACCTGACGGCGGTGCACACGCCGGCGCTCGTCGGCTACCTCAAGGCCATGGGCCAGCGCCTCGACGCCAAGGCGATCATCTATCCGGAAGTGTTCCCTATCCGCCGGCCCGACCGCATCCCCCGCGCGCTGGAAGACCGCGCCGGCTACTTCTGCGCCGACACCTTCACGCCCCTGACCCAGAACGTGTTCACGGCGGCGCGCGACGCCGCCAACGTGGCCCTCACCGCGGCGACGCTGATCGCCAACGGCGAGCGGTTCGTCTACGCGTTATGCCGCCCGCCGGGGCACCATGCCGAGCGGCGCATCTACGGCGGCTTCTGCTTCTTCAATAATTCGGCCATCGCCGCCAACTACCTGTCGCGACAGGGCAAGGTGGCGCTGCTCGACATCGACTACCACCACGGCAACGGCGGGCAGGACATCTTCTATGACCGCAGCGACGTGCTGACCGTGTCGATCCACGGCCACCCCAGCCACGCCTATCCGAACTTCTCCGGCTACAGCGACGAGCGCGGCGAAGGCGTCGGCCTCGGCTTCAACCACAACTTCCCGACCGAGCCGCCGGTCGATGACGAGCGCTATCTGACCCTGCTCGACAAGGCGCTCGGCGTCGTGCGCGCCTTCGCGCCGCGCTATCTCGTTCTATCAATCGGCTTCGACATCATGCGCGGCGACCCGACGGGATCGTTCGCCGTCACCAACCAGGGCATGCAGCGTATCGGCCGACGTATCGGCCGCTTCGGCCTGCCGACGCTCATCGTGCAGGAGGGCGGCTACTCGCTCGGCAACCTGCGCGCCGGGGCGCACGCCTTCTTCCGCGGCATCATCGAAGCCTGGCACGACTGACCCGATCAGTTCGGCGGCGCAATCTCCGGGGCGAGGGGCGCCGGCGGCTTGCCGCCCGCGCCGTGCAGGTAGGTCATCGTCACGTAAGCACCGATCCACGACCCGATGGCGGCGAACACCACGTACACCCAGTTGTTGGTGTAGCTGATCACCGCGAACGAGGAGAGCGTGTACCAGAGGCTGCTCCAGTTGGCCGCCGCCACGCGCTTGCGGGCGATGACCGACGAGGTGAACATCACGTAGACGGCGTCGGTCAGGGCGGTGGCGATGACGACGCCCAGCGCCAGCCAGACGTCGACGTTGTGGATGCTCTGCATGCTGCGGCCCCTCGATCGGCGCGCAATTGCGCCGCCCGCAGGCTAGCTTTGCGTCCTTAAAGAACCGCGTAAGCACCCCCAAATCGTCATGGCCGCCGTCCATGCGGAGCATGGCTTCGCCATGACGCGGCCATGACGGGTAGTGCAGGGCGTCGCACTTCGAGCGCTTCAGCCCGTGGCCCCACAGAATGCCCTGGGCTACTTGAAGTGCTTGGAGAGCTTGAGGCCTTGCGCCTGGTAGTGCGAGGCGAGGTCGCGGCCGGCTCCCACGCCTTTCCCGTCATCCTCGGGCTTGTCCCGAGGACCCACGCATGACGAACTGGGAATTGCCCGCGTTGCTTGCTGCGGTCGCTTCATCATCCCGGATGTGGCGGACAGAGAGTGGATCCTTGGACCGTCCGAGGACGACGCCCGGGATGCGCGCTGAGCGCTACTTGAAGTGCTTGGAGAGCTTGAGGCCTTGCGCCTGGTAGTGCGAGGCGAGGTCGCGGCCGTAGAGCAGCTCCGGCGTGTCGGTCAGCTGCTCGTAGACGAGGCGGCCGATGATCTGCCCGTCCTCCAGGACGAATGGCACGTTGTGCGAACGCACCTCGAGCACCGCCTTGGAACCGGTGCCGCCGGCCTCCGCGTGGCCGAAGCCCGGATCGAAAAAGCCGGCGTAGTGCACGCGGAATTCGCCCACCAGGGGGTTGAACGGCACCATCTCGGCCGCTTGCGTCGGCGGCACTTGCACGGCTTCCTTCGAGGCGAGGATGTAGAACTGGTCCGGGTCGAGTATCAGCCGCTTCTTGCCGCGAACATAGATCGGCTCCCAGTAGTCGAGCATGGCGCAGGCGCCGACCGCATCGACGTCGACAAGCCCCGTGTGCCGCTTGGCGCGATACCCGACAAGGCCGTCCTGGTCGCCCGCGAGGTCGACCGACAGCGGGATGTCCTGCACCGGCTTGGCGTCGGGTCCGCCGGCACGGAAGCGGATCTGCGACAGGCGTGAGCCCTTGCGCACCACGACCGGGAACGTCTGCGGGCATATCTCGGCATACAGGGGACCCGAATAGCCAGCCGGAATTTGGTCGAAGGCGGAGACGCCGTCGGCGATGACGCGCGTGAACACGTCGAGCCGGCCGGTGGAGCTTTTTGGGTTGGTCGCCGCGCATAGGCCGCCCGGACAGCGACAGCCCTTCGAGCAGCGGCGCCACGTAGACGCAGCCCGTTTCCAGCACGGCGCCCTGTGACAGGCTGATGGCATGCATCTGCAGATCGTCGAGCTTGGCCGTGACCCGCTCGCTGCGGCCGGGCAGGAAGCTGGCGCGGACACGATAGGCGACGTTGCCAAGGCGCAGATCGAGGCTGGCCGGCTGCAACTGGTTGGGCAGCAGCGGCTCGGCGAGCCGCACCTCCTCCTCGACGATCAGCTCGCGGATCGCCTGCGACGGCAGGATGCCCTCGGCGGGCGCCTTCGGCGCGGCCTTCGCAGCTTTGACCTCGGGCTTAGCCATCGTCGTTAAATCCTTGCCGGCAAGCTCAGCTTTGTCGCTCTAGAGCAAGCGGCCCTTGACGCCAAGCGCGATGCGGGAGTAATCCCCCAAACACACTTCGTGGTCATTTGGCCGGCCGGCTTGCAGCCACGTAAAACAACTCGCTAAAAGGGCCGTGCGCACCCGGGAGCTTGAGCGCGGCTATTTTTCGAGCGTCGCGTTTGCTGGCCGGGATTTTTCTTGGGCGGATGAGCCCCTAGGAGCGCGCATGGCGAGCAAAGACGAACGAGCGGCAACCCCCAAGCCGTGGGCGCCTGAAACGCAGCTCGTGCACGGTGGAACGCTCCGCTCGCAGTTCGGCGAAACCTCCGAAGCCATGTTCCTGACGCAAGGCTTCGTCTATGCCAGCGCCGAGCAGGCCGAGGCCCGCTTCAAGAACGAGGATCCCGGCTTCCAGTACAGCCGCTTCGGCAATCCGACCGTCGCCATGTTCGAGGAGCGCGTGCGGCTGCTGGAGGGCGCCGAGGAAGCACGCGCCACGGCGAGCGGCATGGCCGCCGTCAATGCCGCGGTGATGTCCTACGTCAAGGCCGGCGATCACATCGTCTCCGCGCGCGCCCTGTTCGGCGCCTGCCGCTATGTCGTCGAGACGCTCGCCCCGCGTTACGGCATCACCTCGACGCTCGTCGACGGCCGCGATCTCGATGCCTGGCAGAAGGCGGTGCGGCCCAACACCAAGCTGTTCTTCTTCGAGACGCCGTCCAATCCGACGCTGGAGCTGGTCGACATCGCTGCCGTCTGCAAGCTCGCCAAGCAAATCGGCGCCATCGTCGTCGTCGACAACGTGTTTGCGACGCCGCTCGGCCAGCGGCCGCTGGCGCACGGGGCCGACGTCGTCGTCTATTCGGCCACCAAGCACATCGACGGACAGGGCCGCTGTCTCGGCGGCGCGGTGCTCGGCTCCAAGGACTATGTGAACAACCACCTGCAGGAATACCTGCGCCAGACCGGCCCCACCATGAGCCCGTTCAATGCCTGGGTGATGCTCAAGGGTCTCGAGACGATGCCGGTGCGCGTGCGCGCCCAGGAGGCGACCGCATCGAAGCTCGCCGATCACCTCGCCGCCCAGCCGAATGTTGTCCGCGTGCTGCATTGCGGCCGCGCCGATCACCCGCAGGCCGACATCGCCAAGCGGCAGATGACCGGGTGCGGGCAGATGATCGCCTTCGAGGTGAAGGGCGGCAAGGCCGGCGCCTTCGCGCTGCAGAACGCGCTCAGCCTGATCAAGCTCTCCAACAACCTCGGGGATGCCAAGTCGCTGATCACGCACCCGGCGACCACGACGCATCACCGCATCGGGCCGGAGGCGCGCGCCGAGCTGGAAATCGGCGACGGCCTGCTGCGCCTTTCGGTCGGCCTCGAAGCCTTCGACGACCTCGCCGCCGATCTCGATACGGCCCTCGCCGCCGTCCGCGGTTAACTTCGGTTTGATCACGCCGTTGCCCGACGTTGACCCGGCGCGTGGCAGGCTTAGAATCCGCAGCGTCGCGCCGCCGTGCCGGCGAGAGGAGCCTAGTGTGATGATCGAGAAATTCGCTAACGCCAGCGGCGAAGTATCGAGCGAACTTCTCGATCTGAATCACACTAGGGGATCCAGGAGTCTAGTGCCCCTCATGATTCCGAAGTTCGCTCCCGGTCCCGGCCGTATGCTCTGGCGAACTTCGGAATCGGGGCACTAGCCGCATGTACGAGCAAGTAACCCGCGGCATCCGCATCCGCGTCACCCCCCAATATCTGGAGGACCAGTCGTCCCCGGAGGAGAGCGAATTCTTTTGGGCCTACACCATCGACATCGCCAACGAGAGCGACGAGACGGTGCAGCTACGCTCGCGCATTTGGCGCATCACGGATGGCGCCGGCCAGACGCAGGAAGTGCGCGGGCCTGGCGTCGTCGGCGAGACGCCGGTGATCCAGCCGGGTTCCTCGTTCAGCTATACGTCCGGTTGCCCGCTGCGCACCCCGTCGGGGATCATGGTGGGCAGCTATCAGATGACCGACGAGAAGGGCGATCTCTTCGACGTCGCCATTCCGGCCTTCTCGCTCGACAGCCCGTTCGTCGTGCGGAGCATGAACTAGTGTGATGATCGAGAAATTCGCCGACACTCGCGGTATGTCTCGGAGTGAAACTCTCGATCTGACGTATTGGCGAACTTCGGAAGCGGGCCACTAGCGAGAACCCGATGAAGGGACCGAGCTACTCCACGACGGAGCTGCTGGCGCGCCTCGTCAGCTTCGACACGACGAGCCACAAGTCGAACGTGGCGCTGATCCGTTTCGTCGAGGACTATCTTCTTCAGCACGGCGTCGTCAGCCAGATCGTGCCGGCGGCCGACGGCAACAAGGCCAGCCTCTACGCCACCGTGGGGCCGGCCGGCGTCGCCGGCGTCGCGCTGTCCGGCCACACCGACGTGGTTCCGGTCGATGGCCAGCGCTGGACGTCTGAACCCTTCAGCGTCACCGAGCGCGACGGCAAGCTCTATGGCCGCGGCACGGCCGACATGAAGGGCTTCCTCGCGTGCGTGCTCGCCGCCGTCCCTGACTACCGCGAGCGGCGCCTTGCCGTACCCATCCATCTGGCATTTTCCTACGACGAGGAGATCGGCTGTCTCGGCGTACGCCCGATGATTGCCGAGTTCGGCAACCGCCTCGTCAAGCCGCGCATGGTGCTGGTGGGAGAGCCGACATCGATGAGCGTCGTCGACTCGCACAAAGGCCCGGTGCGCTGGCACATCGAGATCAAAGGCCGCGCGGCGCACTCGAGCATGGCGCCGCTCGGGGTCAACGCTATATCCGTCGCCGGCAAGCTGCTGCGCGAGCTGGCCGAGATCGAGCATGAGCTGAAGCTGCGTCCGCAGGACCCGCGCTTCGATCCGCCCTACGCCACCCTGCAGGTGACGCGCATCGACGGTGGCACGGCGACCAACATCGTCCCCGTCTCGTGCCGGCTGGACTTCGACGTGCGCGCCATACCCGGTGTCGACACCGGCGCCATCGATCGTCGCATCCGCGCCTTCGCCGCCAACGTGTGCCTGCCTGACATGCGCAAGGTCGCGCCCGAGGCGGCGTTCGACATCGCCATCGCCAACCAGGTGCCGCCGTTCGCGGCCGGCCCCAGCTCGGAAGCCGTGGCGCTGGCACTCAAACTCGCCGGCCAGAATGAGACGCACGCGGTCTCCTATGCGACGGAGGCCGGACTGTTCCAGGTCGCCGGTTCGCCCGCCGTCGTCATCGGCCCCGGCGACATCGCCCAGGCGCACACCGCCGACGAATGGATCGCCAAGGATCAGCTCGACAAGTGCAGCGCCTTCCTCGGTCGTCTCGGCGAGTGGGCGGAGCACGGATCCGCCGTTCGCTGATCGCGCCCTCATCAATTCTTCTTCATCGTTCGGAACGCGATTGCCGGGAACTTTCGGCAAGCGCACCGACTTATGACCGTGTTGGATTAAGTCTAGCGATGATGGAGGTGCGCTGTGAAAAGGCCGGCAATTTGCACGCTTGCGGCACTTAGTGCTTTGTCTTTGCTCGCATCTCTGGCTCCCGCCTGGGCAGCGCAGGAGGAAAGCGATGATGGCATGGTCGCCTACAACAACGCCTGCCGCACCTGCCACTCGTTCAAACCCGACGACAACCGGCTTGGCCCGACGCTGCACGGCATCGTCGGCCGCAAGGCCGGGTCGATTGAAGGATTTGCGTTCTCCCCGTCCATGAAGGCTTCGGGAATCACCTGGGATGAAGCCACACTCGACAAGTTCATCAGCGATCCCAACCAGGTCGTGAGCGGCAACAAAATGCAGCCGTTCGGCGGCATTGCCGATGCTGGTGACCGCAAAAAGATCATCGACTATCTGAAGACGCTGAAGTAGCCGGCGCTACGCGATCTCGCCGGGCGCGAAGCGGTAGGTCTTGGTGCAGAACTCGCACGTGACGCTGATCGACCCGTCGGGCTCGCGCATATCGGTCAGCTCCTTGGCGCCGAACGAGCGTAGGAATCCTTCGACACGCTCGCGCGAGCAGCGGCAGTAGGCTTCGATTGTCGCCGGCGGGAAAGCGCGCACGCCTTCCTCGTGAAACAGCCGGTAGAGAAGCCGGTCAGGCGGCAGCGTCGGATCGAGCAACTCGTGATCTTCGACCGTCGAGGCGAGAATGCGCGTGCGCTCCCAATCGTCGTCCTCCTCGCTGTAGGGCTCGTCATCGCCAAACGCTTCCAACGCCCCCTCGGTGCCGCCAGTGCGCGCCAGATGCTGGATCATGAGCCCACCGGCACGCCATTGCCACCGCCCCGGCGCGCCTTTTTCGCCCGCCTTATAGTGGCGCGCCACAGCGAGACGCACGAACGAGGGTAGCTGCTCCGATTGATGGAAGTAGCTCAGCGCGGCCTCGCCGATGCTTTCGCCGTTCAGGGCGACGATGCCCTGGTAGCGCTCCATCTCCTCGCCGGGATCGATGGTTATGGCGAGGTGACCGCTGCCAATGAGGTCGCCTTGCGCGATGTCGTCATCGCGACCGACCCGCTTCTTGTCGTAGCGCGCATACGCGCGCAGGCGCCCGGGCGGCTCGTAGCTGACGACGAGAAAATCGAGCAGCCCGTCGGTTTTGGTCTGCAGCGTCAGCTTGCCGTCGATCTTCAGCGCCGTGCCGAGCAAAGCCGTTAGCGCCACGGCTTCGCCTAGCGTTTGCGAAACAGCCTGCGGCGCAGCGTGATGTGACAGTATCTCGTCGACCGCCGGCCCGAGCCGCACAAGGCGCCCGATCACACCCGAGCGCACGGTGCGGAACGGCAGCACGAGATCGTCGTTCGGCAGCTTCAGGGACTGTGACGGCGCCGGCGCTTCCGCCATCAAGATACTCCGAGGCACCAGGCAAGGATCGCCTTCTGCGCATGCAGACGATTTTCCGCCTCATCGAAAACGACCGACTGCGGGCCGTCGATGACGTCTTCCGTCACCTCCTTGCCCCGGTAGGCCGGCAGGCAGTGCATGAAGATGGCCCCCTCCGCCGCCTTGCTCATCAGCTTGGCGTCGACACCGTATGGCTCCAGCATCTTCTTGCGCCGCGCCGCATCGGTTTGGCCCATCGACACCCACGTATCGGTGACGACGCAATCGGCGCCGCGCACGGCTTTCGCCGCGTCGCTGGTATAGACGACGGAGCCCTTTTCGCGCTTCACCCAGTCGACTGCCTCCCGTTCGGGGCGCAGCTCGTCGGGAGAAGCGACGCGCAACTCAAAACCGAAGCGCACCGCCGCGTGCATCCACGACACCGCAACGTTGTTGCCGTCGCCGACCCAAGCCACCGAGCGGCCTTTGATCGGCCCCTTGTGCTCCTCGAAGGTCATGATGTCGGCCATCACCTGGCAGGGATGGCTCTTGTCGGTAAGCCCGTTGATCACCGGGACGGTTGCGTATTTGGCAAGCTCCAAGAGCGTGTCGTGCGAGTTGGCCCGGATCATGATCGCATCGACATAGCGCGACAGCACGCGCGCGGTGTCGGCAATGGATTCGCCGCGACCGAGTTGCAGGTCGGCGTTGTTGAGCGAGAGCGTCTGCCCGCCGAGCTGGCGCATGGCGACGTCGAACGAAACGCGCGTCCGCGTCGACGGCTTCTCGAAGATCATCGCCAGCGTCGACTCTGCGATGTCATCCGGCTTGAACATGGCCGGCGTCCGTTTGCCGGCGCGCTTCATGGCGTGCGCCATATCGATGATGGTGCGCAGCGTCTTTGCATCGAGCGCGTCGAGATCGAGGAAGTGCCTCGGCTGGGGGACGGTACGTGATTTCGGTGCCATGGCACTCCGGCCGGCTGAGCGGAAAAAGGGATTTCAAGTTGCGGTGGCCGCGACGCCATCGAGGGCGCGCGACAGACGATGCGCCGCCTCGGCGATCTCTTCCTCGGCGACGTTGAGCGGCGGCAGCAGGCGCACGACATTGTCGCTGGCCCCGGCGACCAGCAGCTTTTCGGCCAAGGCCGCCTTGACGACGTCGGCGGGCGCCACCTTCACCTTGATGCCGGTAAGCAAACCTTGCCCGCGAACCTCCTCGACGAGACCGGGATGCGAATCCATCACGGCGGCGAGCGCTTGCTTCAGACGCAGCGTCTTCTGTTGCACGGCTTCCAGGAAGCCGGGCTCGAGCACGCTGTCGAGCACCGCATAGCCAACGGCCGTCGCCAGCGGATTGCCGCCGAACGTCGAGCCGTGCGTGCCTGGGGTGAGCCCCTTGGCCGCCGCCTCGGTGGCCAGCAGCGCACCCAGGGGGAAGCCGCCGCCGATACCCTTTGCGAGCGGCATCAGGTCGGGTGTGATGCCGGCCCACTCATAGGCAAACAGCTTGCCCGAGCGGCCCATGCCGCACTGGACCTCGTCGAAAATCAGCAGCAGGCCATGCTTGTCGCACAGCTCGCGCAGGGCCCGCAGGAACTCGGCGCTGGCCACGTTGACGCCGCCCTCGCCCTGCGTCGGCTCGATCATGATCGCCGCCGTTTCCGGACCGATCGCGGCCTCGGTAGCGGCTAGGTCGCCGAACGGCACATGCTCGAAGCCTTCGACCGGCGGCCCGAAGCCTTCGAGGTATTTCGCGTTGCCACCGGCGGCAATGGTCGCCAGCGTGCGCCCGTGGAAGGCGCCGCTGAAGGCTATGACCCGCCAGCGCTCAGGGTTGCCCGAGACGAAATGATAACGCCGCGCGGCCTTGATGGCGGCTTCGCACGCCTCGGCGCCTGAATTGCAGAAGAACACCTTGTCGGCAAAGGTCACGGCGACGAGCCGTTCCGCCAGCCGTTCCTGCCCTTCGACGCGATAGAGGTTCGACGTGTGCCACAGCTTGCCGGCCTGCTCGGTCAGCGCCGCAACCAGGCGCGGGTGCGCATGCCCAAGCACGTTGACGGCGATGCCGGAGGCAAAATCGAGATACCGGTCGCCCGCGGCCGTGATCAGCCAAGCGCCCTCGCCCCGCTCGAAGACGAGATTTTGGCGCCCGTAGGTGCCCATGACGGCCGGCGACGGGCCGGTTGTAGGTGTAGCGGCCTTGGTTGAGTGGCCCGAGGTCGCCAAGGATGCGGACATCGGTCAGCCCACCCTGTGCAGCGAAGCGTCGCTGAAAACTAAAAAAGCCGCCTCAGTGGCGGCGGACGAGGCGCAGTAAATACGCGCGAGGTGCAATTCTGTCAACGGAATGAGCAGGTTTGCCGGGCTTCTCGACCAATTTGCACGCCGTTGCACGACAACTCGCATCCCATCTCGGTCCTCGAACCGTCAAACTTGTTTGCCAGTATTCACACCTGGGGATTGGTTGCTTCGGCGACCGCGTTCCCCGCCGGTCGAAGCCAGCAACGACGGGCAAAGAAGCCACGGGCAGAGCGGTTGCGTGTTGCGAATATATCACCGCTTCCGCGGGATGCCCGGGCCGCCAGATCTCTGATCTTGTAGGCCCAATTCTGCCTGTTGTAGGTTTGGACCTGTCGCGGCACGAGGTCTCGCGTAGTCATCGAGACCCAGTCCTGAGTTGGCCCGGCGCGCGTTGGCGAAGCAGTTGCTCGCCCTGTCGATTACGCGCCGTCCGTCAAGCGTCAATCAGTTCGCGTCACCCCAGTAAAGCGTCCCGTAACCGGCCAGGCTTTGGCTTGTCGCGTCTGTCGTAGCGTGCCTGCACGCTCCGCGCGGCTTTCCTGTCTGTCCCGTCTGTCAATCGGTGTGCGCTTAGCTTGCGCGCGCCCTGATGCTCAGGGAGCGAAATTTAGATGGCTTGGACGGATGATCGCGTTGAAACGCTGAAGAAGCTGTGGGGCGAGGGCTTGAGCGCAAGCCAGATCGCCGGGCGGCTGGGCAGCGTCACCCGCAACGCCGTGATCGGCAAGGTTCACCGGCTCGGCCTTTCCGGCCGCGCCACCACTTCGCGCATGAAGAGCCACCGGCCGCGTCCGCGCATGGCCTCCAAGCGCATGGCCAAGTCCCGCTTCTCGGCCACCGGCAATCCCGCTTTCCGGGCGCTGTATCAGGAGACCGAGGCCTACGTGCCGCCGGTCGAGGAGATGATCATTCCGCTCGCCGAGCGCAAAACCATCCAGACGCTCGTCGAATGCAGTTGCCGTTGGCCCATCGGCGACCCGCAAATGGCCGACTTCCACTTCTGCGGCAAGAACAAGGTTCCCGGCCTGCCGTACTGCGAGTTCCACGCCCGCCGCGCCTTCCAGCCGCCTCAGTCCCGCCGCCGCGAGCGCGAGCTGGTGGAAATTCCCGGCCCGCACGACGTCAGTATTCCACGCAAAGAAACCGCCTGAAGCGGACATCGCGTCACTAGTGCACTAAGCCAGCGCGCCGGACCTTGCGTCCGGCGCGTTTTTTATTGGGCTCGCGGATGGAGGCCTAGGCTTCGCCGAAGACGTAGCCGGCGGAGCGAACGGTGCGGATCGGATCGCGCTCGTTGCCGCGGATCAGCGCCTTGCGCAGGCGTCCGATGTGCACGTCGACCGTGCGCTCGTCGACGAAAGCGTCGCGTCCCCACACGCCGTCGAGCAACTGCGTGCGGGACAGGACCCGCCCGGAGCTTTCCATGAGGAATTCAAGCAGGCGGAATTCGGTCGGCCCGAGGCGCACCTGGCGCAGGCCGCGCGTGACGCGGTGGGCGGCACGGTCGAGCTCGATGTCGGCGATCTTCAGCACTTCGGCGACGCGATCGGGCGAGGTGCGCCGCAGGATGGCTTTGACCCGCGCCATCAGCTCGGGCAGCGAGAACGGCTTGACGACATAGTCGTCGGCGCCGGTCGACAGGCCGCGGATGCGGTCGCTCTCCTCGCCGCGCGCGGTGAGCATCAGGATCGAAACGTTGCGCGAATCCGACTTGGCACGCAGCCGCCGGCATAGCTCGATCCCCGATACGCCGGGCAGCATCCAATCGAGCACGACGAGGTCGGGGCGCTCCTCCTCGAGGAGAATGAGCGCTTCCTCGCCCGTTTCGGCATGCGAGACGCGAAAGCCTTCCGCTTCGAGATTGTAGCGCAGCATCTCGGCGAGTGGCGCTTCATCCTCGACGATGAGTACCTTAGCGGACATTCCGATTGCCCTGCCTCCTCATCAGTTGCCGGATATCAGCGTGGAGCTGGTCTGATCGTCCTTGGGACGATCGTCGGCGATGTTGAACCCGCGCACCAGGAAGTGCACCGTCTCGGCGATGTTGGTCGTGTGATCGCCGACGCGCTCGACGTTCTTGGCGCCGAACAACAGATGCGTGGAGATGCCGATGTTGCGCGGATCCTCCATCATGTAGGTCAGCAGCTCGCGGAACAGCGAGTTGTACATCGCGTCGATCTGCGCATCGTGGCGCCACACCGCGAGAGCCTTGTCGGCGTCGCGCTCGGCATAGGCGTCGAGCACTTCCTTCAATTGCTGCAGCGCCAGCTCCACCATATGGCGGATGCCGGACATCAGCGGCTTGGGGTGCGTTTCATCGGCGATCGCCAAGGCGCGCTTGGCGATGTTCTTGGCCAGGTCGCCGATGCGTTCCAGGTCGGTGGTGATGCGCAGGGCGCCCATGACATGGCGGAGGTCGTCGGCCATCGGCTGACGGCGGGCGATCATGGAGATCACCTGCTCCTCGATCTCGCGCTCGAGGTTGTCAATCTGGCGATCAGATGCCACGACCTCAGCCGCCAGCCTGGGATCGCGGCGCTCGAGCGCCCCCAGCGACTGGCCGAGCAGCTGCTCGGCGAGGCCGCCCATCTGGGCGATCTTCTTGTCGAGCAGAGCGAGCTCTTCCTCGTAGGATTTTACGGTGTGCTCGTTCATGAAAGGCTCTCCTGTCGGGCGGGTCATACCGGCTACGGGACGGGCTGCGGGGCGGGGGGAAAAGAGGCTTCGCAGCATCAGCCGAACCGGCCAGTAATATAGTCCTGGGTGCGCTTCTCTTTGGGGCTGGTGAAAATCTCGCTCGTCACTCCCTCCTCGACCAGCTCTCCGAGATGGAAAAACGCCGTGCGCTGCGAGACACGCGCCGCCTGCTGCATGGAGTGGGTGACGATGATGATGCAGTAGTTCTTGCGCAAATCGTCGATCAGCTCCTCGATGCGTGCCGTGGCGATGGGATCGAGGGCCGAGCACGGCTCGTCCATGAGGATGACTTCCGGGTTCACGGCGATGGCGCGCGCGATGCACAGGCGCTGCTGCTGGCCGCCGGAGAGGCCGGTGCCCGAATCATTGAGGCGATCCTTTACTTCGTTCCACAAGCCGGCCTTTGCCAGGGTCGTATGCACAATTTCTTCGAGGTCCACTTTGGACTGGCTGAGACCGTGAATGCGTGGGCCGTAGGCGACATTGTCGAAGATCGACTTCGGGAACGGATTCGGCTTCTGGAACACCATGCCGACCCGAGCGCGCAGCTGCACGACATCAAGCGCCGGATCGTAGATATCCTGGTTGTCGATGAGGATCTTTCCGGAAACGCGCGCACTGGCGACCGTATCATTCATCCGGTTGATGCAGCGCAGGAACGTCGACTTGCCGCAGCCGGACGGCCCGATAAAGGACATCACGCCGTTGTCCGGAATGCTAACGGAAACATCCTTCAGCGCATGCTTTTCGCCGTAGTAGACGTTGACGTCCTTGGCGACGACTTTTGTCTTAGAAATGGTGGTCGTGCCCGCCGCTTGCGTGGCGCCCTCATGGGCGACGCTCATATCCATTGGGACCTCTGAGGGTTGACGCATTCGTTACTATTACCAACGTCTCTCAAACCGCTTGCGCAGCCAGATCGCCGTTCCGTTCATCACGAACAGAACAGCAAGGAGCACGATAATGGCTGCGGCGGTTTTTGCTTGGAACGCCTGCTCCGGAAGGTCAGACCAGATATAGATCTGCGCCGGGAGCGCAGTTGCAGGATCGGTAAAGCTCGTCGGGACGTCGACGATGAATGCCAGCATGCCGATCATGAGAAGTGGTGCTGTCTCGCCGAGAGCGTGCGCCATGCCGATAATCGTTCCGGTCATGATGCCCGGCATCGCCAGCGGCAGCACATGATGAAACACGGCCTGTTGCTGGGACGCGCCAACGCCGAGAGCTGCCTCCTTGATCGAAGGTGGCACAGCCTTCAATGCCGCACGCGCCGCGATGATGATGGTCGGGAGCACGAGGAGCCCGAGAACGAGTCCGCCCACCACCGGTGCAGAGCGGGGCATGCCAAAGAAGTTGAGGAAAACGGCGAGACCCAAGAGACCGAATACAATAGACGGCACGGCCGCGAGATTGTTGATGTTGATCTCAATTAGGTCGGTCAGCCAATTTTTGGGCGCAAACTCCTCAAGATAGACGGCGGCCAGTACACCGATCGGCACGCAGAGCGCGATCGTTACGGTCAGCATGAGGATCGATCCCATCAGGGAGCCGAGAATTCCCGCGAGTTCCGCCTCGCGACTGTCTCCAGCGGTAAAGAAGATCGTGTTGAAGTGCTCCTCGACCTTGCCTTCAGCCCGTAGCCGCTCCAAGAACGCCACCTCGAGGTCGGTGGTCTTGCGGTTGCTCTCGGGGACCGTGTACGTCACCACGTCCCACTGACCGGGCTGGGCCTCATCGGCAGATTTGAGAGGGAGGATGACCTGGCCGCTGGCCTCGGTGTCCGACACCTTGTTCAGCTTGATCATACCGCCGTTGATGGCAACGAGTAGGCTCGGCATCTTGCTGTCGAGCGTTTCCGCCACCTTCGGCTGGTCGATCCTGGCTTGAATGGTCTTGATGTCATCTCGGATCCGCTGAGCCTCAGCCGCGCGGCTCTCTCCGCCACGCTCCGTCCGTCGCAGTTCCGTCTCTAACTTCTCGATTCTGCCGAGCAGCGACTTTTTGATGGTAACGAGATCGTCCGCAAAATCGTTAGCGGAAGTGAGAACCTTGACCTCGCCCGTCATGCCACTCAACGACGCTACGCCGCGGGACGGTGTCGTGATGACCTTGGTCTCGGCGCCCTTCAGATACAGGTCGGCATCGTCGGACAAAAGAAACCTAGCACGGACCGTCTGACCGATAAGGTTAGGATCGGCTGCAAGCTTGTCGCGCAGCTCGTTGGCGGCACCGGAGCTGAGAAGTCCCGTCAAAGCCTTCTTGGCTGTGCGGCCCTCGATCCCAGGGATTGCCGCATACATTGCGTCCCGGGTCAGCGAGAAATAGTCCGCGGATCGGATGGCCGCAGGATCGCGAGTGCCCTTCGGATCGATCGCTTCCGCCGGTACTGGGACTTCCAGCATAAGGCTGTGCTGCCAGAAGGCGGGCATTCCCTTGAAGAGAATGTCCACGACGACGGCAAGGACGAAGATAGAGGTCAGCACCAGGGCGCTCGCTCCCAAAACCCGGAAGCGAAACTCGGAACGATAGCGCTTCTTCAGGCGGGCAGCTGCCTCTGCCGACCCGGCTGCGCGGCCAATAGGAGCAGCTTCGGATACAGATAGATCAGTCATACTGCTCTCGATATCTCTGGACGATACGTAGGGCGATGAAATTCAACAGAAGGGTCACGAAGAAGAGCACGAAGCCGAGCGCGAAGGCGGATAGCGTCTTGGCGCTGTCGAATTCCTGATCGCCGACGAGAATCGTCTTGATCTGCACGGTGATCGTGGTCACCGCGTTAAGTGGATTGATCGTGAGATTTGCAGCGAGGCCGGCCGCCATGACGACGATCATTGTCTCGCCGATTGCACGACTGATGGCGAGCATGAACGCGGATACGATACCGGGAAGTGCTGCCGGCAAGATCACCTGCCGGATCGTTTCCGATTTCGTTGCTCCCAGCGCGTAAGCGCCGTCACGCAGCGATTGCGGAACCGCATTGATCACGTCGTCCGACAACGACGAGATGAAAGGGATAATCATCATGCCCATGACAAGGCCGGCCGCGAGTGCGCTCTCGGACGCGATGTCGAGGCCATAGTAGGTGCCGATGGAGCGGATGAGGGGAGCGACCGTCAGTGCCGCGAAGAACCCAAGCACGACGGTAGGAATGCCGGCGAGGATTTCGAGTATGGGCTTGGCAGTAGCGCGGATTTTGGGGCTCGCGTACTCGGCCAGAAAGATCGCAGAGTAGAGACCAAGCGGGCCTGCGACGCAGATTGCGATGAATGTGATGAGCAAGCTGCCGACAAGCAACGGGACGAAGCCATAGGCCGTAGAGATTTCACCCTGATCGGCGCGCATCGCCGCCTGCGGGTTCCATTCCAGACCGAACAAGAATCCCGGAATGGTCGGCTTACCCTTGAGGGTCGGGTCGAAGAAGAAGCGATAAGTCTCGAACAAGACGGAGAACAGGATGCCGATCGTGGTCAAGATTGCGACCAGGGCACACGCGCTCAGCACGATCTTGGCGAAAAGCTCGACGTAGGCTCTAGCGCGGAAATGCACCGCGACGCGCCTATAGCAAAGGACGAGGGCTACAAGGCCGGCGAGAACGCCGATTGCGAAAATTGCGAAGTGTCCTGTCGTGAGAGTGTTGGTGTAGGCAGCCGTGGCATCTCGCAACTCTGGCGTGGCGTCCCCGGAATACTGTCCTGCAGCAAGCCTGACGACATCTCTCATTACTACGCTGCTCTGAAGAGAGTCAGCGGCCACCTCGGCAGGGTAGGCACTCAGCGCGTTCGACTTGGCCAGCATGCCGACAGTGGGGAGGCCGATCAGCAGGATCGCCAACATCGGCACCAGCACGCCAAGAGCAACGAACAGTCCGTGATAAATCGGCAGCGAATGCAGTTCTGCGTACCCGCCAGAGGATACCGCAAATGAGCGGCGCCGGCCCACAAGGTAGCCAATCACAGCGAGAGCGAGGAGCGTTACTGTGTATACAAGTGTCATGTGGGCCCTGCCAGGCTAGATGGCTCGCAATTCGTCCGAATCCTGGCCGGCAACCAGAACAAATGCCTCAATGGGGCAGGTGCGGCCAGAAATGATACCTGGCCGCACCCGATTTGTAACTTACTTCAGGACCGAGCCGTCCATGGGCGTCATGGCCGTGACCGAGGTCTTGACGACTTCGAACTCTTCCTTCGGAAGAGTCACGAGACCCTTGGAAGCAAGGTAGCCATCAGCGCCAAGAGCCTTCTCCGAGACATACTCGGCGGCAAACTTGTCGAGGCCGGGGATGACGCCGACGTGAGCCTTCTTCACGTAGACGTACATGCGGCGAGCGCCCTTGTACTTGTTGCCAGCGATGTTCTCGAAGGTGGGCTCGACGCCATCGAGCGGTACGCCCTTGAGCTTGGCGGCGTTCTCCTCGAGGAAGGAGTAGCCGAAGACGCCGAACGCGTTCTTGTTGCCTTCGAGCTTGGCAACGATGACGTTGTCGTTCTCGCCGGCTTCGACGTAAGCGCCGTCCTTGCGGATCGACTTCCAGACCTTATCGAAGGCCTTGGAATTCTTCCTTCTTCAGTGCCTTCAGAGAATCGAAGGCCTCGGCGCCCTTCTCCAGAAAGAGCTCGTGAAGCGAGTCACGCGTGCCCGAGGTGGGGGGCGGGCCGAGAACTTCGATTTTGAGGTTTGGAAGCGAAGGATCGATGTCCGACCAGTTCTTGTAGGGATTGGCAACGAGCTTGCCGTCCTTGTCCGGGACGTTCTCGGCCAGGGCCTGGAAAACCTGCTTCAGCGTGAGGTTGATCGCCGGGCCATCTTTGCTCTGAGCGATGGTCAGGCCGTCGAAGCCGACGTTGATCTCGACGATGTCCTTGACGCCGTTCTTTTCGCAGAGCTCGAACTCGCTCTTCTTCATGCGGCGGGAAGCGTTGGTCGCATCGGCCTTGTCCTCGCCGACGCCTTCGCAGAAGATCTTCATGCCGCCGCCGGTGCCGGTGCTCTCAACGATCGGCGTCTTGCCGCCGTTGGACTTGCCGAACTGCTCGGCGACAGCAGTGGTGAAGGGATAAACCGTCGAGGAACCCACGACGCGGATTTGGTCGCGCGCAACGGCCGTGCCGGTGAACGCTATCGTGCCGACGACGGCCGCCGCCGCGCAGGCGATGAACTTTTTGCTCACACTGATCTCCTTGTGGAGGTGACAGCGGGGCCGTGCGGATGACCGCACTAGCTACCTCTCCCCGCTCCGGCGCCCCTGCGCCGTGGGGGTTTGATAGACCAGCGCAGCGATACTTTAGTGACAGGTTAACGCGCTGATTATGTTTATGTATTTATGGCACTTCGGGGAATTTGCTCTAACCTGGCCTAGCGGCGCCCGTCTCTATTCCGTCATCCGGACGCCACGGCGGTGCCACGCCGCCTGCGAGGCCAAGTTACATGGGCGAGACGCGCATGTTCTAGGCGGAAGTCCCATGCTCCTCGAAGCTCGCCGTAAAGGTCGAGCCGGCGCCGAGGCGCGAGGCGATGCGCAACTCCCCGCGGTGGCGGTTGATGATGTGCTTGACGATGGCGAGGCCGAGCCCGGTGCCGCCCTTGTCGCGGCTCGAGGCGGCATTGACCCGGTAGAAGCGCTCGGTGAGCCGCGGCAGGTGCTCCGGCGCGATCCCCGGCCCGTTGTCGGCGACGCTAACCCATACGCGCGCATCGCCCACCCCGCGCGCGGCATCGCGGCCGACGCGCACCTCGATAGTGCCGTCCTCGCGCCCGTACTTGATGGCGTTCTGGATCAGGTTCTGCAGAACCTGCACGATTTCCTCGCGGTCGCCGCGAATGCGCGCCGCCTCGCCGCGCACGAAGGTCAGCTTCACCTTCGCCGCCTCGGCCATCGGTTCGAGCGACTGGAAAACGTACTGCGCCGACTCGTTCAGCTCGACGATGCCGCGCGGCGGCAAGTGGACCCGCATCTCGACGCGGCTGAGCGACAGCAGATCATCGATGAGGCGCGTCATGCGCTCGGCTTGGCTGGCCATCAGCGTCAGGAAACGCGTGCGGGCGTTGACGTCGTCGCGCGCCGGGCCCTGCAGCGTCTCGACGAAGGCGCGCAGCGAGGCGAGCGGGGTACGCAACTCGTGGCTGGCGTTGGCGATGAAGTCGGCGCGCATCTGCGCCAGGCGGTCCTGCTCGGTCAAATCGCGGAAAGTGACGAGCACGCTCGGCGAAGCTGGCGAAATCGAACGGGCAAGCCGCGACACGGTCGCTGCAACACGCCGCTCGACCGGCACGCGCTCGACGAGATCGACATCGATGCGCTGTTCCGATGCGAGGGCCCGATCGACGGCGACGAGAAGATCGGGGCTGCGCGATATCTGGCTCATCGGCTGGCCGCTCTTGATCTTCGGAAACATCTCGGCGGCGAGGCGGTTATGGTGCACCAGGGTGCCCGCTGCATCGAGCGCCAGCGCCGCCGTCGGAATCGCATCGACTACCGCCCGCCAGCTTCCCCGCTCCCCTTCGTCGAGACGCGCACGTGCGGGAGCCGTATTTCCCGAGATCGCATTGAGGATGGCGGCCGAGTTCGAGCGGCCACGTCGCCGTGGCCAGCATGAGTACGAGGATGCCGATGAGCGCCGCGACGCCGTTCAGCGCACCGACGAGCACCAAGGCCGCCAGAATGCCGACGGCCGCCACGATGGGCATCCACCGCGCAGTCCACCGCCGCTTGGCCGCAGCCCACGCCGCCGCTACCCAGGCTTCGACCTCGGCCTTGCGCTCGCTCCAGCGCACATAGCTCATGGCGCTGCCTAGGGACATTTTGTGCTTGGGGTCGGGGCCATTCGCTAAAGCCATCGCTGCTAGATACGCGGGATCATCGCGTCATTCAAACATGGCGCGTACACGTCATGGGATTCACCTTACAATGACGGCTAACGCAACGGCGGAACATCGGCTATGGGCGACAAGAACGGCAAGCAAGACAAGAACGGCAAGGCAACGTCCAAGAAGTCGATCGCCTTCGACATCGACAACCCAACTTTACCACCCGACATCGCCGACAAGGCCCTGACCTCGGGCGGCTACCCATACGACGAGGAGTTGAAGAAGAAAGTCTTCAAGGAGGACCTGCTCGGGCTGCAGCTCGAGCTTCTCAAGCTGCAGACGCACATCGAGGGCAACGGCGAGCGCGTTCGTCGCCATCTTCGAGGGGCGCGACGCCTCCGGCAAGGGGAGCTGCATCCGTTTCTTCCTCGAGCGCCTCAACCCGCGGCACGCCCGCTCCGTGGCGCTGTCGAAACCGACCGAGGCCGAGCGCGGGGAGTGGTATTTCCAGCGCTACGTCGCGCCACCTGCCGACGGCCGGGGACATGACGCTGTTCGACCGCTCCTGGTACAACCGGGCGGGCGTGGAGCGGGTCATGAACTTCTGCACGCCGGTGCAGACGGACATGTTCCTGCGCGATGCGCCCGGATTTCGAGGCGCTGCTGGTGCGCGACGGCATCCGCCTCTTCAAATTCTACCTCGTCATCGGCCGCGAGATGCAGCTCAAGCGCTTCCACGAGCGCCGCCACGACCCCTTCAAGCGGTGGAAGATCACCGACGTCGATCTTGCCGCCATCGACAAGTGGGACGAGTACAGCCGCGCGCAGAGCGAAATCTTCAAGCGCACGAGCACGAAGGAATCTCCGTGGATCGTGGTGCGCGCCAACGACCAGCGGCGCGCCCGTCTCGAGGCGATCCGCTGGGTGCTTTTCAATTCGGACTACGCCGACAAGGACGCACGCGCCATCGGCACGCCGGACCCCAAGATCATCGGCACCGGCCCGGAGTACTTCAAGGCAGAGTGACCAACCCTAGGGCCCGGCAAAAGCTCGTCATGGCCGCGCAGGCGGCCATCCACGCCAGCTTCAGAAATGTTCTTCTGGTGATATTCGGGCGAGCCAACCCTTCACAATCCACGGTATCACTGGTGGAGACTTGCGTGGATGGCCGCCTGCGCGGCCATGACGTTATGGACGCGAGCCGCGCCCACGTCGCTTACGCTCGCCGGCAGGCTCCAACCGCAAACAGAGACACGAAATGAGGGCCCTCGGGACAAGCCCGAGGATGACACTCGCGTCAGAGCTAGCGCACCAGCAGCAGCGGGCAGTCGAGCACCTGCGTGAGCGGGCGCAGGCTGGCGCCGGGCGCGATCAGGCGGCCGCCGTACTGGGCAAGCGCAAAGCCCGGCTTGTGCCGCTGCAGCACCGCCGCCAGGGGCGCGGGATCATCGTTGGCGGCAAGCACGCTTTCGAAGTCGCCGACCTCACCGTCATCGCCATCGGCGCAGAGCAGACGCGCCTCGCCCTCCATCCAGGCGAGCTCGTCGCGCCGGTCGCCCACCAGCGTCAGCTTGACCTCGCCGCCGGTGACGGTCGCCAGCCGTTGCGCCGCCTTGAGCATGGGGCCGAGCCGCTCGAATTCCTCCACCACGGCGACGACACAGCCGCGCGTGCGGCGCGCCAAGGGTCCGGCGATCACCGCTCCGGTCGTATCGCGGACGCGCTCGAACAATTCTGCAAGCCGCGCCTCGTCGCCCGGCGCCAACGGCTCGCCGACGATGACCACGTTCCACGGGCCATTCTCGGCGCAGGCCCGCGACACGGCCCGCAACGGCTCGTCGCGCACGACGCGCGCATGACAGGGAACCGACGCGGCGAGCCCCGCCTCGGCGACCTGCCGGTGCAGGGCCGCACCGGCAAACCGCATCTCGCGCTCAAGGGCCGCGTGCGGGAGCGGTCGCCATCCCTCGCCGCCGGAACCGATGGCGCGCGCAAAGGGAAAATCGACGAGATCGAAAAGCTGCTTGTCCTCGACGTAAAGGCTTTCCACCTCGGCCTGGAAGGCCTGGCCGAGCAGCATCGCCGCCTCGATGGCAAAGCGGCTCGCCTGTGCCGATCCGCCCAGCCACAGCACCACGCGGCCACGACGCTCTCCGGCGGCGGCGACGTGCGCGATCATGATGCCTCCGCCAGCTCATCCGGCCCGCGCGACTTGCGCTGGCGCAGTGCCCGCTCGACGTCGGCGGCGGATGCCACGTCGCGGCCCTCGCTGCCGGCCCAATGGTCGGCTTCGCGACACACGTCGATGACGTCGGCGATGCCCACGGACAGCTTGCCGTTGCCGCCGGCCTTGCTCGCCGCATCGTCGACGAGCAGGGCAACGCCCGACACATCGAAGGGACGCAGCGCGTACTTGTCGACGACGCCGGCGATGACGCGGGCGAAAGTCTCCACGGTCTCCTTGGTGCGCGCCACCGCCTCCTCGAAGATCGCCTCGACCTTGAACATGCGGTGCAACTGCGCGTTGTTGGCGGCCAGACGGCGACGCGTTTCGGCATTGCCGAAGACGACGAGCTTCACGTTGAGCGGAATGGGTTCGAGGTCAGGCACCTCATCGCCGGCCGCGCCGATGGGGCTGGCGGGCGGGTCGAAGCGGATCTCTTCGGCCTCGAGCGCGCGCCGCAGCGCCTCAGCGGTGACCGCACTGGACAGCAGGGCGTCGCCATCGACCAGCAAATAGCCGCCACTGGCGCGATGCAGGGCGCCGGACTTGATGCGCAACACCTGGTTTTGCCCGTCCGCACCCGCGCCGAGCTCGACGCGACCGAACAGGTTGGCGTAGGTCGGATTCGGCTCCTGCACGATGGGCGCGCCGCCGGCGGCCGTCGTCGTCGCCATCACATGCACGGCGTAGCGGGCAAAGCGCGGCAACACCGCGGCCCCGCGCGTCACCTTGCCGGCCTGCACGCCGTCGGCAGCCACGAACAGCCCGGCGTTGCGCACGAGATCACGCGCTGCCGCCTTCAAGTAGCTCTCGACACCCGCCACCTCGGCGAACTCCGACTTGAGGTCGTCGAGCGCGGCGCGTACGTGGCGCCCGGCCACTTGCTCGTTGAGGGTCGCCAGACGCGCGCGCCGCTCCTTCTCGGCGTCGGGACGCTCGGCGAGAATGGCTTCGATCTCAGCCTCCAGCGCCGCGATCTTCGTTTGCACCTCGCGGCGCAGCGCCTCGGGAAGATTGTTGAACACGTCGTTCTTCACGACCTTGCCTTCCAGCACCGGCGCCACGGCAATGCCGGCGGGTGTGCGCAGCAGGGCGATGTTCTGCAGCTCGGCCTCGCGGCGAAGGGTTTCGAGCGCGTCCTCGCGGCTGAAGCGGAATTCCTCCTCGATGGTCCGGCGCTTCAGGTCGTAGTCGTCGGCGGCAAACGCTGCGGGCAGGGCGTCGGCGAGCTGGTCGATGGCGAGCGCCATCTTCTCGGCGAAGGACTTGGCCGTGCCAGCCGGCAACTTCAAGGAGCGAAACCCGCCGGTGGGATCGAATGAGCTGACGTAGACCCAATCGGCAGGGCGCTCCGCCTTGGCGGCGGTCTCCTGCAGCTTGCCGCGCACGGCCGTGCGCCGGCCCGTGCCCTCACGGCCGATGACGAGCATGTGGTAGCCGGGGCCCTTCATACCGGCACCGAACGCCAGCGCCTCCATCGCCTTTGCCTGCCCGACCGGGCCGTGCGCCGGTTCGAGGTCGGCGGTGGTCTTGAAACCGAGGCTGGCGGGGTCGGTCGCGCCGGCGGCATTGGTATGGGCGCCAAGTGAAAGCGATGGCTCCACCGGCATTGCGGGCTCGGCCGTTTCCGAGGGGGCAGCCTTCGGCTCAACGGCTTCCGCAGATGCGGCCACTGGCTCTGCCGCAGTTTCCGCGGCCTTGCTCTTGTCTACCTTGGAGCGTTTGAAGAACATGGAGTCAGGCGCTCGTCCCTCGATGAGTTGCCCGCAACCAGAACCAGATTCGAGCGCTCGTCGGCCAGCTCGATCGGCACCCGGATCGGCGTATGCGCGGTGTCGAACTGTCCCCCCTAGGAACTCGTTGCCGGTCATGTCACCGGCTCATGGTGGTTAAATGACGGCAGTCGACGATAAAGCCGGGGAAACCGGCATCGATATGGCGGAGACACCGTGCCTCACTGCGGGAGCCTCGGCAGGCCGCGATTCGGTCACGCGGGAAGTTTGCCGCGGCGCCGGCCGCCTGTTGCGCGCGCTGTCCTTTGCCGTCGTCAATGAACTCTCGCTGGCCAATGGAAGGCGCGCCGACATCGTTGGCCTCTCCCCCACAGGCGACATCTGGATCGTCGAGGTGAAGTCGTGCCTCGAAGACCTGCGCGTTGACAGCAAGTGGCCGGAGTATCGAGATTTTTCCGACGCCCTGTTCTTTGCGGTGGCACCCGGGTTCCCGGTCGATGTCTTGCCCACCGACACCGGGCTTATCCTCGCCGACCGCTACGGCGCCGAGATCGTGCGCCAGGCCCCCGAGACGCGGCTTGCCGCCGCCCGCCGCAAGGCCATGACCTTGCGTTTTGCGCGCGCCGCCGCCTTCAGCCTGCAGGCGCTGGCCGACCCGGGTCTGGAAAACTCCTGACGGAGTGGAGAGCGCGCCGGCTTACTTCGGCGCGCGCTTGGCGAGGATGCGTTGCAGCGTGCGCCGATGCATGTTGAGGCGGCGCGCCGTCTCCGACACGTTGCGGTTGCACAGCTCGTACACGCGCTGAATGTGCTCCCAGCGGACGCGGTCGGCCGACATCGGGTTTTCCGGCGGCGGCGCCTTGTCGTCGGAGGGCGCCAACAGTGCGTCGGTCACGTCGTCAGCGTCGGCCGGCTTCGCCAGATAGTCGACGGCGCCGAGCTTTACGGCCGTCACCGCCGTGGCGATGTTGCCGTAACCGGTGAGCACGATGGCGCGTGCATCGGGACGCGCGCGCGACAGCTCGGCGATCACGTCGAGGCCGTTGCCATCCTCCAAGCGCATGTCGACGACGGCAAAGGCCGGAGCGCGCTCGCGAATGAGGTCAACTCCCTCGGCGACGGAATGGCCACCGCGCACCTCGAAGCCGCGCAACTCCATGGCGCGCACGAGACGCTGCGCGAAAGCGCGGTCGTCGTCGACGATGATCAGCGAACGATCCTCGGGGAGCTCGTCCTGACGGAAGGAGAGATCTTCTGTTTCGTTATTCATTGTTCCTCCGGCCAAATGCGAATCGGCCGCAGCGTTTTTCGCCTCCACGAACGCCTCCTACGCAAAACGAGAACTGCTCTGATGAGCCGGCTGGGCGATCGTGGCCGGCCCCGCGACGAGCCTGCGCGGGTTTGTCCGCTCAAGCTCGCACCTTGTCGCAGGTCTGTCAGCCTGAAGATAGCTTATTTGTCAATGCGGAATTAGCCCCCGGCCCGTTTTCTAGCACCCGAGAAAGGCACAGTTAAGCGCCTTGCCTACTGAGTGAGGATAAAGGCCCGGGGCCAGCTCACCGTGACGATGGCGCCGGTGCGGCCTGCGGTCCGGTTGGCGAGGCTGACGGTGGCGCCGGAGCGCTCCATGAGCGTCTTGGCGATGAAGAAGCCCAGTCCCAGGCCGGTCGAATCCTCGTCGAGCACGCTCTCACTGTCGGCCGGCCGGGTCGTCACGTAGGGTTCGCCGATATTGTCCATCACCTCCGCCGGGAAGCCGGGGCCGTCGTCGGACACGGAAATAACGAGGCCGGCAGCGCTCCATTCAGCGTTCACATCGACGCGCGAGCGCGCGAATTCCGTGGCGTTCTCGATAAGGTTGCCGAGGCCGTAAATGACGCCCGGCCGGCGCTCCACCTCGGCCGGCCGACGCCCGAGCTGGGTCGTTTCCGCCGCCGGCGCCGCGGTGATGTTGATGGCGATCTTGTCGGAGAAGTAGGGCTCGGCGGCCTCCTCGAGCATGACCCGCACGCTGACACGGGCGTACATCGGATCTTCCTCGTCGGGGTGCCGCGTCAACTTTTGCAGGATCTCGCGGCAGCGCAGGGCCTGCGCCTTGAGCAGGGCGATGTCTTCGAACATCGGATTGTCGGGCTTGACCGTGTGCTCCATTTCCTTGGTCACCAGCACGATGGTGGACAGCGGAGTTCCGAGCTCGTGCGCCGCCGCCGCCGCCAGCCCATCGAGCGCATGCAGCTTCTGCTCGCGCGCCAGTACGATATCGGTAGCGGTGAGCGCCGCCGACATTTGCCGCGACTCCTTCGACAGCCGCCAGGCGTAAAGGGCGATGAATGTCGTCGATACGCACAGCGCCGTGAAAGCCCCGAGCTTGAACATCACCGGCAGCTCGAGCTCGACCCCGGGGTACCAAGGCAACGGCTCGTGCGCGACGACGAGAACGGCGGCGGCGGCGAGACCCAGCAGCCCGAGCGCCACGGTATTGCGCAACGGCAGCGTCGCCGCCGACACCGTGACCGGGGCCACCATCAACATGGTGAACGGGTTGTCCATGCCGCCGGTGAGGAACAGCAGCGTCGCCAGTTGCAGGATGTCCCAGGCGAGCAGCGCCGTGGCATAAGTGATGCTCAGGCGGTGCCGCGATGGATACCAGACGGCGAGAAACACATTGAGCCAGGCCGATAGGGCGATGACGGTGAGGCAGGCGCCGAGCGGCACGTAGAAGCCGAGGCCGAAAGCGACCGTGCACAGGGCCGCGAACTGGCCGAGCACCGCGATCCAGCGCAAGCGTATGATGGTGTGCAGCCGCAATCGGCTGTTGACCGGATCGGCAAGCACGCGCTGGTTTTTCTTTTTCTTCGGACGCAGGAACGTCTGCAGCAAGCTTCGATCCTCATTCGCTCAGGCGGCGCCGACCCTAACACGGTCAACGCGACGTTAGGGCGCCGGCAGGCAAGTTGCGCAAAACCCGCTTACGGCTTAATGCCCCTTGGGCAAAAGGAAAACGGCTGCATGCGCGCAAAGCTAATCCTCAGTATCATCGGTGGTCTGCTGCTCGGTGCCGTGGCCGCCATCGCGGTGTTCCCGGAGGCGCGCGAGAAGCTGTTCCCGCAACAGGGCGCGCAACAGTCGAGCGGCAAGGCGCTGATCGGCGGACCGTTCACCCTCACCGACCCGACCGGCAAGAAGGTCACCGACAAAGACTTCCGCGGCCGCTACATGCTGGTGTTCTTCGGTTTCACCGCATGCCCCGACATTTGTCCCGCAGGCCTGCAGTTGATGTCGGCCGCACTTGGCAAGATCGGCGCCAAGGCAGACAACGTGACGCCGATCTTCATCAGCGTCGACCCCGCGCGCGACACGCCCGAGAAGATCGCCGCCTACGTTAAGAACTTCAATGACCGCCTCGTCGGTCTCACCGGCACGCCGGAAGAGGTCGCCGCCGTCGCCAAGGCGTATAGAGTGTTCTACGAGAAGACGCCGAACGAAGCGGCGCCGGCCGACTACGGGATGAACCACACGTCGATCATCTATCTGATGGGACCCGACGGTGCGTACGTCACCCACTTCACGCCGACGACGAGCGTCGACGCGATGGTCGAGAAACTGAACAAGCTCCCGTAACAAAGGGCAACAAAAACGCGCGGCGGCGAGGACACAGTGTTGCCTCATCGTCCGCGCAATTGAGCTTTGTCACTGGCGAGACGTTGTATTTTCGATTAGGTCAGAAGACGCCCACGAGCGCAGTTGTTGCGTATCGGCTTCAGTGGGCTGTTCCGACCGACGTCGTGTGTGTACGGGGGGGAAGGTCGGTTGCGGCAAACTGATCGGGGGCAGGCATTGAAGCGTCCGCGCATCGAAGAGCTCGATTGCCCGGTTGAGGTGAGACGACACCCGGGCGCGCGCCGACTGACGCTGCGCATCAGCCGCACAAGGCGCGCGGTGATCGTCACCCTTCCAATTCAGTGCGACCTTGGCGAAGCGGGTTCCTTCCTCGATCGCAACATCGAGTGGGTGCGCGAACGCCTGAGCAGCATCCCCATGCCGGTGCCGTTTGCCGACGGTGCGCTGATGCCGCTGCGTGGCGAATTCCATCGCGTCACATTCACCGGCAAGCGCGCGACGGCCGGCGTCGTGAGCACGCAAGCGAACGGCACACTCAAGGAGCTGCGCGTATCCGGACGCGTCGAACATGCCCCGCGCAGGCTGCGCGATTGGCTGGCCGATGAGGCTAGGCGTGATCTCGATGGCCGCGTGCTGGTGCATACGCGCGCGCTCGGCGTCAAAGCCAAGCGCATTGCCGTACGCGATCAGGCGACCCGCTGGGGCTCCTGCTCGACGACAGGCGTGCTGTCGTTCTCGTGGCGTCTCATCCTCGCGCCAACGCGCATTCTCGACTACGTCGCCGCGCATGAAGTGGCGCATCTTGCCGAGATGAATCACGGCCCGCGTTTTTGGGCGCACGTCGAGCGGCTGCAGCCGACGATGAAGGAAGACAAGCTCTGGCTGCAGGTGTACGGCCTCGACCTGCACCGCTACGGCCCGTCCGAGCACGCCGACTAACAGCGTGGATCATCGACGATGGCGAGGGCGCCGCGCTGGAGCAGCAGCACGACGCCGCGCACGACTGCAATCGCTAAAGCCGCGAACTCATGTTAGCGGCTTTCCCAGATCCGGCACGGCCGCAGCCACGACATCCGTCATGCCGGCGAAGGCCGGCACCCACGCAAGTCTCCGCACATGCCATGGCATCGATGGGTGCCACCGGACGCGGCGAACCCGACTGAACTGAAAGAGCGCGTTGAGCTGGCGTGGATCCCGGCCTCCGCCGGGATGACGTTGGAGGGTCCCGCACTCTGGGTCCTCGGGACAAGCCCGAGGATGACAGTACCGATCAGGTCGCGTTCTACCGATTGATCAACTGATCGATCGAGCCGGTTTCGGCGGCGCCGGTGCCGACCGCACGCGCGATAAAGTCATCGGCGATGCGCTCCTGCGGATAGAGAGGCTCCAGCGGCACATGAACCGCCGTCGCCGGCTCGGCGCCGGACAAGGGCAGCGGCTGCCGGCCCGCATGGGCGCCGATCATGATCTCGCGCCAGATCTCCGCCGGCAGGCTGCCACCAACCACGCGGTTCATGGCGCCGCCATCGTCGTTGCCGGCCCACACGCCGGTCGTCAGGTGTGCCGTGTAGCCGATGAACCAGGCGTCGCGGAAGCTCTGCGTCGTCCCGGTCTTGCCGGCCGCCGCATGCAGCGGAATAGCGGCGCGCTTGCCGGTGCCGCTCACCAGCGCACCGTTGAGCATGTCGTTCATGGCGATGACTTGCGCCGGCGCCACGACCTGCGCAGCCGGCGAACCTTGGCGGGCAAACAACACATCGCCCTTCAGGCTGCGCACCTGCCGCACGACGTACGGCTCGGCGAAGCGGCCGCCGTTGGCGAGCACGTTATAGGCGCCGGTCAACTCCAGCAGCGAGACTTCCGAGGTGCCGAGCGAGATGGTCGCGTCCTTGGCCAGCGGCGAGCGGATGCCGAGGCGCTTGGCGGCCTGCGCTACGCGGGCAGGTCCGACCTGCAGCGTCAGCCGCGCCGCCACCGAGTTCACCGACTTCGCCAGCGCCGTGCGCATCGGCATCTGCCCTAGATACTCGCCGTTGTCGTTGCGCGGCGCCCAGCCGCCAATAGTCACGGGAAGATCCTCGACGACACTGTCGGGCGTGTAACCGGCCTCGAGCGCCGCCAGGTAGACGAACGGCTTGAAGGCCGAGCCCGGTTGGCGTGCGGCTTTCACCGCGCGATTGAATTGCGTCTCGGCGTAGGAACGGCCGCCGACCATTGCCAGCAACGCGCCATCGCGATCGAGCACGACCGCCGCGGCTTCCCGTGTGTCCAGAGCGGCGCCCCGGGAGGCGATGAACCGCTCGACGATGTCCGAGGCGCGGGCCTGGATGCCGCGGTCCAACGTCGTCTCGACGATAAGGCCCTCGGCGCCGGCGGCAACGCCCATCACGTAGGCGGGTGCCAACTGCTCCATGACGTAGTCGACGGCATAGTCCGCGCCACCCGGGTCGGCCCGCTCCGATCTGCCGAACGAACGCGAGACCTCATCTGCCGCCTGCCGCTCCTGGGCCTCTGTGATGAAGCCCGCCTCCTGCATCTGCGACAGCACGAGGCGTGCGCGGGTGCGGGCGAGGCCCGGGTTGGACAGCGGCGAATACTTCGATGGTGCCTTCAGCAGCCCGGCGATCATCGCCGCCTCGCTGAGCGACAAGTTGCGTGCCGGCTTCCTGAAGTAGCGGCGTGCCGCCGCGTCGATGCCGTAGGCGCCGCTACCGAGGTAGACGCGATTGAGATAGAGCTCGAGGATGTCGGCCTTCGTCAGCCGCAACTCCAGCCACAGCGCCAGCGTGAACTCCTCGAGCTTGCGCGCGAAAGTCCGGTCGTGGCTGAGATAGAGGTTCTTGGCGAGCTGCTGCGTCAGCGTCGAGCCGCCCTGCACGGTGCGGCCTTCGCGCAGGTTGATGATCGCCGCGCGCACCATGCCAAAGGGGTCGACGCCGTGGTGATCGTAGAAGCGCTGGTCCTCGGTGGCGATCACCGCGTCGGAGACATGGCGGGGCAGCAGGTCGAGCGGCACATAGTCGTCGCCGCCACCGCGCTCGGTGATCACCGAGCCGTCACGCGCTAGGATGCGCACGAAGGGAGCGTTCTCCTTCGGCCGCAGCGATAGCGGGTCGGGATAGATCACCGAGTAATAGAGCATCGACCCGGCGACGCCGGCACCGCCCGCCGCGACGACATAGAGCGGCAGCAAAAACAAGCGCCGCAATGACGAGCGCTTGCGCTTCGGCGGCGATGACGAAAATAGGCCCATGGCAGGCCTGCCCCCGGCGTGATGGATGGCGTCTGGCGCACAGCGCCGCTGGTCGGCAGCCTAGCCCGGCCGCCGCTAAGGCGCAGTAAACCTTGCCGTCGCACCCGATCTCAAGTGCGCTCGCGCAAAAGCACGATCGGATATGCGAGCACCGCCAGGATGATGCGCGCTATCACTGTGAAGAACATCAACAAAAGCTGCCGCTCTTCGAGCAGCAGCTCCAGCCATATGTTGTATTTCGGATTGAGCCCGGTGGACGTGATCAGGCCTTTAAAGCTCCGCGCCCAGCCAAGCATCATCGACAGCGTCTCAGGCGAGTAGATGGCGACGACGGCCATCAGCAAGGCGCCGAGGATGAGCGAAAAGACGATATTGCCGACGGACAAGAGAATACGCAGCACGGAAAATCTCCCCCAACGGACAGGTGCCACCCGCTCGGGGAGCCTACCACCGCTCAATTCGCCACGAAACAGGCCTAACGCTTTGGATACCTGCGTTCCTATATGGAACCGGCCCCCCGCGCGGCCGTTTTGGCAGGCAACTCCGCGGATCCCAAACTGGAGCACGTTTTAAATGGCTTACGTCAAACCCGGCGCTGCTGGCACTTACGAGCGCATCGAGCGGCTCGAGCGCGCCGAGGTCGAGGCGGCGGTCGCCCGCATCACCGCGGTCGCCAAGCTGATGGACTCGCTGTTCTCGATTCCAGGGACGCGCATCCGCCTCGGCGTCAACTCGCTGCTCGGCCTCGTTCCGGTGGTCGGTGACCTCGCCGCGCAGGCCGTTGCGGCGTACCTCATCTGGGAGGCGCGCCAGCTCGGCGTGCCCAAGCTCACTCTCTGGCGCATGGTCGGCAATTCGTTGATCGACACCGTTGTCGGCGCCGTGCCGCTGGTCGGCGACGCCTTCGACATCGCCTTCCGCGCCAACATGAAGAACCTGCGCCTGCTGCAGCGGCACCTCGAGAAGCAGGGCTATCAGACGGACGCGCCCGCCGCCGGTAAGGGTCCCGTCATCCAGGGCGAATACCGCCGCGTGGCCTAGACCTCACGGCAGATTGAGATAAGTCCACGCGCGCTCGAAGAGCTTGGCGCCGAACGCATGGAAAATACCTGCCGCCAGCGCGCCGAAGAGCGCGATAGACGTTGCCCAGCTGAGCAGACGCCGCCTGCGGCGCTGATTGAGCGGCGGCAGCGGCGGTAGTGGCGGTAAAGAGTCCAGCGTCGCCAGCTTAACGCGCGGGTGCGAAACCGGAACGACCTCTAATCGACCGATCGCACGCCCGTCGCGCCATCTAACCTAACGTCATGGCCGCGCAGGCGGCCATCCACGCAAATATCCCCGAGCACCACGGCGCCGTGAGCGCGTGAAGTCGAGCCGGGCCCCGACCGAGTGCCAATTTCGCAGAGAGTTTGTTGATCCTGGCGTGGATGGCCGCCTGCGCGGCCATGACGGACCGCGGCGCCGCGGAACAACTCAATGCGGGAGCAAGCGGACAGATGGGTCCTCGGGACAAGCCCGAGGATGCCACCAGTGGAGCGCTCAACCGTCGAAGGCTTCCAACGCTTGCAATAGAAATGTCATCCTCGGGCTTGTCCCGAGGACCCACGTCTCACGGCGCTCCGACGTCGATTGCGCAATCAGACGTCCAAATTGGCGACGGTGAGGGCGTTCTCCTGGATGAACTCGCGGCGCGGCTCGACCACGTCGCCCATCAGCTTGGAGAAGATCTCGTCCGCCTCGGTGACCTCGCCGACCTTCACCTGCAGCAGCGTGCGCACATCCGGGTTGAGCGTCGTCTCCCACAGCTGGTCGGGGTTCATCTCGCCCAGGCCCTTGTAGCGCTGCATCGAGATGCCCTTCTTGCCCGGCCTCGTAGATGGCATCGAGCAGCGTGCGCGGGCCGTACACGGGAATGGTCTCGGACTTGCGGCGCAGCTTCGCCGGCGTCGCGTAGACCTCGGCCAGATACTTGTGGCGCTCGTTCAAACGGCGCGCATCGAGCGAGCCGAGCAGCGCCAGATCGAGCGTGTGCGACTCGGTCACCCCGCGCACCTCGCGCTTGAAGTGGAAGCCGTCGTTGCCGTAGCGGCCCTGCCAGCCCTTTTCGGTTTCCTCGGAGATGGAGTCGAGGCGCGCGGCGATGAGATCGGCGGTGCCGTTGGCCTGCTGCGGCCGACTGCACGAGACTGCGCGTCGAATGCACCGGCGATGGCCGCCTGCTCGACGACGCTGTGCGAATAGCGCGAATGCAGGCCGTCGATCAGCGAGACGACGCCGCGCGCCTGGTCGACGACGGACCGCAGGTCCTTGCCGGCCCGCTCCTCGCCCGCGCCGGTGACCAGCACCGTCTCCTCGAGCCCGGAGTTGATCAGGAACTCTTCCAGCGCCCGCTGGTCCTTGAGGTAGGTCTCCGACTTGCCGCGGGCCACCTTGTAGAGCGGCGGCTGGGCGATATAGACGTGCCCCTTCTCCACCAGCTCCACCATCTGCCGGTAGAAGAACGTCAGCAGCAGCGTGCGGATGTGGGCGCCGTCGACGTCGGCGTCCGTCATGATGATGATCTTGTGGTAGCGCAGCTTGCCGACGTCGAAGTCGTCGCGGATGCCGGTGCCGAGCGCGGCGATGATGTTGGTCACCTGCTCCGACGACAGCATCTTGTCGAGGCGCGCGCGCTCCACGTTGAGGATCTTACCTCGGATCGGCAGCACGGCCTGGAACTCGCGCTTGCGACCCTGCTTGGCGGAGCCGCCGGCCGAGTTGCCCTCGACGATGAACAGCTCGGTCTTCGATGCGTCACGGTCCTGGCATTCGGCGAGGCCGCCGGGCAATCGCAAGTTATCGAGCGCGCCCTTGCGCCGCGTCAGCTCGCGCGCCTTGCGCGCCGCTTCGCGCGCCAGCGCCGCCTCGACGATCTTGCCGACGATGACTTTGGCTTCCTTCGGGTGCTCCTCGAACCAGGCCATAAGCTGGTCGCCGATGATGCTCTCGACGACGGGCTTCACCTCAGAGGAGACGAGCTTGTCCTTCGTCTGGCTGGAGAACTTCGGATCGGGCACCTTGACGGAAAGAACGCAGGTGAGGCCTTCGCGCGCGTCCTCGCCGGAGAGGTCCACCTTCTCCTTCTTGGCGATGCCGCTTTCGCCCGCGTATTTGTTGATGATGCGCGTCAGCGCGGCGCGGAAGCCGGCGAGATGCGTGCCGCCGTCGCGCTGCGGGATGTTGTTCGTAAACAGCAGCACGTTCTCGTGGTAGCTGTCGTTCCACCACAGCGCCGCCTCGACGATGACCTTGTCGCGCTCGCCGTTGAGCATGATCGGCTCGCTGATCAGCGACTGCTTGGAGCGATCGAGGTAGCGCACGAACGCGGCGATGCCGCCGTCGTAGCACATCTCCTCGCGCTTGACGTCGGCGTGGCGCGCGTCCGTCAGCACGATCTTGGCGCCGGAGTTGAGGAACGCGAGCTCGCGCAAGCGATGCTCCAGCGTCGCGAAGTCGAACTCCGTCTTGGTGAAGGTGTTGGTGCTGGGCAGGAACGACACTTCCGTGCCGCGCTCGCCCTTGCCGTCGCCGACGACCTTCAGCGGCGCCACCGGCACGCCGTCGTGGAACTCGATGAAGTGCTCCTTGCCTTCCCGCCAGATGCGTGCCCGCAGCCAGCTCGACAGCGCGTTGACGACGGACACGCCGACGCCGTGCAGGCCGCCGGAGACCTTGTAGGAATTCTGGTCGAACTTGCCGCCGGCGTGCAGCTCGGTGAACACGATCTCCGCCGCCGAGCGCTTGGGATCGTTGTCGTCGTCGGACTTGATGCCGGTCGGGATGCCGCGGCCGTCGTCGCGCACGGTGCAGGAGCCGTCGGGGTTGAGCGTCACCGTGCACGACTTGGCGTGGCCAGCCAGAACTTCGTCGACGGCGTTGTCGACGACCTCATAGATCATGTGGTGCAGGCCCGACCCGTCGTCGGTGTCGCCGATGTACATGCCGGGGCGCTTGCGAACGGCGTCGAGGCCCTTCAGCATCTTGATCGAGTCGGCGCCGTAGTCGTCGGCGACCGTGATTTTCTTCGCGGGCGAAGCGCTCATTTCCAGGATGTCCTAGGGGTCTTTTTGCAGCGTCCAGATGTATATCACAAAAGCCCGCGAAAGGCACCTTTTCCCCGCCGCAGACGTGAACAAAAATAGGAATAATTTCCGTTAGTTAGAAGGCACTGCGGCACCGTGTTCTGGGCGCCCGTCGAAAGCCCCCAACCGGCCGTCCTCGACGTGCCAGAACCGCGCCTTGCCGGCGAGCCAGGCGAAGGCCTGCGCATCCGTCCCCGTCATCCAAGCTTGGGCGCCCAACCGCAGGATCTCGGCGAACAGGGCTGCCCGCCGCTCGGCATCGAGATGCGCCGTCACCTCGTCGAGCAGCAGAATGGGCGCGCCGTCGCGACGGCGCGCGACAAGCTCCGCGTGGGCGAGAATAAGCCCGATGAGCAGCGCCTTTTGCTCGCCCGTCGAACACAGCCGTGCCGGCATCCCCTTGGGCGCGTGGGCGACGAGCAGATCGGATCGATGCGGGCCATCGAGAGTGCGCCCGGCGGCCCGATCGCGCTCGCGCCCGGCCCGCAGGCGCTGGATGTAGGTATCCTCGACCTCGACCGCGGGCAGGCGCTCGAGGTCCGCTTCCAGTGCACCCTCGAGCGCGAGAGCGGCGGCGGGAAACGGCGAAAGGGGATCGCGCGCCGTGCGCTCGGCCATGAGCGCGGCGAGCGCGGCGACGGCCTCGGCTCGCGCTGCGGCGATGGCGACGCCAGTCTCCGCCATCAGCAGCTCGAGCCCTTCGAAGCGCGAGGCATCGCGCACGTTGTCGGCCAAAAGACGATTGCGCT
Source organism: uncultured Alphaproteobacteria bacterium (assembly GCA_963795225.1). Classification (GTDB taxonomy): domain Bacteria; phylum Pseudomonadota; class Alphaproteobacteria; order Rhizobiales; family Hyphomicrobiaceae; genus Hyphomicrobium_A. The sequence goes on along the minus strand of CAWCHB010000028.1, from coordinate 6,526 downwards.
GCTGCATGGCGCGCTCGAAACGCGCCGCAACAGTGCGATAGCCGGGATCGAAGCAGAGGATCAGCCGGTCGAGGAAACGGCGCCGCTCGGAGCCGGGGCCGCTGAACAGACCGTCCATGGCCGGCGTTACCCAGACGCACCTCGATATAGTCGGCCAGCGCACCCGCGCTCGCCGGCTCGCCATTGATCCTCACGACACGGCCGGCGCGCTCGCTCTCCGCGTTCTCCGCCAGCAGGCCCGTGCCGATGTCGATCGGCCCCGTGTGCGTGTGCGTGTGCGCAGCGACCGTCCAGCCCCCGTCACCGGTTCCGCGCGCCAAATCCGGATAGGCAGCACGGCGCATGCCCTGCCCGGGCGCCAGCAGCGACACGGCCTCGAGCAGGTTGGTCTTGCCCGCGCCGTTGGCGCCGATCAGCACCTGCGGCTCGGGACCGGCCTCGATCGCCACCTGCGTGTAGTTGCGGAAATTCGACAGCGTAAGCCGCTCGACCCAAAGCGACGCTGGTTCGGTTGCGCTCAGCGCTCCTGCCTCACTCGTCATCGTGTTGTGAGAACCTGTGAAGTTTCTTCACAGGTTGCCTCCATTTCCGGTCAGCGCGTCCTCGTTGGTCAGCCGGCATGAGGCGACCCTCAGCTGAGCGAGTGTGCCGAGGTTGGCCAACGGATACCGAGCCTCCCACCGTCATCCCCGCGAAGGCGGGGATCCAGTCATGTCTCAACCTACTCAATGGTCGTCGTGAGGAGGTTTGCCTGGGTTCCCGCCTTCGCGGGAATGACGGGGCGGGTGGGCATGACACCGATCAACTGTCGATAGCTCAAGGGAAGGGGTCCGCCGGATAACCTGAGAAACCTCCAGCTACACGCGCATCGGCATCAGCACGTAAAGCGCCGATGCGTCGCCCGGGTCGTTGACCATGGTGGGCGAGCCCGGGTCGGCGAGCTTGAACGTCGCACGCTCGCCCTCGAGCTGGCCTGCGATATCGAGCAGATAGCGGGCGTTAAAGCCGATCTCGAGAGGCTGCGCGGAGTACTCGACGCCGATCTCCTCGGTGGCGCTGCCGCCTTCCGGGTTGTTGACCGACAGGATGAGCTTGTCCGGCTTGATGTTGAGCTTGACGGCGCGGCCACGCTCCGAGGCGATGGTCGACACGCGGTCGACGGCGCCGATGAACTCGGCGTTGGAGACGGTCATCTCCTTGTCGTTGCCCTGCGGAATGACGCGCCCGTAGTCGGGGAAGGTACCGTCGATGAGCTTCGACGTCAGCGTCACGCTGCCGATCTCGAAGCGCACCTTGGCTGGGCTTACCGCCACCTTGACGCCAGCGGAGCTGTCTTCGATCAGGCGGTTGAGCTCGTGCACGGTCTTGCGCGGGATGATGACGCCCGGCATGCCCTCGGCGCCTTTCGGCAGCGGCAGCTCGACCTGAGCCAGCCGATGTCCGTCGGTCGCCACCGCGCGCAGCATCGTCCTATTGCCCGACTGCGCGGTGTGCAGGTAGATGCCATTGAGGTAGTAGCGGGTCTCTTCCGTCGATATGGCAAAGCGCGTTTTGTCGATCAGGCGCTTCAGGTCCTCAGCGGTCAGCTCGAACTCCTGGCCCATCTCGCCGATGCCAATATCGGGAAAATCCTCTGCCGGTAGTGTTTGCAGCGCAAAGCGCGCATGACCGGCAGCGAGCGTCAGGCGCTCCTTCTCCGCGTCCTTGCGTATGTCGACCTGGCTGCCGTCGGGCAGCTTGCGGACGATGTCGTGCAGCATGTGCGCCGGCACGGTGACGGCACCTGGCTGACTGACGTCGGCGGCGACGCTCTCGATGACTTCGCGCTCCAGGTCGGTCGCCTTGAATTCGAGCGCCTGGTCCCGCACCCGCAGTAGGACGTTCGACAGGATAGGGATCGTCGTGCGTCTTTCGACGACGCTGGTCACATGGCCAAGCGCCCGCAGGAGTTCACCACGTTCGATCACAAGCCGCATGGAAGGATCCTCGGGCGGGTTCTTCTAAGTTGCGGGAACCGCCCAGCCCCGGCATGAGGCGGCAAGGCGGCCCTTGTTGAGAGGGGGAGCGCGGCGAGACCAGAGACTGGTGGTCTTTTAACGGATTCGCCCCCGGTCAACATGACCTGATGCCGAGGTCATTTTCAAGAGGCGGGCCAAGCGTGGGCCATTTGGCGGTCTTTGGGCCCGGACGCAGCCCCATCTACGGCAAAGGAGCGGCGCCCAAAGACGCCGCCCCTCCCCGCTAAAACCCGTCGCACGCGCCCTTCGTACGGCGGGCTGTCCCGTTAGGGCATCCCTCAATGACTGAGGATGCGCTTCAGTTCCTCAAGCTCTTCCTTGAGTTCGGGGATTGCCCGCCAGTTCACCTTCGATCTTGCGGATTGCGTGCAACACGGTCGTGTGGTCGCGGTTGCCGAAACGGCGGCCGATCTCGGGAAGTGAACGCGCCGTCAGCTGCTTGGCGAGATACATGCCCACCTGACGCGGCCAAACGACCGAGCGATGACGACGCTGAGAGAGCAGGTCGCCCTTCGACACCCCGAAGTGACGCGAGATGATGCGCAGGATGTCCTCGATCTTGATGCGTCGCGGCTCCAGACCCTGGACGAGATCGCGGATCACCGTTTCCGCCACGTCGGGGGTGATGCTGGTGCGCATGTACTGCCACGTCGCATATAGGCGCGTGATGGCCCCCTCGAGCTCGCGCCCACTCTCCGTCAGACGCTCGGCGAGCAGTGCGAGGATGTCGCGGCTGAGCGCGAAGGACGGATCGTTGGCCCGCTTCTCGGCGAGACGCTTCTCCAGAACCTTCAGGCGCAACTCTTGATCGAGCGTGCCGATCTCGGTGACGAGGCCACGCTGCAGGCGCGAGCGCATGCGCTCATTGAGCCGTTCGACGTGGTTGGGCGCGCGCGCCGAAGCGACGACCACCTGCCGCCCGCCGTCGAGCAGCGAGTTGATGATGTGGTCGAACTCCTGCTCGGTGCGCTCACCGTGCATGAACTCCAGGTCGTCGATGAGCAGCACGTTGATTCCGCGAAACTTCTCCTTGAAGGAGAGCGGATCTTGGCTGCGCAGGGCCTCGACGAACTGATAGCGGAAGCGCTCCGCCGTCAGGTAGAGCACCTGCGCGTTCGGTGACCGACGCTTCACCTCCCAGGCGATGGCGTGCAGCAGATGTGTCTTGCCGAGGCCAACCGCCGAATGGATGTACAGCGGATTGAACCCAGGCGCCTCGCCCAACGCCGTCTCGGCGACCTGCGTGGCACCCGCGTGCGCCATGCGGTTCGACGATCCGACAACGAAGCTGTCGAACGTATAGCGCGGATCGAGGGGCGAGCCCTCGAAGCCGCCGACGCTGGTGCGGCCTGCCGCCGGAATGGCGGGACCGTACGTCGGTCCCCGGTGACCGGCATCAGCCGTCCCATTGCGCGCGCCATTGTCGGCATCGGCAGCGTCGGCCGTTTCCACCTCAGGACGCGCATGCGCGTTGTTGCCGGGCGTACGCAACGCCACTTCGACCTTCTCGGCGCCCTTGAACTCGGCACGGCAGCAGGCGAGCAGCGCTTCGGAGTAGTGCGATTGGATCCAAGTCCTCAGGAACTTGACCGGAACGGTGAACTTGACCGTGCCGGCTTCGAAGCTTTCGAATTCCAGCGTGTGGAACCAGCTCATGAAGATGTCGTCGCCGAGCTGGGCGCGCAGCATGGCGCGCACCTTCTGGCCACGCGGCTCGTCAGTGGTCGTGAGGGCAGTAGGAGTAGGAGTGGCCGTGGTGGTCGTCGTACGCTCGTCTATGCCGCCGTGAGCTGCGCCCGCAAAGCCGCCGCCTGCAACGGAACGTTCCGCCTTGTGAATTGTCTGCATGTGTGAAACCCCCGCACTTTTGAACTTTTCGACTTGCACCTCAAAGTCACCCGGACACAATTCGACCGTCGCCCTCCGCCGCCGCGGGTGCGCAATCGGTTCTGTTCAGGTCTTCCGAAACGGGCGCGCTAACCTTGCGCCCAAGCTAGACCGGCCGCTTTCCAACCAGCGGCCTGCCCTCGATGGCGATCGGCGTCGAGAGGCCCCTCGAAACCGTCCGCCACATTACTGCATCGTCGATAGCCGACGTTCGCCATGGCTTCCGCTGCCATGCGACTGCGCGCGCCGGAACGACAGATGAAAAACAATTCGCTTTCTTTAGTGGCGCCCGCCGCATCGAGCGCTTTGGTCATCCGCTCCGAGAAGCCCGCATCGACTTTGCTCTCGGGGCACGTCTGCCATTCCACCGTGAGAACCCGCTTACCGATCTCGCTGAGATCGGGGAGACCCACGAAAGTCCACTCTGCTCGCGTCCGCACGTCGATCAGAACTGACCCTGCATCCTTCGAGAGGTGTGCCCAGACCTCTTCCACAGGCACGTCCTCGATGTGGACGACTTCCAACGACTGCACTTACCGTCCTCCACTCACAGACCGACTGAATAATAACCCCAGGACGGCCCGCTCACAAAATCAACGAAGGATAAACAGAACAACCTCTCTGCTCGCCAGGCAATCGCGCCCGGAAAGGTACATAAACACGCACAGAAGTTACGCTGAGACCAGGGACGCGATACTGTACAAAACCTGGCGGCGACCTGCGCTGGAACGCTGGATAAACCCGAGCGCGGCGACCTCAAGAACCGTAGCTCTTAACTTTGCCTTAAGCAAGTGGAACAGGCGTCTGCAGACACGGTTGCAGAGGTGCGCGGATCGACGTGTGAACGGTGGAAATCCTGTGAACTCGACCCAACTCCTGTGGATAGTCGGCGGAGCAAGTTCATGATTTCCAACGCTGCCGGACACGTCTCGGCGATGAGAAAAACTTGTCCTCTGGTACGTCGCCAAAACGTCATTTTCCGTTTGGGCCGTCGCTCGCGTCCTGCGGCGAAAATCGGGCGGCCATCCCGCGCCGCGACGCTCTAGCGTCGCGGAATCCGTCACTTAGCCCTGTTCAAGACTCTATGCAGTGACGGTGGACAGTGCGGTATCGCTGTTGCGAACTTACCGCACTCGGTTTTGGAGCGCCGGGCGCGCTCCGCGACCTCAGTTCGACATCGCTTTGACGCGTGCGCTGAGACGCGAAACTTTGCGGCTCGCGGTCTTCTTGTGCAGCACGCCCTTCTGCGCGTTGCGAGCGAGCACGGGGGCAGCGACCTTGAGCGCTTTCGTCGCTTCATCCTTCTTGCCGGCGGCGATCGCCTCTTCGACGCTGCGCACAGCGGTACGCGCGCGCGAGGTGCGCGACTTGTTCACTTCCGTACGGCGGACTGCCTGGCGCGCCGCCTTCTTTGCAGACTTCGTGTTGGCCATGTCGTAGTTCCTCTGTGTCACCCGCGATCATAGCACCGCAGGCGCTGCCACCCGTGCAGCGATTTTCCAATGCGCTAACCGCCCGAAACGCAAGCTTCGAGCGGCCTAAGTCGCGATCCTATAGACGCGGCAAAGTGTAGGGTCAACGGCGCTTCCCGCCACGATAAGCCGCCCCCACACTTGCCAGAACGACCGCCCCGGGCTCTGTTGGCGGCGCATTACGGGCTCGGGAGGCGGGACAACTATGACATCGGCTTGGCTTTGGATCGCTTCTCTGGCCGTCGGCACGGCTGCCGTGTGCCTCGGCGCCGCCGGTGGGCATCAATACGTGCATATGGCATTGACCGCGCTCGTTTGCCTCGGCTTCACGCTGCTGGCCGTCTGGGAACGGCGTCGGCTGGTAAACGAAGGCGCGAGCGAACCCGCCCTAGCCGGGGCGACGGCAAACTCCATGGGCCTCGTCTGGGCCTGGGCGGCGCTGAGCATGCTGCTCACCTACCGGTTCGTGCTGAGCTGGCACGAGTGGTGGCAGTACGTGCTCGCCGCCGGCGTCGTCGCCGCGCTGTGCCTCTACTTCGCGTCGATGATGTCGAAGGACGCAGCGGCCGGACGCCAGGACGACGCCATCCTCAATATCGCTCGCTATCTCACCATCGGCCAGCTCGCCGGCATGGTGATCGCCATGGTCGGCATGATCGTCGACGACAAGATGCCGCGCGATCCGCGCGAGCCCGACTGGGCGGCGAACGCTATGTTCTTTTTCGGCGCGGCGGCCCTCGCCGCCATAAGCGCCTACGCGCTGTGGGGCCCGGCGCCGAAACGCGCCTGAGCCTGCCGCGCGAGCCACGGAGCGCCAATGCCGCTACGCCCGATGCTGCCGACCCTCCTGCTCGCCTTGGTATTGAGCATCGTGGTCGGCGTGCTCGCCGCAGCGCGCGGCGCGAGCGTGCCGTTGGGTCTCGCCGTCGGGCTGTTCGCGCTGCAGGTCGTTGGCGCTGTGGCGCATCAACGCTCCCGCCTGGCGCGCCGGGTCACCGCAAACGCCGGCAGCCGACTGGGCGTTGAGCAACACGCTGCTCACCGCCATCGTCTACGCTTGGGGCGGCGGCTCTCTTCAGCATCTGCGGACTATCGGGGTCCACTGGCGCCATTGGTGGAATACGGTGCCGGCATGGCGCTGCTCGCCGG
>CAWCHB010000027.1:0-12471 GCA_963795225.1 uncultured Alphaproteobacteria bacterium | reverse complement strand
GTGAGCGCGTGCTTGTGTTGCTCACCGCCGGCAACCTGTCGCTGACCCAGTCGGTGGTCAGCTTGCTCAACGAGCAGCTCGTCGAGCGCGAGGAGGAGCCGGACGCGGTGAACTTCTACAACGTGCCTTCGATGTACCGCGCCGCGCGTCTCGTGGGTGACGCGGTGCGCTCCATCAGGGTCATCGACGGGCCAGCCCTCGAAGCGACCAAGACCGGATTTTCGGGGTCCTTCATTCTCGGCGGCCAGATCGGCACTGAGCCCCCGCGCCTGTTCCAGATCTACTCGGAGGGCAACTTCATCGAGGCAACCGATGAGACGCCGTTTTTTCAGATCGGCGAGCACAAGTACGGCAAGCCGATCCTCGACCGCGTGGCGCAGCCGACCATGCGGCTCGGCGAAGCGGCAAAGCTGGTTCTGCTGAGCTTCGATTCCACGTTGCGATCCAACCTTTCCGTCGGCATGCCGATCGACATCCTGCTGTACGAGCGCGATAGCCTCGATGTGCGCCGCGAGAAGCGCATCTTCCAGGACGACGAATACTTCAAGAAGTTGTCGACGTCTTGGTCGGAGGCATTGCGTTCGGCCTTCACCAAGATCGAAGAATTCAACGTCTAGGCCGGGTGGCCTGCGCGCCACCCGCACGGCAAGGTGCGCTTACGCCGCAATTGCCACCTAACGGTCATTAGGTTAGCGGCATACCAACGGCGCGATTTCGATTTGTCTACGACGCAGGCAGCAACGCTGCACCAGAGCCCTGGGGAGGACGCCTTGAAGATTTGCATGATCGGCGCCGGATATGTCGGCCTCGTTTCCGCCGCGTGCTTCTCCGAGTTCGGCTGGACGGTTACCTGTGTCGACAAGGATCCACGGCGGCTCGCCGAGCTCAAGGACGGCAAGTCGCCGATCTACGAGCCCGGTCTGGATGATCTCATCCAGCGCAACATGCAGGCCGGGCGCCTGGTGTTTACCGATAACCTCGCGCCGGCTGCGAAAGATGCAGCCGTGATCCTGCTCGCCGTCGGCACGCCGATGCGCCGCGGCGACGGCTATGCCGATCTCTCGTACGTCTATGCGGCGGTCGACGAGATCGCCCCGCACCTGCAGGGCTTCACGGTGATCGTCACCAAGTCGACCGTGCCTGTCGGCACCAGCCGCGAAATCGAGCGCCGCTTGCGCGCCGCGTGCCCGGACGGCGAGTTTGCCGTCTGCTCCAATCCCGAGTTCTTGCGCGAGGGCTCGGCCATCCAGGACTTCATGCATCCTGATCGCGTACTTGTCGGCACCGACGACGAGCGTGCGCGCGAGGTCATGGGGAGGCTCTATCAACCGCTCGCGCTGCGCAACGCGCCGGTGATTTTCGTCGGGCGTGAATCCGCCGAGCTGGCGAAGTACGCCGCCAACGCCTTCCTGGCGCTGAAGATCAGTTTCATCAACGAGATTGCGGACCTGTGCGAACAAGTCGGCGCCGACGTGCAGGAGGTCGCTACCTCCATCGGCAAGGACCGCCGCATCGGCGACAAGTTCCTGCATCCCGGTCCCGGCTATGGCGGCTCGTGCTTCCCTAAGGACGTGTCGGCGCTGATCCGCACGGCGCGCGAGAACAAGTCGCCCGTCTCCATCATCGAGCAAGTCCAGCGTGTCAACGACGAGCGCAAGATCGCCATGGCGCATCGTATCGAGGCGGCCGCAGGCGGGTCGGTGCGCGGCAAGACCGTGGCCATCCTCGGCGTCACCTTCAAGCCGAACACCGACGACATGCGCGATGCCCCGAGCCTCACCATCGTGCCGATGCTGCAAGAGCGCGGCGCCACGGTGCGCGTCTGCGATCCGCAGGGTCGCAAGCAGGCCGATCCGCTGCTGCCCGATGTCGTTTGGTGCGAGGGCGCGCTGGAGACGGCGGCGGGCGCCGATATCCTGGTGACCGTTACGGAATGGAATGAGTTTCGCGCTCTCGACCTCAAGGCGGCCAAGGCAAAAATGCGCGGCGACGTGCTCGTCGATCTCCGCAACGTGTTCTCCGCCGAGCAGGCGCACGATGCTGGCTTTCGCTACTCGGCCGTCGGCCGCAGGTCCGAGGAAGCCGATTTGCCGCCGGCGCAGTTGGCCCGACGCGCGTGAGCGCCGCTTGTGCGCAGGATGATTTGCACGCGGGGAACAGCAACGGAGCCGTCGGTGCGCATTGGCGGTGCCGGTGAGCACGGGCGCATCAGCTGCGACCGCAAGAAGCCTGTAGAGCCGCAGAGCGCTGTCACGTGCTGCCGCGAGGCTGCGCCAATGTGCGATCGCCGACTCCACGGGGCCGAGGACGCGGGCGAGTATGATCGGCGCGGCAAGCATCGCCGGCGCATGGCAAGCTCCGGACATGACCAGGTAAGCGCCGAGCCCCAGCATCGCCGATTGAAGCGCCGCGCGTTGCGATCTGAGCACCGCAGCCGTGACGAGCGTTGGCCATACGGTGGCGTCCTGCGCCTCGCGCAAGCGCGTGTTGGCCAACAACCACCTGGTGCGTGTCGCTCCCGGCCCAGCGGCCGGCAACGCCCACCGCTGCATGTTCAACTGTGCGGCCTGTCGCGCAGGCTGCGCACTGCGTCGCTCCGCGATGATCAAGCATGCGACAGGCAGGACGCCGCCCATCGCCGCGAGCAGTCCGAACAGCGGATGCAGCAGGAACAAGACGCAGAGATAGAGCGGCACCCAAGGCAGATCGCATAGCGCCGCCGGGGCATGACCGCCGAGGATGGCGCGCAGGCGGTCGAGGTCGGCGATGGCCCGCGCGTTTCCGCGCTTGCCGAGCAGCAGCGCGCTCAGCGTACGGTCGGTGCGCTGGGCGCAACGCAGGAGGACGCCGTGCCGCACGATGTCGAGGCAAGCGCTGAGCGCATACAACACCAGCATCAGCGCGGTCAGGCCGACGAGGTACTGCGCGTCGCGCGCGTTGAGCACCCGATCGTACAGGACCGCCATATAGACGGGTCCCGTCAGCGCCATCAGGTTGATTGCGGCCGTACACCCGAAGACCGCGGTCAGCAGGCGGCTGCCGCCCGCGACGCGCAGTGCAGTCAAGAAATAGGTCGCCCTTTCAGTCCGTTGCCGTTCGCGCATGCGCTCCCCCGGCACGGCGGGGCGGGCGCTACCTACCTTCGCGGGGAAGCGGGTGCGGCTCTCGTCATGCTACTTAAAGTTGAAACAAATGCGGTGATCGCGGTCAAGCGAGCAGCCCCCAACGACACGCTCAGACCCTGCAAGCCAGTGTAACTCCCCAAGGCGTAAGCAAAAAAAGGCTCTATTGGGTCTCGCTCATTCCCATCCACCTGGCTTAGAACAAGCTATGCGGCCGACAACGGCCCGGAAATCGCAGCGGCGGCATGCCGCGAGGGGAACGCCAGAGGATGAACCAGCCGCAGTCGCTCGACGCCTATTTCACCGGCTGGGCTGCCCTGCGCCCGGCACGCGTGGCCGTGGCGGCCGTCGTGACTGTGTTGTCCGCCGCAGCAATCGAGATGGCGGAACTCGTCGGCCAAGGAGCGCTGGCCGGCCCGCTCGGCCGGGGGACCGGCAAGAAGGGCGAGGTCGACGAGCAAAAGGAGATCGATCTTCTCGCCAACAATCGCATTGTCGATGTGCTGAGCGGCGCACCGGTTGCTGCGGTCGCATCCGAAGAAATGGATGGCCCGCTGCTCCTCGACGCGAAGGCACCGTTGCTCGTTGCCGTCGATCCGCTCGACGGTTCGTCGAACATCGATGCCAATGCATCGATCGGCACGATCTTCACGGTGCTGCCGGCGCTGCAGCACAACGACGATCCGTCGGCCTTCCTGCAACCGGGCGTCAATCAGTTGGCAGGCGGCTTCTTCGTCTACGGCCCGCAAACGGTGCTCGTGGTCACCGTCGGCGCCGGCACGCAGATATTCACGCTCGACCGCCGTACGTCGACGTTCCTGCTCACGCATCCGAAGGTCGAGATTCCGACGCGCTCCAGCGAGTATGCGATCAACGATTCCAACTCGCGCCACTGGGACGATCCGATCCGCACCTACGTGAAAGATTGTCGGAGCGGCAAGGACGGCCCGCGCGGGCGCGACTTCAACATGCGCTGGACGGGCTCTCCCGTTGCCGACATCTACCGCATCGTCTCGCGTGGGGGCATCTACCTCTACCCCGGAGACAAGCGCCGAGAGTTCCGCGATGGCCGGCTGCGGCTCATCTATGAAGCCAACCCGATCGCCTGGGTAGTCGAGCAAGCCGGGGGCGCGGCATCGACCGGTCGCGAGCGGGTCCTGGAGATGAAGCCGACCTCGCTGCACCAGCGCGTGCCGCTGATCGCCGGATCGCGCTTGGAAGTCGAGCACGCCGTACGTCTGCACGACGGGTTGCAGATGCGCGGCGAACGCTCGCCGTTGTTCAGCCGCCGCGGGCTCCTCCGGTACTGATTTAATCAATAATTATAAGGCATTCTCCCGCCGTCATGTCAGCCAAACATCCCATCATCTCGGTCACGGGTTCCTCGGGCGCCGGCACCACGTCGGTGCGTCAGACGTTCGAGAACATCTTCCGCCGCGAGCACATCACCGCCGCCTTCATCGAGGGCGACGCGTTCCATCGCTACGGGCGCGCCGACATGGAGCGCGCGACCGTCGAGGCGCGCCTCAAGGGCAACAACAACTTCAGCCATTTCGGCGAGGAAGCAAACTTGCTCGCCGAGCTGCAGGAGGTTTTCCGCAGCTATGGCGAGAGCGGTCTTGGCCGCACGCGCCACTACATCCACGACGAGAACGACGCCGCTCTGCACGGGGCGCCGATCGGCACCTTCACCGGTTGGCAGGATCTGCCGCGCGGCACCGACTTGCTGTTCTATGAAGGGCTGCACGGCGCCGTCGTCACGCCGAAGGTAAATGTCGCCAAGCACGCGGACCTCAAGATCGGGGTGGTGCCGGTGATCAACCTCGAATGGATCCAGAAGCTCATTCGCGACAAGTGGGCACGCGGCTATTCGCACGACGAAGCCGTCGACGCGATTCTGGCGCGCATGCCCGACTACGTGAACTACATCTGCCCGCAGTTCACCGAGACGGACATCAACTTCCAGCGCGTGCCGACGGTGGATACCTCGAACCCTTTCGTCGCCCGCTGGATTCCCGACACCCGATGAATCGATGGTCATCATTCGCTTCCGCGACCCGCGCGGCATCGACTTCCCCTATCTGTTGTCGATGATGCCGACGAGTTTCATGTCGCGCGCCAATTCCATCGTCATTCCCGGCGGCAAGCTCGACCTCGCCATGCAGCTCATCTTGACTCCGCATATCCTGACGTTGGTGGAACGCAAGCGCCGCACCTCGTGAGGCTCGTTGTGCACAGGGCCGGACGACGGAAGACGCGCGCCGCCGATGCCGTTAGAATGCCGAGCGCGCGAGCAGGCGCAGCCGTGAAGGAACCTGGGTCCATGGCTCGATCGGTGACAATTGCCCCTTCCATGCTGTCGGCTGACTTCAGCCGGCTGAAGGAGGAGCTTGCGGCCATCGAGGCGGCTGGCGCCGACTGGATCCATCTCGACGTGATGGACGGCCACTTCGTCCCCAACATCACCTTCGGTCCGCCAGTGATCAAGGCGATGCGCCCGCACTCCGCGAAGGTGTTCGACGTGCACCTGATGATCGCGCCGGCGGACCCGTACCTTGAAGCCTTCGCCGCGGCCGGTGCCGACGTCATCACCGTGCACCCGGAGGCCGGGCCGCACCTCGACCGCACGCTGCAGACCATCAAGGCACTGGGCAAGAAGGCCGGCGTGGCGCTCAATCCGAGCACGCCGGAGGATGCCATCGCCTACGTGCTCGACCGCCTCGATCTCGTGCTGCTGATGACGGTCAATCCCGGCTTCGGCGGCCAAAGCTTCATCCCGTCGGTCGTCGACAAGATCCGCCGCGTCAAGGCGATGATCGGCTCGCGCCCGATCGACATCGAGGTCGACGGCGGCGTGACGCCGGAGACGGCGCCGCTGGTGGCCGCGGCCGGCGCCAACGTGCTGGTGGCCGGTTCGGCGGCCTTCAAGGGCGGCACGCGCGAAGCGTACGCGGCGAATATCGCCGCCATCCGCACTTCCGCCGACGCCGCGCGCGGCAAAGCCGCAGCCTGATCTGCCAAAGTTCGGGTCGACTTATCCTCGGCGCGCGACGCCATGCCTATCCTCGTGCAACGAACTCAGTTTGCGAGGATCGCGTGGACGATACGCCCAACCTCGGCCTGCCGTACATCATGGCCGCCCAATCGCAGAAGCATGTCACTCACAACGAGGCGATCCGCGCCCTCGACGCCATGGTGCAACTCGCCGTGCTCGACCGCGATCTGTCGGCGCCGCCGGTCTCGCCGGCGGAAGGGGCGCGCTACATCGTCGGTGGCAGTCCGACGGGCGCCTGGAGCGGGCACGCCGGCAAAATCGCCGCATACCAGGACGGCGCGTGGATGCTCTATGCGCCCGTCGAAGGTTGGATCGCCTGGATCGCGGATGAAGACGTTGCCGTCGTGTGGGACGGCACCGCCTGGACCGCGTTGACGACGGGCGGCGGAGGTGGAGGCGGCTCGGGCAGCTTCACGACGCTCGGCATCAATGCGACGGCCGACACGACTGACCGGCTGACGCTCGCCGCCGATGCCACGCTTCTCAATCACGACGGCGACGGCCACCAGCTCAAGATCAACAAAGCATCGGCCAGCGAGACCGCGAGCCTCCTCTACCAGGACGCGTTTTCGGGGCGCGCCGAGCTTGGCCTCGCCGGTGACGACGATTTCCATTTCAAGGTCAGTCCCGACGGCACGAGCTGGAAAGAAGCGATCGTCATCGACCGCTCCACCGGCGTCGTGACGTTGCCGTTCACGTCGCTGGCGGGCGGTCGCGAAGTTCTCACCGCCAACCGCACCTACTACGTGCGTACCGACGGCTCCGACAGCAACACGGGGCTCGTCAATTCCAGCGGCGGCGCCTTCCTGACGTTGCAAAAAGCGTACGACGTTATCACGCGCGCCCTGGACCTCGCCGGCTACAACGTAACCATCCAGGTCGGCGATGGCACCTACACGGGGAACCTCGTCGTCGCACAGCCGTGGACAGGCGGCGGCGAGGTCTGGGTGCAAGGCAATTCCGGCACCCCGGCCAACGTGCACGTCAGCGTGACGAACAAGGATGCCTTCTTCGTCACCTGTGTGCTTCCTGGCTTCCTGGTCATCAAAGATCTGAAGTTCACAACCATTACGGCCGGCTTCGGGGTTCATCACAGCGGCCTGGGGACCATGCGCCTTGCCAACTTTGTATGCGGCGCCGCTGGATATGGGCACCTCGGCGCCGATCTCGGCGGCTTCATAGACATCACTGATCCATCAACAGCCGCTGGTGGCGCGACGACCTATTCAGTTGTCGGCGCCGGTCTGTGGCACTTCTTCTCAACGTTCGGCTCCATCATCAGAGACAACGGCAACACCTGCACGGTGACCGGCACGCAGGCTTACGGCGTGGCCTACGCTCATGCTTCCGGCGGACGGATCGTTGCGACCAGCACCATCGACATCTCCGGCGCGACGGTGACCGGCAAGCGATTCATCGTTGACGACGACGGAGCGATTGGTGGTACCGGCGGCGCCAACAAGTTCCCCGGCAACGTCGCCGGCACGGGCGGCACGACGACAGGCGGAGGCGTCTACTCATGAGCGGGAGCTTGCTTGGTCGCGACTACGGCCGTGACCGGTCGATTACTTGTCGGTGAGTTGCCCGCCTATCGAGTGACCGGCACTCCCGTAGGATCGGTGACGTCGCAGCGTCGCTGGCCCAACGCCCGCAGCAGCGCAGCCGCAGCGATCATCATCAGCAGGAACACCGCCACGAACACGATGTACATCTGGTTCGACATCCAGGGTCCATGGTTCATGAACAACATCTGGTCAGGGAACTCGAGAAAATCGCCGGTCCACGGAGCGACATTGATCGTCAGCCAGAATTTCGAGACGGCTAATGCCATGCCCGTAAAACACCAGGCGGTGAACCAGTCGACGGACAACCGATCGAGCTCGTTGACGACGAAGAACGCGAGGAGTGGCAAGAAGGGCAGGTCCTGCCGCGACTCAGTGCCAATGGCCAGATACACCGACAGTGCAAATATGCTGGCCATCCCCGGCCCCGCAGCAAGCACACCCGCCTGCACCCTCGGCCAGCAGAGCAGCGCGAAGGGGACGATGGGTCCGTAGAATTGCGCGTGCGCAATCAGGCTGACCAGCGGGTTCACCAGCCCCGCCTGCCCGATGAGGCCGATGTACTGCAGGGGGTTCAACGGGCCAACGCCGCCGTTAGAGAAATAGCGGACGACAAGCTGAACCCCGACAAAGATGGCGAGCGCGATGACGACGTTTTGCCAGCGGACGAAGCGAGCGGCGCGCAGATAGTAAAACGGGTCCGTGAAGCGATTGATCCCAAAGTAGATGAAGCCGGCGAGCAGCGGCGCCGACAGCCACAGCAGGCGGTCGTTGACGGGATTGGTCCTGATGGTGAGCCGGAAGTCGGTGAATAGGTATAGAAGCAGAGCCACCGCCACCGTACCCGCAGCGATCACGGCCGCAGCGATACGGCCCCAGGGGAAGCGTGGAGGCGGCGCGTCCAGCGCAATCCCACTTACGTTCCAAAAGACCAGCAGCGGCAGCTGGAGGTAGATGAGGGAAGGCCAAACAAAGGCGGATACAATCGTTACGACGATGAGGGAATAGAACGACCGGCCGACCCACGCGTAAAGCGTCGCCACCGCGCAACCGAGTGCCATTATGTCGGTGGACATCGGCCCGTAGTTGACCTGCTTTAGGACGCCATAGTTGAAAAAGATCGATGCGACCGCAACCAGCGTCGCGGGCGGACTCCAGCCAGCAAGCTTGGAGATGCGCAACAGCATGAGGAAGGCGAGGCAAAGAACCAGCGTGTTGACGACGTAGTACGCGGCGATCATCCGCCGCGGCGTCGAGATGTCGATGTTCAGCAGCTCGGCAACGTTGTGAATGGCGATCGGGGGTAGGAACCTCCCGACGTAATACGACGGCCACTTGAACAGCAGCTCGCGCGTCGGCGTCCACGTAAACTGCGCATACTGGAGCCCGTCCCAGCCCAGGCCATCGTTGACCTGCATGCGCTCTCCGGCTGCGAAATTGTACGCAAACAGCAGCGCGACGAACATCCCCAGCAGCCACAGCGCCGCGGCGTTGGCGGTTCGAGCGTCGATACGCGTGATGAGGTTTGGCAGACTGAAACCTTCCAGATTACGCGCGCGACGCAGTGTCTGAGGCTCGCCAGTCCCCCAGGCAACGCGGCATGCTGCGTGCACCTTGGTCAAGAGCCGAATGGGGGGCATGCACGGTCCAATCTATGGCGCCAATGCCTCCACGGCCGTCGAACTTTCTACGGGCTATGAATTGACGCCTGCGCTGCTCCGAGAGACGGTCGACCAAGGCCCACAGAAGCCACGACACCGCCGCTGTGCCGATTACGGCCGGCAGCACCCAATGGGTAAACATCAGGCTCGTCAGAGCGAACATCGGCCAGTGGATCAGGTAAACCGGAAAGGCGAGGTCGCCGAGCGTGCGGTCGGTTTCAGACGAACTCCGGCCAACGCATTGTGCCGCGAAGGGCAGCACGGTCATCGTCAAGGCAAACAGGTAAAGGCGCAGACAGGGGCCTTTGTCCATTAGTGGCAGGAAGGCATTCGCCAGTAGGCCGAACACCAAGAATAGAGAGAGGCCTATGTTCACGAGGCGAGGCGTCGGCTGCGGGATGACGCCGCGCGCGTACAAAGCGCCGGCGAGGAAAAACAAAAGGAACACCGGCAGCGAGGCACCGATCAGTATGAAAGAGAACAAGAGCCAGGAGATGGCGCCGAGCGCGACAAGGATCAGCGTCCATCGGCTTGACCGCACCATCTCCAATATTAGCGGTGCGGCAAGATAGAACTGCACCTCGATGGCCAGGCTCCATGCCGGAGGGTTGAGCACTTCGCTGTGCAGGCCGGCAAGCGTGATCAGTGTAGCGTTGGCGAGCAGCGCCTCAGGGCCAATCGGGAAATCCGCCAGCGGCAGCATGACCAAGCTGCCGATCAGAGCCAGCGGGTAAATGCGCCAGGCGCGCGAGAGGTAGAACGTGCTGAGGGGGGTAGGGAGCGTGCCGTAGGTCGCATCCCACAAGCAGGCGATCCAATAGCCGCTCAGGGCGAAGAACACATGGACCGCGACGCCGTCGAGCGGGGTGCTGAGGAAGCCGCCCGACAACATGACGTAGTGAGCGGCGGCAACGGTCGTCGCCAGAACGAGGCGTAGCGCTCCAGGCTGCAAGTTAAGTCCCCCGACCTACTGCGCCCGAGATTAGCGCCACTGGCAGGCATAGGGAACAAGAAATGTTACGAACCGGCCTGCACAAGGCCCTAAGCACATGAGCTAATTTCCGATCCTAGAAGTGGGTCAGATCTTCCAGCCGGAGTGGATGGCAGCGACGCCGCCGGTGAGATTGCGGTAGCTCACGCGCTCGAACCCCGCTTCCCGCAGCATCGCCGCGAAGCGCTCCTGGTTGGGGAACTTGCGGATGCTTTCGACCAGGTAGCGATAGGGAACGTCCTCGCCGGCGATGGCCTGCCCCAGCCGCGGGATCACCTCGAAGGAATGGAAGTCGTACAGCCGATCGAGGATCGGCACCTGCACCTCGGAAAACTCCAGGCACAAGAAACGCCCGCCCACCTTGAGCACGCGGAAGGCTTCGCGCAGCGCCGCATCGATGTGCGTCACGTTGCGGATACCGAAGGCGATGGTGTAGGCGTCGAACGAGCGATCCTCGAACGGCAGCGCCTCGGCGTTGCCCTCGGTGAAGGCGATGCGGCTGTCCAGCCCCGCCTCTTGCACGCGGCGCTTGCCGACGGCGATCATCTCCGGGCTGATGTCGCACAGCATTGCCGTCGCGTTGGGGCCGCTGGCGCGCGCATAGCGCAGGGTGACGTCGGCGGTGCCGCCGGCAACGTCCAGCAGCCGGAACGCCTGGTCGCTACGCGGCGGGTTGAGCTGCGCGATGAGATCGTTTTTCCAGAGCCGGTGCAGGCCGCCCGACATCAAGTCGTTCATCAGGTCGTAGCGTTCGGCGACGGTGGCGAAGACGCGATTGACGAGGCCCTGACGCTCGTTCTCGTCGACGTTGCGGAAGCCGAAGCTGGTGGCGGCGCCAGGCTGTGGTGTATCGATCATGGGGGCAGGATAGCTAAGGCGGAGGGCCGGCGCTATGCTGGCGA
Organism: uncultured Alphaproteobacteria bacterium; assembly: GCA_963795225.1. Lineage (GTDB taxonomy): Bacteria > Pseudomonadota > Alphaproteobacteria > Rhizobiales > Hyphomicrobiaceae > Hyphomicrobium_A. The sequence goes on along the minus strand of CAWCHB010000027.1, from coordinate 1,178 downwards.
TCTCCACCCCCGATCCTGGTAAACATCCAGCCCATGCCCGAGCTGCCGGAAGTCGAGATCGTGCGCCGCGGCCTCGAGCCTGCGCTCGCCGGGCACGTGTTCGCGCGCGTCGATCAGCACCGGCCGGACCTGCGGTTTCCGCTGCCGGACAATTTCGCCGGCCGGCTGCGCGGCCGCGAGGTCGAGCAGCTGGAGCGGCGGGGCAAGTATCTTCTGGCGCACCTGTCGGGGGGGCAAGTGCTGCTCATGCACCTCGGCATGACGGGTTGCTTTACCGTCCACGGGTCATCGCCACGCCGAGCGGACAACGACGCATCTGCCGAGCGCGGAACGCACGATCATGTCGTCTTCCATATGCGGGGCGGCGGCACGATCACCTACAACGACCCGCGCCGCTTCGGCTTCATGATGCTGATCCCCAGCAAGGAGCTGAACGACCATCCGCTGCTGCATCATCTCGGCATCGAGCCGTTGGGCGAAGCGTTGACGCCGGCATATCTGGCGCAGCATGCACGCGGCAAGAAGGTGGCGCTGAAGCCGTTCCTCGCCGACCAGCGCATCATCGCCGGGCTCGGCAACATCTATGCGTGCGAAGCGCTGTATCGCGCGCGTCTTTCGCCGCTGCGCCCTGCGGCGACGATCGCATCGAAGACCGGCAAGCCGAACGCGCGCGCCGAAGCGCTGGTGCCTGCCATCCGCGCCGTGCTCGAGGATGCCATTGCAGCCGGCGGCTCGTCGTTGCGCGACTACCGGCATGCCGACGGCGAGCTCGGCGCCTTCCAGCACGCGTTCTGCGTCTATGGCCGGGAAGGCGAGCCGTGCCGGCGCAAGGGGTGCGGAGGCAGCGTTCGCCGCATCGTGCAGTCCGGACGCTCGACGTTCTACTGCCCCAAGTGTCAGCGCTAGGCGCCCGCTGGCGCGGTGGTCGGAGCGCGCCAATAGGCGAGCAGGGAAACCAGCGAGATTGCGCCGATCGTGAGGGCTACCGGCGACGAACACATGGTTCGCTGCCCAATCTCCCTTCTGGGTGTCGAGCGCGCCCGAAGCAACGAGGTAGACGAGTGCCCCTGCGACGCTCACCGCCTGCGCCACCGTGATCGCCGCAATGATGTTGAGCGTCAACGCGCGTGTCTTAAGTCCGCGATCGGAGGCGAGATGGCGCGCGCACAACAACGCCA
>CAWCHB010000026.1:0-14559 GCA_963795225.1 uncultured Alphaproteobacteria bacterium | reverse complement strand
GCGGGCGTGGCTTTGTGGTCGTGGAACGTTCACACGGACGAGGTGACGCTCGACAGGCGTGCGTGTGAACTGTGGGGCGTTTCGGCTTCCTATCGGACATCCTTTGAAGCTCTCTCGGCCAAAATCCATCCGCAGGATCTAGATAGGGTCCGCACAGCCTTTAAGGCGACACGCGGGATCGTCGGGCCCTACGAGATAGACTTCCGTATCTTACTCGACGATGTGGTGCGTTGGGTGTCCGCGCGCGGTCAGGGTGACGATGAGAACATGCGTGATGGCGTCATGTTCGGAATTTTTCTCGATGTCACGCAGCGCAAGCTGGCGGAGGAAGCCCACGAACTGATCGCTGGCGAGATGAGCCATCGCGTAAAGAACCTGCTGGCTGTGGCATCGGCGCTGACGCAGATCACGTCACACGCTGCGACGACGCAGGAGATGGCAAAAGACCTGACCAACCGGCTGATTACGCTTGGGCGTGTGCAGGACCTGGTGCGACCCTTGCCTGGTCAGGAGAAGCGAGCCGTATTGCTGGCCGACCTTCTCACGATTTTGCTCTCGCCGTATGACGGCATGGGCGATAGCAGGCGCATTCGCGTCGCCTCACCCAAGATCAACGTCGGAGAGGCATCATCGACGGCGTTGGCGTTAGTGATTCACGAGTTGGCGACCAACTCCGCAAAATACGGTGCTCTTTCGGTGGCAACGGGTCTGCTAGACGTAACGTGCGCTGACGACGATGGCGAGGTTGTCATTGTCTGGACCGAGCGCGGTGGGCCGACGGTAGCAACTCCTGACAAGCCGCCAGGATACGGCAGTCGCATGATAGCCCGCACCTTGACCGGTCAGCTCGGTGGCGCGATTTCCATGAACTGGTCGAGGGAAGGAGTCATCGCGACCCTTCGCCTGAACAACAGCCGTTTGGTATCGTAAGCGCTCTGTCGTCGAGGGCACAAAAAGGCCGTGGGGACACCTGCTCCACGGCCGGGACGTTGGGGGAGTCCTTGAGCGGGCTACTACTTCTTCGCCGGGCCGGTACCCCGCAGCCGTCTGCAGTCGAGTTTCACTTCCTTGCCGGCGGCGATGGTCTCGATCTTTTCGGTTGAGCCCATGTCGACGCCAATGGTGAACGTCATGAGGCTCCGTATGGACGGCCGATGTGAGCTAAGTAGCACCCGGCGCTGCGAGCGAAGCCACCAACCCTTGCCGCATGCAGAGGTAGACGAGCTCGATGTCGGAGCGCACGCCGAGCTTGGATTTGATCTCGTAGTGATAGTTGGCCACGGTTTTCGGGCTGAGGTTGAAGGCGGAGGCTATTTCGTCGGTGGATTTGGCATCGAGGAGCATGCGCAGGATCTCGAACTCGCGCGGCGACAGCTCGTCCACGGCCGAGACGTCGCTGTAGAGCCGGCTCGCGGCAATGGCCTCGTTGATCTCCGCACATAGCGCCGGGCGTCCTGCATAGACGCTGCGGATCGCGCTCACCAGAACATCGGGCGGGCTGCTCTTCGTGACGTAGCCGCGCGCGCCGGCGCGAAACGCCTGCTGCGCATACGTGGCACTGGCGTGCATGGTGAACATGAGGACGCGGGCGTCGGGATCGCGCTGGCGGATTTGGCGGACGAGGTCGATGCCGCCGCGGCCGGGCATCGAGATATCGACGACGACCACGTCCGGATTGCAGTTCTTGAACGCTTGCGAGCCGGACGCCGCGTCCTCCGCCTCGGCGACGACGTCGATGTCCTGGTGCATCTCGATCAGCCGGCGATAGCCCTGCCGCACCACGGCATGATCGTCGACGAGCAGCACGCGGATTTTCTTGGGCATCAAGCGCCTCGCTGCAACGTCGGGAACTCCACCTGCAGCGCGAAGCCGCCATCGGGGAGCGGTCCGGCTGCAAATTTTCCGCTCAACGCGACGACCCTCTCGCGCATGCCGATCATGCCGGAGCCGGCAGGCGGCGACGGCTTGTCATCGTCAGGGGGTCCGGCACCGTCATCGACGACCGAGAGCTTGATCGTTTCCCGATACGTGTCGGCAACCTGGCTGAGCTGCACCTGAACATTGCGGGCGTTGGCGTGCTTGGATGCATTGGTCAGCGCCTCTTGCACGATCCGGTAGACGTGCGCGCTGGTCTCGGCCCTGAGGTGCTCCACGCCGCCAGCGGTCTCGATGGAGTATGTCGTGCGCCCCTGCGCCCTTTCATTGTGCTGGGCGACAAGGGCCTTGAGGCTCTGGATCAACCCCAGGTCATCGATTTCCTGTGGCCGCAGATGGGTCAGCGTCCGGCGGAGCGATATCATCAGGCCGGAGACCGTCGCTTCCAGCTCTCTGGCCTCGTCGACGAGCCCTGGCGCATCGCGCTGGGCGTGCGTCCGTAGACACGCTGCAAGGGCGTTGAGCGCACTCAGTCTTTGCGCAATCTCGTCGTGCAGCTCGCGGGCGATGTGCCGCCGCTCCTGCTCCTGCGTATCGACGAGCCGCCGCGCGAGCTCGGCGCGTTCGGATGTTGCCTTGCTCAGGTCCGCGGAGAGCGCATTGAAGACCTCGCTGATGCGATTGAGCTCAGCCAAGCGGAACGCCGGCAGGCGGCACGCGAGATCGCCGCGCGCCAGGCGATTCAACCCACCGAGTATCTCCTTTGCCGGCAGAAGCGCACGATCGATGACAAAGTAAGTGACGAGACACAGGACAGCGACCAAGCCCGCGGCAAATCCAAGCAATGGTGCGATCGACGCCCAGGCTTGGCCGGCAGTCGCGGCGGCACCGTACTCGGCGACCACGGTGCCGTACGGCACGCCACGAAAGGCTATGGGGCGCGTGGCGGAGAGCCTGCTGCTGACGATTGTCCGGTAGGGCCAGAGAAACCACTGCGGCGTGCTCAACGATGCGGAGTTGACGCCGGCGCAGTTCAGCCGCTGCGCTACTCCGGCCACATCGCGCCACTCGACGCACTGGCCAGGCTGCAGGAAGAGGGCCGTAACAGGTTCCCAATCTGGGAAACGCTTGGGAATGTCGGTCGATCGGCCGATGCGGGAGAGCTGCAGGTCGAGCTGCCGTCCGACAATTTCAGCGAGTTCCGCATTCTGGCGCTTTGCCTTCAGCGCGGTCAGGTAGATGGCCAGCGCCGACCCGGCGAGGAAACACGCCAGGGCGACCAAGGTGATCCGTCGTACCAGCAGCCACTTCAGGTTCATGACCCTGCCTCGCCTGACACCGCTCCTCGCACGCTAGGGGCAGCAGACCGGGCTGTGAAGGTGCGCCGCCAAACGTCAGGAAATTTGCCCAAGAGACGGCAGGGGAACTTCCATTGTTCCGATCCGGCATGGCGGCCGATGCTTGTCCTCTGGCAACGGGTGCAAGGGAGACTGAAGAATGCCTGGCCCCGCGGCAGCCGTCCTGATCCTAACCCTGGTGATTGCCATCGCAGGCTCGGCGGCCGTCCTCGGAGGTCTCCCGCGGATCGGCCATGAACCGGTGGGCGAAGTCGAAAGCTCCCGCATGCGCGAGATCGATGCGTTGCTCGAGAACACCCGGCAGGCATCAACGCTCTGCACGTCCGTACCGATCAGGCAGAACCTCAAGCCAACTGAACCGTCAGAGGAGGAAACTATGAAGAAAGCTCTCGTCGCGGCCGGCATGCTCGCGCTCGCGGGTTCCGTGTTTGCTCACGATGCGGCGGACACGAGCGGAGCCAAGGAACTGACACCGGAAGGGATCGTCTTTCGCGACGACCCGGCGTTTCCCAAAGGCGCGCAGACCGTGGTCCTGCACGGCGACCCGACAAAGCCGGGCCTGTTCATCCTGCGCGCCAAGTTTCCACCCAATTATGTCGTGCCTCCACACACGCACCCGGGGTTCGAGACGGTCACCGTCTTGAGCGGCGCCATGGGCAGCGGCATGGGCGAGAAAGCCGATCTGACGAAGGGCAAAATGCTGAAAGCAGGCGGCATGCTCGCCCTGCCGGCCAATCATGCGCACTATGTCTGGACGAGGGACGAGGAAACGATCATCCAGGTCGCGGCGGTCGGCCCATTCGACCTCATCTACATCGATCCGGCAGACGACCCGCGGAAGAAGTAGAACCTGCTGTCAGTCGGTGCACCTGTCGTAGAGGGCACAAAAAAAGGCCGTGGAGACACCTGCTCCACGGCCGGGAAGTTGGGGGAGTCCTAAGTCTTACTTCTTCGCGCCCGGCTCCTGCACGGTGACGAGCGCCTTGCCGTTCGAAGAGATCATGTCGTCGCCCTTGGCCATCCACGAGAAGCCCCACGGGCCGGTGACGCCGCAGCCGTCCTTGCAGTCGAGCTTCACTTCCTTGCCGGCGGCGATGGTCTCGATCTTTTCGGTTGAGCCCATGTCGACGCCGATGGTGAACTCGCCGCTGCTGGTGTTCTTGACGGTCACTGCCAAGGCCGGGCTGGCGATGGCCAGGACGAGGGCCGCTGCCGCGGCGGCACTGAGAACTTTCATTGCTTCCTCCGGTTGTTTCGATTGACGTTCGGCGCCCCGCTTCTTGCCGTCGGGGCTGCACCGGAAGAGATGGCTGCGGCCGCTTTCGCCAGCAAGAGTATAACGTTGCAAACTTTGGAATTGCGCTGGAAAAAATTTGCCTACATCGCTTTTTCCCCGGCGCGCCTCACGCTCCTTTAGCAAGCCGTCCTAGGCTCGGGCCGCGCGCAACGGAGAGGGTGCATGGCCGAGCTGATCAGTTTCGTACTGGGGAATTTCACGCTGACGTTCCTCGTCCTCGGGCTCATCGCGGCGGCCATCGCCATCGCCCGCAAGCCGGACGGCTTCACCCGCGCCAACGTCGCCGAGGAGCTGCTCGCCTATTTCATCCTGTTCTCGATCGGCATCAGCTTCTTCTACAACTTCGTCTTCCACGTCTTCTTCGGCGAGCTGGCGGCGAGCTTCATCGGCTGGGCCGACAGTCCGTTCCAGGCGGAGGTCGGCTATGCCAGCCTCGGCTTCGCCGCGGTGGGCCTGCTCGCCTTCAAGGGCAACTGCATGGTGCGGCTCGCGGCGATCCTCGGGCCGGCGATGTTTCAGTGGGGCGCCGCCATCGGTCACATCCGCGATATGCTCGCCACCGGCAACATGGCGCCGGGCAACGCCGGCATCATGCTCTACTCCGACATCCTGCTGCCGGTCGATCGGCTTTGCGCTGCTGTGGTTCAAGCGCGTCGACCGATGCATCGTGCGCCGTTTCCGGCGTGGCCTCGCGCGAGGATCGCGGATAGTCTGCGCCGATCAGCGGCGTTGCGAGAGGCCGAGCAATGACGGTTCTGAAGTGGGTGTTGATCGCCTTCGGCGTGCTGTTCTTCCTCGCCGCCGCCGGCGCCTTCGGCGTTCTCTACTGGGCGAGCAGCGTCGAGACCGTGCAGGTCACGCAAGCCGATCTCGCCATCGGCGGCAGCTACCCGCCGGAGGAGAAGCAGGCGCTGCTCAATGCCTGCAACGGCCGCAACGTGCGAGAAGCGTGACGACACGTGCGCCTGCATCGCCGACCGCGCCGGCACCGAGCTGTCGCGCTTCCTGCGCCTCGTGCTCACCGCCACGCTGGAAGGCAGCGCCACCAAGATCGTCGCCGTGACCAAGGGGCTGATCGCCAGCGGCGTCTCGGAGGAAAAGACGAAAGAGGTCGAGAACGAATCCGAGCAGCGCTTCAAGTCGCTGATGCAGGCCTGCGGGTTGAACCAATGAGCGCAGAGGCACCGGGAGCGCGGACGCTGTCGACCACCTGCTGCATCGCCGGCGGCGGCCCCGCCGGCATGATGCTGGGCCTGTTGCTGGCGCGCGCCGGCATCGACGTCGTGGTGCTCGAGAAGCACGCCGACTTCCTGCGCGATTTCCGCGGCGACACCATCCATCCCTCGACGCTCGAGGTGATGGACGAGCTGGGGCTGCTCGACGAACTGCTGAAGCTGCCGCACAACAAGGTGGCGCGGCTCGGCGTGCAGGTCGGCGACACCTCGATCAACATCGCCGACTTCACCTGGCTGCCGCCGCAGCTACGCGTTCATCGCGCTGATGCCGCAATGGGACTTCCTCGACTTCCTCGCCGACGCGGGCGCGCACCTATCCCAACTTCAAGCTGATCATGCAGGCGAACGTCGTCGACCTCATCGAGGAGGGCGGGCGCGTCGCCGGCGTGCGCGCCACGACGCCCGACGGTCCGCTCGACGTGCGCGCGACGTCTGACGGTCGGCTGCGACGGGCGCAAGTCGACGGTGCGCGCCAAGGCCGGGCTCGAGGTGGAGGACATCGGCGCGCCGATCGACGTGTTCTGGATGCGCATCTCGCGCCGGCCCGGCGACCCCGCCTCGGGCGGCCGTCTCAACGCCGGCAGCTTCTTCGCCATGCTCGACCGCGGCGACTACTTCCAGCTCGCCTACGTCATCCCCAAGGGCGCGGCGGAGCGCATCAAGGAGGCGGGGCTGCCGGCCTTCCGCGCAGATCGTCGCCAAGGCGCTGCCGTTCCTCGCCGACCGGGTCGACGAGCTGAAAACGTGGGACGACGTGAAGCTGTTGACCGTCAGCATCGATCGGCTGCGCACCTGGTACAAGCCCGGGCCTGCTGTGCATCGGCGATGCCGCGCATGCCATGTCGCCGGTCGGCGGCGTCGGCATCAACCTCGCCATCCAGGACGCCGTGGCGGCCGCCAACATCCTCTGGAAGCCGCTGAAGAACGGCACGCTGTCGACCTTCGACCTCGCCCGCGTGCAGCATCGGCGGACCTTCCCGACGCGGGTGACGCAGCGGCTGCAGGTGCTGGCGCAGAACCGCATCGTGCAGCCGGTGCTGCGCAGCACGCAGCCGCTGGCGCCGCCGTGGGCCGTCCGGCTGTTCAACAGGCTGCCGATCCTGCAACGGATCCCGGCGCGCATCGTCGGCGTTGGCGTACGGCCCGAGCACGTGCATTCGCCGCGCCGCACCCGCTGCGCGGTGACCACGGCCGATTGCGGGCGCTGCCGGCGAATTGGTTAGATCACGGTAGAAACGCGATCCCGGGGGAACGTCATGGCTGAAGCGGCTGCCGGCCACGGCCCCAAGGTCGGCGCGCAAGCCTTTCTACAAGCTCCTCTACGTGCAGGTGCTGGTCGCCATCGTGCTCGGCTTCCTGGTCGGCTGGCTGGCGCCCGACATCGCCGAGAGCCCGTGGATGAAGGCGCTGGGCGACGGCTTCATCAAGCTGATCAAGATGGCCATCGCGCCGATCATCTTCTGCACCGTCGTGTCCGGCATCGCCCACATCGAGGACGCCAGCAAGGTCGGCCGCGTCGGCGTCAAGGCGCTCATCTACTTCGAGATCGTGTCGACGCTGGCGCTGGCCATCGGCCTTCTGGTCGGCAACTTCGCGCGCCCGGGTGACGGTTTCAGCGGCGCCGCCGGCGATCCGGCCGCGGTCGCCCAGTATGCCGACCGCGCCGCGCACCAGTCGACCGTCGAGTTCATCCTGCACATCATCCCCGACAGCCTCGTCGGCGCCTTTGCCGACGGCAACATCCTGCAGGTGCTGCTGATCGCCATCCTGTTCGGCTTTGCGCTGATGGTGCTGGGCGAGCGCGGCCGCGCCGTGCGCACGCTGGTGGACGACCTCGGGCACGCGTTCTTCGGCATCATCGCCGTGATCATGAAGGCGGCGCCCATCGGCGCCTTCGGCGCCATGGCCTACACCATCGGCAAGTACGGCCCGGAAGCGCTGGGCAATCTCGCCGGCCTCATCGCCACCTTCTACGTCACGTCGGCGCTGTTCATTTTCCTGGTGCTCGGCACCATCGCCTGGGTCGCCGGGTTCAGCATCTTCCGCTTCCTCGGCTACATCAAAGACGAGCTGCTGCTGGTGCTCGGCACCTCGTCGTCGGAAAGCGCGCTGCCGCAGCTCATGGAGAAGCTGGAGCGGCTCGGCTGCTCGAAGTCGGTGGTCGGCCTCGTGGTGCCGACCGGCTATTCGTTCAACCTCGACGGCACCAACATCTACCTGACGCTGGCGACGCTGTTCATCGCCCAGGCGATGGGGGTCGAGCTGACGCTGTACGAGCAGCTCGTCATTCTCGGCGTCGCCATGCTGACCTCGAAGGGGGCGAGCGGCGTCACCGGCGCCGGCTTCGTCACCCTGGCGGCGACGCTGGCCGTCGTGCAGCCCGTCGCTCGTGCCCGGCATGGCCATCGTGCTCGGCATCGACAAGTTCATGAGCGAGTGCCGGGCGCTGACCAACTTCATCGGCAACGGCGTCGCCACCATCGTCGTGTCGGCGTGGGAGGGCGAGCTCGATCGCGACAAGCTGGCGCGCGGGCTTGTCCCGCCGCGTCGATCCCTCCAACGTCGAGACCGCCGTCACCACGGGCTAGCGTTTCCCACTGTCATCCTCGGGCTTGTCCCGAGGACCCAGGCGTCAGCGAACTCAGGTTCCGGCAGATTGTGCAGCGGCCTGCCAGAAACCAGCTCGGTGCGAGCGTTGAATTGGGTCCTCGGGACAAGCCCGAGGATGACAGTGCCGTGACGAGCTCAGTCGTCGTGGTTGGTGAGGGCGACGAACTTGTCGTCCTCCTGGGCGCGGCGCTCGAAGCTGAGGAAGTCGTAGTAGCCGCAGCGGCCCCCGCCCGGGAACGAGCGGCACACGGCGGGCCGCGCCTCGTAGATGGTGCAGGAGCGCTTGGTGATGTCGAAGAAGCGGCAGATCTTGCCGAACACCGGGTCCTTCTTGCGCCGCATGGCGTACTTGCGGCCATGCTCTTCCTTGGTAAACGCCTTCTTGGCGTCCTCGTAGGACAGGTGGTGGTGGCGGGCCAGGCGCTCCACATCGCGCTTATCCAGGGGGATGAGCGGGTAAGAGCAGCAATAACCGGGGCATTTCTGACACTTATATTGAGGTGGGCTCACGCGCGGCGCCTCTCCTGCGGTGTTTCGGCCACCCTTTGGCCGCGAGCGTGAGAAGCGGCGGCGTCGGGGCGGACTCCCGCTTGACTCATGCAACGCTCCGTGGGGAAAGAGCAAGGGGGATGAAGGGACGCGGCGCACAAGCGTGGGTGATGTCACACTTTTTCCCATAAGGTCTGCGTAGTTCGCCGCGTCAGCGTGGGGGTTCCAACAGTATGGCGGACAGGGCTCGTCACACTCCGGAAACGGAGACGCCGGTCAACCCCTATAGTCTGCTCGAAGCCGTCAACAGCTCGAGCGACACCGCCCACACCGGCTGGCTGATCTTCCTCGCCATCATGACCTACCTGATGATCGCCGTCGCCGGCGTGACGCACGAGGCGCTGCTGCTCGACACGCCCGTGCAGCTTCCCATCCTGCAGGTCGACATCCAGCTCAAGCAGTTCTTCCAGTTCGCGCCCATCGTGCTGGTGCTGTTCCACCTCGGCATCCTCGCCCAGCTCGTCCTGCTCGCGCGCAAGACGCTGGAGTTCGATCACGCCATCCGCTTCCTGGAAACGTCCGACCGGCGCACGCACCCGCTGCGCCTCGAGCTGCACAACTTCTTCTTCGTGCAGGCCATCGCCGGTCCGCAGCGCTCGGCGGTGATGAGCGGCTTCCTCAACATCATGTCGTGGCTGACGATCGTCATCCTGCCGGTGGTGCTGCTGCTCTACATGCAGGTGGCGTTCCTGCCCTACCACGACGTGACGACGACGTGGATCAACCGCATCTTCCTGTCGCTCGACATCGCCGGGCTGCTGCTCATCGGCGTGTTCCTCATGCGCGCCGAGACCTCGTTCTTCCAGGCGTTCTGGCGATCGACCTTCGCGCATCCGCTGAGCTCGATCTCGACGACGCTGGTGCTGGCGCTCGTCGCCTACCTGTCGTTCTTCGCCGCCACGGTGCCGGGCGAGCCGCTCGATCGCATCGGCCAGCAAGCTGATGGCCTGGGCGGCGCCGAGCGAGGCCGGCAACGTGCAGCAGAGCGGCTTCTCGCTGCCCTTCTTCAGTGCCGCCTCCGACGGCACGCTGTTCGGCATCTTCCGCCGCAACCTCGTCGTCACCGATTCCGATCTCGGCGGGCGCGCGCGGGGAGGGCGAGAAGACGCTGCGCCTGCGCGGCCGCGACCTGCGCTACGCCAAGCTCGACCGCACCGATCTCAGCGGCGCCGACCTCACCGGCGCCAGCCTCGACGGGGCCAGTCTGATCGGCGCCAACCTGCATGCAGCCTCGCTGAACTGCGCCGAGCCCGACCTCGTCATGCTCAGCGACAACCGCACGGCGGCCAAGTGCACCTCGGCGCGCGACGTCGATCTGACGCGCGCCCAGCTCGGACAGGCGCGGCTGTGGGGCGTCGACCTGCGCGGCGCCAAGCTCGACGAGGCGCAGCTCGATGGCGCCGACCTCGCCAACTCGCTGCTGACCGGGCGCCAGCCTGGCCAACGCCCGCCTCGACAAGGCCGACCTCACCGGCGGCGTGCAGGCGCAGGGCGTCAACTTCCTCAATGCCTCGCTGCAGGGCGCCGATCTCACCGGCGCGCAACTGCAGCTCGCCGACTTCTCCAGCGCCGCCCTGCAGGGCGCGGTGCTGAACTTCGCTCGCCTCGAAGGCGCCGTGCTGCGCGACGCCGATCTCGAGGCCGCCAGCCTGCAGCAGGCGAAGCTGATCGGCACCGACATGACCGGCATGAAGATGGCCGGCAGCGACCTGCGCGGCGCCGTCATCTGGATGACGCCGCCGCCGGTGTGGGACACGCACCGGCCTCAGCGATCTGACCGAGCTTGCCGTGCGCGCGCCCGACGAGGCCGAGCGGGCGAGCGATGCAGAAGGCGATGGAGCGCATCACCGACGAGGAGTTGCGCCGTCGCGGCGCCGAGGTGGTCGGGGCGCTGGCCGAGAAGGACAGCACCTGGGCGGGCACCATCGACCAGCAGCGCTGGCAGAGCTGGGTCGGCGCCTCGCCGGTGCCGCCGGCGCTCAACTACAAGGTCGATCTCACGACGTATCTCACCAAGCTGATGTGCAGCGCCCGCTGGAGCAACGGCGCCGTCGCCACCGGCATCGCCCGCCGCGCCGTGTCGGCGCAGTTCCGCGGCGACGTCGTCGCCGTCTACGACAACCTCAGGTCCAGCTCCTGCCCGGCCGCCAAGGAAGCGCCGCCGAAGGTGATGAAGGACCTCTCCGCCGCCGCCGAGACCGCCCGCTACTGAGCCGGGCATTGCCTGTCGGTTGCCGCGCCACGGGCCTTGCAAGGGCGCGCGACATCCCCTAGTTATAGAACATAATAAGAACGCTCGCATATTTTGTGCGTAACCGAGCGGGCGCGGATGTGCGGCCGGCGCAATGACGGCTCAATAGAGTAACTAAGGTTGTGAGTGCGACTCATGCGGCGCCGGCTTTGTTCGGCAGCCCAAAATCTATCCTTGGCGCTGCAAGGTGGCGCCCGCAATGCGAGGAGTGCAAGGCATGGCTGGTTCGGTCAACAAGGTGATCCTGGTCGGCAATCTCGGCAAGGACCCGGAGATCCGCCGCACCCAGGACGGCCGCCCGATCGCCAACCTGCGCATCGCCACGTCGGAATCCTGGCGCGACAAGGCGACCGGCGAGCGGCGCGAGAAGACCGAGTGGCATTCGGTCGTCATCTTCAACGAGAACCTCTGCAAGATCGCCGAGCAGTACCTGAAGAAGGGCGCCAAGGTGTTCATCGAGGGCGCGCTGCAGACGCGCAAGTGGCAGGGCCAGGATGGCCAGGACCGCTACTCGACCGAGGTCGTGCTGCAGGGCTTCAACGGCAACCTGACGATGCTCGACGGCCGCTCCGGCGGCGGCATGTCGGAAGGCGGCCAGGCCGACTACGCCGGCGGCGACAACGGCTACGCGGATGCCCCGCGCGCGGCGCGCAGCGGCGGTGGCGCTGGCGAAGGGCGGCGCCGGCAACTTCGACAAGCAGCTCGACGACGAGATCCCGTTCTAACTAGCCACGCGAACTTTAGTCCGATCCCGTCCCTGTCCCGGAGCTTCGTCTCCGGGACTGTTTTTTTGGGGGTCGGCGGCATCGCGGGGCACACGGTTGTCATCCTCGGGCCTTGCCGGAGGCATGCTTTCTGCATGACCCTCAGGTACCGCCTATTATTCGTCATGGCCGCGTAGGCGGCCATCCACGCAAGTATCCACAGACGCTACTTCGGCAATTGCCTAGCGCGGTCCGCAGAGCCCTTCGCTACTTCACGCGGCAATGCAAACGCATGGCTCTTTCATCGACGGCTCAAGGTGGGCGTCGACATCCTTCGACTGTGGCCCGTGGGGCAAGCTGGCGTGGATGGCCGCCTGCGCGGCCATGACGACCTTGTTGTCATTCATCAGGGCCGTGCGGGCGCCTGCGACTTGGCGCCGGTGCGGAATAACAGACTTTCCGGCCCGTCGTGATCTTGCTGGTTTGTCGTGACGTTAGCTGCGGGAGCTGCCGTGCAGCCTGCGTTCATCGCCGGCCCGGGTATCACAATTCCGTCGACGAAGGCCCGCAAACTGGGCTTTGTCACCGCGCGGCTGCGGCCGCCGGTCCAACTAGGGAGTGAAATATGTTCTGGCGATTGATGATGGCGCCGCTGCTGGCGCTGTTCGCCTTTTCGATGCTGGCCGACACCGCGTCGGCGCAACCGCGCGATCGCGACCGCGACCGCGGCCCGGCCCGGTTTCGATCGCGAGCCGCCGGACCGCCCGGGCGTGGTCCCGACCGCGGACGCGAGCAGTGGGAGCTGCTGGGCGAGCAGTCGGTCGGCTTCGGCGTCGACCGCGACGTGATCCGCGTCGGCCGCCGCGAAGGCCGCTTCAGCGCGCTGGCGCTGGAAGTGCGCGACAACGACGTCGAGATCCTCGACCTCAACGTGTTCTTCAACCGCGGTCCGCCGCAGAGCCTGCGCGTGCGCGAGTTCATCCGTGCCGGCGGGCGCACGCGTCCCGTCCAGTTCGCCTGGGGTGACCGCTCGATCGACCGCATCGAGATCACCTACCGCGCGCGTCCGAGCTTCCGCGGCCGCGCCAAGGTCGCCGTGTTCGGTCTGCGCGATGGAGGACCGCCGCCTCCGCCGCCGCCGTCGGTGAGCTGGGTCGAGCTCGGCTGCGGCAAAGTCGGCATCAAGCCTGACCGCGACTCGATCCGCGTCGGCCGCCGCGAGGGGCGCTTCAGCGCCATCAAGCTGGCCGTGCGCGGCAGCAAGATCGAGATCATGGACCTCACGGTCGTCTACGACCGCGGGCCGCCCGACGAGCTGCGCGTGCGCACGAAAATCGGCGACGGCGGCGAGACGCCTCCGCTCGATTTGCGCGGCGAGCGTCGCGTCATCGATCGCGTCGACCTGACGTATCGGGTGACGCTCGGAATGAACCTGATCAAGGGTCCGGCGACGGTGTGCGTGTTCGGCCGCTAAGCCGAACACGATCTGCATAAACGAAGAGCCCCGCAGCGATGCGGGGCTCTTTTGCTTCGGGTCGCAACCGCGATCTGATATCGCGCCCACATCGAACACAGGGGCTTAGATGATGGCTTCCGAAATCATAGCGCAACGGATTTACGTGATAGCAGGACCACCAGAGGTCGAAGTGCGGGTCGACGTACGTTGCCCGATCGTTGATGGAGACGACTATCGCTGTGACTACTCCATCGCCTGGCCGCAAGGCGCCAGGCACAGCAGCGCAATGGGCGTCGACTCGCTTCAAGCGCTCTATCTGGCTTTGCAAAAGATATCGATCGACTTGGTTATGTCCGAACCCGCGAAATCGGGCCAATTGACCTGGCTAGGCGGTCGAGAACTCGGGCTCCCATGGTTTTCGCAACCACGCTGATCGCCGAAAGCAGACGAACGTCACACCAGATCGTCATCCTCGGGCCATGCCGGAGGCATGCTTTCAGCATGATCCCGAGGACCCAGGGTGCCGCACACTCCAGCGCATGGTGAGCACGAAAATCGGCGATGGGGGCGAGACGCCTCCGCTCGATTTTGCGCGGCGAGCGCCGCGTCATCGATCGCGTCGACCTGACGTATCGGGTGACGCTCGGAATGAACCTGATCAAGGGGCCGGCGACGGTGTGCGTGTTCGGCCGCTGATCTGAAGCGCTCAACTTCCGAGAGAGCCCGGCCTCACCGCCGGGCTCTTTTTGTTTTCAGGGGTATCTCGCTTGGTTACGCTGGATAATTGATATTTCAACGGAGTCTTCGACTGGAGGGAGGGCACACTGGCTAACCGCGCCCTATGTGTTTGCACCGCATCGGCATCCCAATTCGTCTTTCCCGCGCAGGCGGGAACCTAGACACGTTTCCGCAAGTGGAACTGTTAAAGTCTCGCTCGGCGGTGCCGACGGTCATTGTTGGCACGATCGCTCAGTGACTGGGTCCCCGCCTTCGCGGGGATGACGTTATTGTAGGCAATGGAACGTACAGCGACGGAGCAAGCTGAGGGTTGGGTCCTCGGGACAAGCCCGAGGATGACAGTTCAACGCGCGTCGCCCAAACAAAAGAGCCCCGCTGTGAGGCGGGGCTCCTGCATTCTCGATTGACGATACGAGATCAAGGTGTTGTGGCTGGCGGCGGGGACGCCGTGGTGCCGTCGGCGGGTGGCGTCGTCGGCGCGGGAGC
>CAWCHB010000025.1:0-18244 GCA_963795225.1 uncultured Alphaproteobacteria bacterium | reverse complement strand
GTCGGGAAGGCTCTCGACGCTCGCGCCGATGCGATCCGTAAGGAACTGGACGAGGCCCGCCGCCTACGAGACGAGGCGCAGGCGCTTCTCGCCGACTACCAGCGCAAGAGCCGCGAAGCCGAGAACGAGGCCAAGGAAATCCTCGAGCAAGCCAAGCGCGAGGCGGAAGCGCTGACCACGCAGACGCGCCAGGCGCTGGCCGAAGCGGTCGAGCGCCGCACCAAGTCGGCCGAGGAAAAGATCGCTCGCGCCGAAGCGCAGGCCATCGCCGAGGTCCGCTCCTCCGCCGTCGACAACGCCATCGCAGCGGCGGAGAAGATCCTCAAGTCGCGCGCTTCGTCGGCAGAGACGGCCGCCAAGCTGGTCGAGCAAGGCATTCGCGACCTGGGCGGCAAGCTGAACTGAGACGGCTACGGCAGGCCCGACGACATCCAACGCGCCGGCAGGACCGGGGCGGAGCATGACTCCGGCATGACGTCAAAGATCGCGGCGATATTTGCACAGCAAGTGCTAGCCGGCGCCTTGAGCCTTCTGGTCGAAGCCGACGAACACCTCGAACTCACCCGGCCGCGTACCCTCGGGAATGTCGAAGGTCACCGTGCGCACGGTGGAGAAATAGCCGATTGGGTTGTCGACGGCGACGGTCGTGTCGACGCTCACCGTGTCGCTCGTTACCTTCGCACGCTTGGCATCGGTGACGGTCACGTTGATCGGCAAGCGAACACTGCCGGCATGCCCGCGCGGACCGAGCAGGACGCGACCCGAGAAGCCGTAGCGCACCGTCACGCGGCCGGGCTCGACTTGGCACTCGCGCGCCGTCTTGGTGATCTCGCCGCGATGCATGATGGCGAGGCCATCTCCTGCGCGCCCGTCCTCATAGATCGTCAGATGGCCGCCGTGCGGCGACACGCTGAGGCGCGGGCAACCGTGAGCCACCTCGCCAACGGAAGCGCTCGATGAGCCGGAATCCTGTTTGGCCGCGGAGAGCAGTTGCTCCTCGTTGACGGCAGGCGGGGTGGAACTTTGCGAAGAGGAGCTGCCAAAAACACTGGAGCCAAGACCGGAGGTGATCGACGACAAACCACAGCCGGACGTGACCATGGTTAACAGGCCACAGGCGCACACACATGCGGTCGCGCGCACAGCTCTTGTCGCGGCATGCCTCATCGCGCCCCGGCCCGACCCCTCGTTCGCCTCTTCAATGCCGCAGGCGCCCAAACCCCTAGGCCGGCAGCGGAGGCTTCCTGTATTGTTCGTGGCCAAGCCTAGCACCCCCAACGAACCCCGACCAAGCGCATTGCGTCGCAAAACGTTTGGAGTAGACAGGGAAAGCAATGTCCGTCGCCCCCCCACAAGAGCGCCCTTTCCGGCCGCCCCTCACCGTTTACCTTGCGGCCCCGCGCGGGTTCTGCGCCGGCGTCGACCGGGCCATCCAGATTGTCGAACTGGCTTTGGCCAAATACGGCGCCCCCGTCTACGTGCGCCATGAGATTGTTCACAATCGATTTGTCGTCGATTCCCTGAAGGCCAAAGGTGCCGTTTTTGTGGAAGAATTGGACGACATCCCAGAGACCGACCAACCCGTGATCTTTTCGGCACACGGGGTCGCCAAAGCGGTCCCGGCGGCCGCCAAGTCGCGCAACATGTTCGTGCTCGATGCCACGTGCCCGCTCGTCTTCAAGGTGCATATCGAGGCCGCCCGCCACCACGAGGAGGGCCTGCAAATCCTGCTCATCGGCCATGCTGGGCACCCCGAGGTCGTCGGCACCATGGGCCAGCTTCCCGATGGGGCCGTCACGCTGATCGAGACGGCTGCCGACGCCTACGCTTACGAGCCGCGTGATTCGAGCAAACTCGCCTTCGTGACGCAGACCACGCTGTCGGTCGACGACACGGCGGCGATCGTGGCAGTGCTGCGCAGCCGCTTCCCGAACATCATCGGCCCGCACAAGGAAGACATCTGCTACGCGACGACGAATTGGCAGGCGGCGGTAAAAGCCATCGCTCCGAAGATCGGTTGCTTGCTCGTCGTCGGCAGCCCGCAGAGTTCCAACTCGTTGCGTCTCGTCGAAGTGGCCGAGCGTGCCGGCTGCTCAATCGCCCGGTTGATCGAAGGCGCCCGCGAGATCCCCTGGGCCGAGATCGAAGGGCTCGAAGCCGTCGGCGTCACGGCCGGCGCCTCGGCGCCCGAGACGCTGGTGGAGGAGGTCATCGATGCCTTTCGTGCGCGCTTCGAGGTGAAACTCGAGACGGTCACCACGGCGCTCGAGCGCATCGCCTTCAACGTTCCCCGCGAGTTGCGTCCCGCCGCTCCCGTTTCCTGACGCCCGCTCGAAAGTCCATAAAATATGGCCGTCTACACCGAAGTCAGCGACGAGGAGCTGGCGAGCTTCATCGCCAGCTATGACCTGGGCGAACTGCTCTCCTTCAAGGGCATCGCCGAGGGCGTCGAGAATACCAACTACATCGTGCACACGACGAAGGGACCCTTCATCCTGACGTTGTACGAAAAGCGCGTCGAAGCCGGCGACTTGCCGTTCTACCTGGGACTAATGGAGCACCTCGCCGAGCACGGCGTCACTTGCCCAACGCCGGTGCGCGATCCCGAAGGACGCAACCTCCGCCAGCTCGCCGGACGCCCCGCCGCGCTCGTCACCTTCCTCGAGGGTTTTTGGGTGCGGCGCCCCACGGCCGCTCACTGCGCCGCGGTGGGCCGCGCGCTGGCGGAGCTGCATCTGGGCGGCGCCGGGTTCGGCCTGCGCCGCGCCAACGCCCTCGGCCTTTCCGGCTGGCGCCCGCTTTATGACCGCTTCTCCGCCCGCGCCGGCGATATCTCGCCCGACCTCGCGCCGCTGGTGGACGGCGAGCTGGCCTTTCTCGAGGCCAACTGGCCGCAAGGGCTGCCCGAAGGCGTAATCCACGCCGACCTGTTTCCCGATAACGTGTTCTTCCTTGGCGGCCGGCTGAGCGGCCTCATCGACTTCTATTTCGCCTGCAACGACGCGCTGGCCTACGACATTGCCGTCAGTCTCAACGCCTGGTGCTTTGAGAAGGACATGTCGTTCAATATCACCAAGGGGCAGGCCTTCTTGCGCGGCTACGAGGAAGTGCGGGCCATCACAACGGCGGAGCGCGCGGCCATGCCGACGCTGGCACGCGGAGCGGCGCTGCGCTTCCTGCTGACGCGGGCCTACGACTGGCTGAACACACCGAAGGACGCGCTCGTCAGTCCGAAAAATCCGGCCGAATACGTGCGCCGGCTCCGCTTTCACCAGGGCGTGCGCTCCATCGCCGAGTACGGACTGGGCGAGGCCGGCAAATGAGCGAGCGCCAACCGGTGGTCATTTACACGGACGGCGCCTGCTCGGGAAATCCCGGGCCGGGAGGCTGGGGCGCCATCCTCACTTACGGCGATACGTGCAAGGAAATCTCCGGCGGCGAGGCCATGACCACCAACAACCGCATGGAGCTGATGGCGGCAATCTCGGCGCTCGAAGCCTTGAAGCGACCGAGCCGTGTCGAGCTGCACACCGACAGTGTCTACGTGAAAAACGGCATCACCGCCTGGATCCACGGCTGGAAGAAGAACGGCTGGCGGACCGCCGACAAGAAGCCGGTAAAGAACGCCGAGCTGTGGCAGCGCCTCGACGAGGCTCGGCGCGCGCATGACATCGACTGGCGCTGGATCAAGGGTCACGCCGGACACGCCGAGAACGAGCGCGCCGACGAGCTGGCGCGCATGGGCATGGCCGAGTTCAAGCCGGCGCGCAAAAGCGGCGGCTAAACCCCGCGGTTGCCGAACTATCCAAGCGAGCGGTCGATCATCGAGCACAGCGTCTCGGCGCTCGACTTGTCGTGCTGGGGCGGCGAGTCTTCGACGTTGAGCACCTTGACCACTCCGTCGTCGACCAGCATGGCGTAGCGCTTGGAGCGCAGGCCGAGACCGAAGCCGGACAGGTCGATTTCCAGGCCGAGGGCCTTGGCAAAGGCGCCGTTGCCATCCGCCAGCATGACGATCTTGCCAGCGGCGCCCGTATCCTTGGCGAACTGCGTCAGCACGAAGATGTCGTTGACGGCAGTGCAGGCGATGACGTCGATCCCCTTGCCCTTCAGCTCGTCGACGCGCGCGACGAAGCCCGGCATGTGTTGCTGCTGACACGTCGGGGTGTAGGCACCGGGCACAGCGAACACCGCCACCTTCTTGCCGGCGAAAACATCGGCGGTCGATTTCTTGGCCGGCCCCTCTGCCGTCATCACCATGAAGCCGGTATCCGGCAGCTTGTCCCCGACTTTGATCGTCATTGGCTGACCTCGTTTTGCTTTGACTGCATTCCCGCACCGAAAAGCGCGCGAAGCGTTAGCTCACTGAAGGGGAAAAGTGGCCTCCGACTGGCCCTTGTCCGAGATGATGGTTGCCGTCAGTTGCTGGCCTTTCAGCGCAGCAATGTCCGTATCCTTGGAGAGATCGATCTCGAAGGTCACGCCGCCCTTGCCGTCGTCGTTGATCTTCTTCGGCAACGGCACGTAAAGGCCCCCGGGCGCCTCGACGAACACATCTGCATGCTCGGCACCGCCGGGGAACTCGGTCTCCAGCAGCAGCCGCGGCCTATCGCCGGTGAGTTCGGCTACGACGCGCTTGAGGATTGGATCCGTCTCGCGCCGCGCGTCTTTCGGCGCCGGCACGCGACCCATCGCATCCATCAAAGTCTCGGACGCCACCTCGTTGGCGCCGGGCGCAATGCTGAGTGCGAGTTCCGCCTGCGCCGGTATGCAGATGTCCTTGCACACCCCGTAGTCGAAGGCGAGGCGCACATCGATCGGCTTGCTTGCGTCCTTCGGCTTGAGGCGCACGGGAAATACGACCGTACCCTTGTATCCGATGGCATCGCCAGATTTGTCCGTCAAACGCTTCGGCGCCGGATAGAGCACCTGTGCACTTTCGAGGTTGGCCGATTTAGACCAATCGAACGAGGGGGCAACGCCGCCGGCTTCACCAGGATAGCGCCAGTAGGTCTTCCATCCTTCGGGCAATTGCAGTTCGATGCCGGCCAGGCCGCCGCCGCCGTCGATGAGGCGTGCGCGCGAGCTGTGGCCCTCGACCCAATCGGATGCGGCGGTCTCGGCCTTGGCGGGCACGCCAGTCAGCATCACCGTGACGGCCGCCAGCACCGGCAGGCATATGAGTTTGCGCATGGGGTTTCCGCGAGATCCTTCCGCAGGCGTCCTGCTCAGCGTTGTAGCGGCTGGCAACGGCGCCGCAAGCGACGTCTACCTGAACAAATGATTGCCGTTGCCCTATTTGCAAGCGTCCGGCGCCCGTCCATGCCGCCAATTGACGACTTCACACGCCGCCAGCCGTCGCGTTAATGTTCGCCGATGATGATTACTCGCCCCAGTCAACGCCGCGCCTCCGAGGGCTATCTCGACGGCCAGCTTTTGATTGCCATGCCGATCATGTCGGATCCGCGCTTTGCGCGCTCCGTCATCTACCTGTGCGCCCATTCGGAAGATGGGGCGATGGGGCTCATCATCAATCAGCGCGCCTCGCACATCTCCTTCCCAGACCTGCTCGAGCGGCTGGGGATCGAAATGGCGGAGAACGAGGATGGCGTCAGTGATGACGCCGGCACGGTCTCCATACACGTCGGCGGCCCGGTCGAGACCGGACGCGGCTTCGTGCTGCACAGCGCCGACTATTTTATCGACGATTCCACCCTGCCGATCGAAGACGGCGTCTGCCTCACCGCCACGATCGACATCCTCAAGGCCATAGCAGCCGGCAGCGGACCCAATCGGGCTATCCTCGCGCTCGGCTACGCCGGCTGGTCGCCGGGACAGCTCGAGAGCGAGATACAGGCGAACGGCTGGCTCAACTGCCCGGCCGATCCCGATCTCATCTTCGATACCAATCTCGAGGCCAAGTACGCGCGCGCACTCGCCAAGATCGGCATCGATCCTTCGCATCTCGTGAGCGATGCAGGCCACGCTTGAGAGCGGCGCCAGCTCAGCTCTCTCGATGCGGCATCCCGGGCAACTGACCTAACGCCTGCGCCTGATGCTCGCGCTCCTCGTCGTCGGGACGTGGCGGCCAGGGCACGCCAGCGAGCTTCGCAAGGCTTTCGGCCATGGCCGGCGGCAGACCGGAGAAGTCCGGCGCCCGGCGCGTTCCCGGATTGGTCCCGTTTCCAGCGCCATTGCCATCACCGTTGGTGCCAACATGCGGCTGCGCCGGAGACGCGTGCCTAGGCGGCAGCGGATGATGCCTGTGCGGCATGCTGCCATTCGGCTGCGCTGGCGCAAAAGCCGGCTCCATGCGCAGAGCTTCCGGCGGCGAAGGCTCGTTCTGCAGCGCTGCGAGCAACGGATTGGGCTCGGAGAGCTCGCCATGCCCCGGTGACATGGGCTGCATGGGGTGCTCGCCCAAGGGCGCCATGGGGTCTTCGAAGCCGTTGAACAGCGAATGCGTGCCATTGCCGGGCTGCACGGGAGGCGGCGCGAATTCCGGCGACGGCGCGTAGTGCTCCGGCTGCGGCGGCGGGCTGAATTGATCCATCAGCGAAGAGGGTGGCGGAGGGCCGGCGGCATCCACCGCACCGGGCAATGGCACGCCGTTGTCCAGGAAGGAATGCTCGGCCGGTCCTGCGAACTGGGGCGGTAGCGGCGAACTGCGGCGGCGGGGGTAGCGGCGCAAACTGATGCGTGTGGTGCGGCGGGGCCGAGAACTCGTCGGCCTGCTCTTGCTGCATAAGCGGATGCTGCTCCGGCCCGGGCGCGGAAAAGTCCGGCGGCATGGCTAGCGGCATCGGTGGTGGCAGGGCCTGCATGCCCGGTTCGTCCCGGAAACCGTCGTCGTGATGTATCTGCAGCGGCGGCGGAGGCGGCGGCCCGGCTTGCGCGGTCGCTATGCCGTTGAACTGCATCGGTGCCGAGGGGCGCGGACGCGGCCGCAGCGTGCTGTTGGGCAACGTGCTTGGCGCCGGAGGGCGACCGTTCGCCTCGGGCGGCAATGGCGGCATCGCACCGTTTGTCTTCGCGGCGACCGCGGCGGGCTTCTTGTCGCGCTGCTTGCCCTTGGCCTTGGCGCGGAAAAGTCCGCGCGGGCGCAGCTTGTGCTCTGCGGTGCGCACCATCTTGAGAAGCTGCAGAACGTCGCGATCCGACATCGGCTCGCCGTAGTAGAAGCCTTGCGCGTATTGGCAATTGATCGAGCGCAGGAAGCCCACGTCCTCGGGCGTCTCGACGCCTTCGGCGACGACGCTCTTGCCGAGCTCGTGCCCCAGCGCCACGATCGAGCGCACGATCGCCGATCCGGCACCGCCGCTGTCGCCGCTGGCCTGCACCAGAGCGCGATCGATCTTGATGGTGTCGAACGGGAAGCGCTGCAGATAGGCGAGCGACGAATATCCCGTGCCGAAATCGTCGAGCGCCAGTTGAGCGCCGGCGCCGCGCAGCCACTCGAGGATCTCGGTCGCCTGCTCGGGATTCTCCATCACCAGGCTCTCGGTGATCTCCAGACGCAACGAGCCCTTGGGCACGATGTTGCGGCCGAGGATATGGCGGATCTCTTGAATCAGGTTCTGACGGAAGATCTGCCGGCTCGAGATGTTGACGGATACGAACAGTGGGCGCTCCTCGCGCGGGAGCTCACGCTGCCAGCGCGCTGCCTCGTGCGCGGCGCGCAAGAGGACGTGCGAGCCGAGGCGAACGATGAGGTCCGACTGCTCGGCGATGGGGATGAAATCGTCCGGGCTCATCAGACCACGCTTGGGATGCTCCCAGCGGACCAGCGCCTCGAAGCCGGCGAGCTCCTCGGTCGGCAGGTAGATGATCGGCTGGTAGAGGACCTTGATCTGGTTCTTTGCCAGCGCCTTGCGCAAATCGCTCTCCAGCGCGACGCGATCGTCGCGGTCGGCGCGCATTTCCGGACGGAAGATCTCGATGCGGTCGGCGCCGCCGCGCTTGGCGCGGTACATGGCGATCTCGGCCTCTTTGTAGAGATCGAGATGACTGGGGGTTTCGCCGTCGTATACGGCGATGCCGATAGACCCGGTCAGCACGATTTCCTGCCCGGCGATCTTGATCGGCGCGCGCAGCGAACGCCGTACACGCTCGGCGAGGCCGGCAAGATCCTGTGGGCTCTGCTCGGTGACGAGCAGGACGGCGAACTGGTCGCCGCCGACGCGGGCGAGCGTGTCGTGCGGCCCGAGGTGGCTCTGCAGCCGGCGCGCCACGGTGAGCAGCAAGCTGTCGCCGACGACGAGGCCGAAGGAGACGTTGACGCTCTTGAACTTGTCGATATCGATGAAAACGACGCTCGGCCGCACGCCATTGTCGGACTTGGCGCGGCTGGCGGCGACGCCAAGCCGGTCGAGAACAAGCTCGCGATTGGGAAGTCCCGTGAGGCTGTCGTGCACCGCGTCATGCAGCAGGCGCTCGTGGGCGCGCTTCGCATCCGTGACGTCGCGCACGAGACCGACGCAGCGCATGGCGCGGGCGTCGGCGTTTGGCACGCTCGCCGCTTCCAGCTCGAACCAGCGGTAACTGTTGTCTGCGTGGCGCATGCGGAAGTCAGTGCGGATCCGCGCCCAGGTGCGCTCCTGCACCGACCACAGGATCATGCGGAAGCGCTCGCGGTCGGTCGGATGCAGGTGCTTGATGAAGTCGTCGACCTTGGTGCACAGCTCGCCGGTATTGAGGCCCAGTGAAGCTTCGATGGCCGGACTGACTTTCACTTCGTCGCGACGGGCATTCCATTCCCAGACCGCCGAGCCGGCACCGTCGACCGCCAGCGCTCGCAATTGCAGTTCGCTCGGTGCCGCGCCGAACAGCGGCTCCAGCGAGCGGAAGGCGAACTGCGTAACGGTGAAGCCGATGAGAATGAGGATGAGGACGAGCCCGGCGACGAGGCCGAGGACGGCGGCGTCACCGGACAGGCGTCCAGTGAGCACCATCGAGGCCCCGAATATCCAGATGAGGAACAGTATCCACGTGGGAATTCAGCGACAGGGCGCGATCCTGTCCGCGCAACGCGAGGAACAGTGCGAAGGCTCCACCTACGCTGCCGATCACCAGGAACGACATGCGCGCGAACGTCGAGGCGAGCCGTGGATCGATGACCGCCACCGCCACCAGAGTTAGCTGGGCGATGATCCACACGGTGAACAGCATGCGTATGAGGCCGTGCCAGAACGCGATGCGCAGGAACACCGAGACGAAGATGACCAAACTCGCGGCGACGGCGGATTCGCTCGCCGCTCGATAGACGGCGTTATCCTCGGGGCGAAGCTGGAACAACTTATGGAAGAAGCCGAAGTCGACGCACAGGTAGGCAAGCACGCACCAGGCGACGAGCGCCGCGCTTGGGAAAATCGCTTTGTGATTGGCGGCGAAAATCGCCGTGAGGAAGATGGCGAGCAGGCCGGTGAGACCCAGCATGATGCCGTTGAAGAGCAGCCGATCGCGCGAATAGAGCTCGTAGTCGATCGGCTTCCAAAGATAGAGGCGGGCAAAGCGGTCGGAAGCGAGCTCGGCGATGTAGGTAACAGTTTGTCCCGGCTCGATGGTGATGCGGAAGATGTCGGCGCGGTCGCTCTTGATCCGCTCCGGGATATAGCCCATCGACGGCGTCACCGCCTCTATGCGCTGCGCGTCGAGATCGGGCCAAACCGCGCCCGAGCCGATGATGCTGTAGCGCTCGGCAGTCAGCCAGCGCTCGACCGGCTTGTCGGTAGGATTGGTCAGCGCGAACACGACCCAATTGGGGTTCGTGCCGGGCGTCTTGGCGGTGACGGAAATGCGGCCGGTCATGCCGTCGGCCGCCGGTGCCGTCTCGACCTGCAGGCTGTCGCCGCGCGCATCGTAGAACTCACCCAGCGTCGTCACCTCGACGCGGTCCTGGTCGGGCTCGATGACGATCGGCTTCAGGGCGAAGGCGCGGCCCGGCAGCACGATCAGTAATGCCGCGACGGCCAGCACGAGATACGCTGCAGCTAGACGGCCACGGGAGCGCGCGGGCTCGTATCTGGGGAAAGCCCCGTTCATGCCGGGTCGGCCTCCGTGCTTGTGCCGCGCGCATCGTCAAAGAGCAAGGCGTGGAGCACGTGGTCTTCCCAAGTACCGTTGATCTTCAGCAAGCGGCGCGCGAATCCTTCGCGGTGGAAGCCGTTGCGCTCCAGCACACGCACGGAAGCCGCGTTGTTGGGCATCGTCGCCGCCTCGATCCGGTGCAGATGCAGCGCGTCGAAACCGAAGTTTACGGCAGCGCGCACCGCTTCCGTCATGTGGCCGCGGCACACGAAAGGTTTGCCCAGCCAGTAGCCGATGACCGCCGCCTGGGTTACCCCGCGGCGCACGTTCGACAGCGTCAGGCCCCCAAGGAGCTGGTCGTCAGCGTCGGAGAAAATGAGAAACGCGTAGCCGAGATCCTCGCGCGCTTCGCGCTGGTAGTGACGCACGCGGCGACGAAAAGCGCTGCGCGATAGCTCGTCACGCTGCCATACGGGCTCCCACGGCGTCAGGTGGTCGCGGCTCATGGCGCGCAGTTCAGCCCAAGGGGCGTAGTCGCCCATCAGCGGGGCGCGCAGCCACACGCCGAGCCCGCGCAGGGTAACGGCGCTGTCAAGCCCGGTAGAGGATCGCAGGAATGCCATCGGCATTTCCCCCCGAAGCTAGACTCGCATCAATTCGACGGCACGCTCGGCGAACTTGCGCGAGCGCCGCCCGCTGCCAACGACGGTAACGGAAGCGTCGCTCGCCGCCAGATCGGCCGCAAAGCCCCGCGCATCTTCCGCTGTCACCGCATCGACCTTGTCCATCAACTCGCCGTTCGTCAGGACCCGACTATGGGTTAGCACGTGTCGCGCCATCTGCTCTGCCCGCGCCGACGAGCTTTCCAAGCTCATCAACAGCCCAGCCTTGAGCTGGGCCTTGGAGCGCGCCAATTCGGTGGCGTCGGGGATCTTCTCCGCCGCGCGTTTCAGTTCCGCGCCGATGACGTCGATGAGCTGGCCCATCAGTCCCGTTCCCGTTGCCGCGTGGATGGCGAACAGCCCTGCATCGCGTAATCCCCACGCGGTCGAGTAAATCGCGTAACAGAGGCCGCGCTTCTCGCGCACCTCCTGAAAAAGACGGGACGACATACCCCCGCCGAACAGCCCCGAGAACACCTGAGCCGTGAAGAAGGCATCTTCCGTGTACGAGGGGCTGGGAAAGCCGATCAGGAGATGGCTTTGCTCGAATGGCTTCTCCGAAACGCGTACGCCACCGACGTACTTGGCCGGCCGTTCCCCCGTTGTTCGCCTCTCGTCAGTGAGCCCTCCGAATAGGGCTTCAGCGTGGCGGACGACATTTGCGTGGCGGACCGCGCCGGCAGCCGAAATCACCATGTTTCCAGGGCCGTAGCGGCGCCCCAGGAAACGCTTTAGGTCGCTGGCGGTGAAGTTGCCGACGCTGAATGGGGTGCCAAGGATCGGCCGCCCCACCGGCTGCTGTGGAAAAGCGGCGTCGTGCAGCAGATCGTAGCCGATGTCGTCGGGACTGTCGCGAGTAGCGGCGATCTCCTGCAGAATCACCTGCCGCTCGCCCTCCAACTCCGGGCGACCGAATGCCGAGTTCTGCAGGATGTCGGCGATGAGGCCGAGGGCCACGCCGTCATCGCCCTTGAGGACGCGGGCGAAATAGGCGGTCGTCTCCATGCTGGTGGCGGCGTTCAACTCGCCGCCGACCTCCTCGATTTCCTCGGCGATTTGCTGGGCGCTGCGCCGGCGCGTGCCCTTGAACGCCATGTGCTCGAGAAAGTGTGAGATGCCGTGCTCGCGGTCGGTCTCGTGGCGAGCACCGGTGCCGACCCACAGCCCCAGCGATACGGTTTCGAGATTGCGCATGTTGTCGGTGACGACCCGAAGGCCATTCTTGAGCGTCGTCAGCTCGACGGTCATCCGCGGCCCTCCAGGACCGCGCGCGTCAAGGATTCGACGTGCGCCTCCGCGGCACCGATGTCGTTGTCGATGGTGGTGAAGCGCTCCTTCGCCGTCATCAAGCCTTCCAGACGCTCGGGGAGTAGCGGCCGCGCGCCGGTGATCGCCTGCATTGCATCGGGGAACTTTGCCGGGTGGGCGGTGGACAGCACGATTTGCGGCACACCGCTGTCGTCGAGTTCCTGTTCGGCGGCGACGATGGCGCAGGCGGTATGCGGGTCGGCAAGGTAGCCGCACGTAGCGCTGGTGCGCACGATGGCCTGGGCGACATCGGCTTCGCTGGCGGCATGGGCGGCGAAGTCGCGCCGCATCGCATCGCCGAGGGAGCCGAGATCGAAGCTGTTCGTTTCCTTCAAGGCGCGCATCTTGGCGCGGATCAGCGGCGCGTCGCGGCCCGAGGCCTCGAACAGATAGCGCTCGAAGTTGGAGGAAATCTGGATGTCCATCGACGGCGAGGTGGTGGCGATGACCCCGCGCATCTCGTAGCTGCCGCCGTGCAGAGTACGCGGCAGGATGTCGTTGCCGTTGGAAGCGATGACCAGCTTCTCGATCGGCAGGCCCATGCGCTTGGCCACGTAACCGGCAAAGATGTCGCCGAAGTTGCCGGTCGGTACGACGAACGACACCGGGCGATGCGGCGCGCCGAGGGCGACGGCGGCGACGAAGTAGTACGTCACTTGGCCGGCGATGCGTGCCCAGTTGATGGAATTGACGCCGGCCAGGTTCACGCGATCGCGGAAGCCGTGATCGTTGAACATGGCTTTCACCAGCGCTTGGCAGTCGTCGAACGTCCCACGCACGGAGATGGCGTGCACGTTGTCTTCGGTCGGCGTCGTCATCATGCGCCGCTGGACGGCGGATACGCGCCCCTCCGGGAAGAGTATCGCCACGTCGACGCGCGGCGAGCCGCGGAACGCTTCTATGGCGGCGCCGCCCGTATCGCCGGAGGTGGCGCCGATGATCGTCGCCCGCTGTCCGCGCTCCTCCAGCACGCGATCCATGAGACGCGCCAGCAACTGCATGGCGACGTCCTTGAATGCCAGCGTCGGCCCGTGAAAGAGCTCGAGGATCCAGCGGTTGGTCCCCACCTGCACCAGCGGCGTCACGGCCGGGTGACCGAAGCGAGCATACGCTTCGGTGGTCATGCGGCGCAGCTCTTCGCGGGAGATCGCCCCGCCGGTGAACGGGTGAATGACCTCCACCGCGACATCGGCGAATGGCATGCCGGCGAATGAGGCGATCGTCTCCTGCGTCAGCGTCGGCCAGGCCTGCGGGACGTAGAGACCACCATCGCGCGCCAGCCCGGCCAGCACGACATCCTCGAACCCCAGTGGGGGCGCCTCACCTCGGGTCGAGATGTAGTTCAACGCGTCGTTCTCCAGGAAGCAGATTTGGCAGTGCACCCTAGTGCCCGGTCGGAGGCCCTACAAGCAAGCGGGGGCGGCAGTTGGCACCTCCACACAAGGTTGTTGCGATTAACCCCAACGCATTGGCCGGGACGCCTATTTTGGTCGCGCCTGGCGCCAGCGGGTGACGGCGAAAGCGATGAATACGGCGACCAGGGTCCCGGCAAGGCCGTACCACGTCAGCGCGTACTCGAGATGGCGGTTGGGCAGTTCGAGGCGCGTGACGCCACCCTTCGGCCAGCCACCCGGCGGCGCCGGTTCAGCTTCCGCGTCGACCACGTACTTGTGCACGCGCGGCGCGTCGGCGCCGAGCGTCGCTGCCATGGCATCGATGTCGCGCCAGTACCAGATGTTGCGTCCGGGATCATTGGCCGGAACGAACATCGTTTGCTCGTCGGCACGGCGCAGAAGGCCGGTGAAGGTCACCTCGCCGGTAACCTCGCCGGCGGCGCGTTTGCCGGGGTCCTTCAGGTCGTTGGGCACGAAGCCGCGATTGACGAGGACAAGTGTGCCGTCGGCAAGCCGAAGGGGCGCGATGACGTGAAATCCCGGACCGTATTTGTCATCCAGTGCGTAGAGGTGGATCTCCCGGTCGTTCAGCAGCTGGCCTTCGACCTTGACGCGCGTGTACTCGACATCGCCGCCCAAGCTCGCCCGCTCCTCGGCCAGCGCCAGCGTCACGGGACCTGCGTGCTGGCGCTCGGCGATAGAGCCGATCAATCCCTGCTTCCAATCGAGCCGGCGCATCTGCCAGTTGCCGAGTGCAACGAGGAACGCAAACCCGGCGAGCGCCGCGAGAGCCGGCCATAGCAGGCGCGTTTCCCGGATGGCTCTCAGCATGTCAGGCGGCGTCCGATGCCGAGCAAAGATCAATCACGGGCGATGCGTCCTTCCTCGGCCTTGTTGCGGTACTGCAGGGCAATGAGCATCGATTTGAGGAAACGCAGGACCACGAGGGCAATGAGCGGCGTCACCAGACCCCACAGCGCGACGTGCACCCAGACCGACGGCTCGTAGGTAAACTCGACGTAGAGCGCGAGGCCCAAGATGACAAAGCCGAGGATGAAGATGGCGAATACCGCCGGCCCGTCGCCGGTATCGATGAAGCGGTAGTCGAGGCCGCAGCGGTCGCACGCCGGCCGCATCTCGAGCACGTTCTTGAACAGCTTGCCCTCGCCGCAGCGCGGGCAGCGGGCGAATGCCGCGGCGTACAGAGGCGATACGGATTTGTGCTCCGGCACGCGGCGCTCCTCGACGGCGTTGGACGGGCCCCGACAATAGCACGGGGCGGCACGATGGCCGCCCCGGCGTATTCTCGCTGCGACGAAGCGGCCCGTCGGCCACTGCGCCTTATGTCAATTGCCCGGCCTAGTGAGTAGCGCCGGCCGGAGCGGCGCCTGCGCCCCACACGTAGATGGCGGCGAACAGGAACAGCCAGACGACGTCGACGAAGTGCCAATACCAGGCAGCCGCCTCAAAGCCGAAGTGCAGCCTCGGCGTGAAGGCGCCCTTCAGCGCGCGAATGAGGCAGACCAGCAGGAAGATGGTGCCGATCAGCACGTGCGCGCCGTGGAAGCCCGTCGCCATGAAGAACGTCGAGCCGTAGATGTGGCCGGCGTAGCTGAAGGCGGCGTGCTGATACTCGTAGGCCTGGAAGAAGGTGAACGTGGCACCGAGGAGCACGGTCAAGATCAGGCCGATCACCAGCCCGCGACGATCGTTCTTCAGGAGCGCATGGTGGGCCCAGGTTACCGTCACACCCGACGTCAGCAGGATGAGCGTGTTGAGCAGCGGGATGCCCCACGGATCGAACGTGTGCTGGAAGATGCCCGGTGTCGGCTGGCCGCTGGCCGGGATGGTCACGCCCGTGCCCTCGACCGGCACCGGAGGCCAATGGCCGCCGAGCAGCTGGTCGCGCACGACCTGACCGACGACATTCGTGCTGTTCAGCAGCTCATGCACGCTGGCGGGGAACAGGGCGGCGTCGAAGTAGGCCCAGAACCAGGCGACGAAGAACATCACCTCCGAGGCGATGAACAGGATCATGCCGTAGCGGAAGTGCAGTTGCACGACCGGAGTATGGTCGCCGTGCTCGCCTTCACGGGCGACATCGCGCCACCAGAAGTAGGCGCTGGCCACGATGCCGGCGGCACCGACGGCGAACACCCATGGTCCGGTGATGCCGAACACGCCGGCGCCCTCGCTCATGGAGCGCATCCAGATGACCGCACCGATCATCAACATGAGGGCGAAAACCGAAGCGATCACCGGCCAGGGGCTCGGATTTACGAGATGGTAGTCGTGGTGCTTGGCGTGCGTCGCGGCCATTGTCTTGTCTCTCCCGTGGTCCCCGTTGGTGCTCCCGATCCGTCATTCTTTAGGCTGCCGCTCTTGCGGAGCGAGAGCCTTGCGGCTGCGTCTCAGGACCGGTCCTCAGGCGCAGCGCCGGATATTCAGTTCTTCATCCGCCCTTGCCCGAGCTCGCTGCCGCGGCCTGTCCGTCCTTCTTCTTCGGCTCAGGCAGCGGATAGAAGGCGTAGGACAGCGTCAGCTCGGAAAGATTCTTGGTCTCCTCGTCGGTGACAAAGGCCGGGTCGACGAAGAACGAAACCGCCATTTCGATCGATTGTCCCGGCTCCAGCCGCTGCTCGGTGAAGCAGAAGCACTGCACCTTGTTGAAGTGCGTGCCGACGCTGTCGGGCGTGACGTTGAAAACCGCCGTGCCCGTCGTCGGCTTATCCGAATTGTTGGTGGCCTTGTAGAAGGCGAGCATGTTCTCGCCGACCTTCACCTCGAGCGAGGATTGCATCGGCTCGAACGTCCACGGCAGCTCGGCGGCCGTGTTGGCGTCGAAGTGCACCTTCACCACGCGATCGAGCACGACGTCGGAGGCCTTGTCGGCCTTTTGCGTGGTGCCCTGGAAGCCGGTCACCTGGCAGTAGAGGCGGTAGAGCGGCACGGCGGCGAATGACAGCCCGGCCATTGACAGCACCATGAGCGCGCAGACGGCGGCGACGGCGCCGTGCCGCGGCGGGGGCCTGTGCTCTTGATGCTGGTCGATCTCACTCATGGGTCATGCCTCAGATCGGCCGGTTCATCACATTGCCGCCGAGGCGGATGATCGTCGCCACGTAGAAGAGCGCCACGAGCGCCGCGAGCGCGAGGCCGATCGCGATCGAGCGCATGCGCTGACGCCGCCGCTGCTCCTTCTCGTCCTCGTTCATTCCGCTCATGACCAATGCCACCGCTCGATCCTCACGCCATCAGCCGGGTTACGGCGTGTTCGCCGAGGATCACCGCAAACAGGAGAAACAGATAGAGGATCGAGAAAGCAAAGAGCTGCTTGGCCGCCCGATCGGCTTCACGGCCCTCGGTAATCTTGCGCACG
The DNA here is from genome assembly GCA_963795225.1 of uncultured Alphaproteobacteria bacterium. Taxonomy (GTDB): domain Bacteria; phylum Pseudomonadota; class Alphaproteobacteria; order Rhizobiales; family Hyphomicrobiaceae; genus Hyphomicrobium_A. The sequence continues at coordinate 1,475 of CAWCHB010000025.1, read as the reverse complement.
CGCCAGGCCAGATAGAGGAAGATGGCGCCGAGCACGCCCGAGCTCACCCCATAGACGACGCCGGCAAGGCCGATGGCCGACGGCAACATGGCCAGCGGCACCAGCACAAGCGAATAGAGCCAGATCTGGCGGCGCGTCTCTGTGGGGCCGGATACGACCGGCAGCATCGGCACGCCAACGCGCTCGTAGTCGCGGCAACGGTAGAGCGCCAACGCCCAGAAGTGCGGCGGGGTCCACACGAAGATGATGAGGAACATCAGCACGCTTTCCATGCTGACAGAACCGGTGACGGCGGCCCAGCCGATCATTGGCGGGAAGGAGCCGGCGGCACCGCCGATGACGATGTTCTGCGGCGTCAACCGCTTCAGCCACATGGTGTAGATGAAGAGATAAAAGCCGATGGTGATGGCAAGCAGAAGCCCCGCCGTCCAATTGACGAGGACGCCGAGCGTCAAGATCGAGAAGACCGACAGGACGGAGCCGAAATTCAGGGCTTCGTCCGCGGTCAAGCGTCCGCGCGGAATGGGACGCGCCGCCGTGCGCGCCATGCGCGCGTCGATGTCGGCGTCGTACCACATATTCAGTGCGCCGGCGGCGCCGGCACCGATGGCGATGGCGAGCAGCGCAATCACACCGAGCACGGGATGGATGGTGCCGGGAGCAGCGATCATGCCGGTCAGCGCCGTGAACACGACCAGCGACATGACCCGCGGCTTCAGCAGCTCGATGAAGTCGCCGATGCCCGACCCGGTTACGGGGCCGATCTGGCCGCTGCTGGTCTCTGCGCTCGTCCCTTGCATCTCACTCGACCCTTGGCCTCGCATCGGCCTCCAAAATCCAGCTTGTGGACCAGAGGACCTGCTCGGCCTTGCCGGAAGCTCGATCGGCCGAATGGAGCTGGCGCGATCGGCGATCCGGGATTTCGCCTCTTTCAGTGCAACGGGCGGAACCTAGTGCCCCGCCCGTGTCGTTCGTGCCTATGTCGCGCCTCAGTGGTGATGAGTGGCCTGGATACGCGGCAGTGTCTCGTAGGAGTGGAAGTTCGGCGGAGACGGCAATGTCCACTCGAGCGTCGTGGCACCGGCACCCCACGGGTTGTCGCCCGCCACACGGCGGCTCATGAAGGCGACCAGAACACCGATGAGGAACACGATCGTGCCCAGCGCGGTCATGTAGGCGCCGGCCGACGACACGCCGTTCCAGAACGCGAAGGCGTCAGGATAGTCGACGTAGCGGCGCGGCATGCCCGACAGGCCGAGGAAGTGCTGCGGGAAGAACAGGATGTTGGCGCCGATGAAGGTCAGCCAGAAGTGCACCTTGCCGAGCGCCTCGTTGTACATGTAGCCCGACATCTTCGGGAACCAGTAGTACCAGCCCGCGAAGATGGCGAACACGGCGCCGAGCGACAACACGTAATGGAAGTGGGCAACGACGTAGTAGGTGTCGTGCAGGGCGCGATCGACGCCGGCGTTGGA
>CAWCHB010000024.1:0-116646 GCA_963795225.1 uncultured Alphaproteobacteria bacterium | reverse complement strand
TAATTTGTTTCTCCGAGCCATCGCAATCACGACGTGCCAGGATTTGCCAGTAAAACCCGGTGGAGAAGCGCTCTGAGCCGCGAGCCACCCCTGAACTTACTCAAGTGTGGTTGCCAGATGGTTGCGATACCGGGGGCGGCATGGGGTCACGATCAGCACGCATCAGTTCGCAAACCGTCGCGGCCATGGAGCCAGGCCAGATCCTCTGGGACACGGAGCTCAGCCGCTTCGGTGCCCGCAGGCGGCGCTCATCGACGACCTACCTCGTCAAGGTCCGGATCGCGGGACGGCAACGCTGGATTACGCTCGGCAAGGATGGCCCCCTCACCCCGGCCTGAGGCTCGCGCAAAGGCGCGGCTCACCTTGGCCGAAATAGACTGCGGCCATGATTTGGCGCGCCGGCGTGATGCTCGCCGGCGCATGTCGACCGTGGCGGAGTTCGCCGACAAGTGGCTCGACGAGCACGTGGCTCTGAAGCGCAAGCCAAGCACGGGCGTAGAGTATCGGCGCATCGTGGAGCGTCATATCAAGCCGGAAGTGGGCACGCTGCTGGTCAGCGAAATCTCTCACTCTGATGTTGCTCGCCTTCATAGCAGTCTTGCGGCCGCGCGCTATGTGGCGAACCGAGTTGTGGCGGTCCTGTCCTCGCTGCTGAGCGATGCCGAGCGACGCGAGCTAAGGCCCCGAGGTACCAATCCTTGCCGGGGCCTTGAGCGCTTTTGCGAACGCAAGCGCAAGCGGCCGCTGACCAAGGTCGAGCTCGCCAAGTTGTGGGCCCATCTCGTCGAAATTGAAACTGAGGAGAGCCCGTATGTCGTTGCTGCGCTGCGGCTACTTCTGCTCACCGGGATGCGCAAATCAGAGGTCTTGCGTCTCCTCTGGGCTGATGTCGATCTCGACGCCGGGGTGATTTACCTGCGCGACGCCAAAACTGGCCCGCGGGATGTCTGTACTCTCCCAGCATGCGGTCGCGATCTTAGCCTCGCTGCCCCGGGGGGCCAGCAACCTGCACGTCATCTGCGGCCATCGGCGCGGCGAACACCTCGTCAATCTCAACACGGTGGATCTTGATCCGAACGACACTCGGTTTTCCCGAAGTGCGCGTCCACGATTTGCGGCACACGGTCGCGAGCATGCTCGCACAGAACGCACCGTTAGTCGTCGTGCGCGATGCGCTGGGCCATCAGGTCATCGAGACAACATCGGGATATTCGCACACGGCAAATGATGCCGTGAGAATTGCAGTCGAGGCACTTGCTGCGCAAATAGCCGGGCTGCCCTCTTGATCAAGCGGTCACCAGAACCGGTGTGGGAAGATCGGGCATGGCGCAAGATGCGCGATGAGACGCCGGGGTTCCTCGAGTGTCTGATCATTCCGGGAGTGCTCTCCGGAAGGTGGGAGTTTCTCTGCGATGAAATGCCGAAGCGCACGGAGCCCCTGATTGCCGGCACTCTCGGTAAGCTTACCCCGAAATTTTTCGATGATCTTGAGGTCAACACTATTCACATCGCACTGACAGAGGAGCTTCGGCGGCGATTGAGGGAATCACTCTACGGCTGGATGGCGTTACACCTTTTGCGACAGGCCGCTCTTCCGTGCCGTCGAAAAAGGGGGGCGCCGAAAAAAGTGGGACCAAGACGTTCTCATCTCGCTGCTGTCATCAATCTTCGCCGAGGCGGGCGGAAGGCCCGGCTTGAGCTGGACGTCGGATAGCGAAACAATCGATACACCCGAGGCGACGTTTCTGAGCGCGGTATGGGCCGTGCTTCCACCCCAACTGAGGGGTTCAACCTCAACTGCAACATTCATTCGGCGTGCAAGGAAGAGCGGAATCTTCGGCCGTAGATTTAAAGACGACATGGACCACAGCAATTGGCTCCGCCAGCAGGAGAACAAACGGTTGGGCGGGCAGCACAAAGCCGGGGGGACCGTAGCTGAGTACGAATAGCACTATGGAAAACTCATCCGGCATCACCATCGCCCAACTCGCTGCAGGAGCTGGAGAAGCGCAAGCGCTACCTTCTGCGGCCATGACATTTCTGAATGAGCGCGAGCGCCGCGTGGTTGAGGCCCGCCAACTCAACGACGATCCTTTAAAGCTCAATGACCTTTCTAATGAATTTGGAGTGTCGAGCGAGCGTATCCGCCAGATAGAGCAACGCGCCCTCGAGAAAATCCACTTAGCGGTCGCTCGGCGGCCAAGGCCGCTCCCGACATTTAGCGGTCAGATGGGTGGTTCAGGCGCCTTCCAGCGCGCCTGCCTATGGCGACAGGCCTACGCCTACGAAGGGTTGCAAGCCGCTCGTCACGCCGTGAGCGCTGGAGACCTCCGAAATTCCCGCGCCGAACCGCTCGATTTTGAGGTGCGGGGGGAAGACGCCATACCGTCCGATTAAGGCACCCCTCGGGCATGTTGTTTTCCGTTCGCACGACAGAGCCCGTGAAGGTCGACCGGCCGACGGGCGCGTGCATTGGGAGCACGGCGGACTGCAAGATTCACGCTATCCTTACGCGAAGTCCGGAAAACATCCCACAGAGTAAAAAACCCGAATCTCCCCGAGAGCCGACGACACTGATCGACTCCCGGGAGAGATTGCGTAGGTCCGCTGCTGTTGAACACGGCCCTTCGACGGACTCGCGCCCGCGCCTCTGTTCGAACGGAGTTTTTCCGTCATGACCGTAATTCTAGAGCCGAAGGCTGAAGCGGGATACTGGAAGAATACGGGGCCACGCTGCCGAAAGAGCGAGTACTAACTGCTCACCCAGCACCCTGTGCACGAGAAGTCGACCTGTGTTTTTCGTGCCGAGTTTTTGCATGATGTTCTTCCGGTAAACTCGACGGTGCGGGTGTAATGCCGAACTCGCGGGCGACCTCCTTGTTTGAGGCCTTCCCTTCACGATCTGGGCTAGCACCACCCGCTCCCGCGATGTCAGCGCCTCATGACCTGGGAACTGGCCCGACAAGATGTCGATGGCGCCATTTAACTTTCTGATTTCCTGCCTCGCCTGCTTGAGCTCCGGCGTTTCCAGGAACTCCCACCCGCCGCCTCATGCGCCACCGTGAAGCGATGGGTGTGAACGACATCCAGCAAATCGACCGCCCTGGCCGCTTTAAGCGCGTAGGTGCACTCAGAGTCATCCTCGAGCCGGCAAGAGCGCGATCAAGTTCCGCTTCGTACTCGCAGAACTCTTTCCGATAACTTCGGTCCAGCCAGAACGCATTGCCGCTCACCCGCAGGCCCTCGAAGCCCCAGCGAGTGCCGACTTTAGTTCGCATCCAGCCGTCGGTGATCCGCTCGGAAATCGAACTCGTCGGATGGGAGGTACCAGTCATAGCCCGTTAACTATCTCGACTGTTCCGCCGCGAGGTGACGATCGAAGTGTGGCACGCGCGCGCGCAGCGCCTTTATTGCTCCTTCTCATCACGCCGGCTTTGATACCGCCCATACGCAGAACTCGTTGCTCTAAGGCCGGCCTCGAAAAAGGCAACGCAAACGTCGAGCAGATCCTGCTTGGTCTCGTAAAAGACGCATGATATGCGTCCCGAAGGCATGGGACCAAGGATCCCGAGTCCGTGGGGCGCACCTCTACCTCAGGCAGATCGATCGCCCCCCAACAGATTGCCTCCGCCGGCCGCCGCCACACCTTTCTTTCTCTCACCGTGGGGTCGACTTAATTGGCCTCCACAGACCGAGGGTGCGGCCAGGCTTGATAGCTTGCTCTGTTTCTGGCCGAGAAGACCAGTGGCCTTCAAGGAGCTGCGGCGAGATCCCGGCAAGTCGCGCACACCGCTAGGGAGCGAGCGCGTCACTCTCTCGCTGGATGGGTCGAGGCGAGCCATCCCAAGTCACTCGCATGGGCCGGCCGCGTGAGAAGGAATTCCTTTACCGAGAAACAATAACGAGCGACGACCCCGTAGATATACGGGCGCCAAACTCACTACGTCGTACAAAAATGTAGCTGGAGCCGAACATCACATACAAAGATTCATCATGCCCGATACGCTTAGAGCGGGACTTGCACACGCCCTCTCCAACGGGGAGTTTGAATCAATGATCAGCCTATGGTCAACCTGGAGAGCGACAACACATTTGCACGTGCGAGGCGTTACTTCGCTGGAATCATCCCGCGCAGGGAAGAATCTCGCCAGCTGAATTCGTACCGCTGTTAGAAGCGAGCGGCCATATGGGGGCTGGTCGGCGATTGGGTGTTGTGTCAAGCCTGCACCGAGGCGTCAACTTGGCCGGCACATATACGCCGCCCGTGAACATCGCGGTCGACCAGTTCAACAGCCCAGGTCTCGTCAATCAGATCGTCAATGCCTTGGCGACCTCAGGACTTGAGCCGCCGACTCGAGCTGGAGATCACCGAATTCAACTTCTGCTCGACGATAGCAAAGGAGCAATCGCGCAGTTACAGCAACTTCACGCGGCCGGCATACGCGTGGCACTCGACGATTTTGGTACCGGCTACTTCCTCGTCGAGCTATCTGAGCCTTTTCCCGTTCGACAAGATCAAATTTGACCGTTGCGTTTTAATCAAGGCACTGTCTCGAAGAGGATCCGACCTCAACAGCATCGTTTGGTCGGTGGCCCGTTTGGGCTCAAGCCTTGGCATTGAGACAACTGCAGAAGGTATCGAGACCGCGAACAGCTCGAAATCGTGCGCAGCTAAGGACTGCACATCGGCCCAAGGTTACCATTTCTATCCGCCGATGCCGGCCGACCGGAAACAACACGGTCCTTTGCAATTCCCTCCCACCACGTCTTCCTCACGCAAGGGATCGCTGCTCGAGATGCCGAACGGAGTTGAAAAGTTTCTCGGCACGTGTCAACTCGCTCAGAGGAGGAGGCACGCCTCCGAGCGCTCTATCAGTACGACATAATGGACACCCCCGCCGGAGAGTCCTTCTCGACCGCATCACGCGGATCGCAAGATCAATAATGCAGGCGCCGATCGCAATGATTTCGCTTATTGATCGCGACCGTCAGTGGTTCAAGTCGCGACAGGGCAACGAACTAACGGAAGGCCCGCGCCAGACATCGTTTTGCACGCACACAATCCGACAGGACGAACCGTTCGTTATCCCGGAGACGTTAAGGATTGCAGATTTTGCAATAATCACCTTGTGACTGGGCCAGCACAGATCCGTTCCTATGTCGGAGTACCGCTGCGAACTTCCGACGGACTAAGATCGGAGCTTTGGGCGTCAACGACCTGAGCAAACCCCGCAAAGTCACACGGGCTCAGCTTGACTGTCTCGAAGACCTGCGCGCGCCTCGTCGTCGATGAACTCGAGTTGCGGAAGCTGGCAACGATCGACTTTCTGACCGGAGTGGCGGCGCCAAGAACGTTTCTGTCCGGCGGAAAGGCGGAGTTCGACCGGGTGAGACGGCACAACAGCATGCTCGCGTGCATCGCATTCGACCTGGATCATTTCAAACGTATCAATGATACCTATGGCCACGCCGCGGTGATAAAACCCTTAGTGAGGTAGCAAGCCATTGCAGAACCCTCCTCCGATCGAGCGACTTGATCGGGGCGCGTCGGAGGCGAGGAGTTTGGAATTCTATTGCCGGAAACTTCGGTGCCATCGGTGGTCGAGATAGCCGAGGGAATCCGATAGCGATTGCTTCGCTGGTCGTCCAGCATCTGGGAAACGAAGTCAGGCTCACCGCGAGCTTCGGCGTGGCCGCACTAACGCCGGAAGACCGTTCGTTTAAGGACCTACTTGCTCGGGCAGACAAGGCCCTCTCGACCAGGCAAAAGAGCGGCGGGCGCGACCAGGTCGAGACTCCAGACGTGCAGCCGCGGGAGAACCAAAGTTGTGAACTTGAGAGAATTCGCGTAGGGCCCACCCCACTGCGCTGGTGGACCGTCGCGGGTGCCGGGAGGCGCGCAGAATGTTCTCGTGGCTGACACTAAACTGACTGATCCGCCAATATGAGAGCTTGCGTGGCGGATGCTCCCCGCCGCGTTGGCGCGACTCGAAACTTGCCACAGCGTTGAGCGATCCGAGCCAGGCTCGCCGATCAATAACGGAGATCCGCTCGGGTGGGGATTTGCGACCCCACGCTGTTCAGTCGCATCTTTAAGAGAACCTACGGGCTCACCCCCCGTGACTGCCGACGTCAGCATTGCGCGCGAGCGACGCTAGTCAACGCGCCTAGCTCGCTGCGTCGTCGTCGGTCGTTCGCATTGCTCTGTCTTGTTCGCGCACGGCCCAATAAACGCCGCCGAGAGCGAGTGTGGCCGCTGACAAAGCCAGGAGGACCAGCGCGTCGGTCTCCCCTATCTCAATGACGATGAACTTGCGCAGCACAGCGAGTAAGGCGATTAGCACGACCGCGCGAACCTGGACAATGCTGCGGCCACGGTCCAGGAGCCCGACGATCGTGTGGTTAAACTCAAGCGAGATGAGCACGATCATGATCATCCCGAAAACGGTCTGGAACACCTCTGGCCGGGCTGGATCAAGCAAGCCGAGACGCAGCAACGCGAACACGGTTTGCAGCACGTTGATGAGAGCCGCGACGATAACGACGGAGATGAGGAAGCCCAGCAGCAGGACAACGACCTGCTCGAAGCGCTGATAGAGGTTGAGCCCAGCCCAGTTCGCCCGCGTTTCGCCAAATATCATCATTGCGGTTTCCTCGTTGGGACACTCTCACGCGGGCAATCGGTCGCCTGCTGAAATAATCTCGCGGTGGCGTGAACCCGGGACCACTGCTCATCATTATCTCTAATCGCCTACGTTGACCAAAGTGACTCTTCGCTGCCGTGACAGCTTGATTGCGAAAGGCATAGGGAGAACCCTTCAACTGAGGTCAAAAATGTAATGAATTCAGAAAATCGACAAGAGCGGATGGCGCGCGGCCCTGGACACGCTATCCAAGAGCCTGAGCGGACAAGCAGGCCGAGATCGAGATCGCAGCCCTTAGCCTCGGTGACCAGATCGCCGCGGAATGGGTGCCCATCATAGGCATCGCGTACGATCCTAAAGACGACATCGTCGAAGTAGCTCTAGAGGGGCTCGACCACATCATCTCTCGGCCCCGTGAACTACACTTTCAGCAGCAGGGCGGGCTTGTGTCGGCTCTCGAGATCGTCGATGCGGACGGGGTTCGAAACATTGTGAAATTTAGAGCGCCGCTGATGCTGCCGGCTCCGTAGAACAAGACCAAGCAAAACCGCCGGCCAGTCGCCGACCGGGGATCTGTCGATGATCGCGCATGACCTCAACGCCGTCGCGTTTCCAAAGCTGACGGACGAACAGATGGCGGGCCTCGAACGTTGCAGCGCGGCGATGCTCAAGCGCTTTCGCGACGGAGAACGCCTGTTTCAGGCGGGTGACCGCGACTTCGGGTTTTTCGTCGTCAAGTCGGGCAAGGTCGAGATCATCGATGAATCTGGGGATGCGCCCAAGACCGTCACGATTTACGGCCCGGGAAACTTCACCGGCGACGTAGCGCATCTGACCGGCGGAGCGGCCCTGGTGAGCGCCGTGGCGCGAGGGGATTGTGAGGTCTACGAGATTTCCCCTGGCGGGGTGCGCGAAGTGATCAACCTGCACCCGGCGCTTGGCGACACGATACTGCAGGCGTTCATCGCGCGGCGGCAGCTCCTGCGCGAGTCTCGGCGAATTCGCCGGCATTCGCGTCATAGGCTCGCGCTACTCAAGCGACACCTCGCGCGTACGCGACTTCCTAGCCAAGAACCGGCTTCCCTTCACGTGGCTCGATCTCGAAGCCGACCCCGACGTTACACAGCTCCTGAAGCAGTTTGGCGTGAGCGAAGCCGACACGCCCGTGGTGACGTGGGGGCGCAAGCTGATCTTGCGCAACCCCTCGGACAGAGAGCTCGCCGAGGCGCTCGGCATCCGCCGCCCGCTCGAGCACACGACATACGATCTGATCGTGGTGGGCGCCGGGCCGGCCGGTCTCGGCGCGGCCGTCTATGCTGCCTCGGAAGGATTGACTACCGTCGTGCTCGAGAGTGCAGGCCCAGGCGGCCAAGCCGGCCGCAGCATGCGCATCGAGAACTATCTCGGCTTCCCGACGGGCATTACCGGCAGCGAGCTTGCCGAGCGCGCGGCGGTGCAGGCCAACAAGTTCGGGGCACACATCGCGGTTCCGTCGCCGGTCATTCGCCTCACGTTAGAGGGCCAGTACCCGACGCTGCACATCGACGGAGGCGAGACGCTGACCGCCAAGTGCGTGCTGATCGCCAGCGGCGCCGACTATCGCCGGCTTCCGGCGGAAGGCTGTGAACGCTACGAGGGCTGCGGTGTCTACTACGCGGCCACGCCTAACGAGGCGCCGTTGTGCCGTAACGCGGAAGCCGTGGTCATCGGCGGCGGCAACTCCGCCGGACAGGCGGCCGTCTTCCTCTCCACCATTGCCCGCAAGGTCTATCTCATCATTCGCGGCGACGATCTCTATGCCAACATGTCGGCCTACCTCGCACGGCGCATCGAGCAGACGCCAAACATCGAGGTGCTGTTGAACACCACCGTGCGCGCGATGCGGGGTGACAACCACTTGCGCGAGATCGAGATCGTGAACAACGAAACCGGCGAGGCGCAAACGCTGACGACGGCCGCGGTTTTCAGCTTCATTGGCGCCGAGCCCCGCACCAACTGGCTGCCGCCGGAGATCGAGAAGGACGCCAAAGAGTTCGTCCGCACAGGGGCGGAACTCGTTCACTCCCCCCATTGGACCGCCAAGCGCGAGCCATTCCTGTTGGAAACGAGCCGCGCCGGCGTGTTCGCAGCTGGAGACGTGCGAGCGGACTCGATCAAGCGCGTCGCCTCAGCAGTGGGCGAAGGCGCCATGGCGGTGAAGTTCGTGCACGAGTACCTGAAGGCCATGTGACCCACAGGTGGAGCGGCCGTTTTGGCCCTTAGCTGACCATCAGGCGACTGGCGTCGATGTCTGCTTCTGGCCCTTAGCCGACATGCAGCGCCGAAATCGCCACGTCCTCTAGTGACCCTAAGCTGACGTGTGCCGCCCAAGCGCCGAAGTCCGCTCCTGACCCTTAGCTGGCGTCGCCGAGAGCCGGCGCTTTCGTCTGCTTCTGACCCAAGGCAGACGTTGCGCGAGTGACACGGGAACCTTTCCTCAACGCGTGTCGCTCGGACCAGGACGCGTCGGCTGGGCCGCGAGCGAAATCGAGGCGTGGATTTGAGGCGCGCAAAGCAGAGCGAGGCTGCGATTGATCGAAGCCGACACAAACCCATCGCCAGATCGGTGATCAAACGCCGTTACCGCTACTGTTTCGCGTGAGGGGAGCCGCGCCCACGGTGGCCCCGCGTGTCTGGTTTGCGCAACCAGGCTCTATCCATGTTCTTTTTTGCAAGAGCGCGATCGATGTGGGGACCGACCAATTCTTCAAAAGCGTCTTGAACCTGTCCGTATTCCTCTTCGCAGATCTCGGCCCGCTCCTCGGGTAAGTACCCTTTGGTTACGACGTCGCTGAACAGCTTGGGATCGGCACCGTACGCTATGCACAATACATTGTACGCGCGCTGTTGGGGCATGCCATGCTCACTGGCGAAGTCCTCGGCGAATTCCTCCGGCGACTGCGGCGCGTCATCACCTTTTGCTTCGCCAAAGTGGGCGTAAGCGGTGCCCATAATCAGTCGACGCGCCTCGGCCTTGCCGAGTTGAAGATAGATATAGGCCGCCACCTGATCGGCAGCGTCTTCTTCACGCCCGAGTACCGGCAGGTCGAGCATGTCGAACAAGGCGTGACCGAATTCGTGCAGGGAGGTGTCGACGAAGGGACCGATAACCGCATCGATCGGCGCAATGCCAGCCGACGTCGTCTTCGCCGGCATATTTTTCCATAGGTGGTCGAGGTATTCGTAGCAAATCGTAATTGCGTCATCCCCATAGACGGCATCGCTCTCTCCGTCGCACCCGGCCACCGAGAATTTCAATGTCCTGGGAAGTTGAAACGGGCTGAGCAATTCCTGCAACTTTTCGAGCGCCCGGTGCTCCTTCAAGTCCTTGTATATCCGCTCATGCGCGGGATTTTTCGGAGGGACATAACTGACGCTAACCCGGTTTGACTGCGAAGCGGCAATCGCTGTCATCGTCGTTGCGGTGACGAGAAGCACGCCGGCGACAGCTAAAGCGAAGCCCGTCTTCACTGGCCCCTCCATCTTGCAGCGTGGGCGGTCGGGGGAACAAGCACCGCCCGAAGGTTACGCTTGCCGCCTATGCTTCGCAAAGGGCTCTTGGGAGGCCGAACCGTCATCGACGTTTGCAACCATGCCGCCCTAGACAAGCTTAAGGATGCGTCAGGATCGTCGCCCGGAATCGGGTCTGTGGCTTAAGCACACTGCCTCTGACAGTTAGGAGCTAAGGTGGCCAATCAAGCACGTAGGGTGCCCGTGTGGCTTGACTACGGGAAAGCTGCCCGGAAGCCCAAGTTCCTGCCGAACCTGTCTGCCGTCGCGACTGTGAAGGGTTTTCTTTGGACCGTCTCTGACGAGATGAGAACCGTTGAATGCCTTGCCCCTTTTCGCAGCGGTTATCGTCTGCATCGTCAACTGTCGCTCGACGCACTTTTCCCGGGGCTGCCGGGCGCGGACTCCGTACGCGAAGCGGACATCGAAGCGCTGGAGGTTGCGAACGGCCGGCTATGGATATGCGGCTCTCACTCCCTCACGCGTCGGACGCCATCTGTAACGACGAAGGTCGTCGTCGATGCGGAGATTCAGAAAAGACCGAGCCGCCGGCTCTTGGGCGCCGTGGCGCTCACTGACGATGGCGGCGACGTCTTAGCGCCGGGGGAGGCCTTGCCGTTCAAGGGTGAAGGAAGCCTGCGAGCGGCACTCGCCAAACTTCCGCACATCGCGCCCTTCATGGACTTGCCGAGTAAGGAGAACGGAATCGACATCGAGGGCCTCGCGGTCGTCCGCAAAACCATCCTCGTCGGTTTGCGCGGGCCCGTTGTGGAGAACGTCGCGCTCATTGCGGCGATCGCATTGGAAACCAATTTCAAGCTCGCGCAGGACACACCCTTCCTGCATTTTGTCGATCTCGACGGCTTGGGGGTCCGCGACCTGACGCGCTGGAACAGTGAAGTTCTGATCCTCGCCGGTCCCGTGAGCAGCGCGACAGGGCCGTTTAAGCTTTTCCGCTGGACGCCGCGGCGGACGCACAAAATACAGAAGGCACTAGAAGTGCAGGAATTTGCCTCTGGTCAGGACATTCCGGAGGGAATGTGCGCTCTCTCACGTGCCAGCACGCCGGGCCTCCTCGTGCTGTACGACACCCGCAACCCGAAACGAACCAGCGGAACGCGTTATCGTGCCGACTGGATCAAACTCGCAATCTGAGCTCTCTAACTCTAGGTCGTCCGGTCCCAAGCTCGGTCGCGCCGCGAACCCTGTGTCAGCACTAGCCGCCTCCTTGACGTGCATCGTCCTCTATTCAGAACAACAGGTTGCCCCTCCGCGTCAGCTCTACGCCAAACCAACGATTGGCTCACGCTGCAACCGATCTCATGGCGGGACGTTAGATCGCGGCGTAGCCCTATAGTGTGCACGACAGCCGTGCTGCATAGAGCTAGTCGCCAGTCACCGAGGAGATCTCCGATGATGCGCAAGATCACTGTTTCAACTTTTACCTGCGCGTGCCTGTTATCGACCGCCGCACTCGCGGTCGACGCGAAGGTGCAGTCTGCTATCACGGTCATTTCGGCCACGGCGAGCGATCCTGCAAAGCTCAAGACGTATTGCGAAATGAGTGATGTCCTCGACGCAGCGGGTGACAAGGAAGACAGTGCCGCCGAATCGAAGGCCGACGGATATCTGACGCAGCTTGGGCCGGAGTTTGAAGCCGCCTGGAATGTCGTCGATGATCTGGATGAAAATTCGGCGGATGGCAAAGCAGCCGACGATGCCATCGATCAGCTGGACGCCAAGTGTCCCTGATCCATGGCGTAGCGGACAAGCGTCACGCGACCTATGGATCGTCTCACCACTAAGAGGGGGCCTCGCCCTAGACGTCGATCGTGCAGCGCACAATCGACGTCGACTGTCTCACGACGAACATGCATGCGGCTTGCGACCCCACCATCGCTACCGTATCCTGATCGACGTTCGCAGCGTACCTTGCCCCAGCACCATGGCGAGTTGCTGCGAAACCAAAAAAAATCCGGGAGGATCTCAATGCGGCACCCAACATTTCGACGACCAGCATAAGCGGCTTTTCGATCGGACCGCGTGATGACCGCCTATACGGCGACGGGTTAGTGCCCCGATCAGCGTTGGGTCCAAATGGGAATGACGGGCCCCTCGAAATCTCGAGGCCGGCGGGGATGCTGCACGATGATCATTGAGTCGCCCTTAGACATAATATTCAGGGACCTGTTCTATCGCCTTCGCAGCTTTGCCCGCGGCCACGACGTTTTTCTGAAGCTCGAGGGCTTCAACGTATCCGGCTCGATCAAGGTGAAAACCGCGATTGGTCTTATCGAGGACCTCGAGCGGCGCGGCATCGCCAAGCCCCATAAGACGGTCATCGTTGAATCGTCATCGGGGAACCTGGGAGTAGCGCTCAGTCTCGTCTGCGCCATCAAGGGCTACAAGTTTATCTGCGTCACAGACTCCAACTCGACCCGCGCGAACATTCGCGGCATGGAGCTCTACGGGGCGAAGGTTGTCGTTGTCAGCGACCGTGACGCCGAAGGCGGCTTCCTCACCAATCGATTCAAGACCATAGACGGTATCCTGCAGTCAGAGCCGAACGCTGTCTGGCTGAACCAGTACGACAACATCGCCAACAAGAATGTTCACGCCGCGCAAACGGCCAACGAGATCGCCCAGGAGTTCGAGAAGGTTGATTGGATCTTTGTCGGAGCCGGGACGACAGGCACCCTGGCCGGGATCACTGAGCGACTTCGGCAGGAGTTCCCGAAAATCAAGATCGTGGCCGTCGAGCCCGAAGGGTCGGTCACCTTCGGCGGCCCGCCCGGGACGCGCAACATACCTGGCATAGGAACGAGTTTGCGGCCGAAGCTGGCGGACTTGTCCAACCCGGATCGTATCGTGGCGATCGATGAGGCGACCACCGTCGACACTTGCCTGTCCTTCGTGCGCGATTACCATTTGCTCGTGGGCGGAAGCACCGGAACTGTCCTCGCCGCCGTGCGGGAGCTCGCCTCGGAGTTTGAGCCCGGCGATACCATCGTCGCCATCTCCGCCGACCTGGGCGACAAGTATCTGGACACTGTATACAACCCGGCCTGGGTACAGAGCGTCATCGCACCGCACGCCAAGGTGCTGGCTGAGAGTTTAGGGGAATAGTGCTTGGCAACCGCACCGATCTTCCACGTTGTTCCCGGCACCGCAGTGAAGAAGGCGATCGACAGCAACCGGCAGAAGATTTTTGAGGCGGTCGAGGCGGCATACCGCCTCCATGCGGCCGGCGATTCCATAAATCCGAACAGCTACTTTTTGCGCTACCCGAACAATTCCAGCGCGCGCATCATCGCACTACCGGCGCACCTCGGGGGCGAGGTGCAGAAGAGCGGCATCAAGTGGATCTCGAGCTTCCCGTCGAACAGGACAGGCAATCTCGCCCGCGCGTCCGCGGTCCAGATCTTGAACGACGCCACTACCGGATATCCGCTCGCATGCATCGAGGCGTCTCTGATTAGTGCGACGCGGACGGCCGCGTCCGCCGCGTTGGCGGCCGAGCACCTTGCGCCAGTCCCCTTCGCGGGCACTTTAAGCGTTATCGGCACGGGCGTAATCGCCCGTAGCACGGTTGAGTGGCTGCTATTTCGAGATTGGAAGTTCCAAAAAATAAGCTTGTATGACCTGGATCGCAAGGAAGCCGAGCAGTTCGCTAGGTGGCTGCGCGATGAGCATGGTTTAGAGACGGAGCTGCAGAGCAGTCTGGAGGGTGCTCTCCGCGAGGCATCCCTCGTCCTCTTCACGACCACCGCGCTCGAGCCCTACCTCGCCGATGAAAAGCTGCTCGCACACGCCCCCACCGTGCTTCACCTCTCGCTGCGCGATATCTCAGTCAACGTCATCCTCGCTTCGCAAAACATCGTTGACGATATCGAGCACTGCCTTAAGGCCAACACGTCGCTGCATCTAGCGGAGTTGGCGCGCGGCAACAGGGATTTCATCGGCGGCACGTTGGTAGATGTCCTCGACGGTAGGCTTCAGTTGGACATCAGCAAGGCGCGCATCTTCTCGCCGTTCGGCCTCGGCGTGCTCGACATCGCCGTTGCCGATTTCATCCTGCAGGAATCCGTGGCATCGGGCACCGCGCTGGCGGTGCCTGACTTCTTCAGCAATTCCGTTCGGTGGTAATGAGCAACATCTAAGAGGCCGACACGACCGACCTTCCGCGCAAAGCAGTTGACGACAATCATCATCGGAACCGGCAAGGTTTCGCAATACCGGGGGCTACATGTCACGTGTCTGGAGCTGCAATGAGTGGGATCCGCTCGAGGAAGTCATCGTCGGCAATCCGTTGAAGGCGCGATATCCGACGCCGGACCTCAGCACCCAGCTGGCCGAGTTTCCCGACCGACCACTCGCCGACATCCCGCGCGGACCATTTCCGCAAAAGATCATTGAAGAGACGGATGAGGACCTGAACGAGTTCGCGCAGATATTGGAAAAGGCCGGCGTCACGGTGCAGCGTCCTGATACCTGGCCCCACGAAGCGACGTTCTCGACCATCAATTGGGAATCCCAGGGGTACTACAACTACTGCCCGCGCGACATTATGCTGGTGATCGGCGACCAGATCATCGAGACACCCAACGTCATCCGCAGCCGCGCCCAGGAAACCTTCAGCTATCGCAGGCTGCTGATCGACTACATGAAATCCGGAGCGCGGTGGTACAGCGCCCCGCAGCCGATGCTTCTCGACTCCCTGTTCGAAGGCGTTGATCTGGAGAAACCCACGCCGCGCAACGACGAGCCTGCCTTCGACGCGGCAAACATCCTGCGCTTCGGCGAGGACTTGATTTATCTCGTGAGCGCGACCGGTAACGAGATGGGGGGGCACTGGCTGCAGGGGATTCTCGGCGACAAATACCGGATCCACTTCCTCAAGGACGTATATTTCGGCAGCCACATCGACTCGACGATCGTGGCCCTGCGACCCGGCTTGGTCCTCTGCAATCCCGGTCGGCTGAATGACGAGACGCTGCCTCCTGTCTTGAAGCAGTGGGAGGTCATCTACAGTCCGCCGATGGAGAACACCGACCGACACGACGCCGACTACATCTCCAGGAGCATCGGCAGCGATTGGATCGATATGAACGCCTTCAGCATCAATCCGGACCTGGTCGTCGTGGACCGCAATCAACCGTCGCTCATCAAGCTGCTCGAGAAGCACGGCCTTGACGTCATCCCCTTGAAATTGCGGCACTCCAAACTTCTGGGCGGAGGACCACACTGCGTCACGCTGGACATCCGGCGTCGCGGTACCCTGCAGCGGTACTTCGACTGAAAGTTACCGGCATCCGACGTGGGTTTGACTGCTGGAATGCGACAAGCCCAGATACGTCGGGGGTCAGGGATCCGGCAGGTGAGGACGAGTTTTGGTACTTGCAGCGACCCTACTGGCAGCGGTCTTCGTTCTGACGTTTGCAGCGTGGAGGCGGTACCTGTGGGCGCTGAAGCAAAGCGCGCAGGAGCCGAGGGACACGTGTCCGTACAGCTTGACGGATGTTTTCGGCGAAGACCCTTATGCGAACGTGCCGCACCAGCGAGGCATCCGGTGGCTCACCGACGTCTTCAGTCGGTCCGCCGCGAAGTATCCTCATCTGACGGCGCTGCAGATCCCCCACAGCGGAGCGTCGCTGACCTTCGCTGAGCTCGACGCGCATGCGGAGAAGTTGGCGGCGGCGGTCGCGCCGTTTCTGACCGGCCCTGACCAGGTCGTCGCCGTCGCCATGCCACAGGACAGTTGGCACATCGTCGCCGCCCACCTCGGCGTGCTACGGGCCGGCGGCACGCTGGTGGTGCTCGACACCACGTTGCCCGAGGCGCTCACCGCGCACATGATCAATGACGCGCAGCCGGTGCTGGTCCTCACGCGCGGGTCGGACAACTTCCGCGACTTGCCCACGCTCGACGTCCTGACGTTGCCCGAACGGGCACCCGAAAGAATACCACCGTCCGTGGATGGATGACCCGTCGCAACGGCTGGCGACAATTTTCTATACCAGCGGGACCACCGGCATGCCCAAGGGCGTCGAGTGCGCGCATGCCGGCTATGTCAACCTCGCCCTCACCTATGCCGACTATTTCGCGCTCATCCCGGGCATGGACGCGAGCTCGCTCACCTCCTCGCTCGGCTACGACGGCAGCATTTCCGAAATGTATAGCGCCTGGGTGGCAGGCTGCGCCGTCGTCATGCTGACCAAAGAGGAGATCCGCTCCGGCCCCGACCTTATCCCCGTGCTCCGCGAAGCCGAGGTCACGGTTCTCTTCTGTCCGCCGGTGCTGCTTTCCACCCTCACGCCCAGCCCCGAATTGGATCTGCCATATCCGCTCTGCCGCTACATCGTGCCGGCCGGCGAAGCCTTTCCAAGCGCGCTGGTGGAGCCGTGGACGCGGTGCAGACGTCAGATCATCAATACATACGGCCCGACCGAAGCGAGCACCGACACCAGCCGACAGAGTCTGCGGCCCGGCGAGCCGATCACCATTGGCTCACCGTTCGCCAACGTCACCTACGTCATTCTCGAAATCGGTAGCCTCCGACCGCTGCCCCACGGGGAGATCGGCGAGCTTTGCATCGGCGGCGTCCACCTCGCGCGCGGATATCGCAACCTGCCGGAGCAAACAGCGCAGAAGTTCATCACGCACCCTCAGTTCGGCCGCCTCTACCGCACCGGCGACAGGTGCCAAATCGACATTCGCACACAGCGTGTTCATTTCCTCGGCAGAATCGATGCGCAGCTCAAGGTGCGCGGACACCGCGTCGAAGCCCAAGCCGTCGAAGACATCCTGCAGACGCGCTTCAAAGAGATCGAGGCTGCCGTCCTCGACTATCAGAACGAGGCGCTTGTTGCCTTCGTCTTGGCTCCGTCGATCTCAGCGGATGGGATCCCGGTGGTGACGCCCGCGCCCGCGGAGTGGGCGGCGGAGGTGACCGCGACGCTGGCCGGGCTTCTTCCAGCGCCCTCGGTACCGAGCAGCATCTTTCTCGTCGAAAAATTCGTCATGAAAGAGGTGTCGGGAAAGATCGACCGCACGCGCCTGCCGGACCTCTCGCAGCTGCGTGGCATGATCGACACCAATATGACCGGCGACATGGAGCTTCCGACAGCAACGGCGCGTCGCGCTGGCGACGGAGATGAGCCCGGTGCCGAGGACGTGCTGGCGATCTGCAGGATCCGTGTTCGAGAGGCCCATCGGATTGGACGACGGGTTCGCCGAGGCGGGCGGACACTCGATCGTCATCGCGCGTCTGGCGCTGGCCTTGCAGGCTGGGGGTTGGCCGGTGTCGGTGCGCGCGCTGCTCACGGACTGCAATACGGCACGAAAGGTGGCAGCTCGGGCGCGAGAAGTTCGGGCAGCCGCCGTGGTGGCACCCGTCGCCGCAAATGCGGCCCGACCCCTCGTTGCGCGAGATGAAATCGCGGCAAAGGTGCTGTCTGTCGAACGCTTCACGATCCTGCAGGCACTCTTCGCGACGTTGCTTTACTTGCCGGGGTTGCTCGCGTCCCTCGGCGTTTTGGCCAGTCTCGAAATCGGCAGCACCTTTGCGACCGCCGGCATTGGGACGTTCATCATCGCCGGCCTCGGTCTATATTTCCTCAGCCTGCTCCTGCCATTCGGCATTCTGCTCTGGGTGATGGCGATCAAGCTCGCTCTCTGGGGCGACGCCCGTCGCAACAATGTGACGCCCGGCACCTACCCGAAGTGGAGCAGGATGCACCTGAAGGTCTGGTGCATCGGCCGGATGGAAAGCCTTGTCCTGCTGCCGCTCGGCGCCATCTACCGAAGCGCACCGATGATGGCGTTCGTGCTGCGTCAGCTCGGTGCGACCATCGGCAGAAACCTTCAATGCGCGTCCGATGCATATTTGTCAGGGCCCCTGGACCTGCTCACCGCAGGCGACGATGTCACCATCCAGACGGGTGCCTACGTGCAAACGACGAGATGGACGGGCCAGAACCTGCTTGTCGGCCCGATCCACCTTGAAAGCGGTTGCAAGATCGGAATGCGGTGCGCCATCGCCAACAATGTGACGGTCGGCCGTGGCAGCTGGATCACTCCCTTCACGCCGATCCTGCAAGACGTCGGCGCGCAGGAAATCTGGGAGGGTGCCCCGGCGCGGCTCGCCGGCCGCTGCACGCAGCTACGACGCCCAGGGCGCGATTGTCGGGATTCGCATCCTGTCTGGCTGCTGGAGAGCTGCAACGTCCTGATGCAGATCGTCGTGTTCTGCGCGATCAGCGTGGTGCCCGCCGCCATGATTCTGTGGTTCGCCCGGGATTTCACGCCCCTCGCCGATGCCGACCTGACAAGCAGCTACTTCAGCGTGACGCCGCTGTACGAAATCATTGGCTACCTGACGTTTTACACGTTCGTTACGGCCTGGCTCACGATTGTCGTGACTTCCATTCTGGGGTGCCTCTTCATCCGCTGCACGGCGGGCTCGCCGGGGCTGCACAGTGTGCGCGGTTTCAGCGGCGCGCTTCTCCTGTATCGCATGCGCAAACTCAACGCCATCCAGGGGCTGTGGACCTGGACGATCACCGGCCAATACCTACGGGCGCTGGCCGGCATGCGTTTCACATGGCTCGGCGCCTCGGAGTGCGACGTCATGTTCAATTTAGTGCCGGAGGCCGCCAGCGTCGACGCGCAGGTGTTCTGGTCGAACGGCTGTTTCACGAACATGCTCGACTATGGCGCGGAACACCTTGTGTTGCGCCCTCTCGACATGCCGAGGAATTTTTTCAGCGGCAATAACTGTGTGGCTGAGTACGGGCAGTTGCCGACGAACTTCCTTCTCGGCGTGTCAACTCCCTGCAGCGATATCGGCTTCCGGCGACAAATGCGCTCGCGGCCCGGCGAGCCCATCACGGTGGCAGGAAACCCGCCAGTGCGGTTTGCAAGTGCCTCGTTCGAGGCCGAGAATGCAACCCACAAGCCGCCCACCTTCTCCCTCTTTCTGACCCGGATCATGCTCAACGACTTCTTCAGCGTTGGGATGTTGCGGGTTACCCAAGGGCTGGTCTTTGCAGTGCTCTTCATTTGCACGCTGCGGCTTGGCGTTGACCCGATCCTGGGCGCGCTCGCCGCTCTGCTGCTCACGGAAACCGGTGTGGTCGCGCTCAGCGTCGCGATCAAACGGGTTCTCGTCGGCCGGGAATGGGGCGTCAATCACGCGACCCCCTTTTGGTCGTGGCGGCACTTCGCCTACTTTTTCGCGCAAGATTGCTTCTTCGTCTGGTGCCAAGCACCTCTGAATTTTTTCGCCGGCACGATTTTGGCCAACCCGATTTTACGCCGGATGGGCTGTCAGATCGGACCGCGGACAATCGTGGTCGAACCCATGCAGTGCTCCGACTGGAACGCCGTAAAATTCGACGGCGACTGTGTCGTCGGGGGCTTTCTGCAGTTTCATACCTTCGAAAACATGATGCTGAAGGTGAAGCAAACGCACATCCGGCACGGCTGCGCCATCTCCTCGGGTGCAACGATCATGAGCGGCGTGGTCATCGAGCCGGACACGACGGTCTTGCCCCTCTCGCTGGTCCTCAAGGAGATGGATCTGCACACGGCCATCTATCATGGCAGCCCGGTCGAGCCCGTCCTTGCCGCTGTTACCGACCCGGGAGTCGCCGGTGAGGCCAACGTCCGATCAGCGAGCCGCGCTGATTGTGGGTCCGCTTCCGGGGGGGCTGAGGTATGAGAGTCGACCTCAACAACTTCTTTGCTGGCCACGCACGCCAGTGCGCGCCGGCGTCAGCCGGCCCGATGGTCACCGTGCTGTTTATGCCCGCCTTGCATGATCGCGGCTTTACGGAGCGTTGTGCGTGCGTTCTCTCCGAACACGAGCGGGCCAAAGCGGATGCATTTCTGACGGCGGACTTAAGAGCGCGCTTCTTGCAGCAACGGGCGTTTCGCCGCTACTGCGGCGCCCTCGCGACAGGCTCTTCGCGGGCCTTAGCGGAGATCGAATTCACCACAACCGTGAAAGGGCGTCCTTACCTCGCCGAACAGCCGAGGTGTTGGTTCAGTTTTTCATCGTGTCGGCACGGCTTCCTCGGCGCGTGGTCTTCGACGCACGGCATCGGTGTAGATATCGAAGATGAGACGGAGAGCGTCGAAGCGAACAAGCTTGCGCAGAAGTATTTCTCGCCGGCCGAGGCAAAGGCAGTTGAGGACGCCGGAAACTCGGCTGGCGCACGCACCTTTTTACAGCCTCTGGACGCTCAAAGAAGCGGCCCTCAAATCGATTGGCGAGGGCCTGCCATTTGGGCTCGACGCATTCCGCTTTGATCTGACCGCAGGCCTGCGCGTCATCGATGCGCCGCGAGCTAACGGCGGGGCGGAGCGATTTCGCGCCTACGCGATTGACGTCGCCGGTAGCAGCGCAGCTCTCGCCCTGCACGCGCCGACAATTGCGGTGCGCACTACGACACCGGCTGCTTCGACGTCAGCACCTCAAGCGCGCGGGTGATCAACGGATCGACGCCGTTGTCGATGTCGGCGGTGCTGTTCAGCAGCACGATGTCGGCGGGCACCCCTTTGCCCTCGTAGCAGATCATCTCGGGCGAGAGGTATTCCTGGTACGAGAGACAGTACTTCCAGCCGTTCGCAAGTTTCTTCTCCAACTGGTAGGAAAATATACCGTTGGTATGATCGCCCACTATGGTGACATACGGCAGCTGCTTTATCGCCAGGGCGAAAGCTTCTCCGCCGCTGAAAACGGCGTCGCAGGTCAGCAGTACGATTGGTCCGGTAAACTGAACCTCTCCCTCCGGCCTGATGTGGAACGTCTTCAGCGGTCCGAAGGCATCCTCGCCGGGACCAAGCTTCGTTCGTCTGTAGAACGCCACTCTTTCGCGATCGCAAAACCTATTGATGATCGCGATAGCGGTGCTGTCGTCGCCGCCGGGGTTGTCGCGGATGTCGATGATGAAGCCCTGCAGGTCCTTGAAGTCGAGGGCAATCGTGTCCAGTGCCGTCGTCAACTTGCCCTTCTTAATACCCTCCAATTCGAGGATCCGCATGTAGCCGATGGTCTGCGACCTGCAGTACCGCAGCATCCACGCGTCGGTTTCCTCAAGGCTCCCGAAGCCATTGGCGAGGAGCGTCTGCTCGGTGGCGGCGAAGAGCGCCTTGATCTGGGGATCTGTGAACTCCCGGTAGAAGCGCGGCTTCTTTTCGGCGGTGAAGGTGCGCTTGCCCTTCTTACCAAGCCTTGCCGTCAGCTCGACATGCCCATCGTCCAAAGGGTCGAGCATCTGGCAGAGAATGTCGAACAGCTGGTCGTCAGTCGTCTTTGCACTGACCATAGGTCGGTATTTGGCGCGCTGCTGCTGCCAGTCGACACCTCTCAGCTTGAAGAAGGGATACCTGGCGTGAAAGGTCTCCCAGAGTTCATCGAAAACGTCTTCGGGGTTGCTCATGGCAGTGAAGTTCCTGCGCGGGGTTTCGACCTTGTTGTCGCTTGACGGTCACGACCTCCGCGAGTGCTGAGCGCTAGGGCCGCCCTGTCCTGCGCGGAGCGTGCAGTGACAATAACCGCCAAGATTTCCCCGCCGATGGTGTCGCCGCAAGAACAGAACTGTTAACCCGGTGGTTCTCTTGTGACCTTATGATACGGCTGAGGCACACCTCCCGCGTAGCCGCCACCCAGGCAGTCCTCACCCCCCGGCGTCCCATTTCAGGCGCCGGGGTGTCGCAAAGTAGCCCGGCGCTAGACAGTTGGCACGCTAGGCATTTCGCCCCGCAGTTATCAGCGCCCTGCTAGCCGACAAGGAACAGTCAGCGAAGGGGCACGGATGCGAACCACCTCCTCGGTGGGGCGCGATTGCCATCGGCGCCGAATGTTCTGTGCAAAAATTCGTAGTCGCCCGGGCGGCGCTTAGATCGATATCGGGTCAGAAGGGCCAAGTGGACACATAGAAGGTTCCCGCTTCTGTCCCCAGCCAACCACTTTTGGGATAACGCGAATCCGCATTGAGGACGCTACGCGCTGCATGCGAGCCTCGACGGCTTACGAGTGCAAACGCCCTTCGCTCTATTCACCAGCGTGCGCGAGGGCGTCATCAAGGGTCGCCAAATCAGATTTTGAAGCTCTCGATCTTGGTGCCCTTCTTCACGGCATCCCACGAGCCAGTTGGGCTTGCGACCGCGACCCGTCCACGTCTGCGAGCTGTCCTTCGGGTTGCGATATTTGGCGACGCCACCGCCCTTTGGTGATCCGCGCCTTCCGAAATCGGCCCATAGCGTCGGGGAGCCGATGTCTGCTGTCGGAGGCGATGCTGCCTTCGCTTGGCCGCCCAGATGAACGTCCGTGGCGCATCGACTTGATGACCGCTTTCTCGGCAAAGCGGACGTCGCGCCGACCGAGCAGCAGCGAACCTCTGAGCGGCCTTCCGGCATGAGCCAGTGAAGGGCCAAGAAAGCGACCTTCGAGCCCCGAGAGCAGCGCGAGCTATATCAGTAGCTCACCAATTTCTGGCGGCGCTCGGAAATACCTTCCCGGCTCGGAAAGAACCCATCGGAAATCCAGGGAAGGGCCGCACACCAGTTAGCGCCGCTGTTCGACCCCAGCTCAACCCTTGGGAGAGGTCCTTAGCTGGTGTCGTGTAACCCGAGTTGTAACCGGGACGCTCCGAGGACCTCGCCGGTGCTGCCGACGCCTCAGTGCGTCCAGCGACCGATGCGGCCGTACTTGAAGTTGTCGGCGTACGACTTGCGGATCATCTTGCGCGGCGCCGGCTCGAACACCTGGTAGGCGATGCCCTCGCGTTCCGCGTAGGCGACCGCCTCCTCTTTGGTGTCGAACGCCAACTGCACCTCGGCACGCATGTCGCGCGTCCCCGTCCAGCCCATCAGCGGCTCGATCTCGCGCGGACTGGCGGGGGCAAATTCGAGCACCCACTCCTTGGTGCGCCCTTCACCGGACTGCATCGCCGTCCTTGCCGGCCTATAGATGCGCGCAACCATGGTGCCCTCGCGTGCAGAGCGTCGCGTCGTTGGTCGGGGCGGCGGGATTCGAACTCGCGACCCCTTGCTCCCAAAGCAAGTGCTCTACCAGGCTGAGCTACGCCCCGACGAGCGACGTTCGCCGGGTTCTACGCGATGCCACCCGCCGAGTAAACGCGGCGTATCAAACGGGGCGGCACGGCGTGTGGATCAGGGCTTGCCGGCGCCAAACAGCGGATGGCGCACCCGGTCGCCGGCTTTGATTCCGAAGCGCTCGGCGGCGCCGCCGGGCAGCTCCAGCACGGCCGACACGTCACCGTCTGAGTTGATGATGCGCTCCGACATTGGCTCGGCGCGCTTCTCGATGCGGTGAATGACGCCATCGGGTCGGATGAAGAGCATGTCGAGCGGAATGTACGTATTGCGCATCCACATGCTGAGCTCGCGCGCCTCGCTGTAGGGAAACAGCATGCCCTGGTTGTCGGCGAGCTCGGTGCGGAACATCAGCCCCATCGCCTTTTCCTGCGGATCCTCGGCGACCTCGATGTCGATGGGGACTTCCTGCCCGCTGGCCGGGACCAGCCATAGCTTGTCGACGCGCACCTTCGCGTCGGCTACAGCGACCGAAAGCGCCAGCAGCGCCGCAACGAAAAGCAGGGCCGCCCAATGGGCCGCCCCGCTCCAAATTCTCAACTCAGCCATCGCCCCTAGTGTCCCGATTCCGAAGTTCGCCAAAGTTCGCTGCTAGGGCCGAGAGCGAACTTCGGAATCACAAGGGACACTTGTGATTCAGATCGAGAATTCGCTCGGTACCTCGCCGCTGATGTTAGCGAATTCCTCGATCATCACACTAGTCAGTGCGTTGGCGGCAATCCGGGTTGTCCATCGGGGCGCAGCTCGGCGGCCATGCAGCCTTTCGAACCGTGACCCCAGCGAACCATGACCATCTGGCCCGGACGCAGCTCGGTGAAACCGAAGCGCCGCAGTGTCTCCATGTGCACGAATACGTCCGGCGTCCCTTCGCCTCGCGTCAAGAAGCCGAAACCGCGCACCCGGTTGAACCACTTTACCATGGCCCGCTCCCAATCGCTCTCCGGCGTGACGATGACGTGCGTCCGCTGGGGCAACTGCGATGGGTGGATCGCTGTGCTCTCGTCCATGCTGAGGATGCGGAAAGCCTGCATGCCCTTCGGGCGGCGCAGCACCTCGGCGTGAACGCGTGCTCCTTCGTAGGCTGTCTGGTAGCCGCCCGCCCGCAGGCAGGTGACGTGGAGAAGGATGTCGGCCAGCCCGTTGTCGGGCACTATGAAGCCGTATCCCTTTGATGCATCAAACCATTTTATTGATCCGACGACCTCGAAGACCTCGATCCCGGCCTCTTCGGCCCGCTCCCGAGTCATCTCGGCCTGCGGGTCGAACTGCATAAAATCGGGCCGCTTGGAGGAATCCCCCATCATTTTTTACCCCGCTACTTGCTCAACGTTTGCTTTTTGCCGCCCCGTCAAAGTCGCCGGACGTGGAAGAGCCCTCTTCACGTCCTAGCCCCCGTCACGAAGCGGTTTGGAGAATACCAAATGTTAACCAACTGGCCAGGGGCATTCTTTCTCCAATGCACCCGCGGCCGGAATGTCACGCAGATGTCCACATTAATGGGGGCGACACAACGCATTGAAACTGCCTGTTTTTTTTACCATTCAATTCATCCCCACATTTTCGCCGAGAACCCGCCGACAACACCCGCTGCGATAAAACTGTGACTAGAATTGCCGCTTGGAACCGGCGAATTTCGCAGCTACTGATTCGCTTTTGTAAGGGCCTAAAACGCGCGCCGAGGCCCGCTCCGGGGTGTGGCAACCGCACAGGTTTTCCCCGAACCGTCCCCAGCCAGGCTTTGGTGGCTGCAGCGCGCCTGCCGCACCACCTCAGCGTGTCTCGCCGACGTCTGCCCACGGATCGCTCGCCGTCGCTGAACCAACGTTCCACGAAGCCGCCCGTTGGGAAAAATTTTCTGCCCAGGGGCCCTGGTGGAATGCGATCCTATTTTTATTTGGCCGATAGGCTTTAAGCAGAAATCGATTTCCCTTATTTTCATGGTTCCACCGAAGGGAACACGATGCCGACGAAGACCTCGGCCGGGCGTGGCGCCAAAGCGTCGCCCAGCGCCGGCGCTACATTGCTCCCAGCCGCACTCAGCCGACCGGCACCCGCCGACCCGGTTGCTGAGGCGTTGGCGCTCGACCGTCGCCTGGCGGCCATCGACAGCCTGGAAGATCGTCTCATCGAAATCACCCGCTCGGTGCCGGGCCGCGTCACATTCTCGACCAGCCTCGGCATCGAAGATCAGGCGGTGCTCAACGCCATCGCTGCGAGCGGCGCCAAGATCGATGTGTTCACCCTCGACACCGGCCGGCATTTCCCCGAAACACTCGACACGCTCGAGGCCAGCGAGAACCGCTACGGCCTCAACATCCGCGTGATGTTTCCCGATGCCCGCGAGGTCGAGGAACTCGTCGCCCGCGACGGCATCTACGGCTTCCGCCTCGCCGTCGAGAACCGCAAGGCATGCTGCGACATCCGCAAGGTCCGCCCGCTGAAGCGCGCGCTGCAAGGTGCTGCCGGCTGGGTCACAGGATTGCGCCGCGAGCAATCGGTCGGTCGCGCGCATGTGCCATTTGCATCG
Source organism: uncultured Alphaproteobacteria bacterium (assembly GCA_963795225.1). Lineage (GTDB taxonomy): Bacteria > Pseudomonadota > Alphaproteobacteria > Rhizobiales > Hyphomicrobiaceae > Hyphomicrobium_A. The sequence goes on along the minus strand of CAWCHB010000024.1, from coordinate 90,804 downwards.
TGGGATGCGGCCGACGGGCTCGTTAAATTGAACCCGATCGCCGACTGGAGCCTCGAGCAGCTCGAAGCCTACGTCGCCGCCAACAACGTCCCCGTCAATCCGCTGCACGCACGCGGTTTCCCTTCCATTGGATGCCAGCCATGCACGCGCGCCATCAAGCCGGGCGAAGATATTCGCGCCGGACGCTGGTGGTGGGAGAACGAGGACGGTAAGGAATGCGGCCTGCATAACAGGCCCCGCCAGAAGGAAGCTGCCGCATGACAGCGCCGATCTCTCACCTCGACATGCTCGAGGCTGAGGCCATCTATATATTCCGCGAGGCTGCCGCGCAGTTCCGCAAGCCCGTGCTGATGTATTCCATCGGCAAGGACTCCACCGTCCTTTTGCACCTCGCGCGCAAGGCGTTCTGGCCGCAGAAGCCTCCGTTCCCACTGCTGCACATCGACACGACGTGGAAGTTTCGCGACATGATCGCGTTCCGCGACAAGACGGTTCGCGACTTCGGCCTCGACCTCATCGTGCATACGAACGAGGAAGGCCTGAAGCGCGGGATCAATCCGTACGACTATTCGCCATCCGTCTACACCGACGTGATGAAGACGCAGCCGCTGAAGCAAGCACTCGACAAGTACGGCTTCGACGCGGCCTTCGGCGGCGCGCGCCGCGACGAGGAAAGCTCGCGCGCCAAGGAGCGGGTGTTCTCCTTCCGCGCAGCGGGTCATCGCTGGGATCCGCGCCGCCAGCGGCCGGAGATGTGGAACCTGCTCAACGGCCGCCTCGGCTCCGGCGAGACGGTACGCGTGTTCCCGCTGTCGAACTGGACCGAGCGCGACGTCTGGCGCTACATCGCCCGCGAGAACCTCGACGTGGTGCCGCTCTATTTCGCCGCCCAGCGGCCCACTATCACGCGCAACGGCCAGCTTCTCGTGGTCGACGACGATCGTCTGCCGCTACTGCCGGGCGAGGTGCCGCAGATGAAGAGCGTCCGCTTCCGCACTCTCGGCTGCTGGCCGCTCACCGCCGCCGTTCCTTCCACCGCTGCCGACCTCGACAGTGTCGTCGCTGAGACGCTCGGCGCGCGCACGTCCGAGCGCCAGGGGCGCCTCATCGACCATGATCAAGCCGGCGCCATGGAGCGCAAGAAGCAAGAGGGCTACTTCTGATGACGGCGCTCACGGCCATTCGGCGCGAAGATCTTGCTCTGGCGCCTAACCAGGAGCTGAACGGCATCCTGCACCTGCTGACGTGCGGCTCCGTCGACGACGGCAAGTCGACGCTGATCGGGCGGCTGTTGTGGGACGCCTCCGACCTCTACGACGACCAGCGCGAAACCATCAGTCGCTCGTCCAACGCGGCGACCGGCGGCGCGCACCCCGACTTCAGTCTGCTGCTCGACGGTCTCGTCGCCGAGCGCGAGCAGGGCATCACCATCGACATCGCCTGGCGCTATTTCGACACCGAAACGCGCCGCTTCGTGGTCATCGATAGCCCTGGCCACGAGCAATACACGCGCAACATGGCATCCGGCGCCTCGCACGCCGATGTCGCCATCATGCTCGTCGACGCGCGCCATGGCATCAAGCGGCAGACTCGCCGCCACGCCGCCATCCTCGACATCGTCGGCGTGAAGCGCGTCGTGCTTGCCGTCAACAAGATGGACCTCACCGACTGGTCGCAGGAGAAGTTCCGCGCCATCGAGGCGGATTTCCGCGAGCTGACGCTGCGCTTCGGCTTCCGCGAGGCGATCGCCATTCCGGTCTCTGCCGTCGGTGGCGACAACGTCGCGCGCGGGTCCGAGCACATGCCCTGGTACACTGGACCGCATCTGCTCGAGCATCTGGAGCGCATTCCGCCGCGCGACATCACCCCGCGCGGTCCATTCCGCCTGGCGGTGCAGACCGTGTTGCGCGATGGTCTCGACTTTCGCGGTCTTGCCGGCACCGTTGGCTCGGGATGCATCAGCGTCGGCGACCGTGTCACCGATGCCTTGAGCGGACAAAGCGCACACGTGCTGCGCATTGCCACCATGGGCCGTGATCTGGAGCTCGCAAAGCAAGGACAAGCCGTCGCCTTGCAACTCGATACCGACATCGATGTCGCCCGCGGCGCCGTCCTCTCCCTGGCCGACAATCCGCCGACCGTTGCCGCACAGCTCGAGGCGCGCATCGTGTGGCTGTGGGAGACTCCGTTCGATCCGGAAGCCGGTTATTTCCTGCGCAGCGCCACCGACCTCGCGCCAATCTCGGACATCAACATTCGCTCGCTGCTCGACCTCGAGACCCTGGTCGCGCAGCCGTCCGAGACCTGCGCTGTCAACGACATTGCCATCGTCTCGATCACGCTGGGGCGCCCCGTCGCCGTCGACACGTTCGCCGACAACCAACCGACGGGCGCCTTCCTGATCGTCGACGCGGTCAGCGGTGCGACCGTCGCCGGTGGCGTCATCACCACGGCAACCAAGGGCGATGCCGACAACGCCACGGCGTTCAAGCTGACGCGCGAACTGCTCGAGCGCGGCCTGTGCCGCGATCTGCGCGACAGCGACGACGATCGCCGCGAGTTCCAGCGGCGAGCCAGCGAGGCGGCGCTGCTCCTGCATGCAGCGGGCATCCCGGTCAAGATCGAGCTTTAACGGCTCTCGTAGTTCCGCAGGGCGCCCGGCGCGGTATCCGTTACACCGAGCGCCGGGAACCAAGCTGCAAATAGGGGTGAGCCGGCTCGATGTGGGAAGATCTGCTGCTCTTCGTGGCCGTCGGCTTTGCGGCGCAAATGGTCGATGGCGCCATCGGCATGGCCTACGGCGTCATTTCCACATCGGTGCTGCTGAGCCTCGGCGTCCCGCCGGCGACCGCGAGCGCCTGCGTGCATGCGGCGGAGACGTTCACCACAGCCGTTTCCGGCGCATCGCATTGGAAGTTCGGCAACGTCGATCGCAAGCTGCTCCTGCGTCTCGCCCTGCCCGGGGCCATCGGCGGCGCCATCGGCGCCTACCTCCTCACCAATCTCGACGGCGACAAGATCAAGCCGTTCATCAGCGCCTATCTGCTGCTTATCGGCCTGTTCATCGTGTGGAAGGCACTCACCAAGCGCGTCTCGGACGGTGCCGAACCATCGCGCGTGGCGCCCCTCGGCTTCGTCGGCGGCCTCCTCGATTCCATCGGCGGTGGTGGGTGGGGACCAATCGTCACCTCGACGCTCATCGGCCAGGGCACGACGCCGCGCTACGCGATCGGGTCGGTCAACCTCGCCGAGTTCTTCGTCACCCTGACCATCTCGGCAACGTTCGTCGCCACCATTGGCCTGCAGCTGTGGCCGATCATCAGCGGCTTGATCATCGGCGGCGTCATCGCCGCTCCCTTCGCCGCCTATGCGACGAAAGTGCTGCCCGACAAGGTGCTGATGATCCTCGTCGGCTGCATCGTGGCCATCCTCAGCCTGCGCACCATCGTCGCCGCCCTAACCTAGCGTCCGCGTGCGGCGCTAGGCGTCCGTTTCAGCAGTTGAACCCTTCAAGATAACGGATATGGTCGCCCCAGAGGCGCCCCAAGAAACGACTACGAGCCTGCTCTATATGGAATTTCTGCACTCGGGCGCCTGGCCCATCATCGTCTTCGGCGGCTTTGCCGTCGGCTTCCTGGTCGGCCTCACGGGCGTCGGGGCCGGCTCACTGATGACGCCGTTCCTCATCTCCGGCATCGGCATTTCGCCGGTCATGGCGGTCGGCACCGACCTGCTGTTCGCCTCGATCACCAAGGCGAGCGCCGCCTGGCGGCATCATTCCCTGGGCAACGTCAACTGGCCCATTGTACGCTGGCTCGCCACGGGCAGCCTGCCGGGCGCCGCTATGGTTCTCGGATGGATCTATCTCGCCGAGCCCGACATCCATGTGCTGGCCGCGATCATCCGCAAGGTGCTCGCCTTTGCGCTCGTGGTGAGCGCGCTGTGCGTCGCCGCCTATCCGCTGCTCAAGCGGTTCGCCATGACCGCCGCCGATCATGCCCAGCCGGTGATGGTGCGTCCCGCGCCGACATTGGCGCTCGGGCTCGTGCTCGGTGTGCTCGTCGCGCTCACCTCGGTGGGCGCCGGCGCCATCGGCGTCGTGGCGCTGACCGCGCTCTACCACGCGCTGTCGGCGCGGCGGCTCATCGGCACCGACATCGTCCACGCCATCCCGCTGACGTTCCTCGCCGGCGCCAGCCACTTCGGCATGGGCAATGTCGACCTGGAGATCCTCGGCTTCCTGCTGATCGGATCGGTGCCCGGCATCGCACTCGGCTCGCGCATCACCGGCCTGGTGCCGGACTGGGTGTTACGCGTCGCGCTGGCGCTCGTGCTCTTGTGGGCCGCTTACGCGCTCATCAACCCACTGCGCCACTAGCCGCTGCCCCAAGCGGCGCCGCCGGTCAGCGGACCGTCTTCACGAGGTCTAGGTCGGCATGAAAGCGATTGCCGGCCGTGGTCGCGCGCACGTACCCGGCACGGATAACGAAGTCACCGAAGTGCTCGCCCTCCTCCCGCTCCTTGGCATAGCGGGTGAACATCGGCTCCAGCAGGCCGACGATGCGGCCCTGGTCGATGTCCTCGGCGTAAAGCTTGTTGAGCCGCTCGCCGTTGAACGCCGCTCCGAGATAAAGATTGTAGAGCCCGGGATTGCGGCCGACGAGGCCGATTTCTGCAAGGTACGGCCGCGCGCAACCGTTCGGGCAGCCGGTCATGCGGATGACGATCTCGTTGTCTCTCAGCCCGGCCTGCTCAAGCGACCCTTCCAGCGCCGTCAGCAACTCCGGCAGGAAGCGCTCGCTCTCCGCCAGCGCCAGCCCGCAAGTCGGCAGGGCGACGCACGCCATGCTGCTGCGCCTGATGCCCGACAGCGCCGTGCCGATGGCGATGCCGTGCTCCTTTAGGATCGCCTCGATCTTCGACTTCGTCTTCGCCGTCACGTTGGCGATGATGACGTTCTGGTTGGCGGTCACGATGAAGCCGCCGGGATGCAGCTCGGCGATCTCGCGCAGCGCCGTGCGCATGCTCCAACCGGGGATGTCCTTGATGCGGCCGTTCTCGACGAACAGCGTCAGATGCCATTTCTTGTCGGCGCCCTGCGCCCAGCCAATGACATCGCCCGTCGAGGTGAACTCGTAGGGGCGTGGCTCGCCTAGCTTGTAGCCGAGGCGCTTCTCGACCTCGCTGCGATACGCATCGAGCCCACGATCCTCGACGGTGTACTTGAGACGCGCGCGCTTGCGGTTGTTGCGATTGCCCCAGTCGCGCTGCACCGTGAGAACCTTCTCGGCAACATCGATGGCCTGCTCCGGCGTGCAATAGCCGAGCACGTCTGCGGTGCGCGGAAAGGTGTCCGGCTCGCCATGGGTCATGCCCATGCCGCCGCCAATGGTCACGTTGTACCCGACCAGCTTGCCGCTTTCGACGATGGCGATGTAGCCGAGGTCATGCGCGAAAATATCGACGTCGTTGGACGGCGGCACGGCGATGACGATCTTGAATTTGCGCGGCAGATAGTGGGCTGCCGTAGATCGGCTCCTCTTCCTTCTTGGCCGGGCTGCTCTGATCGCTCACCTGGTCGCCGTCGAGCCAGATCTCGTGATAGGCGCCCGTCTGCGGCAACAAGTGCCGGCTTACCTCGACGGCGAGCTGGTGCGCGGCCGCATGCACCTTGGACATGTACGGATTGCCGGTCGCCAGCACGTTGCGGTTAACATCCCCGCAGGCCGCCAGCGTGTCGAGCAGCGCCGCATTGATCGCCTGCATCGTGCGCTTCATGTTCGACTTGATGACGCCGTGGAACTGAAACGTTTGGCGCGTCGTCAGACGCAGGCTCTGATTGGCATAGGTGCCGGCGATGGCGTCCAGCGCCAGCCACTGCTTCGACGTCGTCACGCCGCCCGGCAGGCGCACGCGGATCATGAAGCTGTAGGCTTTCTCCAGCTTCTTCTTGGCGCGCTCGGGACGCACGTCGCGGTCGTCCTGCAGATACGTCCCGTGGAACTTCGTCAGCTGCGAGTCGTCCTCGGAGATAGCGCCGGTGACAACGTCCGCCAGGCCCTCGGCAATGGTGCCGCGCAGCAGCCGGCTGTTCTCCTTGATGATCTCGTTCTTGGCGCGATTGTCGTCGGTCATCTGTAATTGTCCTGTCGAGCGCGCGAGCGCGCTCCGCGTCTCAATACACGTCGCGCTGATAGCGGCCGGCTTTGGTCAGCTCTTTCAGCTTGGCGCGGCCCGCTTCATCATCGCCTCGCGCGGCCTCGGCGAGAATGCGGCCGAGCATCACGTCGACGTCGCGCGCCATGCCCTTCTCGTCGCCGCACACATAGATGTGGGCGCCCTCATCGACCCACTTGAGAAGGTCGTTGCGCGCTTCCCACAGCCGCTGCTGCACATAGATCTTCTCCGGCTGGTCGCGCGAGAAGGCGACATCGATGCGCGACAGCGTGCCGGCCTCGAGCGCCTCTTGCCACTCGATCTGGTAGAGGAAGTCGTTGGTGAAGTTGCGCTCGCCGAAGAATAGCCAGCTCTTTCCCTTGGCGCCGTCCTCGGCGCGGTCCTCGATGAAGGCGCGATAGGGCGCGACACCGGTGCCGGCGCCGATCATGACGATCGGGCGGTTGCCGTCCTCGGGCAGGCGGAAGTGGCGGTTCGGCTTGACGTAGACGCGCACCGGATCGCCGACGCGTCGCCGGTCGGCGAAGTAGGTCGAGGCGACGCCGCCCCGCTTCTTGCCGTAGGATTCCCAGCGCACGGCACCAACCAGAAGATGGGCCTCCCCCGGATGCGCCTTGGGACTTGAGGCGACTGAGTAGAGCCGTCCGGGAAGTGGACGCAGCAGGCCGAACAACTGTTCCGGCGTCAGCTTCTCGGGGTAACGCTCGAACAGATCGACGAGCTGGCGATCCTCGGCGAACTCGGTGAACGCCTTCTGATCGGCGAGATGGGCTAGGTCGATGCGTTGCGTGAGCTTGGCATAGCTCTCCACCAGCGGCCGCGACAGCGTCGTCACGTCGTAGCGCTCGCGCAGCTTCTGCACCACCGTCCCGTCGGCTCCAAGACCCACCGCCTCGGCGAGTTCCAGCGCGATCTGGGGATTGTTCTCGGGCACGATGCCGATCGCGTCGCCCGGCAGATAGGAGAAGCCCGGCGCCTCGGCAGCGATCTCGACGTGCCAGGTCTCGCGCGTGGAGCCGGAGCCGTTGAGGTTGAGCAGCGTCGAGATTTCCCCGGTGAGCGGATTGTCGGCGGTGAACTGCGGCTCGTCATCGTCGGCGGCGTGGCCGACGCCACCCTTGAAGTCGACGTGCACGACCGTGGCGTTGCCGGCAGCGTCCGCGGGCGCCAGTTTGCCGAGCGCCTTCTCGGTCCACTCGGCCGCCTGCTTGGCGTAATCGAGGTCAAGGTCGACGCGATCGAAGGCGCGCGTGCCGCCCAGCGCTGCAAGACGCTCGTCGATCGCCCTACCGGTCGCGCAGAACTGTGCGTAAGCGGTGTCCCCGAGGGCGAGAACGGCAAAGCGCACCCCTTCGATGCGTGGGGCTGCATCGCTCATCAACGCGGCGTAGAAGTCGACGGCGCGGCCGGGCGGATCGCCTTCGCCCCAGGTGGAGGCGAACACGATCAGGTTCTTGGCCTTCGACAGGACGGCAAGCTCGGCATCGGCGAAGTCCACGATCTTGGCATCGAGGCCATGCTTCTGGGCGAGCTTCTTGGTGCGCATCGCCAGGGCTTCGGCGTTGCCGCTTTCGCTTGCGTAGAGAACGGTCAGCGCCTGCCGCGGCTTTGACGCGACGGCCGCCTGAGGCAGCGCACCACCGCCGGATTGCGCCGCCTCGAAGCCGGCGAAAAAGCCGGCGAGCCAGGCACGCTGCTGCGGCGTCGTGCGGGCGACGACGCTATTGAGAGCATCAATGTCTTCCGGCGTGAACGGCGCGTTCTTCGGAAGCAACGGTTGGGCGGTCACAAACGCCTCCTCGACATGTCTCGTCTCATGCAGTGCGCCAACTTCAACCTCAGGTGCAAGCTATCCTGGCTGCCCCAATGCGACAGCGTCGGCCTTCAAGGTTTCGCCGGTGCCAACGCGTTGCGGGTCATATACTTCGACTTTATCCGGCCGCGACAGTCCGGCGGTTGCCCAGTCGAGCCCGACGAAGATCACCGCCGGGCCGCGGATGCCGCTTTCGGATATGGCGCGAGCGGCGGATGCCAGCTCCGTCGCCAGGGCGCGCTCGTTGGCCAGCGTGCCGTTCTCGACGATGACGACCGGGGTTTGCGGCGCCGCGCCGGCCTCGAGCAGCCTGTCGGCGAAATGCTGCGCTGTGCGCACACCCATGTAGATGGCGAATGCCTGACCGGGCTGCGCCAAGGCGGGCCAGTCGAGCTCAAGCGGCCCGTCGGCGGAGGCGCCGGTGACCACGGCGAACTGGCGTACTTTGGTGCGCAACGTCACCGGCAATCCGATGCTCGCGGCACAGGCGTGCGCGGCGGTGATGCCCGGCACGACTTCGACCGGTACGCCGGCGGCGCGCACGGCCGCCATCTCCTCGGCCGCGCGGCCGAAGACGAAAGCGTCGCCACCCTTGAGGCGCACCACGCGATGGCCCTTCATGGCCTCGCGCACCAGGATGCGATTGATCTCTTCCTGCAGTGCCGAGTCGCCTTCCGGCGCCTTGCCGACGTCGATACGGATGGCGTCGCGCCGCGCGTATTCGAGGATGGCCGGATTGACCAGCCGATCGACGACGAGCACATCCGCCGACTGCAGATGCTGCTGCGCCTTCAAGGTGATGAGGTCGGGCTCGCCGGGTCCGCAGCCGATCAGCGCCACGCTGCCTGTGGGCGGCTCGTCGCGATCGCCGGCGGCAAGCTGATGCTCGAACTCGCGGTCGGCTGCCGCGGCGTCACCGTCCAAAATAGCCTTGCGCCAGCGCCCCTGCAGAAGCGCCTCCCAGGTACGGCGGCGCACGATCGGGTCGGCGATGGCCTCCTGCACCCGGCGGCGCAGCGCTAGCGCGCGTTGCGCGACCTGCCCGAAGTGAGTGGGCAGCCAGCTTTCGATCTTGGCCTTGACCTCCCGTGCCAGGATGGGCGCGGCACCCTCCGTGCCGATGGCGACGATGATGGGGTCGCGATCGACGATCGCCGGCATGATGAAGTTGCTCAGCGCCGGCCCGTCGACGACGTTGGTCGGCAGGCCGCGAGCACGGCCCGCGGCGGCGACACGCGCATCAAGTTCGGGATCATCCGTGGCCGCGAAAACCAAGGCCGCCCCGTCGAGGTCGCTTTCAGTAAATGCGCGCCGCTCGATGGCGAGGCTCGGAACCCCGGCATTGGCGATGTCCTCGGCAACCTCGGGAGCCACGATCTTCAGGCGTGCGCTGGTCTTGGCGAGCAGGCGCACCTTCTGCAGCGCCTTCTCGCCGCCGCCGACGATGAGTACGTCGCGGCCCTCGAGATCGAAGAAGATAGGAAAGTATCGCAACGGCTTACCTTTCGCTGCCTGCGCGCCGAGGATGATGACCTGATAGGGTTAAACCGGCCTACGGCGGCGGCCCTTGCGCGCGTCGGCCGGTCCCCCGTCTTATAGTTGATGTAAGTAGAATTTTCTATTGCTGGCAGCGCCTTGGCCAAAGATAAGAACGTTTTTTCGGGTTTGCACGCCCTCCGAGCATGGAATTTCCAGTCCGGCGCGCTTTATCCGGTCGCCCCTATCGAGCCTCGAAAACTTTGCAGTTGCGCATGCGCCAGTCCGCATACTTCAGAGCTGAAGCGGACTCAAATCCGACGCTCGACCGACGACACGATCGGGCCGGCGCGCAGGCGTGCAACCCTGCGCAAATTGCGTGCGCGCGCACGACGATTTGATGACGAATAGCACACGCGTTTGTGAGACCGATTTACTTCCGTTGCTGGGGAGCGTGTGGTTTATAGCCGCCATGGCGGTCCGAACTTGCGTGTTCTGGATCCGCGGACTGGAGCCGCCCCATCCTGGGGACCGCTCCAGAGGGTGGGCCCTCGGCGGGGCCATCCAGTTTTGGACGGCATCTTGCCGAATAGGAGGACGTAATGAAGGTTTGGACCAAGCCCGCAGTTCGTGAGCAGGAAGTTGGCCTCGAGGTTACCTCGTACATGCCGGCTGAGATCGACATCATCTAACGACTGTCGATCCACTCACCTACTCTGTGAGTTTCTGACAACGGCGGTCGAACATTCGGCCGCCGTTGTTGTATCGGGCGCCATGTTCTCGGCGGAATGTGCGCTCGAAACCAGACGATTGAAATGATCATCAAAGTTCTGGGCTCTGCCGCGGGCGGCGGGTTCCCGCAGTGGAACTGTAACTGCCGCAATTGCGCCGCCGTGCGCGCTGGAACCCCCGGTTTCAGGGCGCGTACGCAATCCTCGCTCGCCGTCAGCCGCGACGGGGTGAGCTGGGCTCTGCTCAATGCCTCGCCCGACCTGCGCCAGCAGATCAACGAGACGCCGCAACTCCACGCCGACCCGGGGGCCGGCTTGCGTCACAGCCCCATCAAGGCCGCCGTGCTGACCAACGGCGACGTCGACCACATCATCGGCCTGATCAACCTGCGCGAGGCGCAGCCCCTCTCGATCTATGCCTCCGACCGGGTGCTGGCGACCTTGCGCTCGAACTCGGTCTTCCAGGTGCTGGCCGAGCCGCTGGTGCCGCGCATCGAGATCGGCCTCGACAAGCCCTTCAAGCTGGAGGGCGCCGGCGTCGACCTGGGACTGACGGTCGAAGCCTTCGCCGTGCCCGGCAAGGTTGCGCTCTATCTGGAGGACAAGTCGTCGGCCGACTTCGGCAGCCAGGAAGGTGACACCATCGGCCTCAAGATCACTGATCCCGTCGACAAGAAATCCTTCTTTTACATTCCGGGGTGCGCTGCCGTAGACGAGAAGCTGGCGGCAAGGCTGAAGGGGGCATCCATCGTCTTTTTCGATGGCACCCTGTTTACCGACGATGAGATGCTGGAACAGGGTCTGCTTAACAAAACCGGCGCCCGAATGGGCCATACCAGCATGTCTGGAGCCTCGGGATCGATCGCCGCGTTCTCGAAACTTGGCGTCGGAAGGCTCATATATGTTCATATAAACAACTCGAACCCGGCGCTGGACGAGAATTCGCCCGCCCGCAAGACCGTCGAAGGCGCGGGCTGGGAAGTCGGGTACGATGGGATGGAGGTGCGCCTATGACTGAAGCGTTCAGCCTGGAGCGGAAGAGCACCGAGCGCAAAGCTCAGGAGCCGTGGTCCGTTGCCGACTTCGAGGCAGCGATCCGCGCCGTCGGCGCCGAGCGCTATCACGACAAGCATCCGTTCCATCACATGCTGCACGGCGGCCAATTGAAGAAGCCGCAAGTGCAGGCATGGGCACTCAATCGCTACTGCTACCAGTCGGCGGTCCCGCGCAAGGACGCGGCCCTCGTCAGCCGCCTCTATGACCGCGAGCTGCGCCGCGAATGGATACACCGCCTGCTCGATCACGACGGCTACGGCGAGGAGCCGGGCGGCATCGAGCGCTGGCTCATCCTTACTGACGGCCTCGGCCTCGACCGCGACTACGTCATCTCCATGCGCGGCGCCCTGCCGGCCACGCGTTTCGCCGTCGAATCCTACGTCACCTTCGTGCGCGAGCAGCCGATCACGGTCGCCGTCGCGTCCTCGCTCACCGAGCTGTTCGCCCCGAAGATCCATAAAGAGCGCATCTCCGGCATGCTGGAGGGCTACGACTTCATCGACGACAAGGTCATGGCCTACTTCAAGCGCCGCCTGACGCAGGCGCCGCGCGACGCCGACTTCGCCCTCGACTACGTCCTCAAGAACGCCAAGACGCGCGACGAGCAGGAAGCCTGCGTCGACGCCGTCCGCTTCAAGTGCAACGTGCTGTGGGTGCAGCTCGACGCGCTGCAGCACGCCTACGTCGAGGGGCATATCCCTCCCGGCGCATTTCGTCCGGAGGCCTGAGAATGGGTGAAACCGCACCACGCCAGCGCGCGATCATCACGATCGCCAGCAAGCCGGTGATGCCACCCTATATAAAGATGCGGCACGACGCCGGCCGCAATCGCTGGCTGATCCTCGCCCCGGAGCGCCTGTTCGATCCCGACGAGATCGCTGTCGCGATCTTGAAGCTTTGTGATGGCCAGCGGACCGTCGGCGACATCGCCGGGGTGATGGCCAAAGAGTACAATGCGCCAGCGGAGGAAATCGAGGCCGACATCATCGCGATGTTCCAGGACCTCGCAGACAAGGGAGTAGTGAAGGCATGAACGAATCTGCCCCTACCCACGTCAAGCACGTCACCGAATCGACGGTGACGATGGACGCCGGCGAGATGCGCTGCGATGCCACCTCCGCGCCCGGGCCCGATCCGTCGTGCGTGGTGCGCGCGCCGATCGGCCTCCTCGCCGAGCTGACGCACCGCTGCCCCTTGCAGTGCCCCTACTGCTCCAATCCGCTCGAGCTCGAGAAGGTCAACACCGAGCTGACCACCGCCGAGTGGCAGAAGGTCATGCGCGAAGCGGCGCAGCTCGGCATTCTGCAGGTGCACCTTTCGGGCGGCGAGCCGACGGCGCGCCGCGACCTCGAAGAGATCGTCACCACCGCCGCCGAGAGCGGGCTCTACACCAACCTCATCACCGCCGCCGTGCTGCTTGAAGCGCGACCGGTTGGAGAAGTTGAAGGCGTGCGGCCTCGACCACGTGCAGATCTCCATTCAGGATGTCGACACGGCGGCCGAGAATGCCGACCGCATCGGCGGCTACAAGGGCGGCAGCGCCAAGAAGAAGGAAGTGGCCGGCTGGGTGCGCGAGCTCGGCATGCCGCTCACCATCAACGCGCCGATCCATCGCCACAACGTCCACAACGTCGAAGCGATCATCAACTATGCGGTCGAGCTGGGCGCCGGACGCGTCGAGATCGCGCACGTGCAGTACTATGCCTGGGCGCTGAAGAATCGCTCCGCGCTGATGCCGACGCGCGAAGCATTCATGGATGCGGCGCGCATCGTCGAGCGCGAGCGCGAGCGGCTGAAGGGCATCATCGTCATCAACTCGGTGGTGCCCGACTACTACGCCAAGTTCCCCAAGCCCTGCATGGGCGGCTGGGGCAAGGGCATCATCAACGTCACTCCGTCGGGCCGCGTGCTTCCCTGCCACGCCGCGGAATCGATCACGCACCTTCAGTTCGACAACGTCCGGGACAAGACGCTCGGCGACATCTGGCTGAACGGCTCGGCGTTCCAGAAGTACCGCGGCACCGAATGGATGAAGGAGCCGTGCCGCACCTGCCCGCGGCGCGAGATCGACTACGGCGGCTGCCGTTGCCAGGCGTTTGCCCTGACCGGCGACGCGGCCAACACCGACCCTGCCTGCTCGCTTTCGCCGATGCACGAGGAGTGGGCGAAAGTGGCAGATGTGGAGTCCCACCAGACCCCGCCGGACTTCATCTACCGTCGTCCGGGTGGGGCGACGCCGAAGCCGGCTGCCGTCAAAACGCCTGTTCCGAGCGACGCATAGCGCTGCCGCAACGCGCTCGCAGCTAAATCCCGACTGGCGCCCTCGGGGAACCGAGGGTGCGGCATCGTGTTCAGTCCAAGTTCAGAAAAGACTTGGCACATTCACGATCGCCATCCGATGATACGCGCGCCATCCAAAACGACGCGTGATCGTCGAAACAGGGAGAAACGGGATGCTCAGGTGGGTTGTCGCAGCGGGCATCTTGCTCGCGCTGCCGACGGTTGCTTCGGCGCAGGACGCAGAGGCCGGCAAGAAGGTATTCACGAAGTGCGCGCCGTGCCACGCGATCGGCCCCGGTGCGAAGAACAAGGTCGGCCCCGAGCTCAACGGCCTCGTCGGTCGCAAGGCCGGCTCGGTTGAGGGCTTCAACTATTCGCCGGCGATGAAGAACTCCGGCATCGTCTGGGACGACGCTTCAGTTCCACGAGTACATCGCCGATCCCAAGAAGAAGGTTCCGGGCAACAAGATGCTCTTCCCCGGCGTCAAGGACGAGACAGAGCGCGACGATCTCGCCGCCTACATCGAATCCTTCAACGCCGACGGCACCAACAAGTAAGCAACGCCGTCCGGCCTAAGCTTCGGAAACGCCGCGGATCGCAAGGTTCGCGGCGTTTTCTTTGGCCCGATCACATGAGCGGTTTCACGCTAGCAGTGTCGATCGCGTCGTACATCGCGCGCACGCTCGACCCGCCGATCACCAGATCAGGCGCGATGTCCATCAGCGGGGCCAGCACGAAGGCGCGGGCACCGATGTGCGGATGCGGCAGCACGAGGTCGGCATCGTTGACCTCGCGATCGCGATAGACGAGCAGATCGAGATCGATGATGCGCGGGCCCCACTTCTCCGTCGCCACGCGTCCCATGCGCCGCTCGATGTCCTTGCAGCGCACGAGCAGCTCGCGCGGGCTGAGCTGCGTCGCCACGGCGATGGCCGCATTGACGAACCAATCCTGATCCGTCTTTCCCCACGGCTCGGTGGCGTAGTCGCGCGAGCGCGCCAGGAGGCGCACGTCGCCCGTCTCCGTCAGCAGCGCGATGGCGCGATCGATGTTGGCGGCCTTGTCGCCGAGGTTGGAGCCCAGCGCCACGATGCAGTCGAACGCTAGGCTGGGAGGGTTGGCGTCGGACATCAGGGCTCGCTCGCCGGCGGGTTGCAGGGCGCTGCTCGTTATCTCGCCTGCCCACGCGAGGCAAGCGCCGCCGCCGCTCCCGTAGCCCGATCAATCGTATTTTATGTAAGCGAACCGCGCGTCCCCGTGGGGCGTTCCCTCCAAGGGCCCCCGTCCTTCCCGGGCTGCCAATGAACGACGTCCTCTATCTTTTTGGCCAGCTCGAAGTCCTTGGCCGTGATGCCCTTGGCGGTATGCGTCATAAGGCGCACCTCGACCCAGGCATAGGAGGCTGTGATATCAGGATGGTGCCAGGCGGCCTCGGACAGGTGGCCGACGGTGTTGATGACCATCAGCGTCCCTTTCCACCCGCTCGTCTTGTATGTTCGCCGGATCCAGCCGTCCTCCAGACGCCATTTCGGCAGGTTTTTTTGCAGCCAAGCGTTGACTTCGGCCTCGGGCATGGGCTTTTCGCGCTCTGCCGCCATAATGTCTTCTCCTCCGCCAATGGGACGCTCGCACCAGCAGGTTGAACCGTAATGCCACTGGCCGACGCAACGCAAACTGGGCCCCCGGCCAAGGCCGGACCCGCCGACAGGTCCGCGCGCACCCAGCCCGGGGCGGTGCGCGTCGTTGCCCCGGCACGGCTGCACCTCGGCTTCCTCGATCTGAACGGCGGTTTGGGGCGCCTGTTCGGCAGCATCGGCCTCGCCATCGACACGCCCCGCACCGAGCTCGTCTTGAAGCGCGCCCGCGCCTTCAAGGGTGAGGGCCCCGACCATGCGCGCGCGCTCGGCGTCTTGCGACGCTTCGCCGAAGTCTTCGCGCTCGAGGGCGGCTACGAGGTGAAGGTCACCTCGGCCATTCCACCCCACGCCGGCCTCGGCTCGGGGACGCAACTCGCCCTCGCCGCCGGTGCCGCCTTGATGGAACTCGAGGGGCTCGCCTATAGCCCCGGCCGGCTCGGTGAGATCGTCGACCGCGGCGCCCGCTCGGCCATCGGCATGGCCGCGTTCGAGCAAGGCGGCTTTATCGTCGACGGCGGCCGCGGCGCCGTCGACCGCGCCCCACCCATTCTCGTGCGAACCGATTTCCCCGAAGCCTGGCGCGCCCTGCTGGTCATGGACGCGAACACCGCGGGCGTGCACGGCGAAGCGGAGGCGAAGGCCTTCGCCGCGCTGCCGCCGCTGCCCGAAACTGCGGCGGCACGTGTCTGCCGCCTCGTCCTCATGCAGCTCGTACCCGGCCTGATCGAATCCGACATCGACGCGTTCGGCGCCGCGTTGACCGAGATTCAGGCGATCGTCGGCGGGCACTTCGCGGCCGCACAAGGCGGCAGCCCATGGACCAGCCCGGCCGTTGGGCGCGTGGTCGAAGCGCTGCGCGACTTCGGCGCATACGGAATTGGACAGAGCTCGTGGGGGCCGACGGGGTTCGCGTTCGCTCACTCCGAGGAAAGTGCCAGCCGCCTCTATGATTCTTCAATCGAACTCGCTAGAGCCGAGGGTCTTGAGATACTGATCGCTGCCGGGCGCAACAGGGGTGCCAGCATCGAGCGGATCGCGAGCACATAATTCAGAAGCCGAGGAAGAAAAGAAAATGAGCGACGCCACTCCGATTCTGCACATGCTCTCACCACAAAAACATATGTCTCCCTTCGACGTGAACATGGCAGCGGATGCCGGTTGGAAGGTTATCGTCCCCTACATCAACGTGACGCTCGAGGAGGTCACTGCGCTGACGCAGGACGCCATCTTCTCGCGTCCGCCGAACTTCGGCGTGCGCACCGGCCTGTTCATCGGCGGCAAGGACGCCATCCTGGCGCTCGACATGATGGACGCCGCCGAGAAGGCGCTGGTGCCGCCGTTCGGCCTTTCCACGTTCGCCGACCCGGCCGGCTCGTTCACCACCGCGGCGGCCATGGTCGCCTGCGTCGAGCGCGTGCTGCGCACCAAATTCAACAAGGGCTGGAAGGGCACGAAAGTCGCCGTGTTCGGCGCCACCGGCGTCGTCGGCTTCGCCTCCTCGATCATCACCGCGCTGGAAGGCGCGCAGGTGACGCTCGTCGCGCACCGCGGCGTTGATCGCGTCATCAAGTCGGCCGAAGTCTCCAAGCAGCGCTTCGGCGTCGATCTCGATCGCCAAGTCCGGCGAGACCGAGGAACTAAAGCGCGCGATCATCGCCGATGCCGAGGTGATCTTCGCCGCCGCCGCCGCCGGCGTGCGCGTCATCAGCGCCGAGGACAAAGCGCTCGCCAAGAACCTGCTCGTCGTCGCCGACGTCAACGCCGTGCCGCCGCCCGGCGTCGAAGGCATGGAGCTGTTCATGGACGGCGCGCCGCTGCCGGGCTGCAACGCCCTCGGCGTCGGTCCGCTCGCCATCGGCGACGTCAAGTACAAGACGGAATCCGGCCTCTTCAAGCGCATGCTCACCTCCGACAAGCCGGTGCACTACGACTTCCGTGCCGCCTTCGAGCTGGCGCGCACGTTGACCACTTGACGGCCGATACGGTCCTCATTGCTGCGCTGTCCGGGCGGGGGCTCGCCGCCTCCGCCCGGCGCGCGGGATACCTGCCGCTGGTCGCCGATGCGTTCGGCGACAGCGACACGGCCGAGCTCGCCGCTGACGCGCGCTGTGTCACCGACGCGGCACGCATCGGCTTTCGCGCCAAGCCGGTTTTTGCGGCCCTCGCCGAACTCGAAGCGGCAGCACCGTCGCCGCCGATCGGCCTCGTCCTCGGCTCCGGCTTCGAGGACCGCCCAAAGCTCATCGCCGCCCTGTCGCGCCGCTATCCCCTGATCGGCAACGGTGCCGAGACCATCGCCCGCGCCAAGAATCCCGCGGGCTTTTTCGCGCTGCTCGACACCCTCGGCATCGCCCATCCCGCGACGCAACTGGCGCCGCCGTCCGACACGAGCGGCTGGCTGTCGAAGCGCGTCGGCGGCAGCGGCGGCACGCATATCGTGGACGCTGCCGCGGCAGAGCGCAGCCCGCGCCGCTACTATCAGCGGCGGATCGATGGCGCGCCGCATTCCGTGCTCGCCGTGGCGACCAAGGATGGCGTGCACATCGTCGGCATCAGCCGGCAATGGACGGTCGGTCAGGGGCCGCGCCCCTTCCGCTACGGCGGCGCCGTTGGTCCCGTGCAGCTCCCAACGGCGGTCGATGTCTCGATGCGTAACGCCGCCGAGGCGGTGTGCGCCGCGCTCGGTCTCGTCGGCCTCGTCGCCTTCGACTTCCTGCTCGTCGGCGACACCCCCATCCTCATCGAGGTGAACCCGCGCCCGGGGGCCACGCTCGATGTGTTCGACGATGCCGGCGGGGCATTGTTTCGCGCCCACGTCGACGCCTGCGGGGGCAAGACCGCAGCGCCTCCCCGTCCCGCGAGGCGCGCGCGCGGCGGCGATCCTCTATGCCGATCGAGGCCCATTGACGATCGACGCCATCCGCTGGCCCGAATGGTCGGCCGATCGCCCGGCCCCCGGCACCCGCGTTGCCGCGCTACCGGCCCATCGCCACCGTTTTCGCCGCCGCCGACGCCCCGGAGGCCGCCTTCGAAAGCTGCCGCGGTCGCTTGGACGAATTGGCGGAGATGCTGTATGCACAGGCGCCAAATAGGGAGCGAAACGACAATGCAGAAGAACAACGGCCCCGCCCCGAGCGTCTCGGCGCGCGCAGCGAAGCTCGTTGACAGCATCGCCGCCGACGCCAGCGCCTTGCGCTGCTCGGTGAGCACCGGCGGAGCGGGCGAGCGGTTGATCGACATGGGCGCCAGCGTCCCGGGCGGCCTCGAAGCCGGCCGCCGTCTCGGCGAAGTCTGCATGGGCGGCCTCGGCACCGTGACCCTGAACATGTCCTCACCGCTGAAGCGCTGGCCGCTCGGCGTCACCGTGCATGCATCGAACCCGGTGATCGCCTGCCTCGGCAGCCAGTATGCCGGCTGGTCGATCTCCGAGCAGGAGAGCGGCTTCTTCGCCCTCGGCTCCGGTCCTGCCCGCGCCCTGTCGCGCGTCGAGCCGCTCTACAAGGATCTCGGCTACGTCGACCACCACAGCAAGGCCTCGCTGGTCATCGAGGGCGACAAGGCCCCGCCGACGTCCGTCGTGCTGCAGATAGCCTCGGCCTGCGGCGTACAGCCGCCCGACCTGACGATTCTCTTCGCACCGACCGCGAGCCTCGCCGGCACCGTGCAGATCGCCGCGCGCGTGCTCGAGGTCGCCCTGCACAAGGCGCACGAACTGCACTTCCCGCTCGAGCACATCGAGGACGGCATCGGCACTGCTCCTATCGCGCCGCCGGTCCCGGACTTCGTCCGCGCCATGGGGCGCACCAACGACGCCATCATCTACGGCGGCCGCGTGCAGCTTTTCGTGCGCGGCGCCGACGAGCCGGCGCAGAAGCTGGCGCAGCAGTTGCCGAGTTCGACCTGCTCGGCCTATGGCCTACCCTTTGCCGAGATTTTCGCGGCTGCCGGCGGCGACTTCTACAAAATCGATCCGATGTTGTTCAGCCCCGCCGAGGTGATCGTCTCCAACCTCGACACCGGCTCCTCCTTCCACGCGGGCGAACTTGCTCCAGATGTCGTCGATAAAAGCTTCCGCTGATCCCTCAGCGGCCGGCTTGCGCATTGCGCTCTTCCTCGAAGAGGAGAGCGGCAACTGGCACGTGCGTCGTCTCGCCGAGGCGATGCGCGCGCGCGGGGCCGACGTCGTCGTGAGTTCGCTGCCGCGCTGCGCCTTCGATACGCAGCTCAAGAGCGGCATCGACATTCCCGGCTTCGACGGCGAACTACCGGACGCCGTCTTCGTGCGCTCGATCTCGCAAGGGACCCTCGAGCAGATCACTTTTCGTCTGGGTCTTCTGCACGCACTGCGCGAGAGCGGCGTGCGCGTGTGGAACGACGCCCGCGCCATCGAGCGCTGTGTCGACAAGTCGGCGACGACGTTTCTGCTGCATAGGGCGGGCATTCCGACGCCGCGCACGCGCACCATGGAGACCAAGCTGCCCGCCGATGCCTACGTGGCCGGCGCGGGGCGCCCGCTGATCTACAAGCCGCTGTTCGGCTCGCAGGGTAAGGGCCTACTGTGTGTCGACGACGTTGCCGGCCTGCCGGCGCCGGAGGCCGCCGACAACATCTACTACCTGCAGGATTTTGTGCCGCCCTCGGGCTCCACCTTCGAGGACTGGCGCGTCATCGTCACGCGCTCGCGCGTCGTCGCCGCCATGACGCGGCGCGCCGGCAACTGGATCACCAACGTGCACCAGGGCGGCGCGCCCAGCGCCCACGAACCGAGCGAAGAAATGGCGCAGCTCGCCGCCGGCGCCCTCGCCGCCGTCGGCGCCGACTACGGCGGAGTGGACCTCATCCGCACGCCGGATGGGCGCTTGCTGGTGCTCGAGGTGAACAGCAATCCCTCCTGGCGCGGCCTGCAGAGCGTCACCGACATCGACATCGCGGAAATCATCGTCGAGGATTTCCTGCTCGCCGTTGCCGAACATCGGCGACGCGCCCCCGAGCCGCATGCAGAGCCATGCCCGGCTTGAGTGCGGTCCAGATTTCAGAACTTTTCCTCGCCGCCTGCCGCGCCGAGCTCGCACGCGCTCAAGCCCGGGAACGTGCACGTCCACGCTGCCGGCCACGGAATGGAAGTCGCCCAGTTCGAAGCGAGCGCCGTCGCATCGGCGCCGTTCATCGCCGCGGCCGGCGTTGGCGTCGGTGCACGCATCCTCGGCGCCGTCGAGGCCTCGTTCGGCGCCGCCGGCTGCAACACCAACCTCGGCATCCTCTTGCTGTGCGCACCCCTCGCCGCCGCCGCCGAGATGCCGGGAGAGGCAACGTTGCGCGAACGTTTGCGCGTCGTGCTCAACGGCTTCGACGACAACGACGCCGCCTCGGTTTTCGCCGCCATCCGCCTCGCAAATCCGGGCGGGCTCGGGGCGGTCCCCGAACAGGACGTCGCGGCAGCGCCGACCGTCGGGCTATTCGAGGCCATGGCGCTCGGCGCCGCCCGCGATCGCATCGCCGCGGCATACGTCACCGACTACGCCGATATTTTCGAGTTCGGCGTCAACGTGCTCGCTGGCGCCATGTCGCATACGGACGATCAGCGCCTGGCGGTGACCACGCTGCACATGGCGTATCTCGCCTATTTTCCCGACAGTCACATTACGCGCAAGCACGGCGCGGCAATGGCAGAGACGGTGCGCGGGCAGGCATATGCTCTGGCGCCCGCCTGGCAGCCGGTTGCGCAGCGCAACACACTGCCAGAACTGCTCGATTTCGATGCAGAGCTGAAGCGGCTCAACGTTAATCCGGGTACCACCGCCGACCTTGTTGTAGCCACCCTATTCGCCGCTTCCATGTGCGACGCATTGGGCCCCTCGAGCGCCCCTTAGCCCCTTGTCTCGGTAGGGGGCGTTGCGTTATCTAGTGGCGGTGCTAAAGGCGCGCCGCTATCCAGCCAACCGGTTCGGGGACAACGTCACCGGACGCCGATAACAACGGATAGCTTTTCGAAATTGGGCAGAACCGGTGCGCTCGGCTTCGGCGGGGTGGCGTTGGTGCTCGTGGTGTTTATAGCTTGGGAGAAACCCCGTATATGGCCAAGATCAACAAGGTACTTCTCGGCGAGTCGCTCGTCGGAGATGGAAACGAGGTCGCTCACATCGACCTGCTCATGGGTCCGCGCGGTTCGGCCGCTGAAACGGCGTTCTGCAACTCGCTGACCAACAACAAGGACGGCTTCACGACCCTTCTCGCCGTCATCGCGCCGAACCTGCCCTGCAAGCCGAACACGGTTCTTTACAACAAGGTCACCATCAAGGACGCCCGTCAGGCCGTCCAGATGTTCGGACCGGCTCAGTATGCCGTCGCCAAGGCCGTGCAGGACTCGGTCGCCGAGGGCGTGATCCCGGCTTCCGAAGCTGACGACATCTTCATCTGCGTTGGCGTGTTCATTCACTGGGAAGCTGCCGACGACGCCAAGATCCAGGACTTCAACTATCGCGCCGTGAAGGAGTCGATTGCTCGCGCCGTTGCCGGCAAGCCGACTGCTGCTGAAGTCACTGCCCAGCGTAACTCCGCCCATCACCCCTTCGCTGCGAAGGCTTGAAGCGGAAACCGTCCACAGCAGGATGATGCCCCTCCTATGAGGGGGGGTCTGCTGCAGCGATTGGGTAGACTACTTTCCGGCCGTTGGAACGGGTAGAACCCCCGGCGTGCGGTTCTGCTCTGACCCTTCGTGCTACGATATTAAAGGCCGGCGATCTCCTTGAGGTCGCCGGCCTTTATCGTTCCGGCATGCAGCGCGGTAGCGATAAGCACGCCGGACGCCCCGACCGCATGCAGCGCTTCGATATCGGCTCGGTCGCGCACACCCCCGGCGGCGTAGACACGGCGCTCCCCTGCGCGGGCGACGATGCCGGCAACGCGCTGCAGGTCCGGGCCCTCGCCTGAGCCGACGCGAGCGAGCGTCATGACGATGACGGCGTGCGGCCAGTGCTGCGCCTCCTCCAGCACCGCCGGCGGCCCCGCGAAACGATCGTCCTTGAAGTCGAGCGAGAGAACATAGCGGTCGGGCGGCAAAGCCCGCAGTGTGGCGACATCGTCGCCTTCCCGCAGGCTCTCGCTGCCGACGACGGGCGTTACGTGGGTTTCATGGATGATGCGCAGCACCGCCTCGCGTGCCGACGCGCCGTCGTCGATCCACAGGGGCATGCGCGGTACCGCCGCGGCGAGGCGTGCCGGCAGGCCGTTGTCGCGGCCCCTGCCCTCGATACCGTCGAGGTCGGCGACGTAAAGCGCCGGGAAGGTAAACAGCGCCGCGTACCCGCGCGCAATGTCCACCGGATCGCTGCCCGCGGCTAAGGGCGTCACCAGTGGACGATAGTCGGCGCGCTGCCCGCGTACCGCCGCCACCGCCGACCCGTGCCGCACGTCGATGACCGGAATGACGTCCATGATGATGGCTAGCTTGCCTCCGCGGGCCCTCCGTGTAACACGGCCCACGAATAAATGGTGCCCGCGGCCAGTCCCGCGGCACGGAGGCGCCAATGGCCACTACAGCCGGCTACGACGTGGGCGGCGCACACTTGAAGGTGGCACTGGCCGAGAACGGCCGCACGCTCGCCGTCAGGCAGATCCCCTGTCCGCTGTGGAAGGGTATCGAGGCGCTGGATGCCGCCTTTGCAGAGGCTGAGCCGCTTACCGCCCGCGCCGAACGTCATGCGGTGACGATGACCGGGGAACTGTGCGAGCTGTTTCCAGACCGTCGCACCGGCGTGGGCGAAATTCTAGGGCGTCTAGAGACGATCCTGCCACCGGGCATCCGCATCTGGATGGGTACCCGAGGCTTTGGCAGCAGCGCCGAGGCGCTTGCCGATCCGCTGAGCGTCGCTTCGACTAACTTCCTCGCCAGCGCGACGCTCGTGGGGAGGAAGTTTGCGGACGCGCTGCTTATCGACATGGGCTCGACGACTACGGACATCATCGCCATTAGCGGCGGCAAGCCGGCGCCGCTCGGCCTCACCGACGGCGAAAGGCTAGCGACGGGCGAGCTCGTCTACACCGGCCTCACGCGCACCGATGTCAGCGTCGTGACCCAGCGGGCGACCTTCCGCGGGCGCGCCCAGCGGCTCGCCGCCGGCGGCTTCGCCAACATGGCCGACGTGCGCCGCATCCTCGGCACGCTGCCGGCCGACGTCGACCAGCATGCGACACTCGACGGCCGCGGCACCTCGGTCGAGGAAAGCATCGCGCGCTTCGCCCGCTGCTTCGGCCGCGATGCCGCTGACGCTGCAGCCGACGGACTGGCGTGCCTGCGCCCGCGAGGTTGCCGACCGGCAGATCGCCGAGGTTCGCGCCGCCATACAATGAAGTGCTGTCGGCCTCGGCGCTGCCGGCGGGCGCGCCGATCGTCGCTGCCGGGATCGGCGCTTGCCGAGATAGAGGACTCATCGCGGCCAGCTCGGGCACGCCGTCGATACAGTTCGGGACGCTGGCCGCTGCCACGCCCGACTGCCGCGAATGGGCGACACGCTGCGCCCCCGCCGTCGCCGTCGCCCTGCTCGCGCAGACTGACTAAAGGCGGCGAAGCGCTCGGAATAGACGACCGGCGCCGCGCCAACCGGATCATCCGACAACTGCAACGCCATGAAATAGGGACCCGCGTAGAGGCAATCGAACCCCGCGGCCGCCTCCGGGGTGAATCGAAACGCCCATAATAGTCAGGGCGCCGACACGAAGACGGCCCCAGCCGCCGGCGCGGACTGGCGCAAGGCTTCTGCAATCAACGCCGCGCCGATGCCTTCGCGTTGCCGCCCAGGCATAACAGCGAGGGGCGCCAACGCCAGTGAGCAGCGGCGACTTGAGCGGGAGAAGCGACATAGCCGACAACGTCCCCCGCGTCCTCGGCGACCAGTGCAAGCGCCAGAGCGCCATCCTCGCGAAGCCCATCGACGAGCTTCGCCTCGGCCGAGCCGCCGAATGCCGCGATCAGCAACCGGCGGATCGCTCGATCCTCCACACGCTCATGGCGGATTTTCACGATTGCCCCGCGCGGAAGGCGGCGATCTTCTCCATCAGCCAGCTCCAGGCTTCTTCCTCGCGCGCGCCGGCGGTCTTGGCGATGGCGATCTCGAGATATTTCAGCTCCGCGTCGATCTTTTCCGGCGGCAGCATCTTGAGGCGTGTCACCAGCACGGCGCATTCGAGCACCGCCGCCTGCGCGCGGTTGAAGCCTTCCCACGGGCGGTTGCTCGCCTCGTGCACCAGGCTGCAGGAATAGCGCGGGCGTTGCGCGTCGTCGGTCACCTGCACGACCGCCAGCTCCCAGTGGGACACCGCATTGGCGAGCAGCACGCCGGGCACCCGGGCCGCGGGGCGCGTCGGCCACTCCTTGCGGCCGGTGACGCAGCCGGCGAACACGCGCACGTCGTCGGTGTGGCTGGCCACCGCGTACGGCACCTCATTGAGATTATCCAGCGTGCGCGACGGGCGGAACGGCGCGATAATCCAATTGTCGCCGTCCTCGATCAGGCCGAGCGGGGCGATGTGCGCCTCACCCTTGGCGTTCGTCGTCGTCACGATCGTTTCGACGATACGCGGCATCCTGCTTCTCCTTGCGGGCGGCTTGCAGCGTTGCACCTTCGGGCGCGTGCTGCGTCAAGTCTTCCGATTTCTTGTCGGCGGCCACACCCCAGTCGAGCGGTGTGTCCTGCGCATAGCGCTTGCCGAGAGCGCGGGCAATCTCGGCCTTGGCCAGCTCGTAGCCGAGATAGAAGGCGTGCGCGCCGTCTTTCTCCACACCGAGCCTGTCGAACAGCGCAAATGGATCGGCGGCAATGTGGTGACCGTCGCGATTGTAGATGTGCAGGCCGTCGACCGCCGCCTCGATGCGATAGTTGGCGTCCTTCACCGCCTTCGCCGTTTCGGCGATCTGCTCGGGCGTGTCCGGGTACGGGCGCACGTCGTGCAGCGACAGCAGCTGGTTGCCGTAACCCTTCGGCAGGTTGTTGTCCTCGCGCGCGCGATACATGAGCCTGCGCGCGGCGTCGTGCTCCTCGACCGTGCGGCGCGTATGCGGCGACACCTGCACGATGAGCACGTTGCGGATGGCGAGTTCGGCGCAAATGCCGATCAGCATGGCGGTGACGCCGCCGCTGTCGGCGTCGGTCAGCTCGGTCAGGTTGCCGGTACCCATGAGGATCTCGACGTCGGGACGCGCGCGGCGCAGCTGCGCATAGCGCTCGAGCGAGGTCATGAAGCCGAAGTTGAGCGGGTCGAGCACCGGGTCGGCGATGTGCGGAATGCCCTTCGCCTTGCATAGGTCGATGGCGCGGAGAAGCGAGTCCAAGTCGCCGTGCGGGCGCGGCAGCAGGATCGGCACGCAGCGCGTGCCGTCGATCGCATCGAGGCTCGATTCATCGAGGCTCAACACAAAATCGGCGCCGGCCCGCGCGCCGCGGCGAAGCTCGTCGACGTTTCCGGAATCGACGCTCACCTTGAAGCCCTCGCGCTTCAGCGCCGCGACCGCCTCTTCGAGGTGCGGAAAGTCGACGTCCGGCTGGCAGCCGATGTCGACCACGTCGCCGCCCTTGGCGATCAACTCGCGACCGCGCGCCACGAGTTGATCGACGCTGAACGTCGGCGCATCGACGATCTCGGCAAAGATGCGGATGTCCTGCTTCGACAGGTCGGGCGGCTTGCCGTCGTGGCCGAAGAACTGGGGCAGGTCGATGATCTCGTCGGGCCCGCGCTCGAACGGCACGCCGTAGTGCTCCTCGAGATGGCCAAGGTTCATGCGGCTGCGGCCCGGCACGATGACGCGATCGGCCTCGAGCGGCTCCTTCAACCGGTTGCGCACGATGTTCTCGGTCATCAGCGCCGCCACCTTGATGCCGAGATTGGCGATGCGCCACGACCCGTTCGGCAGCCCCATGGCCGCCACCGTCTCGGCGAGCCGCGGCTCGGCGAGGCGCCCGGTCAGGAACAGTAACTTCTTGTCAGTCATATGCGCCGTGCCTCGACCGCATCCTCGCGCCGACGCCGCCTGCGGTCATCTCCGCCGCGCGATAGCACGGGCGGATGGTGCGCGTCGACCGGATCGATGTCCGACGCCGAGCAAATCCGCCAGCTCCGCCTCATCGCCGTCGCCGATCACCCGCCAGGATAGCCGCGCGCGCTCGACGATGGCGGCAAACGTCGCATCGACAATACCGGTCTTGGCAAGACGCGCGGCGGAGGCCGACCGGGGCACGCGGCAGGATTTGACCAGGACGACCGGCGCACCTCCAAGCCGCTCGGCGAGACGCGCCGCGAGGCCGTCGGACGTCGTTTTCCAGTCGCGCGTGACGGCGGTATCGCCATCGACCAGTTTCAGCGGCAGCCATACCGGGATGCGAGAGCCGGTGATCGCTCGGCGGATGCCGGCCAAGGTCTCGGCCGGCTGCAGGCGCGCATGCATGCCACAGAGCATCATACCCGTCTGGTGCATGGCCAGCAGCGCCATGCGATGGGCGACCCCCTCGGAAAACTTGTGCTCGGCTTGCGCGGCCCGAACTGCATCGGCGAAGACGCCGCCCCCGGGGACGATGACGCAAGCGACGCGTGCACGGCCGATCGTCTTCAGGATGGAGTCAATCCGGCCGCTCTCCGAGAGGCTGCCACCGAGCTTGACGACGGTCGGCCGCGCGGCGGCGCTCACGGGTTGCGCGAGCGCACGATCTCGACGCCCACGGCCTCGGGCCCGCGCTCGAGCTTTTCGACGCGCACGAGAACGGAGACGATACGCTTATCCACGAGACAGCGCTCGGCGATGCGCGCCGCCAGCGTCTCCACGAGATTGATATGGCCGGCAGCGACGATGGCCTTCACCGCGCCGACGAGGTCGTCATAGGACGGCACCTCGTCGATATGATCACCCTTCGGAGACACGCCGCCGGCTACCGACGCCTCGATAGTGAAGCGCACCTTCTGGGTAATGCCCTGCTCCTCGTCGTAGACGCCGATGGCGATGGGCAGCACCAGGCCGCGCACGAAGATCCGATCCGACGTGACGCCGTCGCGGCGGGTGATGCCTTGCTTGTCGCTCATGCTACGTCTTCTGCTTCGTGCCGAGCCACCCGCCCGGCGAGCGGCACACGGCTATCGCAGAACGGTACGGCGCGCCGCACGGCACGTACCGCATCGGGGTCGAGGGTACCGTTGCGATCGCCGCGCCGGCACAGGCCCCCGCGGAACCCGAGGACGTCGGGTGCGAACTCCAGGAGCTCGGGCACATGCTCGGCCCGCAGAGAGCCGGCGAGGCCGGCGAACATGTTGGCGCCGTGCGTTGCCGACACGAACGCCTGCAGCGTGCACACCGGCGCTACATCCAGCAAGGATCCGCGCTTTTTGTCGAAGGTGTCGAGCATGAGACCAGCAAAGCCGGCGTCACCGGCCCGCTTGGCAAGCTCCAGTTCGACCCCCTGATCGGCGAGCAGCACGCCGACAAGCAGAACGTCGCGAAGCTGCATCTGCGCCAGCCGCTTCAACAAAGACGCGGCACCGGACTTGGAACTCAAGCCGATCTTGACGATGTCGACCCCGGCGCCGGCCATGGCATCGACGGCGCGTGCCGTTGCCTCGACGTCGTCCGTCGGATCGCCGATCGTGGCGCTCACCGGCACGTGGCGGGGTACACGCGCGCGAATGGCCTTGACCGTCGCTAAAGGCAATGCACCGAGCGCGCCTTGCAATGGGTTCTTGGCATCGATGATGTCGGCGGCGAGATGGGCGCACAGCAGCGCCTCCGTCTCGTTCGTCACGCTGGCGAGCAACCTCGCCGTTCGGCGCACGTTTTCCATCGCTTTTTTGAGGTTCTTTTTTCGAGGCCTACGCTTCGCCGAAGATGCGCCGTTGCTCCGTCCGCACCTTCTCGCGGTCGGTCCGGTCGGCCACGGACAGCCGCACCGGAACATCCTGCGCGATAGTCGCAGCTCCGCTCGACAGGCGCAAGATACGCGTCCCGAGCATCACCGCCTCGGGCCGATCGTGGGTAACGAAAAGGACCGTCGTCGGCCGCGCCGACCATAGCTCGACCAGCAGCTCACGCAGCGCATAGGCGGTCGGATCGTCGAGAGAGACGAACGGCTCGTCCATCAGCAGCAGCTCCGGCTCCAGCACGAATGCGCGCGCCAAGGCGGCGCGCCGTTGCATGCCGAGCGAGATCATCTCCGGATAGGCATTGGCGGCGTCGGCCAGGCCGACGCGTTTCAACAACTCGGGAATGTTGGCGCGTCGCGGGTCGCCTTCCGGCAGCGGCAGGGCGATGTTCTCGTACACGGTCCGCCAAGGCAGCAGCCGCGGCGATTGGAACACAAAGGCGATGCGCGGGTCGTGGTCGGTGCCGAAATCGACCGATCCCGTATAGTCGTGGTCGAGCCCGGAAATGATGTTGAGCAGCGTCGATTTTCCGCCGCCCGACGGGCCGGTGATGATGACGAACGAGCGCGGCTCGACCTGGAAGGTTACGTCCTTGAGGACGAGGTTTTGCGGCCGGTCGCCGACCGCAGGAAACACCTTGCTGTCGATCTTGACCGAGAGGGGCCGCGTCACCGGCGCCATTTGTTGGCCCTCGCGATGAGCGGTTGCATGATCGCCAGCTCGATGATCTGCACGACGATGATGAAGGCCAGCGCATACGAAAGGATCATCGGCACGTCGAATAGCTGGAAGGCGATGTTGAGCTGATGCCCGACGCCGTCCGAGCGGCCGAACGCTTCGACGACGAGCACGATCTTCCACACCAGCGCGAGGCCCGAGCGCGAGGCGGCCGCGAAGAATGGCACCAACTGCGGCAGGGTCACGTGGCGCAGCGTTTTCCACCATCCGAAGCGATAGATGTGCGCCATCTCGTTGAGGTCTTTGGAAAGACTGCGCGTACCTTCGCGCATGGTCACGGCGACGTTGGGTATCTTGTTGATGGCGACGGCGGTGATGGCCGCCACTTCCGTCAAGCCGAACCAGATGTAGCAAAGCACAATGATGACGAGGGCCGGAAGGTTGAGGAAGAAAATCAGCCAGGCGTCGAAGAAGCGGTCGGCCTTCGGATAGCGCCCCAGCGCCACGCCGATGGCGGAGCCGATGAACATGGCGATGACGAAGCTGAAGGCGACGCGTATGAGCGTCGCGCCGATGTTGCCCCACAGCTCGCCGGCCCTCGCCTCACGCACCATGACGTCGAACACGGCGATGGGGCCGGGCAAATAGCGGCTCTGCGCGATGACGGCAGCCAGCTCCCAGAGCGCGACGAGCGCCAGGAGCGAAATCAACGACCAGCCTAGGCGCCCGACCCGTGGGGCGTGCACCGGCGCGTTAACTGCCTGCCGCATGGAAGAGCTTGGGGTCGAACTGCGTGTCGCTGCCGAGAAGCTGGGCGCCGCCGACATCGACCAGCACCTGTGTCAGCTTCTCCGCCGCTTTGGTTTCGGCGCCGGTCCAGGGGCGTGGAATTCCTGCGCGGTAGTAGGCCTTGATCGCGGCGAATTCCGCGTCGTTCTCCGGCTTTACGAGTGACCGGATGCGATCCCAGGCGGCATCGGATGTCGCCAGTACGGCGTTGGTCTGCTCGACCGCGGTGAGGAAGGCGGCGATCTCGGCGCTCTTTGCCTGCTCCGTCTCCTCGCGCCAGACGAAACCGACCATCGACGGTATGGGCTCGATGCCGAGCGCTTTCAGCACGTCGTCCATGCCGATCACCGTGCGGTAGTTGTGACCCTGCAGACGCGCGGCGTAGGTCCAGAAATTGAGCACCGCGTCGAGGCGGCCGGAGCGTGTCTCTTCGGTGATTAGCGGCGCGGCGCCGTATGAAGGCAGCGCCAGTTGGGCGATGTCGGTGCCGAGCTCCTGGCGCGAATAGGCGCGCAACAGCAGCCAGCTCTTGTCGATTGCGCCGCCGGCGACGCCGAGCCGCATGCCTTTGAGATCGGCCAGCGTCTTTACAGGGGAATCCGGCGCCACCATCACCGCGCCGAGCGCTGACGAATACGGCGCAAATTTCACATGCTCGCCCATCGCGCGCTGGCGCAGCGCCCAGGGCCAATCGCTTACGATGACCTCCGCCTCACCCGACAGCAGCGCCACCGGGCCGGCCTGGTTGGTCGCCACATCGACGACGGTGATCGTCAGACCGAGCTTATCGGCGATGCCTTCGGCGCGCATCGTCTCCAACAGCCAGCTCAGCGAGCCGAATCTCAGCGAGGCAACGCGCAATGTGCCGGCGGCGCTAGCCTGCCGCGCCGGAAGGCCGAGGGCCGCCAGCGCGAACGCGCCTCCGGTCAGCAGAATGCCGCGGCGGTCTATCATTTCGCGGCGCCCTTGTCGGCATACAAACGCCGGTCAACGACGTAGTTGACGGCCCGCAGCCACATGGCGTCGGTGTTGCCGTAGATTTCGCTCGAACCTTGGCGAACCACCTTCTCGTTCTTCACATCGCGCACGTAGATGCTCACCGTGAACAACACGTCGGAAGCCTTGCGGACCGTGCCGATGAAGGCGAAGTCGGCGCCAACCTTCTTGGCCAGGTCGTCCTCGCAGCCATTACACTTGTACATCGGCGACTTGTCATCGATGTCCTTGGCGATCGGCGCGGTGTCGACGATTTCATAGCGGCCGCTTTCCTTCATCAGCCGCACCAGCTCCTCGGTGATCACCTGCAGGCGACGCTTTTCTTCCGGATCGATGCCCTTCGGCATTAACCCGATTTCGAACTGCTGGCTCTGATCAATGAGGTCGAAGGGGAAGACGACCGCCTTTTCGGCCGCCCTCGCAGCCGCCGGGAGCACAGCCAAGGCCAACGCGAAGATGACAATCCGTTTAGCAATCAAGACGTTTCCCCTGGACGCGCGAACCGCGTTCTCGGCTGCTTAGACTGTTATACTGTTATAGGTTAGGTGTGCCGAACAGGGGGGCAATTGCAAGGGGGTTATTGCCACGTGGCTGCACCGCCTAGGTCACAAGTACGCGAGTAAAATCGGGAGACCTTGACAAGGGTGGTACCCCATACCCTTTTACTGCAACATAGTAACAGACTGCCTGGAGACACCGGCAAGGTGCAGCTCGCGGTTTCCGGCGAGCCGGGCAGACAGGAGGAACGAGCTTGATGGCAACAGGCGTATTTGCAGGGCGCTCGCGTGGCAGCGCGCCGATTTCGAGCGTTTTGGCTGCCCGGGCAATTGCAGGCCTGGCGGTACTCCTCGTGCTGTTCAGCGCCCCGCTTTGCGTGGCACAGGAGGCTCCCGCGGCACCACCAGCAGCCGCCCCTGCTGCCGAGCCGTCAGCCCCCGGCGCCGACGCGTCGAAAGCGGCCCCCGCCCAGCCAGAAGCCGCCGATGCAAATCACGTTGTCATCCCGATCGTACTCGCGCGCGAGTTGCGTGAAGAGCCGCTTCCCCTATCGCTGCTCGACCTGCCGCCGAAGGACCTCGGCATCGCCGGCGCCAAATTGGCGATCACCGACAACAACACCACCGGCCGGTTCATGAACCAGGAGTTCAAGCTCGACGTGATCGAGAACTCCGATCCCGCCAAGCTGATCGAGGAAGTGGTCCAGAAGGTGGACGCCGGGGCGCACTTCATCATCGTCGATGCCTCGCCCGAGACGCTTCTCAAGATGGCCGATGCCGTCAAGGGCAAGGAAGCGATCCTGATCAACTACAGTGCCCCGGACGACAGCCTGCGCGAGGAGAACTGCCGGCCGCAGGTGCTGCACACGGCGCCGACGCGTTCGATGCTGACCGATGCCCTCGCCCAGTATCTCGTCTGGAAGAAATGGCCGCACTGGCTGCTCGTGCTCGGGCCGACCGAGAAGGACAAGCTCTACGCCGAGTCTTTGCGCCGCTCCGCCAAGCGCTTCGGCGCCAAGATCGTCGAGGAGCGCATCTTCACTTACGACTCCGGCAGCCGGCGCACCGATGGCGGCTTCGAGCAGGTGCAGCAGCAAATCCCAACCTTCACGCAGGACGCACCGGACTACGACGTGTTGGTCGTCGCCGATGAAAGCAACTTGTTCGGGGACTATCTGCCGTATCGCACCTGGGACCCGCGCCCCGTCGCCGGCACTGCCGGTCTTGTCGCCGAGAGCTGGCACCCGGCCATCGAGCTTTGGGGCGGTACGCAATTCCAAAACCGTTTCAAGCGCTTGGCCGATCGCACGATGCGGCCCATCGATTACAACGCGTGGCTGGCGACGCGCATGGTCGGTGAGGCGGCCTCACGCACCAAGTCGGCCGAATTCAAAGATCTCGTCGCCTACATGAAGGGACCGAGCTTCGATGTGGCGGGCTTCAAGGGCGTCGGTCTGTCGCTGCGCAATTGGAACGGCCAGATTCGTCAGCCCGTGCTGGTGACGACGCCGAAGCTGCTGGTCAGCGTCTCGCCGCAGAACGGCTTCCTCCATCAATCGAGCGTCCTCGACACGCTCGGCGTCGATAAGCCGGAAACCAAATGCCAAGCGTACACACAATGAGCGGCACACATACCGACGCTCACGCAAGAAAATCCCCAGGAGGAAATTCCATAATGCGTTCACAGGTCGCCTTCGCCGCGCTGCTCGGCATGGGTTTCGCACTCACCCTGCCGGCGCCCGCGGCGCTGGCGTTTACCGCGTTTGTCACCAACGAAAAGGACAACTCGGTTTCCGTCATCGACACCGAGAAGCTCGAGGTGATCAAGACGTTTCCCGTCGGCCAGCGCCCGCGCGGCGTCATCTTGTCGAACGACGGCAAGTGGCTGATCATCTGCACCAGCGACGACAACATCATCCAGGTCTACGACACCAAGACCTTTGAGATGGTGAAGACGCTTCCGTCCGGCCCCGACCCGGAGCTGCTGATACTCCATCCCTCAGGAAATCCGCTGTATGTCGCCAACGAGGACGACAATCTCGTCACCGTCGTCGACATCCAGAGCGGCAAAATCCTCGGCGACATTCCCGTCGGTGTCGAGCCGGAAGGCATGGGCATGAGCCCCGACGGCAAGGTGTTGGTCAACACGTCCGAAACGACCAACATGGCCCACTTCATCGACACGACGACACACAAGACCTTCGACAACGTCCTCGTCGACAGCCGACCGCGCGTCGCCATTTTCAATCCTGCCGGCACGCAGCTTTGGGTCAGCTCGGAAATCGGCGGCACGGTGACGGTCATCAACCCGGCCGACCGCAAGGTGATCAAGAAGATCGGCTTTGAGATCCCTGGCATCACCAAGGAGGCGATCCAGCCGGTCGGCGTGCGCATCACCCCCGACGGTAAGACCGCCTTCGTCGCCCTCGGCCCGGCAAATCGCGTCGCTGTGGTCGATACGACGACATTCGAGGTGACCAAGTACCTGCTTGTCGGCCAGCGCGTTTGGCAGATGGCCTTGACGCCGGACGGCAAGCAGCTCCTGACCACCAACGGCGCATCGAACGACGTGTCGGTGATAGACGTTGCTGCCCTGAAAGTGATCAAATCGATCCGCACCGGCCGCTATCCCTGGGGCATCGTGGTGGCCCCGTTCTGACTTTCGCCGGCCCTGGGCTCGGCGGCCTTGCGGACCAAGGATGACATTCGCAGTGGAGCAAAAAGACGAACGGCCGGACGCTGATTTGCGTGGCCAAGCCCGAGAGTAACGATCAACGTTGCCAATGGCTTGAAGTGAATGCGCGCGGCTAAAATCGTCGTATGGATATGGCATCTGAAACGCAATCGATTGACGCTAGCGCGCCTGCGCTCGTCGTCAAGAACGTCAGCCACGCCTTCGGTGAGAATCTCGCTCTCAACGATGTGTCGCTCGAGATTCCCCGTGGCCGCTTCGTCATGCTCTTGGGGCTCAATGGCGCCGGCAAGTCGACGCTGTTCGCGCTGATCACCCGCCTCTACGACAACGTCAGCGGCGAGATCCGAATTTTCGGGCACGACATCCGGCGCCGCGCCTCGGCAGCGCTGCAGCGCCTCGGCGTCGTGTTTCAGAGCCGGACGCTGGATCTCGATCTGACGCTGCGACAGAACTTGCTCTATCACTGCGCATTGCACGGCATTCGCGGTCGTGAAGCCCGCCAGCGCGCGGAGCGTGCGCTGCAGCTCGTCGGTCTCGCCGACCGCGCCCGCGAGAAGGTGCGCAACCTTTCGGGCGGACAGGCTCGCCGCGTCGAGATCGCCCGCGCCCTGCTGCATCAGCCATCAATCCTGCTTCTCGACGAGCCGACCGTCGGGCTCGACCTCGGCTCGCGCGAGAGCGTCATCAACATCGTGCGCTCTCTCGTGGAAAAAGAAGGGCTCGGCGTGATGTGGGCGACCCACCTGTTCGACGAGGTGCGGCCCACGGACCTTGTCGTGATCCTGCACAAGGGCCGCGTCCTGTTCACCGGCTCGGTGCCTGAGCTGTTGGCCAAGACCGCCACTCAGAACGTCAGCGACGCGTTCCGCAAATTGACCGGCACCGAGACGACGGAGCGCGCAGCATGACCGCCCTAACCGCCACTGCGCCCCTTCCTGCGGGGACGACAAACATGACGGGCCGAGCCTGGGGCGGCGACCCGCCGCGGCTCGGACCTCGCGCCTACCTGACATGCCTGAATGGCATCGTACGGCGCGAGGTGCTGCGCTACCTGCACCAGCGCGAGCGGTTCATGTCGGCGCTGGTGCGCCCGCTCATCTGGCTGTTCATCTTCGCCGCCGGTTTCCGCCAGACACTCGGCGTGTCCATCATCCCGCCCTACGAGACGTACGTGCTGTACGAGGTCTACGTGGTGCCAGGCCTGCTCGGCATGATCCTGCTGTTCAACGCCATGCAGTCGTCGCTGTCGATGGTCTACGACCGCGAGACCGGCGCCATGCGTACGCTGCTCGTCAGTCCGTTCCCGCGCTCGTTCCTGCTCATTTCCAAGCTATCTGGCGGCGTCGCCGTCGCGGCCATCCAGGCCTACGTGTTCCTTGGGATCTTCTACTTCTGGGAGGCCGAGCTTTCCGGCTGGGGGTACCCGCTCCTGCTGGCGACGCCGGCGATACTCGTCGCGCTCATCATGTTCAACTCAGCGACCGAGAAGCTGTCGGAGCGCTTCATGCAGAACGCGCTCATCCTCGCCGCCGTGGTCGAGCTCGCCGCGATCGTTTACGTCATCTACGCCTGGAAGTTGCAGCCGCCGTCGATGAACTATCTGACGGTGGCGCCTGCCCTCGTGATCTCCGGCCTGATGCTCGGCTCACTCGCCCTCTTCATGTCGTCGGTCATCAAGCAGCTCGAAAATTTTGCCGGCGTCATGAACTTCGTGATCTTTCCGATGTTCTTTGCCTCGTCGGCGCTCTACCCGCTGTGGCGCGTCAAAGAATCGAGCGTGCTGCTCTATCAGATGTGCCTGTTCAATCCCTTCACGCACGCGGTCGAGCTGATCCGTTTCGCCCTCTACGGACAGGTGGACTGGCCGTCACTCGGCATCGTCGTGGCCTGCACCGCGGTATTCCTCGGCGCAGCAATCTTCGCCTATAACCCATCAAAAGGCCTGATCGCGCGTAGAGGCGGTCCGGGCTCGGGAGTTTGAAGAGATGTTCCAGTCAACGAAAAAAACTTCAGTTAGCGTGGCAAGCAACTTGAAGCGCGGCGTCAGCATCGTGGCGCTGACCGCTGTCATCGCACTCGGCACCGGCGCGGCGCTGCAGGCGCAGGCACCGGCGCCGGCGGCAGACCCTCCGGCCAAAGTCGAGGCGGCGCCGGATCTGGCTCCCGGCCTCGCCCCGGGCGTCGTTCCCGGTGCGCGTCCCGGTGGCGCAGAGGATCCCAAGCCCGCGGCGCAGGAAGCGCAGCCTGGCATCGCGCCAGGCGTCGTTCCTGGTGCACGCGCGGGCGGCGCGGATGCGGGTCCGCCCCTGGGAACCAATCACCCAGCGTTCACGCCCGATGCGGCGGTCACCCCTGGTGACAATGCGGCGGTGAAGTTCTCGCCGTCGGAGATTCTCAGCAGCCCCGACTGGCCCTGCATCCAGCGCAAGGTACCGATCATTTCGCCCGCGCAGGTTTGGGACGGCCCTCCCCTCGACGGCATCACGGAGTTCGACCCGGAAATCCGCGACTTGACCGAGGTGCTGGAGAGCCGTCGCGTCTCCGCCGAGGATGCCGAGAAAGCGATCAAGGAGTACGCCGCCAAGGTGCCGGAGGGGGAGCGCGACAAAAAGCTGACGGAGCTCTTCGCCAGCGTGCTCAGCGAGATCAATACCGACCGCTCATTCGTGATGAGCCGCGTCGAAGAATTTCAGAAACGCCAGAAGGGGCGCGCCGCTGAGCTGGAGCGCGAAGGCCAGAAGCTCGCCGAAATGGGCATCGCCGCCACCGACGAGTTGCTCCCTACCGAGATCAAGATGACGCCCGAGCAGCAGGAATACACCTGGAACGCCCGTATCTTCCAGGAGCGCCAGCAGAACCTGACGATGGCGTGCGAGATCCCAACGCTCATCGAACAGCGTGCCTACGAAATCGGCCGCCTTATTCGCGCGCAGATGAAGAGCTGATCGGCGCGGCGACAGCCGATGGTGATTGCGTTCTGGGCGGGCGCCTATGCCGCGCGCGCATCACGGCAACTTCTTCACCTCGGCCAGCGGATATCCGAGCTGCTGCCAGCCATCGGTGCCGTCGCGGAACCACATGACGTTGGTGTAGCCGTACTCCAGCGCCCGCTTGGCCGCATTCCACGACATCCAGCAGTCCTTGAGGCAGAAGAATATCAACGCCGCGTCGCGCTTTCCCTTTGAGAGCGTCTCGAGCCGCTGGCGGAAGTATTGGTCCATGGCCGGCGAGAGCGCGCCATAGCCCACATTTGGCAGCCACTGGGCGCCTTCGATACTGCGATGGACAGGCTCGCGCCAGAAGGTCCCAGCGGGCAGATTCGGCGGCTTGGGCGCCTGCGGGTAGACGTCGATGAAGATGCCGCCGCTTTTGTTCCAGATGTCGGCGGCCTCTTCCTCCGAGAGCACTCGGGCGCCCCGCAGCGTCGCCGGCACGGGCGTGCGGAAATCCTCCATGCGGTAGTCCGATGGCTCGGCGACGGGGCCGCTTTGGGCCGGAGCCGAAGGAACATCAGGATGGGGGGCGGCACCGGCAGGCGGAACTTGTACAGGCTCCAGCGCAGGGTCGGCGGCGCGGGCGACGGGCAGGCCGCAGGATAGAGTCACAAGGATCGCCGCGGCGACCCAATGCCGACGGCCCGGCACCCATACGCGGCGCCGACGCGCTGCGTGCTGAGCCCTCGTGGCGGCATTAGCTGCGGGGAATGGTGATGGGCTTGCTGTCTTCATCGATCATCGGCACGCCGTATTCGAGCAGAACCTTGTCGATGTCCGCCTGGCGTTTGCGGATTACGTCGTTGAGTTGCCGCTTCCACAGGTCGTCGCCTTGGCGCACGCCCATAGTGATGCGGAAATCGAGACGGCCAGCCTTGTCGACGTCTTTCGTCAGCGGGACAACAGTGAGCTTATCGCCGCCGCGCGTAGCGTAGTAGCCGGCGATCGGCCCCCACATCACGCCGGCCTGGATCTCGCCGGAACGGATATCCTTGACCATGTCCGCGGACGGGTCGTCATAGCGCCGATCGACCATCAGGCGGTACGGGCGCGCCTTGTCCATCAATCCGGCTTTGGCGACGAGATTGGCCGATGGCGTGCCTTGCACGACGCCGACCGATTTTCCCTTCAGCTTGGGATCGAAAATGCTGTCGACGCCATCGAGGTCGCCGCCAGCTTTGTAGATGAGCGCATAGGCCGAGCGGTAGAGCGCGTTCGTGTTGAGCACGAGATCGTCGCCCTGGCCGGTGCCGATGATGACGTCGCAGCGCTTGGCGAGCAGCGTGTTGCGCGTGAAGCCGGTGGCCTGCGGGAACCACGTGTATTCGACCGGCACGCCGAGCTCGTTGCCGATGATGTCGGCGATCTTGTTTTCGAAGCCTTCCTTCTTCTCGTTCGAGAAAGGAAGGTTGGCAGGGTCGGCGCAAACGCGCAGCACCTTGCGGTTGACGAGATCGGAGCGGTGACCTTCGACGGCCGACGCCGTGCCGGCGAGCATGCAGAGAAGGCCGAGGCCGCCGAGAGCGGCCCCGATCCACACTGACGACGTGCTATGCGATTTAGCTACCAAGGCAGGCCTTCTCTTCTTCTTTCGCCTGCTCGGGCTTCTCGTCGCGATTGCGACCGCCGAGCTGCCCGGCGGGCAACGCGCCGCTCGAGCGAGCTTTCAAGTAAACATACAAGTCGTTGATGAAGCACATCACGTTCTTGTTGTCGCCGAAGGCGGGCATGACGAACTTGGTGCCGCCGGCATCACGGACCTGACCGCTGGCCACGACGCCGAGAAAGTCGCCGTAGGGCATCGTCTTGAGTGAATCGGCCAAAGCCGGCGCGTAGGTCGAGCCGAGGCCATTGGGGCCATGGCAGACGTGGCACTCGCCGTGATAGCGGCGGTAGCCGTTATAGGTCGCCCAATCGACGATATAAGTGCCACCTTCTTTGTGGCAAACGCGGAACGTAGGGGTGCCATCCGGCAGAACCCATTTGCCGTCTTTGAACTCGGCGCCTTCCTGCGACTTGCAACCGTCGCCCAAGTCGATTTCTTTTTGCAGCCCGGGCGCCACTTCCTGCGCCATCGCCGAACCGAACAAGCCACCGAGGGCAACGGCCACGACGACTGCGAAACTGATCCTTCTCACGCGCTTCCCCTATTGCTTATGACTGCAGCTGCTGCAGGAACTTTGTACCGAACCTTTTGGGCGGCTCGAAGAGTGTGTGCAACGGGCAAAATGTCATCCTGTTCCGCATGTTGCGGCGCAACAGTCAGCCACTGCGGTGCACAATCGCCCAGTTGACCGGGCCCGATCCATTCACAAGGAAGACCGGCGCGGGAAATCCCGCGCCGGTCCTTATTGACGTGACGTCAGCTTATGGCAGCGTCCAGATCGTCAGCGAGCCACCGAGAGCGGTGTAGCTGTTCAGACCAGCGTAGCCACCAACGGCGCCGAGACCGTCGGTCGGGTTGGTGAGACCAGCCGCGAGGCCGATGCCAGCCCAGCCACCAACACCCGAGAAGATGCCGATGTACTGCTTGCCCTTGTGACCGTAGGTGAAGGCGTTGCCGATGATGCCGGAAGGAGTGCGGTTCTTATACAGCTCCTTGCCGTCCTTCTGATCGACGCACTTGAAGTAGCCCTCGAGGGTGCCAACGCAGGCGATGCCGCCAGCGGTGGTGAGAACACCCGACCAAACCGAGAACTGCTCCTTGTTCGACCAGACGATCTTGCCGGTGCTGGCATCCCACGCGATGAAGTTGCCCATGTGGCTCTCGCCCTTCGGCGGATACATGGAAAGCGTGGCGCCAACGTACGGCTGGCCGGCGGTGTACTCGACCTTGAAGGGCTCGTAGTCCATGCAGACGTGGTTCGTCGGCACGTAGAAGAGCTTCGTCAGCGGCGAGTAAGCAGCAGGCTGCTGGTCTTTGGTGCCCAGAGCGGCCGGGCAGACGTCGACAGTGTTGACGTCCTGGCCGTTCAGGAAGGTCGACTTAGAGGCGACGACGGCCGGACGGCCATACGTTGCACTCTTGGGGTCGAGATCGACGCCAGTCGTCCAGTTGACGACGGGGTCATACTTCTCGGCGACGAGCGGCAGACCCGACTTGCGGTCCATCGTGTAGCCAAGACCGTTGCGGTCGAAGTGAACGAGCACGTCGTGCTTGGAGCCTTTGACGTCCATGCCGTCGACGAGAATCATCTCGTTGACGCCGTCGAAGTCCCACTCGTCGAACGGGGTCATCTGGTATGCCCAAGCGGCCATGCCAGTCTCAGGGTTACGAGCGATGATGGACATCGACCACTTCTGGTCGATCTGCTTGCCATCGGGTCCAGCGCGCTGAGCCGGGTTCCACGTCGACGGGTTGCCCGTGCCGTAGTAGACGAGGTTCAGCTTGGGATCCCAGGCATACCAGCCCCAGATCGAGCCGCCGCCCAGCTTCCACTGGTCGCCAGTCCAAGTCTTGAGCGAGCTGTCCT
Organism: uncultured Alphaproteobacteria bacterium; assembly: GCA_963795225.1. GTDB lineage: Bacteria > Pseudomonadota > Alphaproteobacteria > Rhizobiales > Hyphomicrobiaceae > Hyphomicrobium_A. The sequence continues at coordinate 50,615 of CAWCHB010000024.1, read as the reverse complement.
TACCGACCGGCTTGCCGAGAGACATCGTCTTCTCGGGGTCGAACAGGATGTCCGAATCCGGGCCCATCGAATAGCCGCGGTACAGCATCTTGCCGCTTTCGGTGTCGTAACCGGTCCAGAAGCAGCGGACGCCGAACTCGGCACCCGACACACCGATCATCACGACGTTGCCGATGACGATCGCAGCACCCGTGCCGGTCTCGCCGCGCTTCGGATCGCCGTTGACGGCCTTCCAAACCTCTTTGCCGGACTTGGCATCGAGAGCAACGAGAGTGGTGTCAGCCTGGTGAAGGAAGAGCTTGCCATCGGCATACTGCAGACCGCGGTTGACGGTGTCGCAGCACATAACTGGGATCACGGACGGATCCTGCTTGGGCTCGTACTTCCAAACGATCTTGTTCTCGTCATCGAGGTTGAGGGCGTACACGATGTTCGGGAACGGAGTGTGGAGATACATCATGTTGCCGATAACGAGGGGCGAACCCTCGTGACCGCGCAGCACGCCGGTCGAGAACGTCCAAGCAACCTTCATGCTGCCGACGTTCTTCGTGTTGATCTGGTCGAGGGTCGAATAACGGGTAGCAGCGTAGTTGCCCTGCTGCATGCACCAGTTATTGTTGTCAGCGATACACTTAACGACGCTATCATTGGCCAACGCCGGTGCCGCGAGGGCAGCCGTCGCAACCAAAGCACCTGCGAATACGCTTTTGCGCATTGCGCTTCCTCCATTTTAAGGTTCTTGCCACGCTTGCAAAGCGGTGGTGAACAGCAGCGCCTCACACCCTAAGTATTGGGATCGGGGTTTACCCCTTCTTGGTCCCTGGACGATCGACCGAGCTATGCTGACGAGATGCCAGTCAGCCCTGATGCCGTGTCACACCGCGGCACATCTACGCACTTTTTTTTCCCGTCTGCAAGCCGGGCTGGTAACGAAAATTCACGCGTCCGTGAATAGGACAAGATGGTTGACGTAAATCTCTCGTTGTTTCATCGCGGTTTTGTGCGCCGCACAATCGAATGTTGCGGCGCACGACAACCTTCTGAAGATTGGCCGATTTCACTGAATAAGTGGAGCAGGGAGCGCTGATCGAAGACGCGCGCCTCACCGTCCTGCACACGACCGTTGATGCGGCAGCCCTGTCACACGGGGCTGACGGCTATCACGGAGCGGTCTCGTTCGCGTGATCGATCGTGCGCATATGCTTCGAGTAGCTAGAAGAGGGAATAACATGCCCCGACGTCCACCTCTTGGAAGCCGAATTCGGGAAGTCTTCCCGAATGTTACAGCGTTACTGTCAGGCTTGCTTTGGGTGTGCGCGGCAAGCGTTTGCGGAGCGCAAACCCACCCTCAAATACCCCTCCCCGTCAGTGAGGTTGCCCCAGGTGTTTTTGTCCACCAGGGCCGCTACGAGATCTTCACCCCGCGCAATTCCGGCGACACTTCGAACGCGGGTTTCGTCATCGGGCGCGATGGTGTCGCCGTCGTCGATACGGGCGGCAGTCCGCAGGTCGGCGCGCAGCTTTTGGCGGCGGTGCGGGCGCGCACGAAGCTACCGATCAAGTACGTGATCAACACCCACATGCATCCCGACCACGTCTTCGGCAACGTCGCGTTTCAAAGCGAGAACCCGACGTTCGTCGGCCATGCAAAGCTGCCGCGCGCGCTAGCGGCGCGGGCCGAGCGCTATCTTGCCATCAACAAGGAACTGCTGGGCGCGGCCTTCGACGGCACACGCATCGTGCCGCCGACCGAGCTCGTCAAGGACCGCCTCGAAGTCGATCTCGGCGACCGCAAGTTGCTTATCGAAGCCCACCCCACAGCCCACACCGACAACGACGTGACGGTGCTCGACGAGAAAACCGGCACCATGTTCCTCGGCGATTTGTTGTTCGCCAAGCACGTGCCCGCGCTCGACGGCTCGATCCGCGGCTGGCTCAGCCTCATCAAGAACCTCGCAGGGCGCACGGATGTTAAAGTTGCGGTGCCGGGACACGGCCCCGCGTCGATGCAGTGGCCCTCTGCGCTCGCTGCCGAGCAACGGTACCTCGACAAGATCGCCGAAGACGTGCGCGCCATGATTAAGCAAGGGAAAACACTGGCGGAGGCGGCACAGACAGCCGGACTATCCGAAAAAGATGCGTGGGTCCTCTTCAAAGAGTACCATGCACGAAACGTTTCGGCGGCGTTCGCCGAATTGGAATGGGAGTAGGCACGCCGCGCCGCGCTGCCCTCTGGAGGAAACAAGAATGCAAACGATGCGTCCGCGAAGCTTCTCCCTCGCCCTGGCAGCCGCTCTCGCCGTGGTCCTCGTTGTCCCGGCCAGCGCTACCGACGACGTCTGGAATGACATCCGCCGCGATGTGTTCGACAACCGCGAGATCGTCGAGGACACCACGGTGACGCTCGATGCGCCCTATCGAGCCGAAGATGCCGCCACGGTGCCGCTCACCATGCGCATTCCTGCGAGCTCGGGCGATGTGAAGAGCCTGACGCTGATTATCGACAAGAACCCGGCGCCGGTAGCGGCGACGTTCACCTTCGGCGAGGCGGCCGGCAACGGCGAACGCATGCTGTCGACGCGCGTGCGCATCGACATGTATTCGAACGTCCGCGCCGTGGTCGAAACCGCCGACGGCAAGCTGCACATGGCGACGAAGTTCGTCAAAGCCTCCGGCGGCTGCTCGGCCGCCGCTTCGAAGGACGCCGACGAGGCACTCGCCAATCTCGGCAAGATGCAGGTGCGCACCTTCGACGACCCCGAGATGAAGAACCGCACGCCGCCGACACGCGAAGCGCAGGTGATGATCCGCCACCCGAACTACACGGGCATGCAGATGGATCAGCTGACACGCGAGTACACGCCGGCGAAATTCGTGCAGGAAATGGATGTGAAGCGCGGCGGCGCACTCGTCTTCAAGATGGAAGGCGGCATCTCGATCTCGGAGAACCCGCACTTCCGCTTTACCTTCGCTCCGGGCGCTGACGACATCATCGAGGTGACGGCGAAGGACACCGACGGCAAGGTGTTCACGGCGACGTCCGCCGGCAAAGCCTCCTGAGCCGAAAACCATCCCGCTTCTCCCTCCCCCCTTGCGGGGGAGGGTGGGGAGGGGGGTGTCCACTACTTCGAACGTGATGCACCACCCCCACCCCGACCCTCCCCCATCAAGGGGGAGGGAGATAGAAGGTGAACTCGCGCCTGTTGCGAGAGGTGCTTCCTAGAAGCAGCGAAGCTCCGCGCCTTAGAAGCAGCGAGGCTCCGCCCCTCAGAAGCAGCGAAGCTCCGCTTCGACCTGCGCACGCTTGAGGTTCTTCACCTTCTCCAGCAGCGGCGCGAAGCTGTTGAACATGGCAACGCTCTCGCCGCCCTTCTGGCGCACCGACATGATCGTCTCGGCCGCCTCGTAGTCCGCGTACGGCAGCAGCGCTGCAATGGCGTCGATCGAGCAAGAACACTTGTCGAGCGATACGCGGTTCTGGCCGTTCGTCTGCATGCAGGCAAAGACATAGTCGGCGCGGGCATTGGTCGGATAGTCATTGGGCGGCAGCTCCACGGCGCTGCTGCTCGCGACCGACGCCGCCAGGATTGCGGCCGCCAAGATGCCTGAAATCGATAGCTTCATCATTTGGGGTCCTCCAATCCTGTGACGCCAGCGAGCGTCGTGCGCTCCGTGAGCTTCAGCAGCGCCGGCGGATAGCGGTTGTGATAGGTCGCCAGCATGTCGACGATTTCCCCCGGCACCTGCTCGCTGACGATGACGTCGTACTTGGCGCCTTCCCAACCCTGCATTTTGGATTCGAACTTGTCGCCCACGTAGGGCGTCATGGAGATGCGGTATGCGTCGATCTTCTTGCCGTTGTAGTCGACTTTGATCGGCTCGACCTTGGCCTTCAACCAGCCATCGGTGAAGCTGCGCTGCAGGTAGTTTACCTGGCCGCCGGCGAGGTGACTGAAGGTAGAGGTGGCCTGCGAGAAGAACACGGCGAAGACCGGGTTGATGCTGTACTTCTCCAGCTTCTGCAGGTCGCGCGCGCGATCGCCCGTGTAGATCTGCAAGGTCAGGTCTTTATTGCCGTCCGGCGTGTCGCCGGTGACCTTCAGCGTGATGTCGTCGCTGAAACTCTGACCGAGAATCTTCTCGTCGCTGGCGGTCCGCTTGAACTTGTAGTCGATTTGTTTGCCGGCCTCGATCTTCGCAATATGCTTGCGCTCGAAGATGAGGTCGGTCGCCTTCGGTTGACCTGTTGTTGCATCGGGCGCCTTTGGCGCGTCGGCTGCACTCACGGCCTGAGACCCCAGCACAAGAGAGACGGCGAGGACGACGCCACTCAAACCATAGAACCGCATAATAACGCTTCCTTCCTAGGACGGTTGCCACGCTATGTAACTTTATTGCCTTTATTGCCGCCCGTTCTACCCTTGGAAGCGCGCTCGCGTAAACAGCCGGCACCTTAACGATTGGTCATGCGGTTTACGGCTGCACGGACGCTGCAGCGCAAGATCCGTCAGCGCACGGACGGTGGTTCAGCGCAGAAACCGGCCGAAAGCCCGCGGCCCATCCCCGACTGCGGCCTCGCCGGACACCGCCATCGTCGCCGTGTCGATACGCATCAGCACGTTGTCGAACCAGCAGGCGACGTAGACGTTGGCGCCGCTCGGGTCGGCCTCGATCCCTTCCGGGTGATCACCGACGTCGATGGTCTTCACGACCTTGAGAGCGCCGATGTCGATGACGCTCACCGTGCTCGCATACTGGTTGGTCACGAAGGCGTGCTGTCCGGCCAGCGCCACCGCATAGGGTCGATGGCCGACCGGCACGTTGGCGACCAATTTGCCGGAGGCAATGTCGACGACGCTCATGTCGTCGCTGGCGACATTCGCCGTGTAAGCCCGCTCGCCCTTGGCATCGATGGTAATGCCGAAGGGCCGCTTGCCGACAGACACCGTGCCGATCCGCGTGTTCGCCTGAGCATCGATGATCGACACCGCGTCGCTGTCCCGGTCGGCGCTCAGCAGCAGCTTGCCGTCGGGACTCACCGCGAGGCCCGATGGCGACTCGCCGACGGCGATCTCGGCGATCACCTTCGGCACCGACGGATCGATGACGGAGATTTTGTGCGTGAACCAGTCGGCGACGTAGACGCGGCCGTTCGTCGGATGGACGGCGATACCCAGCGGACCTTCCCCCACCTTCAGCCGCCCAGTCACCTCGCGCGCCGCTGCGTCAACGATGACGAGCTCTTTGCTGTCGGGCGACGTCAGGTAGGCGCGCCTGCCGTCGGGCGACATGGCGACGCCCGCCGGCTTGCCGCCGATGGCGATCTCCGCCTGCGGCTTCATGTCGGCCAGCGACACGATCGTCAGCGAGTCGCCATTCTGGTTGGTGACAAAGGCTTCGCTCACCGTCGCGGGATCGGCAGACAGTCCGGCCGGGGCGCCGATGCCTCCCAGCATCGCCGCCATCGATAGGATCATCAGTCGTTTGATGAGTGCCATCGGGTTTTGGGGCGGCGTCAGCCGCCTGCTTCGACCTTTGCCTTCAGCGCGTCGAGGCCGCCGCGATAAACGCCCTTCACGGCCTTCACCGCCGCCTCATCGTTCAACTCCGGGGGCGGATCGTTGTTCATGAACCCACGGTAGAACGCGCCTTTCCACTCGACCGTCGACTTGTCGCCTTCGCCCTTGACGCTGAGGCTCGAGGAATAGTTGTTCACCGGCAAGACCTTCGGGTCCACCTTGGTGATCTCGTACTTGTAGATCTTCTTGGCCGCGTCGTTGGCGAGGAGCTTCTCGTCGATCGTTCCGCCTGAGGTCAGCGTCAGGGTGCGGGTTGCATTGGCGTCGTTGCCTCCGGACCCCTCCAGCTTGGCCACGGCCGGGTGCCAGCTCATGTCCTGGAAGTTACCGATCACGGCCCAGACCTTGTCGGCGGGCGCATTGATTTCGACGGTCTCCGTCACCTTCTGACGCGAGGGACCGTGAGCGGACGCAAGGGTCGGGAACAGGGCCAGCACAGCCAGCCCCAGCGCAACAGCTCTCACCATTAGGCTTCCTCCGGTATCGGTTTTTTTAGCGCGCCTCGGGCGAGACCATAGTGGCGCCAAAAGGCCTTCGCAATCGGCGCCATCCCCGGCAAACCGCCGCATTCGAACCGCTGTTGTTTTGCCGGGGCGTCCGTGCTTACTTGCGGCCCGCGCGAAGGAGACTGCACCGCATGACCGCACAAGCCGAGGGTGATCGTACGGGTGAGCACGGCGCTTCCCACACCTACGACAACGTCACCTGCCCCTTCTGCGGACTTTTGTGCGACGACCTGCAAGTCACCCGCACCGGATCGACCCTCAAGGTCAGCAACGGCTGCCCGCGCGCCACTGCCGGCTTCCAGCGCCCGCTGCCCGCGGCCAAGCCGCTGGTTGACGAAAAAGAGGTTAGCTTCGAGGAGGCTGTGAAGGCCGCTGCCGGTCTCATCCGTGGTGCGAAACTCCCGCTGTACGGCGGCATGGCCAGCGATGTCGCCGGCGCCCGCGCCGTCCTGTCGATCGCCGACCGCACCTGCGGCGTGCTCGACCATGCACTTAGCGAGGGCCAGTATCGCAACTTCCGCGTCGTGCAGACGAGCGGCTGGATCATGTCGACGCTCACCGAGGTGCGCAATCGCGCCGACCTGCTGCTCATCGTCGGCACCGACGTTCACAAGCTGCACGGCCGCTTCTTCGATCGCATCGTTACCAACCCGCACACGATGTTCGAAAGCCTCGCCAGCAAGCGCACTGTCGTCTTCATCGGCGAGGGCCTCGACACCTCGGCAGCCGTCGGTCCACGCATCGAAGAAGTCATTACGCTTCCCGTCCCCAAGGACCGTATCCCCGACGTCCTCGCCGCCATCTCGGCCCGCGTGCGTGGCTTCCACGTTCCCGCGCCGGAGGCGCCAGAGGCACCGCCGGCAAAGCGCAGCGGCATTCTGGCGGCGATTCTGCCGAGCAGCGCCAAGCGGGGCGCCGCCAGCGCACCGGTGCACGAGATTGCGGGTGTGCCGTTCTCCGCCATCGATGCCGTCGCCGAAAAGTGCAAGAAGGCTAAGTACGGGGTCATGGTGTGGGCCCCACCGGCATTGAGCATGCCGCAAGCCGATCTCACCGTGCACCTGATGACCGAGGTCGTGCGCGAGCTCAACCTGCACACGCGCTTTGCCGGACTTTCGCTCGGCGGCAATGAGGGCGCCCCCAGCGCTGCGTCGACCTGCACCTGGCAGACCGGCTTCCCGCTGCGCGTCAGCTTCGCCAACGGCAAGCCCGAATACGATTCCTATCGCTACAACGTCAGCCGCATGCTGACCGAAGGCGAAGGCGACCTACTTCTCTGGGTTGCTTCGATCGGCACCGACATCGGGCTGCCGCAGACGAAGTTGCCGAGCATCGTTCTGGGGACGCCGGGCGTGCGCATGGCACAGCCGCCTTCGGTTTATATCCCCGTCGGCACGCCGGGCATCGACCACACCGGCCAGATGGTCCGCTGCGACAACGTCGTTTCCCTCCCCATGAAGAACCTCGGCCGGTCGCAGTTGCCGAGTGCCGCCGCGGTCCTGGCCGCCATCGAAGCCGCCCTGTGAACGTGAGCCCTGCGCGATGATGATCAAGCTGACCGGCGGCAAGGTCTACGACCCCGCAAACCACGTCAACGGCGAGGTTCGCGACATCTATGTCGTCGACGGCCGCATCGTTCCGGCTGCCCCGGAGGCGCGCGTCGACAAGGAATACGACGTGCGCGGTCGCGTGGTCATGGCCGGCGCCATCGACCCGCACACGCACATCGGCGGCGGCAAGGTGACGATCGCTCGCACGCTGATGCCGGAGGATCACGAGAAGGATGAAGTCGCCCACACGGCGCTGACGCGCGCCGGCACCGGCCACGCGCTGCCATCGACCATGATCACGGGCTACCGCTACGCGGAGATGGGCTACACGGCCTGCTTCGAGCCGGCGATGCTGCCCGCCAATGCGCGCCAGGCGCACATGGAGTTGGCCGACACACCGCTGCTCGACAAGGGCGCTTTCGTCATGCTCGGCAGCGACGATTTCCTATTGCGCGCCATGGCCGAGAAACGCGACTTCGAGTTCATCAAGGACTACATGGCGTGGACGATGCACGCCGCGCAGGCCATCGCCATGAAGGTGGTGAACCCAGGCGGCATCAGCGCCTTCAAGTTCAACCAGCGCAAGCTCGACCTCGACGAGAAGCATGTCTACTACGGCATCACCCCGCGCGAGATCATCCTCACGCTGGCGCGCGGCCTGCTGGAGCTCGGCGTTACGCATCCGCTGCACGTGCACGGCTGCAACCTCGGCATTCCCGGCAACGTCGAAACGACGCTCGCCACCATCCGCGCGACGGACGGCCTGCCGCTGCACCTCACGCACATTCAGTTCCATAGCTACGGCACCGAGGGCGACCGTCACTTTTCGTCGGGCGCCGTGCAAATCGCCGACCTTCTCAAGAAGTACCCGCACATCTCCATCGACGTCGGCCAGGTCATGTTCGGGCAGACATGCACCGCCTCCGGCGACAGCATGCGCCAGTACAATGGCGCCAAGAACGCCGACCCGAAACGTTCGGTCATCATGGATATCGAGTGCGATGCCGGCTGCGGCGTCGTTCCGTTCCGCTATCGCGACAAGAGCTACGTGCACGCACTGCAGTGGGCAATCGGCCTCGAGACGTTCCTGCTGTGCGAGGATCCCTGGCGCGTCTTCCTTACCACCGACCATCCGAACGGCGCGCCATTCTACACCTATCCGCACTTGATCCGCCTGCTCATGGACCGCGACTTCCGTCGCGAGACGCTGCACCGGGTCAATCAGGAAGCCTTGAAATATTCGACGCTGCCGATGCTGGACCGCGAGTACTCGCTGTATGAGATCGCCATCCTGACGCGCGCTGGCCCGGCCCGCAGCCTCGGCCTCAAGGACATCGGTCACATAGGCCCCGGCGCCAAGGCGGACATCACCGTCTACAAGGACGACAGCAATCGCGAGACGATGTTCACGACGCCCGAGTACGTTTTCAAGAACGGCGAGCTCATCGTGCGCGACGGCAAGGTGATCAAGGTCGTCAACGGCGCCACGCACGTTGCCCGGCCCGAGTACAACCGGTCGATCGAAAAGCCGCTCAAAGACTACTTCGATCGCTACCATACCGTGCGCATGGAGAACTTCGCGCTGAGCGACGAGGAGATCATCGACGGCGGCCGCGGCGAGATCATCGTGCAACCGACGAAGGCCAGGGCGACGTCATGAAGGCAGGCGGCATTTCGATCGACGACACCTTCGCCGAAGCCTTCGGCATGAGCGCCACCGGCGTGGTCATCACCGCCGACAGCATCCGTTGGGCGCGCCAGGCGGCGGTGACTATGAGCGGCTTTGGCACCTCCGTGATCGGCGCCGGCGCCGAAGTCGGCATCGACCGCGAGTTGAAGCCGGAGGAGACGCCCGACGGTCGGCCCGGCGTGCGGGTGCTGTTGTTCGGTTTTTCGCCCGAGTCGGTAGGTCCGCAGCTCAAGACCCGCGTTGGCCAATGCGTGCTGACCAGTCCCGGCTCTGCCTGCTACGCCGGCGTCGAATCCGACAAGCAAATCGGTCTCGGCCAAGGTCCGCGTTTCTTCGGCGACGGCTTCCAGACGGCCAAGCGGCTCGGCAAGAAGCGGTACTGGCGGGTGCCGGTGATGGACGGCGAGTTCGTCATCGAGGAGACGACGGGCCTCGTTACGGATGCAGTTGGCGGCGGCAACTTGATCATTCTCGGCAACGACCGCGCCGGACTGCTGTCGGCTGCGGAGGGCGCCGTCGACGCCATCGGCAACGTGCCGGATGTGATCACGCCGTTTCCCGGCGGCATCGTCCGCTCCGGTTCCAAAGTCGGCTCCAAGTACAAGGGCGCCATCGCCTCGACCAACGACGCCTTCTGCCCGACGCTGCGCGGGCGCGTCAAATCCGAGCTGGGTCCCGACACCGTCAGCGTGCTCGAGATCGTCATCGATGGCTTGACCTCGAAGTCCGTCGCGGACGCCATGCGCGCCGGTCTCAAATCGCTCATCGACAATGGCGCCGCCAAGGGCGTGACGCGCATCACCGCCGGCAACTACGGCGGCAAGCTCGGCCCACATCACTACAAGCTCCGGGAGCTGCTGCCATGAGCGGTCTCACTTTCCGCCTCAATGCGGCCCCCCAGCAGCGCCTCGACCTGGCGCACTTGACGCCGAAGCGACTGGCATCGATTCCCCTTGCCGACGTGTTGAAGCTTAACGTCGGATCGACGAAGAGCGCGCTGACAGTCGGTGACGTGTTCGCGGTTTCGGGCAAGCCGGGCGACACGGTGCGGATCGAAAGCGGCTCAACGCGCCTCGACTTCGTCGGCGCCGAGCTGGATCACGGCATCATCATCGTCGACGGCGACGTCGGCGTCGGCGCCGGGCGCAACATGCGCGGCGGGCGCCTGGAGATCCGCGGCGACGCCGGCGCGCTACTCGCATCGGGCATCAGCGGCGGCGAGGTTTACGTCAAAGGTTCGGCCGCAGGTCAGGTCGGCGGCCTCAGCCCCGGCGACAAGTTCGGGATGACCGGCGGGCTCATCGTCATCGACGGGCATGCCGGCGACCGCGCTGGCGACCGCATGCGCCGCGGCACCATTTTCATCCGCGGCAAGTGCGGAAATTTCGCCGGCTCGCGCATGGTCGGCGGCACCATCTGGACGGAACTCGGCTTCGGCACCGATCCCGGCCTGCTGCTCCGTCGCGGAACGCTGATCGGGCCTTCGGTCGAGCAGATGCTTTCGACATTCGCCGATACCGGAAAGCAGGAACTCGTCATCCTGCGCGTCCTGTCGCGCTACATGCGCGAGAGGCTCGGTGCCCAAGCCCCTCGCCCGCTCTCTGACGTGGTGCGCAAGTACGCCGGCGACCTGGCGACCATCGGCAAGGGCGAAATTCTCCTCACTTCTTGACCGAAGGTACGAGGCGCAACGGGCGCGGATGCCGCGGGCGTTAGCTTGTAACCAACGGCGGCCGGTGCTCGTATAGGCTCGTTGGGGGGCGGACACTCACGTCCCACCTTTAATAGTCCCGGACCGCCGGTACGCCGGCCAACCCGAGTCGAGGAGCGCGCGCATGATAGCTATCGTCATCTCGGCCTGCCTGATCAGCAACCCGAGCGTGTGCAAGGACTACCGCGTCCCGCTCGCGGCGCACATCGACGCCAAGGGTTGCCTCTTCCGGGCCCAACCGCACTTGCCTAGGTGGGCGGAGCAGCACCCCAACTGGCAAATCAAGAGCTGGCGCTGCGCCTCGGCCGACTATCAGGATCTCTGAGCTATCGCTCGCGCCGCGGGGATCAGGGCGCGAAAAAGTTCGGCCGTGCGGCAGCGAAGGCGCGCCGCACCCGGCCGCCGTGGTCGCTCACCTCGAGTACGAACTTCTGCCGGATGGCGCGGCCGAAGTCGGAATAGCCGTAGGCGGGTAGCACGAAGGAGCCAGGCCCGCCCTTCACCTTGTCGATGAACCACTGCTCCAGCAGATCGACCGACTGCTTCTCCGGCAGGTAGGACTGCGCCGACGGCGCGGCGCCTGGCGTCACTATCTCGGGTCCTCCGCCCACCAGAACGGGCAACCCGTTCACGGTGACGCCGTACTTCACCAGCTCGTCGCGCACCTGCTCGATCGGCTCCTGGCTGTTGCAATTGTCGCGGCCGTCGCCCGAGATGTCCAGCACCACCTTGGCTGCCTTCGCGGGTATCTGCGGCACGATCTTGTCCGATACGACGCGCATCATGCGCGCCATGCAGGTGAACTCGCCACTCTGGCGCGGCAAAGCGCGCACCTTCTTGGCCACGGCCTTGGCGTCCGCCTCGCTAGCAATGTGCATCCACGGCAGGTTCCAGGTCGGCTGGTCCGCCCAGGTGACGAGCGAGAACAGGATGCCGCCCTTGGCGCCGCCGACGATCGCCGCGATGACCCCCGGGTCTTCGAGCGCCTGGGCGATGCCTTCCATCTGCAGCTTGTAGCGTGTCTCGTCGACCGAATTCGAAACGTCGATGGCGACGATCAGGGCCGTGTCGACCTCCTCGCTCGATACGGCTACAGCCCAGCTGACGGCGGCAATCGAGGCGACGGCCGCCAACAGCAACCTCAGCGTCGCGCGCAGCGGAGCGCCCCGCCGAGTGCGCGCCGCATCAATTCCCTCGAACGTTCGCATACTGCCCATGATCCTGGTTGGATCTTATTGGTCTATGTTGTGAAGCCTCTATGCGGATTGGGCAAGGGCGCAACGCGCATAGTGGCTTCGTAGTGTCTGTGCGCTAGAAACGTCGAGGCTAAGATGCGGGAGGTTCCTATGTACGCGCATATTCTGATTGCGACCGATGGGTCCGATCTGGCGCAACGGGCTGTCGAGCAGGGGCTGGCGCTGGCCAAAGCGCTCGGCTCGGCGGTTACGGCGGTGACCGTGACCGAGCCGTGGACGGCGGCGGTCTCCGGCGAATGGGCCGTGGCGTTCCCCGTCGAGGAGTACGAGAAGGCAAGCGCCGCCAACGCCGAGAAGGTGCTCGACGGCGTGCAGCAGGCGGCTGTGCGCCTCGGCGTCACCTGCGATGCGGTGCACGTGAAGGATCAATATGCGTCCGAGGGCATCGTCGAGGAGGCCAAGGCGCGCAATTGCGACCTGATCGTCATGGCCTCCCACGGGCGGCGCGGCATCGCCAAATTCGTTCTTGGCAGCCAAGCGACGCGCGTGCTCGCCCACAGCTCGGTGCCACTGCTCATCTGCCGCTGAGAAACCACCGCAAAGTGTCATCCCGGGCACTTGTTGCCGGGATCCAGCCGATCCGCGAACTCCCGCGCCAAGTCGCATCGCTGGATCCCGGCAACAAGTGCCGGGATGACACAACGCAAACTTGATATCAGTGGTCGTGGTGCATGTGCTCGTGGCCCCCGGCCTCCGCGGCTGGAGCCGCCGTCTTCACCGCGAACTCGACCGCGACGTCGCCGGCTTTCTTGAACTTGAGCTGCGCCTTGACGACACCGCCCTCCTTCAACGGCTCTTTCAGGCCGATGAACATGATGTGCATGCCCGCCGGTTTCAGCTCTATGCTCTGACCCGACTTCAGCTCGACCGTGTCGAGCTTCTTCATGCTAGCGACACCCTTGTCGTCGATCGCCGTCTCGTGCACCTCGACGCGGTCGGCCACGTCGGAGGATGCGCCAAGCAGCACGTCGGCATCCGTGCCGTTGTTGGTGATCTTCAGATAGCCGGCACCGTTGCCGCCGGCGCTTGCGACGGGCCGCGACCACGGCGCATCGATCTCGATGGCGCCGACGGTCGCCGCAGTTTTCGCGTGGGCGTGGTGATCATCTCCACCCACGAGCATCAGCATGGGCGCGGGATGAGCGAGACTGTGCGCATCCTGGCCCGCGGCCGGAATCTCGCTCCAGCGCAGCTCTCCGGTGGCACACCTCTGCGTCACGGGAAAGTAGAGGGTTGAGTCAGGCTGCAGCTCGCCCGCGACGAACGCCGACACCACGAACTGGTCGAAGTACTCATCGGGCAGCGAGCCGCCGCTCCAGGTCACGCGCTTGACACCCTCACTCTTCGTCTCTCCGTGATGGAACTTGTAGGTGCGTGCATAGGGACCCTTCTGCAACGCCAGCGTCCAGCCTGCCTTCGGCATTGGCTTGACCCCGATGACACCCTCGGGGATGTCGATGCTGACTTCGGTGGTCGGCTGACCCTCGCAACCGTGCGGCACGCTGAATACCGCCTTGTAGCCGGCTCCGAGCTTCGCCTGCTTGGCCTCCAGCGACACGTGCGCCGACGCCGTCGAGCACGCGGTCAGCAGGCAGAGCAGCACTCCGGCGACGACGCGAAGATCAACCATCATTTCTTGTCTCCCAGTCATGTTTCTCATCTTCTACGTCACCAGTGAACTTGCACGCCGGCATATACCGCACGCCCGTTGCCAGGCTCGAACAACGTGCTCGTCGCGTCCGCCTTGGTGGCGATACTGGCGCTGCTGATATAGGCCTCATCCGAAAGGTTGCGTCCTTCGATGTAAGCGGTGATCGGGCCGCCATCGTCGAAGCCGAGCTTGGCGCCCCACAGGGCATAGGCTTCGGTAGCGAGCGTGTTGGCGCTGTCGACGTAGTAGGCCTGCGGCACCCATTCCACGTTCGGCCCCAGATAAACGCCGGTGGGATGCTTATAGAGAAGCTCGGCCCTCAGGAAGTGCCGCGGCGCGCCGGGCAACTCGTTGTCGCCGAACACCGGGTCATTGTCGAAGCGGAAGTCGCTGAAGGTATACGCCGCGTTAAACCAGATCGCATCCTTGCGCGCATTCCTCTCCCATAGGCCCTCCCACAGCCGCGCGCCGCCCCCCACTTCGACACCCTGATGAATGGTGTCGTTGAGGTTCACTTGCGTGCACGAGCCGGTGGCACCGACGGCCAGGCACTGGAACTCGTTCTTGATGTCGGCGCGATAGAGCGCGAGGTCCCAGGTGAAACCGTCCACGCTGCCGCGCGTGCCGATCTCGTAAGTTGTCGCCCTCTGCACTTTAAGGCTGATGGTCGCCGCCGGGTTGAGCGTGATCTCGCCGAACGTCGGCGCTTCACCGCTGCGCGAAATGTTGCCGAACACCTGCGCGTTGCTGGTGACGTCCCATACTACGCCGCCCTTCGGGCTCCAGAACTCGAAGTCGGCTGCTCCCGATTGGTTGCCGTTGGAGAGAAAGTCGTCCTGCACCTCGCGCGCTACCCGCACGTACTGGGCTCCCGTCACCAGCGCCACGTCGGGTAGCACGAAGAACGAGTTCTCTGCGTAGACGACGGTGTTCTCCGATATTTGCATCGCGTCCGCGGCGAGCACCCCGCGCCGGCCGAGAACGTTCTGATACTGGCGCGCGCGCACGTCACCGTCATGCCGGCTGACGCCGGCGACGAAGCGGTTGCGGAAGCCGCCGATCAGGCCATCGTCGACGATGCGGGCAAAGCCACCCATCTCGTCGTGCTGATTGTCGAGGACGTTGAAGATCGGATGATCCAGATGGCGATCGAGGTAGAAACCACCAACCTCGACAACCGTGCCCGGCGCCACCCTGATTGTTGTACGGTTGGCGACGCGGACCGTGTCGAGATTGCGCTGATAGTCGCGATCGACGTTGTCGTTGCCGAAGCCGGTGCCGCCCAGCCCGGGCCGTGCGAATGCACCCGACGGGTTCGACAGCGCTTCCTGCTTGGTCACTGCGCCGGGTATGCGCTGGCGAACGTAATTGGCATTGATGTAGAAGCGCGTCTCCATGTCAGGCGATAGCCGGTAACCGAGATTCATCGCGCCGCGCACGCTTTCGCCATCCGAGTGGTCGCGAAATCCGTCCTGCTCTTGCCAAGTGCCGGTGATGAAGTAGTCGGCGGGGCCAGCGACGCCGCCGGAGCTCGCCGCCAGCTTGTGGAAGCCGAAGCTGCCGACGTCGACACGCGCGCCGAAAAGATCGGCATCGTAACCCGTCGGCATCACGAAATTGATGGCGCCACCCAGCGAGTTGGCGCCAAAGCGCAGCGCATTGGCACCCTTGTAGACCTCGATGTAGCGGTAGGCGGTCGGATCTATCTCCTGGAAGTCGCTCGCCCCGTCGGCGGTCGAAATGGGAATGATGCCGTCCATCATGAGCTGCACGCCGCGGCCGTGGAAGTTGCGCGACAGGCCCGAGCCGCGGATCGACAGCCGCGAGTCATCGCCCCACTTCGGCTGCACGAAGACGCCCGGCACGTAGTCGAGCGCATCCTTCAAGGTGGCGGCGGGCGTCGACGGCTTATAGGCAGTATCGGGTACGAGCTCGACGCCGCCCGGAGTGCGGTCGATCTCGACGCGTGCCTCGGCGGTGTTGGGGACGGTGAGGCTACCGGAGCGCGCCCCGACGCGCGGTTCACCGCTTGCTGCGTCCGGCGGCGCTGCGGCCGCGACCGGTGCGGACGGCGATGATTGCTTCGCCTTTGCCGTCTTCTTCTTGGCGGGCTTGGCAGGCGCCGGCACGGCGCTCTGCTCGACGACCACCGGCGGCAGCGGCAACGTCTCATTCTGATTGGGCAAACGCACCTGATGACGCCATCAGGCCTACGGCCGTCGCCCAGGCGAGCGGCCTCCAGAGACTTGGGAACATGTACGCAAACTCCACGACAACGCTTTCCTGCACGCATCCGCGTCATGCGCGATGCGTGCGGCGACGTAAGCGATATGAGCGGCGGCATGCGCGGCGGCCGATGCGGCCGATCACCCGCGCAGCTGTCACTCAGGCGTGGAGGGGTGGTCCGCGGCTGCGCGGTGGCGGGATCGATGCCCTGGCGACGTCGTCCCGCACGGCGGCGATGACGGCCGACGCGTGCGGCATGACCGGCAGCGCCACCAGCTCCGGCGGGACCATCGCCATCTGGAAGGCGGCGAGGCCCTTGCAGATCGGACAGCTCGTCGCCGGCATGGGCTTGCCGAACCCTGGTCGCCGGAAAGGCACATCGTGTCGGCGAACATGCCGACGTCGGCCTTGTAGAGCTGCGCGTTGAACTGCGAGGTGAGGTGACCGGGGAGCAGCAGGGCATAGAACGCTACGCCGAGCAGCGCCAAGGCCGCGGCAATACGTCGATGTCTACGCTGAACTCCCCACACCATGCGCGAAACGTAACGTTGTTGCGCCAATCGCTCAAGTGCCATCCCGCCACAGGCTCCTGTCACCGGCAGCCGCCTAGGCCTCACTCGGCGGGGAATGGCAAACGCGATTGCGCCGAAGTCCCGCGCGTTAGATCGCCATGACGGCGCCGAGGTGGTTCGGCAGTTCCGCCGTGGGAGTCTTCACGAGGTCCTTGTCGAGCTCCGCGTAGACCAGCGGCTTGACGTGCGCCGACAGCGCCGCGCGCAGGTCACCCAGCGCCTTCGGCGGCGCGACGATGACGAGACGGTCGTACGCCTTCTCGCTGAGGCGCTTGTCGAGCATCGCGGCCAGCTCCTTGGCGAAGTCGCGCTTCAGCTCGCGATGCGGATCGACGCGCGGCTCGATGGCGTGGCGCATCTCGCCGGCAGACCCGGAAGACTCGAACGTGCGACCGAGGCCGTCGCGCACCAGCTCGTGGTCGGGCCGGTGGTCGCCGTTGATGGCTTCTAGCGCTTCGATGCCCTTGCCAGGACCGTAGTTGGCAAACAGGCGCGCGTGCGCGCCGTCGGCGATGAGGATCCACGTCGTCGTTGGCTTCATGGCCGCTGCCTCCCATTGATGGCGATGGCGGCAGTCTCGCGGCGAAACATCACCAGGACATTGACGCGGATCACTGCAGGCGCCGCCCGAAGGCGAATATCGCCGCCAGCGGCACGACAAATCCGAGAATGAGACAGATGCCGACGATATACGGCAGACTTTCGTACTGGCCTCGGCCGACCACGAAAATTTCATTCAAGTATTTGGTCTGCAGCGATCCGGCGACCAGCGCCAGGTTCATCAGCGAGGCCATCAGGGCAAACCACGTGGCGCGGTGCCCGGCCGGCGCATAGATGGCGATCAGCGTAAGCAGCGGGATCATGCTGAGCTGCGCGAACGGCGACGTCGTCGCCGTGTCGATGATGGCAATGGTGCGGGCGCCGAAACCGAACACCTGCTCCGTCCAGTTGGCGAGCCCCAACGTCAGCCCGAACGCCGGCAGCGACAGCACCGTCGTGATCACCGTCAGCCACAACAGCACCTGCGCCACGGGGCGGCGGGTGATGGCATCGGAGAAGAGCCACATGCCGAGCAGCGCCAGACCGGCGCCGATCTGCGCCAGCAAGCCCTGGAAGGCTTCGTCGAACCCGAGCACGTCGATGGTGAACCAGGTGTAGCCCTGGCCGACCAGCGGCATGGCGCGATAGACGAAGATGAGGATCGCAGCATAGAAGATCGTTCGCTGGGTCGCTGCATCGAGCGTGCCGACGACGCGCCACAGCATGGCGCACACCACCGCCATCGAGACGACGAACACGATCTCCTGATTGTAGGGGATATTGGCGAAGGCGAGCGCCAGCACGAAGGCGCCGTAAGCGATGCCGCCGCCGAGAATGCGCCAGTCGATCGGCCGGCGCTCGACGGGCCGCAATGTGATCAACAGGGCGCCGCTTAGCGATATGAGCGGGATGATGAGCCCGAGGAGGAACACCGTCTCGTAGCTGTAGATGCTGGCGATCCAGCCGGCGATCCCGGCAACGAGGAACATGCCGAGCGACAACGCAAGGCGCCCGAGCACCTGCACCATGCCGAGCTCGCGGTCGACTTCGTCCTTGGCGCGCGGCGTGCCGTCAGCATTCTCGCGGTCAACGACCTCCGTGCTCATGGCATCGGCGGCAACGTCCTGGATGACGACGCCGAGCACGCTGAAAAAGGCGCCGAGCCGGTAGAGGTTCTCGGGGTTGGCGAAGGTGAGCCAGCCACCCGCCGCGCCGGCCAGCAGCAGCAGTCCGGCAGCGATAAAGGCGGCGCCGATGAACACGTAGGAACGCCGCTGAGAGCCGAGGATCGGCACGCTGTCGACCAGCACGCCAAACACCATCTTCACTGTCCACGGCAGGGTGGTCCAGACGGCGAGCTCGGCGAGTTGCGCGGGGCTGAGCGTCAGCGCCTTCTTGACCCAGAAGCTCTCGGCGACGGCTATGAGGCCCAGCGCACCGTAGGCGAAGTAGACCATCAGCAGCGGCAGGTAGCGCAACCGAAAGGCGCGGATCGGGTTGAGGAGCGCGTTCTCCAGCTGCCGCCAGAGATAGTCCCCGCTCCAAACCTCGGTGGCAGCCATGCGCGCACTCCGTCGTCGGACGGAGCGGTATACGACCGAGCCGCAGCTTGGCGCTAGGCCTTGGGTGGAAGGTTAGTTGGCGCCCGGCTTCTGCCGCGGGGCCACCCATGGGCTGTCGTTGTAGCCCATCGACGTCGGGTTGGTCATGGCGCCGCCGGAGAACACGCCGCCGCCGAACTGCAGACCCGACTTGGCCGCCTCGGCGTCCTTTCGATCGTCGGCGAGGCCGAGTTGGGCGCGCAGATCCTGATCGATGCTGACGCCGGGGACCGAGGATGCCTCAGGAGCAAGATTGGCCGAGCCGCCCGCCTGACCGCCCCCATTCTGCACATCGAACGCCGACGCGGGCGTCGCCAGCATAAAGAGAGCCAGCAGCGCGGCGGCGGGGATCGGTGCAAACTGCATAGGGGGCCTCCAGCAAATCGATCATGGATTCTGACCGCAAATATTGGGCACGTCCGTGGCCGCGGGAAGCCCGCTCACCATTAATTCGGCCCCTGTGTCGTACGGGCAACGCCCATGCTACAGGACACCAGCTCCAAGGGTCGCCCAGCCCTAGATTGGCACGAAATAGGGGGACCGCCATGCTCGTTCTCGCCCGCGTCGCCGTCGCTACCCTGTTTGTCGCGATGCTGGCCGGCACCGGCCTAGCCCAGGGCGTCCCCTACGTCATCGACACAACGCGCTCGGAAGTGCTGTTTTCCTACAGCATGCCGCTTTCGAACGGCATCGGCCGTTTCAGCACCGTCTCCGGCTCGGCCTCGATCGACGATGCCGCCCAGCAGAATACCAAGGTTGACGCCGTCATCGACACCCGTACCTTGCGCGCCAGCACCAGCATGGCCCAGGGAGAGCTGCGCGGCGCTGACTTCTTCGACGTCGCCCGCTATCCGCAGATGCTCTTCAAGAGCCGCAGCGTCCGCCCCAAGACCGCGACGACGGCCGAGATCGTCGGCGACATCACGGTCAAAGGCGTCACTCGTCCGATTGTCCTGCATTCGACCCTGCAGCCGCCCGGCGCCGGCGGCGCCCGCGAGTTTCGCGCCAAGACGCGCATCAACCGCAACGACTTCAATATGACCGCCTATGCGTTTCTCGTCGGCGATGCGGTCGATATCGAGATCCGGGCGCTGCTGCGTCCCGCGCGGTAGGTTGCAACGGCACATGCTCAAAATCCGACGCCGGCTCACCAGCCGGTAAGTTTTTGCCGCTAGTCTCCGCGCAACCCGGAGACCCGCATGACCTCGACGGAAGACCTCGGCTGCCAAGGCTGCACGGCCTCGCACCTCGACTTCGACATCTCCATGGCCTTCCAGCCCATTGTCGATGTCAACGAGCGCACGATCTTCGCCTACGAGGCGCTGGTACGCGGCACGGCCGGCGAGCCCGCAGCCGACATCCTCGCCCGCGTCAACGACGACAACCGCTATGCCTTCGACCAGGCCTGCCGCGTGCGCGCCGTGGAGTTGGCTTCCGCTTTGGGTATGCAGACCAAGCTCAGCATCAACTTCATGCCCAACGCCGTGTATGAACCGGCACGCTGCCTGCGCACGACCCTAGAAGCGGCGCTCCGCACCGGCTTTCCAATCGAAAACATCATCTTCGAGACGACCGAGGACGAGCGCGTCCACGACGCTGAGTATCTGAAGACGATCTTCGCCACCTACCGCAAGGAAGGCTTCAAGACGGCGATCGACGATTTCGGCGCCGGCTATGCGGGTCTCAACTTGCTCGCCGATTTCCAGCCCGACATCGTCAAGCTGGACATGCAGCTCATCCGCAATATCGACGCCGATCGGGCGCGGCAAGCCATCGTCGGCGCCATGGCTGCGGTCGGCAATCTTCTGGGCATCAGAATCGTCGCCGAAGGCGTCGAAAGCGAGCGCGAGGCATTGGTGCTGCATCGTCTCGGCATCTCACTGATGCAGGGCTACCTCTTCGCCCGCCCGGGCTTCGAGACCCTGCCGTCGGTTGACCTCGCCGCCCTTGCTCCAATGTTCCAGTTGCGCCCAGGCGCCCGCCTGAGAGTAAAAAAATAGCAAGGGCCGCTGGGTAAAGCGGCCCTTGCCATTGTGGAGGTCGGCGCAACGGGAGTTGAGCACCGCCTCGCCGTTCCGGCCACACTCAGAATTCGACCTTCACGCGTCCTGAGCCGGTGTGGCCGATGAAATCCTGGCGCAACAGGGCGTCATAGTTGACCTGGAAGCTGACCCCCGTCTCGGCGTAGGCGAAGAACCCGACACCGACGGCCGCCGTATCGCGCCCGACACCCGCGCCCGCGGCGTTGAAGTTGGGACCGCCGCCGAACGCCGCCGTCACCTGCTGATTGGTGTCCTCGAACTCGTGGTACCAGATGGCGCGGCCTTCCAGCAGCTAGGGAACAACACGCAATGACGGGCAAGAGGATTGACACGGCCGAGTCGCCTGCCATGCCGGACCCAGCCGCAAATGCTCCTGCAGGTTCCTCTTGGGCGGTCAACATCTCATGCACGCGCGGCATGGCCGACTGGCTGCTGCGCAACAACGTCAGCCTCGCCTTCACGTCCTACCAGTCGGGGCGGCTCTACCTCGTCGGCGTCGACGAGCAGCGGCGCGTCTCCTTCCACGAGCGCTTTCTGGCACGCGCCATGGGGCTGTGGGCCGACCCCCAGCGCCTGGTGGTCGCCACCTTGTTTCAGGTCTGGCGTTTCGAGAACGTCCTCGGCCCGGCTTACAATTCACCCGGTTCGGATCGCCATTACGTGCCGCGCGTCGCCCACACCACCGGCGACATCGACATCCACGACATCGGCGTGATGGCGGACGGACGCATCGTGTTCGTCAATACGCTGTACTCGTGCCTGGCGACGCTCAGCGCCACCCACAGCTTCCGACCCTTTTGGAAGCCGCCGTTCATCTCCAAGCTCGCCGCCGAGGACCGCTGCCACCTCAATGGGCTCGCCATGCGTGACGGCGCGCCCGCCTTTGTCACGGCAACGAGCAGAAGCGATGTCGTCAACGGATGGCGCGACCGGCGCGCCGAGGGCGGCTGCATCATCGATGTCACCAGCAACGCCATCGTCACCGAGAAGCTGTCGATGCCGCATTCGCCGCGCTGGTTCGACGGCAAGCTCTGGGTTCTCAATTCCGGCACCGGCCATCTCGGCACCGTGGACATCGCCACTGGGGCGTTCGCGCCGCACGCCTTCTGCCCCGGCTTCCTGCGCGGTCTGGCGTTTCACAACGGCCACGCCGTCGTTGGCCTGTCATTGCCGCGCGATGGCTCGTTCTCCGGGCTGGCGCTCGACGCCGAGCTCAAGCGGCGCGACGCCGAGCCCTGGTGCGGTGTCCAGGTCGTCAATCTCGGCTCCGGCGACATCGTCGAATGGATCAGGCTGGAAGGCGGCGTGACCGAGCTGTTCGACGTCGCCGTCATCCCGGGCGTCCGCCGGCCGACGGCTACGGGCTTCCTGAACGAGGAAATCCATAAGCTCGTCACCATTGATCCTTAGTAACGTCACAAGCCGTCTGTTGGAGCCACCTGCCGGGTGCGCTAGCATGCAGGCCATTGACCCGTTGTTAGGGAGACTGAATTGCCCGCTCCGCTCCTCTCATTGCGTGCCACCGCCGGCGCCATCGTCGTCGCCGTCGCCCTGCTGGCGCCAATCGCGGCTGGCGCGGAGTCGGGCACGGAGATCGGCGACGCGCGCACCATCGTCAGCATCGTCAAGGCGGACTTCGACAAAGAGGAGCGGGAGCTCACCATCGGCGACGTCGTACGCCAGGACGAAGTCATCGAAGTCAGCGATGACGGCCGCGGCGAATTCCGCCTCAACGACGACACCAAGCTCGCGCTCGGACCGGGCGCGCGCATGGTGCTCGACAAGTTCGTCTACGACAGCGACAAGAAGACCGGGTCGATCATTCTCGATCTGACCAAGGGCGCCTTCCGTTTCATCACCGGCGTCGCCTCCAAGCCGACATATCTGATCCGCACACCCAACGCCTCGATCACCGTTCGCGGCACCATCTTCGACGTGTTTGTGCTGCCGGACGACAGCGCCTGGCTGCTGCTGCACGAGGGCGGCGTCGAGGTAACCTCGGCGAAAAACGTCTGCCACGTGCTCGATCGCCCGGGTCAGCTTATCCAGGTCGACAGCGGCGGCGCGGTCAGCAAGCCGCTCAACTGGAAGGACATGCCCGGCCGCGACGCCGCCGACTTCGACGTCGCCTTCCCCTTCGTCGCCGACACGCCGCCGCAGATCGAGCCCGTTCCGCCGACGACGCGCTCAGCGGTGGTCGATGCAGCGTTCCCCGACGCCGAGCCGAAGGCGTGCGCGAATGCGTCCAAGCCGAAGCCGAAAACGCAAAAAGCCGACGACGACACGCCGAAGAAGAAGAAGAAAAAGCGCCAGGCTTCGAACGACGACGATCCGCCGCCGCGCAAAACCGTCAAGCGCACGCCGAAGTACGAGGAGCCTGCCGAAGACTACGGCGAGGGCGGCGCGCGCGGCATGGATATCATTATCCGTGGCGGAGGCGGGTTCGGCGGACGCCCAGGTGGGTACGGTGGCGGCGGTGGCGGCTACGGCGGTAAGCCTCACTAGCGCCCGCGCGCGGCGGCCATGAGCTTACTTCTTTTCGAGCAGCAGCTTGGCGCGTCCGAGCAGCACCGTCTTCAACGGCTCCCATAGCTTTTGCAAAAGGACCGGCAGCACGACCTCGAGCCGCACGAGATCGTCGTGCACCTCGAGCGATCCCGGAACCGACTGGCCAAGCGCGCGCACGGCAAAGCTCATGCGGTTGTCGGTCCATGCCTGTTGGTCGAGCGTCAGCAGGCCCGCCTGGGGCAAACCGTCTAGTCCGGATTTCAAGCGGCGCAACGCCTCCGCCTTGCCAAGCGAGTGGGGGATCGAAACGACCAGCGGGGCTGCCGCCATTAGCGCACCTTGCGAAGTTACGAGGGTCGGCCTTGCTTATAGCCCCCTGTCTGTTTTCATCTTGTGTCAAATGACGTGGCGGCGCATCTCCCCACAACGGGATATCCGCAGCAACTAGGTCGAGCGACTAGCGCCCGCGGCGCTTGCGGGTCGCGGCCGCCTTTTTGGCCGATGCCGAACGCGCGGATGCCGGACGCGCCGCGGCAGCCCGGCCGCCAAGCATGCCGCCCTTGTGGGCGGCCGGGTTGCCGGTGCGTTTGCCGCGCCCCGAACCGCCGGGGTTCTTGCCGCCGGCGTCGTCCTTGTTGACCGTCGCCCAGGCGCGCCGCTCGGCTTCCTTCTTCTTGACGCCACGCTTCTCGTAGCCCTCGGCGATATGGTCGGCCTTGCGCTCCTGCTTGTTGGTGTACTTCGACGTCGCTCCTCGCGGCATGGCACGCACTCCGTTGTTGAGGTCTGCCTGTAACCCACTGTCCCCGTTGTCGGTTCCCACGCATGCCGCTTGCGTCTCGCGTCCCGCCGGACCATCTGTCTGCTACACTCCACGAGTTGATCTGGAGAGCCGCCTGAAGCGCATGAAGATCGCCAGCTTCAACATCAACAACGTCAACCGCCGCCTGCCCAACCTTCTGCAATGGCTGAAGACGGCCAAACCCGATGTGGTCTGCCTGCAGGAATTGAAGTGCACGGACGATGCGTTTCCGGCCCGGGCCCTGGCCAAAGCGGGTTACGCCTCCGTGTGGCGCGGGCAGCGTACGTGGAACGGGGTCGCCATTCTGGCGCGCGGCGCCGAGCCGGTCGTCACGCGTACGGCCCTGCCGGGCGATGCCGACGACCAACAGGCGCGCTACATCGAGGCCGCGGTCAACGGCATCCTCATCGGCTGCATCTACCTGCCCAACGGCAATCCGCAGCCTGGGCCGAAATTCGACTACAAACTCGCCTGGCTCAAGCGGCTCACCACGCACGCACGTAGCCTGCTGCGCGAGGACGTGCCCGTAGTGCTGGCCGGCGATTACAACGTCGCCCCGACCGACATCGACATCTACCCGACCAAATCGTGGGATGACGACGCCCTTATCCAGCCGCAGAGCCGGTCCGCCTACGCACGCCTCGTCAAGCAGGGGTGGACGGACGCACTGCGCGAGCTGCATCCTGACGAGCGCATCTATACGTTCTGGCACTACTTGCGCCACCGCTGGGAGCGCGATGCCGGCTTGCGCATCGACCATCTGTTGCTCAGCCCGGCGCTCGCTGCGCGGCTCGAAGCGGCCGGCGTCGACCGTGCGGTGCGCGGTCGTAGTGGCGCCAGCGATCACGCGCCGGTGTGGATCGAGCTCGCCATGCCGAAGTCGCGCACCCGGCGACGTGCCTAGTCGACGACCTCGAGCTCGCCCTTGGGCGCGATTTCTGGAGCGCACCACAGACTCGGTGAGATCGGACGAGCACAGCTCGACGAAGCGGTCGGCATAGCCGCGCAGGTAACGGCCATGGCGCACGGCAATGACGTCGCGGCCATTGCCGGCGTGCTATGTCGCGTTCTGGTGCGGGACGATCATTTCGTAGCGTTGCGTGCTACTTCTTGTCGGCGGCCTGACCGGCGACCCAGGTATCGAGCACTTCGATGCGTTCGGGATCGAAAGCCACCATGTCGGCGCGGAACGCCGGCGCAAGCCGCCCCAGGATCGTTCCGAGGCCAAGAAACTCGGCCGGCTCGGTCGACGCAAAGCGCAGCGCGCTCGTCAGTGGCACGCCCAAGTCGCGCACGGCGTTGCGCACCGCAGTTGCCATATCCAGCGCCGCGCCTGCGAGCGTACCATCGGCTCTCGTGCAACGGCCGTCGCGCACGGTCATCTCTTCCCCATGAAGCATGAAGCTCTGCTTGCGTCCGCCGACCGGGGGCATCGCATCGGTCACCAGCATGGGCCGCGCCTCCCCGCGCAGGGCAAGCCGCAGCATTTCCGCCGAGACATGCTCGCCGTCGACGATCATGCCGATGTAGGCGCAGGGCGATTCCAGAGCGGCGGCGATCGGGCCAGGATCGCGGCTGCCGAGCGGGCGCATGGCATTGAACAGGTGCGTGAAGCCGGTAAGCCCGTCGGCGAGCGCCACCTTGGTCTCGGCGTATGTCGCCATCGAATGGCCGAGTGAGACCTTCACACCGCAACGCGCCAACTCGGCGATGAAGCCTTCGGGCACGCGCTCGGGCGCCAGCGTCACCAGCACCGTGCCCGCCGGCCATGACGTCAGCAACTCCAAGTCGCGCGCATCGGGCTTGCGGAACATGGCCGCGTCATGCACGCCGCGCTTCTCCGGCGACAGGAACGGCCCTTCGATGTGGATGCCGAGCACGCTTGGATTTCCAGCAGCCGCTTTCTGCGCGGCATGCATGGCGGTGCGGATCTTGTCGAACGTGTCGCTGATCAGCGTCGGCAACAGGCCCGTTGTGCCGAAGCGCCGATGTGCGGCGGCAATCGAATTGATGCCCTCCACCGTCGGCGTGTCGTTGAAGAGCACGTCGCCGCCACCGTTGACCTGCACGTCGATGAACCCAGGCGCGAGCCAGGTATCGCCCGGGAGAACTCGTACGGGCATCGAAGCGGGCACGTCACCGAACGGTTTCACGTCGACGATATGCGCGCCCTCGATGATGACGGCGCTATCGCGCACGACCGCGACGCCGTCGAAGATGCAGCTTGCGGCGACGGCATGGGCACCGGATCCGTTCGTTCCGCTCATAGCGTGCTGGTCACCTTGCTGAGATGCCGCGGCCTGTCGACGTCGATGTCGAGTTGCTGGGCGACGTCGACGGCCAGGGCATAGAAGCTCTGGATGAGGCAGATCGCATCGGTCTCGGGTTGATCAGGGGGCAGCGTCGGCAGCCGGTTGGCGGCAGCCTCTCCATGCTCGGCGATGAACAGCGCAGTTCCCATGCGACGCAACTCTCCGGCAAGCTGGCGCATGCCCGGCGCCGCCGCATCCGTCGGCATAAACATCAAGATCGGATAGCGTGAGGACACGAGCGAAACCGGACCGTGGAGAAATTCAGCGCCGCTGAAGGCTTCGGCGTGGCGATTGCACGTCTCCTTCAATTTGAGCGCGGCTTCGCGCGCGATGGCCAGCGTCGAGCCGCGCCCTATGGTCACCAGACTTGCCGCATTGGCGACCGCCGGCACCGCCGCGCTCCAATTGAGCGCCGCTGCATCGACGAGGCGGCCCGGCAACCGCGCGATGGCGTCCGTCAGTGCGCGATTGTTGGCCCAGCCGGCCGTGAGCCGGGAAAGCGCCGCCACCGTGGCGATGAACGTTTTCGTCGCCGCCACACTCAACTCGGGTCCGGCGCAGATAGGCAAGACGAAGTCGCACGTCTCGGCCAGCGGCGAGTCCGCGACGTTGACGACGGCAACGGTGATGGCACCGGCATCCCTGGCGCTTTTCGTGAAGGCGATGAGATCGTCGCTGCGGCCGGACTGCGAGATGGACAGCACCAATTGCCCCTCGAGGTGCATTGATTGCCCGTAGATGCTGGCGATGCTCGGGGCCGCAGGCGCGACCGGGATTCCCACGTAGCGCTCGATCAGGTGTTTGGCGAATGCTGCCGCGTGCGCCGAGCTGCCGCGCGCACAGGTGACGACGACTTGCGGCGACCTGCGCTCGAGGCGTTGCACGAGCGCGGCCAGCGGCTGCGCCAGCGCCTCAGCCTGGCGCGAGACGGCCAGCGGCGCCTCGCTCAGCTCTTGCGCCATCTGTGCTTTCGCGTTGCCCATACTCGGCCGGCCGATCCTATCAATGATTGACGGCGGACCGCGCGAGCGCCAGTCGCTTGGCCTCGTCGCGCGCCATCTGCAGCGCCCCGCTCAATGCATCCCCTTGCGGGATGACGAGATGCTCCTGCGTCGTCGCCGCCAGCCACGGCTCGATGCTCTTGGCGAGGCCTCCGGCCAGCGCCAGTTGCGGCACAGCCAGCGCCGCCAATCGCTGGGCGAGCACGTCGATTTGCGCGGCGGCCCCGCGCATCAACCCGTGGGCCACCGCGTCGTCGCGTCCAGCATACTCGATCACCAGGGGTGCCAGCGAGGCAAAGTCGCGCGGTCGCGCCGCGCCCATCCAGCGGACGATAGCGTGCGGATCGCCGTCGAAACGCTCCAGCACCTTTTTCAAGAGGCCGCTCCACGACAGGCGGCCGTCGTACGCCCACAGCACGCGTCGCGCCACCTCGCAGCCGATCCATGCGCCGCTGCCTTCGTCGGACACGGGAAAGCCCCATCCGCCCACGCGGTATTCGCGCCCGCCGACGATGCCCCAGCCCACGCTCCCCGTACCGACGATGATGATGCCGCCGTCCTTGCCGCCGTGCGCGCCGACGCATGCAGCGTGCGCGTCGGTGGTGAAGATCGCGCGGTTGAACGGAAGATGATAGGCGCGTGCCGCCGCAAGCTGCGTCGGCTCGCTGGCGCCCGCCAGCGCCAGGCAGGCGACGATATCGGCGTCTTCGAGCGACAGCCCGGCTTGCGCCAGCGCCTCCTCGGTCGCCCGCAGCACCTGCGCAAAGCTCTCCCTGATGCCGAAGCGTATGTTGGCGGGGCCGGCAGTCGCCTCGCCGCGGATATCGCCGTTAAGGTCGGCCACGCGGGCGCGGCAAGCGGTTCCGCCTCCATCTATACCAAGAAGTAATGCCGTCCCGACCATTGGCTGCACGTTCCCGAGCATCTACGTTATGTAGGCATTACTATAACGTGGCGGAAATGACTTAGTGCCAACGCTGCCCCCATGAATACGGAACGGTTAAGCCCCCGCTACGCGGACATCGATCTCTGGCAACCCGGCGACATCCTGGATGCGATGATCGAGGGGCAATTGGCGTCGGTGGCCGCTGTGCGCGCCGCTGCGCCGGCCATCGAGGGAGCGGCCCTCGCCATCGAGGCGCGGCTGCGTCGGCACGGGCGTCTCATTTATGCGGGTGCGGGCACCTCGGGGCGGCTCGCCGTGCAGGATGGCGCCGAGCTGATGCCGACCTTCAGTTGGCCGCCCGAACGATTGTTGCTGCTGCTAGCCGGCGGCGAGAAGGCGATGACGCAGGCCGTCGAAGGCGCCGAGGACGACGTCGCGCGTGCTGCCCAGCTCATCGATGAACACGGCGTCGATGCCACGGACGTTCTGATCGCCACGGCAGCGAGCGGAACGACGCCGTTCACCTTGATGTGTATGCGCGAAGCCAGACGACGCGGCTGCCTGACGGTCGGCATCGCCAACAACGCAGGCACACCGCTGCTCGTCGACGCCGATCATCCGATCCTGCTGGCGACAGGCCCCGAGCCGATTGCCGGCTCGACCCGCATGAACGCCGGCACTGCCCAGCGCATCACGCTCAATCTGTTGTCGACGCTGGTGATGATCCGGCTGGGGCGCATCTACCGCGGCATGATGGTCGAGGTGCAGGCCAGCAATGCCAAGCTCGCCAAGCGGCGCGAGAGGATGGTCGCGGAACTCACCGGTCAAAGCCAATCCCAGGTGCGTGAAGCGCTCGAGCGCTCGAACGGGAGCGTTAAGCTCGCCGTGCTGCTGTTGCAGGGCTACGACCTTACCGATGCGGAAGCCGCGCTCGAAGAAGTCGGCGGCCAACTGCGCGTTGCCCTCGATCACCTCGCCAAACAGAGCCCCTAGCTCACTCTCGGAGAACTCGCTGCGATCGTTGCCGGCACGAGCCCGCGCGCATTCCACTTCGATCGGCCGAAACAGTTATTCCGGGTTGCATCGGGGAAGATTCAAATCGCGGGAACCGCATTCGTACCCGGTAAACATGGTTCGGCGGATTTGGTTGTGATCGTTCAGTACATCGTCGCTGATGCCGAAACTTGCCACGGGAGAGCGTCGCGGCAAGGGGGCCCGGTCACGAGGGGGCCCGGGTGGAAGCGGTCGATGAGGACGCAATGTCGAGCCCAAAAGACGGAGGCGCCGCGCAGAGGCGCTCCCGACTTGAGGCGGTTGCCGGGGCAGCCAGTGCAGCAGCCAGTGCAAATGCCGAGGCAGGCAGCGTACGCCATCCGGATGCGCTCAAGCGCATAGGCCGGTACGTCGCCTTTGCCGCGTTTGCCGGCGCTTTTCTCGCGATCGTCGTGCAGGTGGGGCTGCAGGTCGCCATGGTGCAGATGGGGCCACCGCCACTGCAAAGGGTTGCCTACCTTCTCCCTGGATCGCCCCAACACCATGCGGCGCAGAAGTCCGACCTCGCCCCGATCGTCTTGGCACCCGAGCAAGTCGATCAGCGCTACCTCGCCATGCTGTTCGCCTTCGAGGACCGCCGCTTCTACTCCCACTTCGGCGTGGACCCCTTGGGCATCGCTCGCGCCGCCCGCGACCTCATTTTGAATCAACGCATCGTCAGTGGCGGCTCTACGCTGACCATGCAAGTCGCGCGACTGCTCGACAATCAATACAAGCGCACGCCGTCCGTGAAGTTGCGCCAGATCATCCGCGCCTTCCAACTCGAGCGGCAGCTCAGCAAGCAACAGATTCTCGGGCTCTATCTCGCCCTCGCCCCCTTCGGTGGCCGCGTCAAGGGCGTGCGTGCGGCCTCTCTCAGATACTTCGGCAAGGAGCCGCACAAGCTTTCCGACGCCGAGGCCGCACTGCTGGTGGCACTGCCGCAGGCGCCGGAAGCACGGCGGCTCGACCGCGACGCCGACGCCGCGCTGCGTGCGCGCAATTTTGTCCTCAAAGCCGTCACTGCCGCCGGCGTGCTGACGCCGGAGGAAGCCCAACGCGCCCAACTTGAACCCGTCGCAGCAGAGAGCGCTCCAATGCCTCCCAACCCAGAGATGAAACCCGTGTTCAAACCCGCCGCCAGTGTCGCCGCCCTCTTCACGGGGATTACGCTGGGCATAAACTTCGTCGCCCCGGCGGCCGCCGCTCCTATCGAGCTGCCCGCGGCGCCGGCCTTCATGTCGTCCGAGCAGCCGCTGCTGCTGTCGGTCCGCCGCAAGCTTCTGGCACCACTGCCAGAAGGCACGACGCAGGCCGATCGCGACGGGCTTTGGATGTTCTACGCCGCGCGTACCGAGCCGGTGTGGGTCGCCAAGACTGGTTGGACTCCGAAGGCGGTCGCCGCCATCGAAGAGATCAAGCGCGCCGACGACTGGGGCCTGCAGGCGAGCGCCTTCGACATACCTGTGCTAGGTGCGTCGGCGTCAGGATCGCCGCTTTCGGAAAATGATCTCGCGAACGCCGAACTCGGACTTTCCCTCGCCGCTCTCAAATACGCTCGCTATGCGCGCGGGGGCCGCATCGAGGATCCGGCGTCGCAGCTCAGCTCCTATCTCGACCGCAAACCGACGCTGCGGCATCCACTATTGGTGATGGAACAGCTCGCCGCCAGCAACGCCCCCGGCGAATACCTGCGCACGCTGCATCCCCAGCATCCGCAATTTGAGAAGCTGCGCCAGCAGTATCTGGCGCGCCGCGACGGCGGTGTGCATACGAATGTCACCATCCCGACGAAGGGCTCCAAGCTCTATCCCGGAACCACGCACAAGGACATCGCACTCGTGCGCGAGCGCCTTGGCGTTCACGCCGTCGACGGAGCCGTCGAAGTTTACGACGACGAACTGGCCGAGGTGGTGAAGGCCTTCCAGGAGAAGCGCGATATCTCTCCCGCCAACGGCGTCATCAACGCCAAGACGCGCCGCGCGCTCAACGAGGGTAAGCAGGTCTCGCCTACCACCTTGCTTGCCAACATGGAACAGTGGCGTTGGATGCCGCAAGATCTCGGCGAGACGCACGTCTGGGTGAACGTGCCGGAATATGCAGTGAGCGTTATCGAGCACGGGCAGGTGGTGCACTCGGAACGCGTCATCGTCGGCGAGTTGGACAAGCAGACGCCCATCTTTTCCCAGGATCTAGAGACGATCTACTTCCACCCGCGCTGGAACGTTCCTGAAAGCATCAAGGTGAAGGAGATACTCCCCAGCCTCGCCCGCGGGGGCGGATACTTCCACCGCCAGGGCATGAAGCTCGTGCGCAACGGCCGCGAGGTCAAGGCCAGCAGCGTCAACTGGGGCAAGGCCGACATTCGCAACTACGACGTCTATCAGCCGTCGGGGCCGGGCAATGCCCTCGGGCGCATGAAGTTCACCTTCCCCAACAAGCACTCCGTCTACATGCACGACACCCAGAGCAAGGGCCTCTTCGGCTCCACTCAGCGCACCTTCAGTCATGGCTGCGTGCGCGTGAAGAACCCGCAGCGGCTTGCCGAAACGCTGCTCGGCATCGACAAGGGCTGGAGCGTCAAAGAGGTCGATGAGCTTCTCGACGGCAAGCCGGAAGAGGTCGGTGTGCCGCTCAACCATCACATCCCGGTGCACATCACGTATTTCACGGCGCATGTCGACGACGAGGGTGACGTAACTACTGCGAAAGACGTTTACGGCCACGAGAAGCGCATCACGCAAGCGCTGGAAGGCAAGTGGAACTCCATCGACAAGGGTTCCGACCATCTGGCTCAGGTGGAAATGGCGCAGCGACTGAACGATGCCGAGAACACCGGACGGGCCAAGGCACGCCGCAGTGGCCGGCGCGTTGTCAGCCGCGGATACGATGGTGGCGGTGGTGGCGGCAGCCAGCGCGTCGTCAGCCGAGGCTCGTCGGCCAACGACATTTTCCGGCAGAGCTTCGGCTACTAGCAAGACATCGCGCTTATCCATCGCGCGCAAATGCAAAAGAAAACAGGGCTCGACCGCTGCACGCGGCCGAGCCTTTCCGCCTTCGTGCGGCGACCTACGCACGAGCGATAAAAAGGTCTGCGTTTCGTTCGCCAAAGATAAAGGCTGTCCTCTGGCTTTCGTTGCGCAGCGCGCGCCGCACATGATCAGTGTCCATGCTTCTCTAGCAACGAGCGAGGTCGCAATGTCGAAGAGAGCCTACGGAATGTTGGCGGGAGTGGCGGCGCTCGCGACGTTCGCAATCGCGCAGCCGGCGAGCGCGCTGACGATGAAGCAATGCAGCGAGAAATACAAAACCGCCAACGATGCCGGCTCGGTCGGCACCATGAGTTGGAACGACTTTCGCAAGGCGGAGTGCGGCGAGGGCGCGTCGATGGCGCTCAAGAAGGTCAAGACCGAAAAGGCCAAGCCCGAGAAGATCATGCCGACGACGGCCGCGGCTGGGCCAAGCATGCAGGAATGCAGCGCCAATTTCAAAGCGGCGAAGGATGCTGGAACGCTTGGCGGCATGAGCTGGAACGAGTTCCGCAAGACCGGGTGCGTGGCCAAGACGGCAGCGGCTCCAAAACCGGCGGTCAAGAAGGAAGCGGCACGCCTCGCACCAGCCGCTGAAGCTACGGCGGTAAGCCAGCAGGAATGCAGCGCGCGCTACCAAGCGGCGAAGACGGCCGGCACGCTCGGGCCCATGACCTGGAACGAGTTCCGCTCCGCCGGATGCCCGACAACGATTGCCAAGAGGAGCGGCAGCATGCTGCCGACGATGGGATCTCTCTTCCCGTCGGGCATTGCCAAGAAGTACGCGCGCCAGCCGGCCGGCAAGGCGCGCATGCTGACGTGTCGCGACCAGTACCGCGCCAACAAGGCCGCCGGCATTGCCGAGCCGAAGTGGACCGAGGAAGGCGGCGGCTACTACAGCGAGTGCAACAAGAGACTAAGCCAGCAGTAACGAGTTTCAACGACGTAAACACCGAGAGGAGAATGACATGGGACTGCTCGATGAGGCGCTGAAACAGTTCACGCAAGGCAGCCAGGGAAGCACCGGCAATCAGCCGCTGGTGGCGGTGTTCCAGGAGCTCCTCCTGGGCAAGCAGGCGGGCAATCAGCCGCCGCAACAGCAGCAAGCATCGATGCCGAAGGCGTCGCAGGCGCAGGCCGGTGGCGCGGCGCAGGATACAGGTCTCGGCGGATTGCTCGCACAGCTACAGGCAGCCGGCCTTGATGATGTCGTCAAATCATGGGTCGGCACCGGGCAGAACAAGCCGGTGCAGCCGGACGAGCTCGGCGACGCACTCGGCAAGAAGACGGTGACGCAAATGGCGGACAAGGCCGGATGCAGCCAGGACGACCTCCTGACGCAACTGTCGAAGGCCCTGCCGGGATTGATCGACAAGCTGACGCACGACGGGAGAATTCCGACCCAGCAGGAGATCAATCAACGCCTGACGGGCCGCGGATAAATTTGCCTGTGACGACGCCAGGAGGCCGGCGCATGCCGAATGCGCCGGCCTTTCTGTTTGGTGCGCAACTTCGACGATTTAGTAGCGCATGGAAAGGCCAACGAACGGATTGTAGCGGTCCGCTGCCTCCGTCAGGCCGAAGTTCACGCCGCCATCGAGTTGCACGTCATCGGTCAGGGCATACGTCCACCCGGTGCCGACAAAGCAGATGTCGCCGCGCGGATCGTCGACCCCGAACAGGCCCACGACTTCCGCGTACGTGCCGAACTTATCCGTCCACTCGTAGGACAACGCCGTGGTGGCAATATACTCGGCGTGATACCCCGCTGCATCCTCGTCCTGCACGGCAAAGACGCCGGTGTTGATTCCGAGCCCAAACCCGTGCGGCAACGCCAGCGCCAACGGCACGACCAGTCCGCCCTCGACGTCGGAGACGCCGATACCGTTGTCGTCGGTCGGCACTGTCACGATCGGCAGCAGCGCCAGCGCCGAGCCATCCTTCGCGAACGTGTCATTGCCCCACAGGTTGATCTTGGCCCGGATGTCGACGCTGCCAATTCCATCCTGGCGCAGGACGGGATCCGGATCGACCTGCCGCGTATGTACGATGCCGTACGGCTGCCACACGAGGCTCAGCTCCACATCGTTCGTCAAGCCTATGCGCACGTTGGTGTAGGCAAACTCGTAGGCGTCGCTGACGGCCCCGTCGCTGTCGGGCCGCGATCTCGTGTAGCCGAACAACGTGCTCTCGGTCTGCACGTGGCCGGCGTCGACCGTGAAGGGAACTTCAGTGGTGTCGGGACGGTCGGTGGTCATTTCGCGCATCTGCGCCCGAGGCGTCGGATTGAATAGCGAGTATTGCGATTTGTCGGCGCCAACGCCGTGCTCGCTCATTCCTGCCATGGCGACAACCCCTGCCGCCGCCTTCATTGCCAGTTTACGTCCCACAGCCCCTCCGACTCACTCACGATTAGCCCACTCGCCCTTTGTTAGCCTGTACTAACTTTGCCGTCAACGGCAACGTCGATTAGAAGAGGCTGGATGATTCGCAAACCAACGACGACACCCGTGAACAACGACGGCAGCGAAGCGGCACGGCGGGCCGAGCGCTTCAGGCGCGTGCGCGACGCGCATCAGACCGAACTCGCGGAGGACTATGTCGAACTCATCGCCGACCTCATCGAAGAGAAGGGCGAAGCGCGACTGGTGGATCTGTCGGAGCGGCTCGGCGTCACCAAGGCGACCGTCAACAACACGATCCAGCGGCTGCAGCGCGACGGCTTCGTGTCCAGCCAACCGTATCGGTCGATCTTCTTGACCGACAAGGGTCGCAAGGTGGCCACTGTCTCACGCGAACGGCATCTAATCGTCCGAGACCTGCTCGTCGCCCTCGGCGTCGATGCGGAGACCGCCGACGCCGATGCGGAAGGCATCGAGCACCATGTCAGCAAGGCGACCCTCGAAGCCTTCCGCCACCACCTTGCCAACTCGCGGCGGAAGTAGCGAACAGCGATTCTCGGCGATTCCGTGCCATGAGTGGCCCTCGCGCATCACCTTTCTGCTAGAGAAACGGCCACGCGGGTCAGTGCTTGCCTGAGGTTCGCGGGCACTGTTACAAATCCTCCTATCCGCTATTTTTGGTAGGACGATTCCAGTTTTCTGTAGTTTTTTCTGTGGTGATGGATTGCTAGATCTACCGAGTTGAACATCGCAACTGTGTCCGCTCCTCGCTTTACAGAAGACCTTTTGTGTATTTGACCTTGGGCCGAACTCCCTATGACCCGTTACCCGACAGAATTTTCTCGCGCTCTTGTGCGCGTACCAATTTCCCAGGCCCTGCGCGCCAAGGGCTATATTCGCACCAGCAATCTCGAAGTCGTCGCTCTTACCGCGACCTTGTTTTTCGTTGCGGTGGCCTATCTGGTGCTTTCCTATCTGCGAACCCGGGGACACCTAGCCGATAGCGTCATCGTCGATGCCTGCATCGCCGCAGTCGCTTTCGTTGCGGCGATTGTCGCGGCGCGGAACCTTGAATTAGCCGCTCTGTCGCTGCCCGTTTCCCTGACCCTCATGGTCGCCCCGGAACTCCCTCATGCACCGTTCGTCAGAGAATTTGGCTCCATCGTGCTGCTCGGTATTGCCGCAAGGCTTGCGTATTCCGAGTGGTTCAAAGGAAGCACTCATATCCGTCGCGCATTGCCTGCCATTCTCAACCACCCGCAGCTTGTCGCTGGCCTCGCGTTAATCGCGCTGTCTCTGGTTCCACTGCTCGTGTCCACTTTGAGCGGGGACAACCACATTGCCAAGGTCATCGCCGCTCATATGATCGCGGCGGGATTGGCGTGGCTTCTCGTCGCTTTCGTATTCATGGCCGTCCAGTGGCACGGAGAAGTCGCTGCAGAGCGCCTGCTAGACGGCCTGTTCATCGCCTCGGTGGTAACGGTGGCGTTTGCGGTCATTTCCCTAGCCTTCCCCTTCCTGGTGAACGAAGAGATCGCCTGGAAAAGCTACTACGGAACATATTTCTACTGTCGGCTCAAAACCACATTTCACGGCCCCGCCGATTTCTCTACATACGTCTGCGTGGCCATTCCGATTTTGATGCTTTTTACGACTCGTGATCGCGATGGATGGCGTCGCAAGCTCGCTATTGCAGCCCTCATAGCCGTCCCGATTATTCTCGTTGCGGGTTCGTCGCGCACCGCACGAGTTGCTGCCGTCCTGTCGTTCGGCGTGCTCGCCTGCCGGCGTGAGTATCGGACTTTAGCGCTCAGTGTCGGCGCATTCGCGCTCGCCTTGATACTTTGTACAGTGAACTACCGTTGCACCATGGATATCGCAAGCGTCGCCACGCCAAATCCCACGGCCATCGGCGGCATTATCCCGATGAGTCAATACTTCGTGGATCACGAGCGAAGCGTCCTGCGCGACAACCTCTTGCAGTTTTTCTCGCTTCCGTCCTCGCTCGGGTGGGAAGGCACTTGGCGATACGTCGTCCACGTTCTGTTTGGCAACGGCGCCGGTGTGTCCGGCTATGCGGCCTTTGGCAAGGGCACCCATTTTGCCTATGGCGACCTCGTCATTGACGCCGGACTGATAGGAACCGCATTGATCCTTTACATTATCGCGCGATCCGCCGCCAAACTCGCCGCCTCCTGGTCTTTTCGAAACCTTAAGGAGCGCCAGCGACTCTTTGCCCTAAGCGTGACGCTAATACCGATCGGATTGGCTAGCTCAACGGTGGATACTCAACTGTGGTTGTTCCCATGGTTTGTGATCGCTCTAATTTTGGCCGATCCCGTTCAGTCGCTGTTGAAATCAGAGAAACCAAGCGCACTTGTAAGCTGTGTCTGCGCGCTAGTGTTTTGCTAGCCTGAGGCGAAGCTCCTTGGCCCAGAATCAACCAGTTTCAGCTCCATTTCGGGTCCGCAAGCCGCGCATGCTGATGGCCGCTTGGTTGGCACCGCTCCTGCTCGCTGGCGGGTGCAGCTCGATCACAACGCCTTTACCGCCGAGCGGAAAAATCGGGTCGACTATGTCTCCTCGGCAAACCAGCGAAGCTATCGAGGAGCTTAATCAAAAGCGCGACGCAGCTTTGCGGGATGCCGAGACGGACTTGGAAACCGGCAGTGTGCCATCGCCGTAGTGGGCCCCTAGCGGTAGCCCTTGGGCGGCGGCCCGTGTCGACAGCCGAGCCTCTCGAAAATCCGATCGGGCGTCAGCGGGAGATCCGCAAAGCGAATGCCGGTCGCATTGGCGACGGCATTGGCGATCGCCGGCGCCACTGCGTTGATCGCGCACTCGCCTTGCGCCTTCGCCCCCAGGGGCCCGACGCTGTCGTAAGTGTCGGCGAAATAGACCTCGCTGCGTGGCAGATCGGCGAACGTCGGAATGCGATAGTCGCGCAGCGCCGGGTTCACCATCGCGCCATTGGCGTCGTAGACCATCTTCTCGTACAGCGCCCAGCCGATGCCCATGGCAATCGCGCCGTCGATCTGCCCGCGGCATTGCATGGGATTTATCAGCCGGCCGATGTCGGCGGCGTGCACGCTCTGCAGGATTTTGATCTCGCCGGTGACGCGGTGCACGGCGACGCGCATGCCTTGCACATTGAAGCCGACCGAGCGCGGTGAGAGGTAGGCCTTACGCCTGACCTCGAAACGATCGCCCTCGCTGGCGCCCAGGGCATGGATCTCGACGAGCGTCACCTTGCTGTTGCCGCATACGATTGAATCATCCTGCAAACGGCAGTCGGCGGACTCCCAGCCAAACTTGCGGCAGGCAAAGTCGATGAGAACGTCGCGCATCGCCGCTGCGGTCTTCTCGACCGCAGCGCCCGCCACGACGGTCCCGGTGCTGGCGAAGGTGCCGGTGTCGTACGGCGTGCGGTCGGTATCGCCGTTGATGATGGCAATGCGGCTCGCGCGCGTGCCGAGGACCGACGCGGCGAGCTGCCGATGCGAGGTGGTCGAGCCATTGCCCATTTCGGTCGAGCCGACGGCGAGATGGTAGCTGCCGTCGGCCAGCAGCCGAATCTCGGCGCCTGATCTGTGCTCGGTAGGCGGCCCGGATTCCAGCATGGAGAGCGCGACGCCGCTCCCCTCCAGCCAGTCCTCGCCGGCGGGCTTAGCCAGGCCGCGCCCGCTCGCCAGCGCCTCCTCGACGTGATCGAGACACTGATCGATGCCGTAGCTGCCCATCACCACGTCGGTCGGATCTTTCCAGATCGACTCTATGCGGTCGGTAGCGTGGATCTTGTTCTTGCGCCGGATCTCGAACGGGCTGACGCCCAGCATCCGGGCAAGATCATCGAGGGCGCATTCGATGGCGAAGGTCGTCTGCGAGGCGCCATATCCGCGAAACCCGCCGGCCGGGACCATGTTGGTATAGACCGCATAGCCGTCGGCCTTCTTGTTGAGGCAGCGGTAGGCGGCGATCGGACTGCCAAGCGCGGCTGCGAGCGTCTCACCGCCGTGTCCACCATAGGCGCCGGTGTTGGAGACGACGCGCACCTCGATTGCGGTGAGCGTGCCGTCGCGCTTGGCGCCGAGCTTCACATACGTCTTCATCGGGTGACGCGTGGTGGCGCCGATGAACTGCTCCTCGCGCGTGAACTCCCACATGACCGGCCGGCCGGTCCGCAAGCTGGCCAGCACGCACAGGTCTTCGCAAATCATCTCCTGCTTGCCGCCAAAGCCGCCGCCGATGCGCTCGGTGAAGACATGCACGTCGCGATCGAACAGCCCGAACAGATAGCAAAGCTTCTGCTTGGTGATGAACGGCGCCTGCGAACTCGTGCGCACGTGCAGCCGGCGATCATCGCCTCGCCAGGCGAGGCAACCGTGCGTTTCGAGATGTACGTGCTGTACGCGTGAGGTCGAGTAAGTGCGCTCGTGGATGGCGTCGGCCGCCTTGAAACCTTCAGCGACGCTGCCGAGCTCGCCGTGAATGTCGACGTAGATGTTGTCGTGGAAGGCGACGCTTCTGTCGTGCAGCACCGGCGCTCCCGGCGCCATAGCTGCTTCGGCATCGAACACGGCGGGAAGCAGCTCGTATTCCACCTCGAGCAGCCGGCAGGCTGCTTCCGCGGCAGCCTCGGTTTCGGCGACGACCGCTGCAACGCGCTGGCCGACGAAGCGGACGACATTGTCGAGAATGTAAGTATCGTCCGGATCGACGAGGTGATCTTCGTGCGTCGCCGTGCTGTAAAGCCGGCGCGGCACGTCCTCCCAGGTGAATACGGCGACGACGCCCGGCAGCGGCGGTCGCCTTGTCGCGCTTGATGGATTTGATGCGGGCATGCGCATGCGGCGAGCGCAGCACCTTCAAATGCAGCATCTTCTCCATTGGCGGCACGTCGAGCGTGTAGCGCGCCTGCCCCGTCACGATCGCCTTGGCGAACGGGCTGCTGAGGCTGGCGCCGCAGACGCTGCCGGCAACATCCTCTTCGACCGATTTGATGCCGTCCAACGCGTCGACGATGCTCTGATAGCCCGTGCAGCGGCAGAGATTGCCTTTGAGCATGCGCGGCAGGTCGCGACGCGCCGCCTCGTCGAAGGTTGCCGTCGTCATGATCATGCCGGCGGTGCAGAAGCCGCACTGAAATGCCTGCGCATCGACAAACGCCTGCTGCAAGGGATGCAACTCGCCGTCTTGTTCCAAGACCCTCGATCGTCGTGATGTCGCGCCCGGCAGCGCGGAACGCCGGCACCAAGCAGCTATGGAACGGCGTGCCGTCGAGCCAGACGGTGCAGGCGCCGCAGTCTCCCGCATCGCAGCCCTTCTTGACGCCGAGGCATCCCTGCTCACGCAAAAAGGTGCGCAGGCACTGGCCAGCCGCGGGCTCCGCCGAAACGCTTCGGCCATTGAGAGAGAACTTCATGTCGCCGCTCCATCGAGGAGCTCGGCGCGGATCTGCTCGGCAAAATAGTAGGTGAGATGACGCTTGTAGACAGCGGAGCCGTGTACATCTTCGAAGTAGTCCGCTTCGGGAATGGCCGCGAAGATTGCTTCACGCAGCGCCTGGGCGTCGGGGACGCGATCGAAGCGGAGCTGAAACGGCTTTACGGTCGCCGCCGTGACGGTGAGCACCAGATCGTCGGCGCCAGGCGTCTGCGTTCCGATGACGACAATGGCCGAACGCCCCAAGTGGGTGAGCGAAGCGCGCCGAAAGGCGAAACGCTTGGAGAGTGCCCGCGCCGGGAGATGAATGCAGCGCAGCAGCTCGCCCGGCCTCAGGACATTCGAGTTATTGCCGGTGACGAAATCGACGGCTGCGATTGTGCGCGGGGCGCCTTCTCGCGGCCACAACGTATAGGTGCCTTCAAGCGACGCCGTCAGCGAGATCATCGACCCGGCCGGCAGCGACATGCAGATGTTGCCGCCGACGGTTGCGGCATTCCACACCTTGAAGGATGCCAGCAGCGAGTTGCAGCACATCTTGAACAAGGGCGCCGCTTTCCAATTCGTCGGCGCCTCGAAGTGGGCAAGCTCCGCCAGCGTGCAGGTGGCGGCGATCTCGAGACCGTCGGCCGAGACTTGCAGCGCCGGCCAGCGCAGCGATTGGAGGTCGATGAGCGTGTGGGTGTCGACCTGCGGCGTCGAGAACAGCCAAGTCCCGCCGGCCAGCCACGCGTACCCCTCGGGCCAGTCGATAATCTCCTCGGCCGACAGCGGTCGTTTGACCTCGGTGACGGTATTCAAATTCATCGCGGCCACCTCCCAACAGCTAGAGCAGCAGGTGCCAAAAGAGAGCGATCTCGCCGAGATAGC
The DNA here is from genome assembly GCA_963795225.1 of uncultured Alphaproteobacteria bacterium. GTDB lineage: Bacteria > Pseudomonadota > Alphaproteobacteria > Rhizobiales > Hyphomicrobiaceae > Hyphomicrobium_A. The sequence continues at coordinate 9,407 of CAWCHB010000024.1, read as the reverse complement.
AGAGCACCAGCACGGCCGGCATGCGCCCACGTCATCCAGCGCGGCTGGCCCTCGGGATAGAGCCACCCATGGAAGCCGAGAATTGCCAGCGGCATCAGCGGCCACGTCGTCAGCCCGACGCTGATGGCGTTGCCGATGAAGGTGCGGACCGAGGGATTGAACGCCTCGATGTGCGGATTGAGGAACCGAAGCTCCAGCATGACGACGGGAAAGAGCGTGAGCAGAACGAGGCACGCCGTCTTCCACATGCTCGGCGGGCTGCCGGTGGCGGGATCGTTCGGCGCCCATCCGGGAAATGACGTATCGACCCGCTGCGCGTGAAATCCTGCGACGAGATCCTCGCTCTCCTTCACCATTTCTGCGCGCGCGGGTGACTTGAGCCATCCCTCGAGGTTCGCCGCCGAGTCGAACCGCAAGACCGTGGTCCAGCCCGTCTCGTTGTGTTGCGGCGGCTGAACGAACGAGCCTAGATAGCCGGGAAACGTCGCCTGCAGCTTTTGAATGCGATCCGCCCAGGCTCTGTAGGCCGCTTCCTTGCCGGGCTTGATTTCAGTGGCGATGACCAAGGTCACGCCGTGCGCGACGGTGTAGTCGACCGCAGCCTGCCCCACGAGCTGCATCACCAGACCGCCTTCGACCAGCGGCGCGACATCGTCGATGAGCGTGCGGTTTTCCTCGCCGCGGCGCCAGCGTCGCAAAGCGTCCATCGAGGAGAAGCGAGCGAGGCCCACCGTTTCCAACTGATCTGGCGGCGCCGGCGGCCAGAACTCCACGCTGAGCGTGTCGCCCGCAGCGAGCAGCGCGCTTTGCCAGCGCCCCTGCCACTGGGAAAACGGCGCCTCGCACCCGGGACGAACGCGCGCAGACAGGAGAAGGGTTGACGGCTCGCCGCTCATTGTTCAGTCACCGCCCACGAATCCTGGAAATGCGCCTTGGATGGAGCCGACCTCGCCGATTTGCCTGGCGACAAGCGTGTCAGCTTCAGCGTTTGGTTTGACGAGTTGGTATTTGCGAACCCTTACCGTTCCGTCTGCTTGCGAAGCGCCGCTGAGAAGAAGGTCGGCGCCAACCGTCGTGCTCGTGGTCGCAACGCGCACCCCCGAGGCCGGGCCGAAGGCGTTGAATTGTGCAATGTCGGTGAAGATGGGGATGGGCGTGTGCGCCGCCGCGCTCTGCAAATAGACCTTGGGTCCGCCCTGCAGTGCAGAGCCGCTCGAGTAGATTTTCACCGCGCCGGGGCCGCTCAACTGGCCAACGACGATCGCTTCGGCGCCGCCCAAGCTCCCCGTCAACCAGCCGGTAGCGAGAGAAGCACCTCCGCTGTAGCCGAGGCCGAACGGCATGAATGCGGCGGTTACCGCCGCCTCCTTGGGGCCGGGGCATTGCTTTCCGGCCGCCTCGCTGACCGGGCGCACCTTCAGCGGCTTCATCAGTGAAAAGCTGAAGACCTTCACTTGCGTCGGCGTGCCGGGACCCGGCGCGGTGATGATGCTGTTGCGGCCGGTGGCGAAGTCGACGAACCCGGAGGCGACGCTTACGCCGGAGCGATCGTTGGCGTAGGGGCTGAAGGTCGAGAAGAGAGGCGGAGCCGTGTCCAACGACGATGGTAGCTCCGTGCCGAACACGCGAACTTCGCTCGGCATGCCCGGACCCGAGCCGACGATGATGTTGTCGGCGGTCGTCCCGTCGATCTGCGCGGCCGTCACGCTGACGCCGCCGCGTGCGCTCAGATCGAATGCCGCAAAGCGTGCGATCTGCGTCTCGAAGACGCCCTTGTCGCCTACCGCCTTGCCCGAATAGGCGACGACCATCGGCGCATAGTTCTCACCGGCACCGACGATAAGATCGAGGACGTTGTCGTCGTCGACGTCGCCCATGGCCACGCTCAGGGCGCCCTCGAAGCCGGGGAACGGCGTCACCTTCGCCATGAGCCGGTCGCCGTTGCCGTCGTAGACGTTGACCTCGGCTGAACGGCCGGGCGATCCCTGCACCGCCACCGCGTAGCTCGAGACCTCCGGGATGACGTTGACCAACGTCATCAGCCCGTTGTCTTCGTGGTTGAGGCGATGGCAGTGCATCACGAAGAGACCGGTGTAGTCCTCGAACTTGGTGCGTATCGACAATGTTCCGGACTGGATGGACGACTCTCCCGAGCCCAGGGTCGGCGCCGGCACGTTGGCATTGTCGACCTCCCACATTTCCGCGCCGGTCTTGAGACCGGTCGTCGGATCGAAATAGCTCGTCACCTGGAAGTCGTTGACGTGCACGTGGATCGGATGCTCATCATTGTTGTCGTTGATGAAGGTCCATTCCTCGACGGAATTGAGCCGCGGCTGCAGGAGCGGGACATTGGGAAATGCGGTGCCGTCGAACGCATAGACGAACGCCTTCGGGTCCGTCTCGCTCGCCAGATCGTTCAGAAAGCCGCCCGTTATTCTGAGCTGGCGCTTGAAGTCGGGCGTCAGCTTGGAAAGCTCCTCGAAGGTGGCGTAGGCGCCGAGCTTCTGTCCCTCCGCGAACGTTACTGAGACGCCGCGGTCGCTCGATGGCACGGCGCGCGCCAGAACCTGCGTCGGGAAAATGAAGAACCCATCGAAATAGCTGACGGCCGAGGGAACGACGCTCAACGTGCCGAGGGTTGCGGGCGGGTTGTCGCTGCCGTCATTCTCGTAAAGCACGCCCGGCGAGCTCAGCGTCCGCGCGCCGCTGCCCATCGGCGGCATCTCGAGCACGAGGTCGCCGCTTTCCGGCATCGTCACCGCGATGGCGTAGCGCGTGGCGGGCGGAATAACGAGGCGCGTGCCGTCTTCGAAGACGGGGTAGTGCACGGCCGGACTGGGATTGCCGTCTTGGCCGACGATGGCGATCTTGGGATGCTTGCCGGTCGCCGTCTCGGTGAGCTGCACGCTCATGTAGGCGAGGTCGCTGACGTTCGCGAGCACCCAGATCTCGGTCTGTCCCGGCTTGCTTTTGATGACCGGCTGGAACAGCCCGTTCACCGTGAACTGCACGTCGCGCTTGTAGTCGGGAAGCGAAGGGTCTGCCTCGACGTCGCCGCTCGGGCCGCCGGGCTTGGCACCGAAGCGCTGCAGATTGCTCGGGATGAACTCGAAGCGTCCGCGGAAATTGTCGATCGAAAGCGGCCCTGCGAACCAGACAGTGGGAAATTTCGTTCCGATTTTCGACTGCGCGAAATTCACCGGCGCGAGCAGCGGACGGTACGTGCCCTTCGCCAGCTCGTCGCCGACCGGCGGTTTGTTCGTGTTGACCCATTGCGGCCAGTTGGGATTGTTGAGTTGCGCGAGACCGCCCGCCCGATCGAAGACCGCATTGTACTGCAGCACCATGTTGCGGATGGGAAGGTTGTGCTGGGTGACGAGCGGAAGATTGCCGTCCGTGCGTCCGATGGCGAGCAGTCCGGCCAGCCCGTAGTACACATGCGAGGTCGTCAGCCCGTGCAGGTGGCTGTGGTACCAGTAGGCGCCCTGCGGCATGTTCTTGGGAATGCGGTAGGTGTAGGTGTTCGACATCCCGGCCGGGATGTGCAGCATCACGTTGTCGGAATTTCCCTTGGGGCTCACATGCAGCTCCATGGACGTGCAGATTGAGCGGCGATGAGCTGAGCTGCTCGGGATAGAGCGGCACCTCCTCACCCTTCGCGATGTAGCGCGGATCGAAGAAGTCGCCGATCGTCAACCCGGTCAGTGCATTCTCGAAATGCACGATCAGCGTCTCGCCGGGAAACACTTGCAGCGTCGGCGCCGGATACAAATTGTCTCCCGTCATCGCGCCGTTGGAGGCCGTACCGCGGATCACCGCGTAGCCGAAGACGAGCATGTTCTGGACGGGCTTGGCCACCGTGTCGAGGCGCGCCTGCCCTTGATGCGCGGTGAGCGTAACCTCCAGGACGCCGTCCTTGCTCGCCAGCGTCACGGGCTCGCGGTACTCGGGCCGCACCGCCGGATCGAAGGAGGTGATAGCATCCTGTCCGATGGCGTCCTGCGCTTCCACGCGCGGCGCGTGCCCGACCGTAGCGAGCGCAAGGACAACGGCGAGGCTGCGCGCGGCGAGCGCGCGCAATGTCCGCCCGTGCTTAAGACCTCGCCCGCCATCTTGGTCCTCGCTGGGATTCTGCTGTCGAAAAGCACGTCGCGACTTTTCGCACGTCGGCTGATCGGCTGCATCGGTAGCGCGATGAGCGAATCCTAGTTGTCCCCAACCGTGCGCCGCCGGCCCGCCTTGGACAATGTTTTCAGACGGATACGCACGGATTTTAAGGAATTGGAGGTACTTTTTTCGAAACCGAGGACCCGAAATTGCGACGCCTTATGCTTCCGAGCGTGCTGGTGCTGGTCGCGGCCGCGAGCCTCGGCCTGCGCAGTCGTCGCCGCCAAGTCGCGTGAAAACGCTCAATCCGCCCGGCGCCATCAAAGCGGAAGGCACCTGGAGTTTGGGCGTGAGGGCAGGCGACTTCGTCTTTGTCGCCGGCATGCAAGGCGTCGATCCGGCCACCAACACGTTGGTGGAAGACCCCAAGGCCCGCATCCGCCAAGCGTTCCTCAATATCAAGCTGATCGCGGAATCGGAGGGGGCAAGTCTGCAGGATTGCGTACGGCTGACCGTCTACGTCAGCGACCTACCCCGTGTCGCGCCGTTGGTCGACGAGGTGCAGGCAGAGCTGTGGGGCAAGCCGCCATATCCGCCGCGCACGATGGTCGAGGTCCGGCGTCTATTCGACGACGATATCGTGGAGATCGACAGCGTCTTCTATGCGCCAGAGAAGAAGTGAGCCGCGCCACGCTCACGCAGCAAGATCTGCCTCTGCCGCTACCTGGCCCGGTTGGCGCAAAGCCACGCGGGGATTGATTGCCGATCGGCAGCACCAGCGCCGACGCAATGGCAAGCACGGTTCAAATCAATCCAATGCGTTTTGAAAGGGCTGCCCACTTGTTCGGACGTAACATGCGTCTGTCGTGAACAAGAAGCTCCATATGTAAGGAGCAGGTAATGCGTTTGCTCTGCTGGCTTAGAGGCCATCTCTGGCAATTTTTTAATGGCACCGTTGAGGCCGGCGGGAAGCCCCTCTACTACTGCTGTGGTCGATGCGGCAAGCGTGCCCAACCTGCCAGGCACCACCTACGGCCCGCATCGTCAGCGCGCGGCACCGGCTGCCATAGACTGATGCATCACCGTACGGACGATGTCCGAGGCAAGCTCGTTCAGACCGCCTACGCTGTCGGCGTTGGTCAGCAGCGAGACGCTGATCCACGCGCCGTCGGGGGAATGGCGCACTATCGTGTTTGAGGACGTGAAGCCTGGGACGTGACCGGAGTGGCTGTACCAGTCCCAGCCGGGCGAGTGTTCTATGAACCAGCCCATTCCGTAGTAGGTGGAGGGGCCCACGCGCGCCGCATCCGCGAACATGAGGTGACGGCTCTCCACGCTCAGCAGGTCGTTTCCCATCAGCGCCTTGTTCCAGGTGAACAGATCGACGGCGCTGCTGGCCATGTCTGCTGCACCCTTGAGCCAGTCGGCCTCCACGTATGCCGGGCGCCGCCGGTAGGCCGGTGTTCTACCCCATGACGGCACCGCGGCGCGCATCGGGCTATAGGAAGCGTGGTCGCCGATGAAGCTGGTGTCCGCCAGACCGAGTCTGGAAATGATGTTGCCCTTTACGAAGCCGACAAAACTTGCCGCGCCGAGAGTGTTCCCGGCGACGACCACCTCGACGATCTCGGCCAACAAGAAATACCCGGTGTTATTGTATGCAAAGCCGGTCGACGTCCCCGGCACAGGCAGCTTGCGCAGCTCATCGAGCATGCGTGCGGAGGTGATCGAGCCCCACGGATCCGTTTGCGCAGGCGGATGCTCGATCAGGCTGGGCAGCCCGGACGTCATGGTGAGCAGTCCACGCAGTGTGACTGGCCCGTGGCCTTCGCCGTCCCAGTTGTCGACGTCCTCGAAAAAGTCCCGTGCCGATGATGCGAGCGTTATGGGATCATTCGACCGAGGCGCCTTGGCGCCGCGATCCATCAAAGCGAGGACGGACGCCGCGGTGAACTGCTTCGATAGAGATCCGATGTGATAGACGGTGTGTTCGGTCGCCGGCATTCCCGGGCGGGCCTCGCCGTAGCCGCGCGCGAATACGAGACGGCCATTGACCCCCACCGCCACGCTCACGGCAGGCGCGCGACGATTGCCGCGGCTGCCCCACCAGCGCTCAACGGCGGCGTCGAGCCGCGTCGAGCCATAAGCGGTCCAGCCTTCGGTGTCGGACAATCCCTGTCGACCCAGCACACAGGCAATGCCGAGCAGTATTCCTAGCCAGGACATTTATGGAAACCTCGCTTGCATGCGAGGTTATCTTGCGCGCGCAAAGCCTCCAGACACATCGCAGTGATCGCCGATCGCGATCCGCGCAACAGCCGACAGGCCTCGGCGATGCCGCCAATCCCCGACAGCATCCGGGCACAAGCAGTCAGGCATCGACGAGACGTGCGATGGAACCGTTAGCAACATGCGCCGGGAAACCGACGCAAGCGTACGCTGCGAACGGGTTCGAAACTCGGGCCGTGGACTTCTTGGCGACCGATCGATATCCGCAGAGTCATGGGCAACGACACATACACGCCGGAACTCATCGACCTCATGGCGCCCTCCTTCGACGCGGCCTACGACCGGCTCGAGGCCGAGCCCAGCCAAGGGCTGCAGCTCCAGTTCGCCACCCGCATCATGGCTGCGGTGAACGCAGGCGAGCGAAATCTTGAGCGGCTAACCGCGATCGCTTTGGGGGGAAGATGCAGATCAGGTCGACACCGCCGACCCGGCGTCCGCTCGGCTTGCGGAAGAACCGTCCTCGGTTGCCTGACGTCCGCGGGAAAGCATCTCGTTGGACTTTTCATCCAACGCTTTTGCCACGCTGTCATTGTTGGACTGCATTTACCCGCCCTCTTTGCGATGCTAACGGACCAATTGCACCTTCCTGTCCGTCCCCCAGACTTAGCGGGAGCGGGTCCCCTCGGGCTCGTTGTGGTGTTTTAAGGCGTCCTGATCATGCGTGATCACGACGCCTTTTTTTCTGCAGCCTGATCTCTGCCGGTATGACCGGTAATGGCCACGCGCGTCAGCTCCCCCAGCGAGCCGACGCCGAGTTTGCGTTTCAAAATGGAAACAATGTTGACGACGGTCTTGTAGCTGACGTGCAGTCGCTCGGCGATGTTTTCATAGCGAGCCCCGCGGCCGATGAGCTTGAGCGTGTCGAGCTCGCGAAGGGTCAAGTCGTCAAAGACGTCGAATTGATCGCGGTCGAATGCCATGTCGATCGCTAGGCCGGTGCTGATATAGCTTTCTCCGGCTTTCACCATTCGTATGGCGGTGAGCAAGTCATCGCCATTGCCGTCCTTGGTAACAAAGGCGTTGGCGCCTGCCTCGATCGCCCGGCGGGCTATCCCCGGCTCGCTGTGCATCGTCAAGACAATCACGGCGGTGGTGCTGTCGTGCACGCGGAGCCACTGCAGGAAGTTGAGCCCGCTCAGATTGTCGGAGTGAAGCGACAGATCCAGTATGATCACGTCGGGCTTGTGCCGGCGATAGAGGTTTACACCCTCCGTCAAATCCGTGGCCAGGAAGATGGGCTCGACAGGCACGAGGCGGAGAAGGTCACGACATCCCTGGAGAACGACGGGATGGTCGTCGATTACGAGCGCTTTCATTCAACTGCATGCAGTTCGAGGTGACCCGCGACGGGGCGTGGCGCAGATTTCATCTAGGAACGCTGCCGACCGATTTCATCGTCAATTGACTATTTGTAATTTGAGGGTGGCGCGCCGCTGCTCAATAATTCGTCAGGGTAACTCGGGTGGCGACGGCTTGCCTCAACCCTAGACAATCTTGTCCAGCAGCTCGGGGAATTCGTGGGTGCCCATATCGGCGATTGTGTAATGCCCCTTACCCGGCAGATCGACGATGTCTCCGCCTAGCACGGCGTGATAGATCGCGAGACTCTTCTTCCCATTCTCCATCTCGGTATCCGACGTGAACATGACAATCCGGCGCACACGGCGCTTGATCGCCTCGTCAATGGGAAATTCGTAAAACGCCTTCCGTCAGGGGATCTCCAACCCTGGGTATCTTCCACGGCGCGACGAGCACGAGAGTGTCGATCTTCTGCTTCGACTCGCCGAGCCAGCGGACGAGGAAGGCGCATCCGCAGCTGTGACCGACCAGGATGGTCCGCTCCGAGACCGGATGCTTCTCGAATTCCTGCCTGAAGCTCGCGTAATCAGGCGCCCACGGATCCGGCATGATCGGCGTGAGCGTTGGAATATTCCGCTCGATCAGCCGCTCCCGCATCCACGGCATCCAATGCTTGTCGTAAGAGCGCGTCTCGACATCACGCTCTCCTTCGGGACCGCCGGGGCAGCCGTGGACAATGATGCAATTGCGCTCGGGCATGTGGGTCGGTCCTGACAATCGCGATATGCTCAATCTTTATCCTCGTGCCCAAAACGGAGCCACGTGACGGTCACTTGTGCGGCCGCTTCGATGCCGAGTAGTGGACACGCCCGCAGAGGCACCGCAATAACCATTGCAGTGCGTTCAGGTGCCATTCAAGATCGATCCTTGAAACTTCTCGCTTAGTGCGAGGATCAGATCGTGCACCGCCGCACCTTCCTGGCGACTGGACTGGCAGCTTTAGCCACCCTGAGGTCCGACCTCGCCGTCGGTCGCGGCCAGCTGCAAGTTGCCGAGCGGCATGCGGCTCCAGCCAGCGAGAGCGCGACCGCGGCGCTCGTACGCAAGCGCGCCCAAGAGCTCTCCCTTCGAGACTTCGAGCCACCACGTGAGACGCTCGCCCCTTCGCTCGCGGGAATGGGCTACGATGAGTACCGGGATCTTCGATTTCGCCCCGAACGCGCCACCTGGCGCGGAGAAGAACTAGGTTTCGAACTCCAGTTCTTTCCGTCGGCGTACATCTACCGGACGCCCGTCGAGATCTTTCTCGTCGACAACGACGCCATCCGGCTGCTGAACGCTGACCGCGCGTTGTTCGATTTCGGCCCGCAGCAAGGCAAGGTGCCGCTGCAAGCGCCTCTCAGCTTTTCCGGTTTCCGCATCCACGCACCCCTCAACCGGCCGGACTACTACGACGAGCTGCTGACGTTTCAGGGCTCGAGTTATTTCCGTGGCCTGGGCAGGAACCACACCTACGGCCTCTCGGCACGCGCCCTGGCGCTGAACACGGACGGCCCCGAGCCGGAGGAGTTTCCCTTATTCAGGAGCTTCTGGATCGAGCGCCCGAGGGATCACAATTCGATCACCGTGTACGCGCTGCTCGACAGCGACTCGGTCACGGGCGCTTACACGTTCGTGGTTGCGCCGGGCGCGCAAACGGTCATGCACGTCGA
>CAWCHB010000023.1:0-214867 GCA_963795225.1 uncultured Alphaproteobacteria bacterium | reverse complement strand
CGGAAGCCCAACCTAGAACACGCTTCATCACCCAAGCCGAGTATCGACGTTTACTCTCGGCATCTCCCTCCCATCTGAAGCCAATGCTTGAGATGGCCGTTCAGACAGGGATGCGGTTGGAAGAATTGCTGGGCTTGAGGTGGGAACAGGTCAACTTGGAGCGGCGAGAGGTTCGGTTGGTGGTGACCAAAACCGGCCAGCCTAGGATAGTCCCATTGTCCGATAGGGCTGTAGCCGTCTTTGTGGCCAGCCCTCGTCTTGGTCAAAGCCCTTACGTGTTCACCAATCCCAACACCGGCCGACGATATCGCAACCTCAGGCACTCATTCCGCAAAGCTTGTTCTCGTGCTGGGATCACAGACTATCGCTGGCACGATATTCGGCACACTTTTGCTTCCTGGCATGTGCAAAACGGGACCGACCTCTACAGGCTCAGTCGAATCCTTGGCCATTCGACTTTCCAGATGACTACTCGGTATGCTCATCTAGCTACCGAAAATCTTCATCAGGCCGTTCGTGATATGGCTACATCCATGGCTACAGCCGCGTCAGATTTGAAACCAGCAGCCTCTTCTGGGGACAGCGCCTCATCCAGGTAGCAAGCAGCACAATCGGCCAGACGGTCTGCTTTCCTGACACTTACACTGCCGACATGGATGTTGAGACGGGTGGCGGTCCCTACGGGAGTCGAACCCGTCTTTCAAGATTGAAAATCTCGCGTCCTAACCGATAGACGAAGGGACCGGCAGGGCCATCCCTATAGGGGCGTTTTCCTGCCCGCGCAAGCAATGGGCCGCTGCGCGATTGGGCGCACTCCGCTATGCTGCCGCCGGCTCGTGTCACAGCGAGGAACGATCTCCACACCGGAGGTTCCATGCACCCAATCGCCAGGATTGCCGTGAGCCTCGCCGCCGGCGTCGCCGTCGTCTTTCTCATCGACCGCTTCATCTGGCCCGGCACGCTGGTGCCCGGCATCATCGGTGTCGTCTGCGCCGTCGTGGTGCTGAACCTGCCCGCCTTCCGCGCGCCTCCGCGACCCTAGACGCACTCAGCCCTGACGGCGCGGATCGGCCGCATCCTCGATGTGCACCTCCATGCGCTCGCGGCCATTGAAGGAGGAGCGCTTGACGCTGCCGGCAACGTGCAGCGGCATGCCGCCAGCCTTCAGCAGCAGGTCGCCCAACGGCTCGCCGGCGGCGCGGAAAGCGATGCCCTCGAGCTTCGACCCGTCGGCCGACTGCAACACGCAGCGCACGTGGTTCTCGCCGACGATCTTGGCGAACTTCACGTTGGTCGCCGGGAAGGCGAAAGCGCGGCGAGGGATTTCCCTGACCGTAGGGACCGACGCGGGCGATGAGATCGAGCAACTCGTCGGTGACCCCGCCCGGCGTCAGCGCGCCGTCGATGTCGAGGCCGTCGCGCGTGCGCGCCTGCCCGACGCTCTCGGCGAGCTTGGCGTGCAGGAACGCCTCGACCAGCGGGAGCTTGTCGCGCGCCACGGTCAATCCGGCCGCCATGGCGTGACCGCCGCCCTTGATGAGATGCCCGGCGGCAACCGCGGCACGCACCGCGCCGCCGATGTCGGCGCCCATCACGGAGCGCAGCGAGCCGGTGCCCTCGCCGCCCGTTTCGGCGTTCCAGGCGATGACGCACGAGGGACGGCGAAAGCGCTCGGTCAGCCGGCTGGCGACCAGCCCGACGACGCCCTTGTGCCAGGTATGCGAGCCGAGCATCAGCACCGACACATCGGGACGCGCGGCGATCATCGCCTCGGCCTGCGCCAAGGCCTCCTCCAGCATCTCCTTCTCGAGAGCCCGCCGCTCCTTGTTCAGCCGGTCGAGCAGCACGGCGATGCGCGCCGCCTCGGTCTCGTCCTCGCCGGCGAGCAGACGCGCGCCCAGCGCGGCATCGCCGATGCGGCCGCCGGCGTTGATGCGCGGCCCGAGGATGAAGCCGAGATGATACGGCGTCGGCGGCTCGTTGAGGCCCGCAGCATCGTTGAGCGCCTTGAGCCCCTTGTTGCGCCGCCAGCGCATCACCTGCAGACCTTGCGTGACGTAAGCGCGGTTCAGCCCGGTGAGCGGCACGACGTCGGCGACGGTCGCCAGCGCCACGAGATCGAGCTCGGCCATGAGATCGGGCTCGGTGATGTCCTTGCCGTAGTAGCCGCGCCGGCGCAGCTCGCCGCGCGTCGCCACCAATACGAGAAAGCACACGCCGGCCGCGCACAGGTGTCCGAGGCCCGACACGTCGTCCTGGCGGTTGGGATTGACGACGGCGCAGGCGCGCGGCAGCTCCTCGTCGGCCTGGTGGTGATCGACGACGATGACGTCGCAGCCGAGCTCGCCGGCGCGGGCCAGCGGCTCGCGGCTGGTGGTGCCGCAGTCGACGGTGACGATGAGCTGGGCGCCGTCCTTGACCAGCCCTTCGATGGCCGCCGGGTTCGGGCCGTAGCCTTCGAACAGGCGGTCGGGAATGTAGATGCGCGCTTGCAGCCCGTGGTGCGCGAAGAAGCGGCACATCAAGGCGGAGGACGCGGCGCCGTCGACGTCGTAGTCGCCGAAGATGGCCACCGACTGGCGCTTCTCGATCGCATCGGCGAGACGCGCGGCCGCCGCTTGCATGTCGCGCACGCTGCCGGGATCGGGCATCAGCGCCTTCAAGGTGGGGTTGAGCATGACCGGAACGTCGTCGAGCGCCACGCCGCGCCCGGCGAGCACGCGGCCGAGCAGCTCCGGCAAACCATGCCGCTGGCTGATGGCGGCGGCGCGCAACTGCGCTTCGCCCGTGAGTCGTTCCCGCCATTGGTAGCCGCGCGCCGACACCGACACCCCGAGGAACGGCGCCGAGCTGCCGGCCGCATCGTCCCGCCGCTTGCGCACCGCGCCCATGGCCTGCCCCCGCAATGATTCGCCTCAGGCGAAGTTCAGCATCGGCACGCCGAGTTGGCGATACGCCGGTCCGGTTTATCAACAGGCTAGGGCACCTAGCTGCGGTAATGCTTCCACAGGCGCAGCAGCGTGCGGTGGATGTCGTCCGGCTCGGTGTTGAACGGCTCCAGATTGATGCCGACGACATTCGTCCGCGCCATCGACCACGGCAGGCGCATCAACGAGCGATGGAACGGCAGCTGGCGCCAGTCGGCCACCAGCGCGCTGGAGAGGCGCGATCTTCAAAGCGATCTGCAGCTCGTGAATGGTGCTCGCGCGCACGGCGATCTCGACGAGGTCGATGCGATCGATCGCGCTCCAGCGGATGAGCCCGAGGCCCTGCACGAAGATGCCGTACTGGTTGGCGCCGACGATGGGGCGACGCTCGATGAGCGGGAAGTTGTAGTAGACGACGCCCGCCGCGCCGACACCCAGCGCCAAGGCCACGGAGCTGCCCCACACCAGGCTGGCGGCAAGCAGAACGGCTGCCAGGAAGGCGATGAAGTAGACCGGTGCCTGGATCTCCTCACGACCGTAGGTGACCGAGTAGCCCCCGACATCGCGCTCGTCCACGTCCGCCCCCTTTGTAGGACGCCTGGCCTTGAGCGGTCATTGTCGATGAAGCAAGTCGCCGGTTCAAGGACGACGGTAGAATCTGTCAGAGCGATGCGGCAGGTCGACTTTATGCGGCGCACCGTCCCGGTCTTCGAGCGCATGACGACCGAATCCACCTCGGCGATATCGCCGCGGAAGCGCACGCCGTCCAGCAGCGAACCGTCGGTGACACCGGTAGCCGAGAAGATCACGTCGCCGGAGGCCAGATCCTCGAGCAGAAACTTTTTGCTGATATCGGGGATGCCCATTTTTGCGGCACGCGCGCGCTCTTCCTCGTTGGCCGGCATCAAGCGCCCCTGGATCTGGCCGCCGATGCAGCGCAGCGCCGCCGCCGCCAGCACACCTTCGGGGGCGCCGCCCGATCCCAGATAGATGTCGATGCCGGTCTCGTCAGGATCGGTCGTCCAGATGACGCCGGCGATGTCGCCGTCGGGGATGAGCTGCACGGCAGCGCCAACGGCGCGCACGGCAGCGATGAGATCGGCGTGACGCGGCCGGTCGAGAATGCAGGCCGTGATCTCCGACACCGGCACGCCCTTGGCCTTGGCGAGGGCGATGATGTTGTCGCCGGCGGGCGCGTCGAGATCGACGAGGCCGGGCGCATAGCCGGGGCCGATGGCGATCTTGTTCATGTACATGTCGGGCGCATGCAGCAGGCCGCCCTTCTCGGAGATGGCCAGCACGGCAAGCGCGTTGGGCATCGCCTTGGCGCAGATGGTCGTGCCCTCGAGCGGATCGACGGCGATGTCGACCTCGGGGCCTTCGCCGGAGCCGACCTTCTCGCCGATGTAGAGCATCGGCGCCTCGTCCATCTCGCCTTCGCCGATGACGACGGTGCCGCGAATGGCGAGCCGCGCCAGCTCGCTGCGCATGGCGTCGACGGCGGCCTTGTCGGCCGCCTTCTCGGCGCCGCGACCGCGCAGGCGTGCCGCGGCGATCGCCGCCGCCTCGGTGACGCGCGTCACTTCAAGGACAAGCACGCGATCAAGACCCGAATTGCCGCTGATCACCTGCCATCCGTGTCTTCCTTCCGCGGCTAGGCCCGGTCGCCTTCGCCGAGCTTCTCGATGCGTATGACCTGCGGACGCTCGGAGACCTTGCCGTCCTGCTCGATGGCGTCGACCGCGGCGCGAATGCGCGCCTCGGTCGTCTCGTGCGTGATCATGACGACCAGCGCCGGAGCGCCCGGCTTCTGTCGCGCGGCGATGCCCGGCAACGCCGAGCGCGGCCGCCGCTGCACGATGCTCTCGATCGAGACTTCGCGATCTCCCATGCGCTTGGCGATCGCCGCCATGGCGCCCGGACGGTCGAACACCGAAAGCCGCACGTAGTAGGCGCCCTGGTGCGCGCCGAGCTTCGCCTTCGTGTACGGCTTCAGGGCGCCCGTGCGTCTGACAAGTGGCGGCATCACGGTACCGCGGGCGATGTCGAGAATGTCGCCGGCGACGGCTGAAGCCGTGGCGCGGCCGCCGGCGCCCGGGCCGATGAGCAAAAGGCTGCCGCAGAAATCAGCGTCGATGGCTACCGCGTTGGTGGCGCCCCACACTTCGGAGATCGCCGATTCCTCCGGCACCATGGCCGGGTGCACGCGCGCCTCGATGCCACCTTCGGTGCGCGTCGCGACGCCGAGCAGCTTGATCGCGTAGCCCATATCCTGCGCCGCCTCGATGTCGACCTCGCTGATCGACTGGATACCCTCGACGTCGACCTGGTCGAAGCCGAGCTCGGTGCCGAACGCGAGGCTCGTCAGAATGGCGAGCTTGTGCGCGGTGTCGAAGCCGCCGATGTCGTAGGTCGGATCGGCTTCGGCATAGCCGAGAGTCCTGCGCTTCCCCCAGCGCCTCGGCGAACGAGCGATGCTGGTCGGTCATGGTCGACAGGATGTAATTGCAGGTGCCGTTGAGGATGCCGTAGACGCGCGTCACCTCGTTGGCGGCCAGCGACTTCGCGCAGCGTCTTGATGACGGGGATGCCGCCCGCCACCGCCGCTTCGAAGTTCAGCGCGACGCCCTTCTCCTCGGCGAGCTTGGCGAGCTTGACGCCGTGCTTTGCCACCAGCGCCTTGTTGGCGGTGACGACGTGCTTGCCGGCCCGAAGCGCCGCCTCGACCGCATCCTTGGCAACGCCGTCGGAGCCGCCGATCAGCTCGACGAACACGTCGATGCCGGGATCCTTGGCCAGGGCGACCGGATCGTCGAACCATTTGATGCCGGAGGTGTCGACGCCTCGGTCCTTGCCCTTGTCGCGTGCCGATATGCCCAACCAGCGTCGACAGGCCGGCCGGCGCGCTCAGCGAAGCGCCCTTTATGCGTGTGAAGCAGATCGAGCAGGCCAGCGCCGACGGTGCCAAGGCCGGCGACGCCCAGGGTGAGAGGCTTTTGCATGGAATCGCTAGGAGTTAACGGCTGGCTTTGTGCTGAATCGGGATCACGTTATGCATCGTTTCCGGGGCCTGGGCGAGGAACTTTTTGAGGTTCCTGGCGGCCTGGCGGATGCGATGCTCGTTCTCGACCAGCGCGATGCGAATGAAGCCCTCGCCGTATTCGCCGAAGCCGAGCCCCGGCGAGACGGCGACGCTGGCCTTCTCGATCAGCAGCTTGGCGAACTCGACCGAGCCCAGCGCCTTGAACGGCTCGGGCACCGGCGCCCAGGCGAACATCGTCGCCGGCGGCGGCGGTATGTTCCAGCCGGCGCGCGCGAAGCTGTCGACCAGACAGTCGCGGCGGCTCTTGTAGGTGGCGCGGATCTCCTCGACGCACGTCCTGCGGACCGTTCAGCGCCGCCGAGGCCGCCACCTGGATCGGCGTGAAGGCGCCGTAGTCGAGGTACGACTTGATGCGGGCGAGCGCCGCGATCAGCCGCTCGTTGCCGACGGCAAAGCCCATGCGCCAGCCGGGCATGTTGTAGGTCTTCGACAGCGAGGTGAACTCCACCGCGATGTCGATGGCGCCCGGCACCTGCAGCACCGACGGCGGCGGATTGCCGTCGAAGTAGATCTCCGCGTAGGCGATGTCGGACAGGATGATGAGATCGAGCTTCTTGGCCAACGCAACGGCGTCTTTGTAGAAGTCGAGCTCCGCGGTCATCGCCGTCGGGTTGGACGGATACGACAGCACCAGCGCCAAGCGGCTTGGGGATGGTGTGCTGGCAGGCGCGCTCGACGGAGCGCAGGAAGTCATCGCCGGTCGAGGCCGGCAGATGCCGCATGGCGGCGCCCGACAGCAGGAAGCCGAACTCGTGGATCGGATAGGTCGGGTTCGGCACCAGGATCACGTCGCCCGGCGCGGTGATGGCCTGCGCCATATTGGCGAAGCCTTCCTTCGAGCCCATGGTGGCGACGATCTGCGTCTCCGGGTCGAGCTTCACGCCGAAGCGGCGCTCGTAGTAGGCGGCCTGCGCGCGGCGCAGACCAGGTATGCCCTTCGACGCCGAATAGCGATGCGTGCGCGGCTTGGCGATGGTCTCGACCAGCTTGTCGACGATGTGCTGCGGCGTCGGCAGATCCGGATTGCCCATGCCGAGGTCGATGATGTCGGCGCCGCGCGCGCGTGCCGATGCCTTCAGCCGGTTGACCTCGGCGAAAACGTAGGGCGGCAGACGCTTGATGCGGTGGAAGTCCTCGTGCAAGGGACGCCTCTTCCTCGGCTTGTGCTTGAGCGGCCTCGCAGTGCGACCGTTAACGATGGCTATTGCGGGGCCGGGCCCCGTGTTTACGCCCTAGCGACGGCCCCAGTCCAGGGCCGGTGCACTCGGGGACGGTAAATTCGGGGATGCTTGGCTGATTGCTTTGGGGCTATAGCGCCGCCGGCGGCGTTTGCCCGATGGAGATCGCAAGGTCATAGGAGGAGCCGCCCGTCAGCGGGACTCCTCGATCTGCTTCTCGGCGTCTTGCTCGTGCGTCGCGCCCTTCTTATTCAGCTCTTCCACCGCCTTTTGCCGATCCGGTTGCGAGATCGACGAGGTGACCGTCGGCGTCACGTCCGGCAAGGGCGTCTGGATAGACGCGCAGGCGCCGCTGGCGATGGCCAGGCAAGCCACAGCTAATTTGCAATGCTGGTACGCGCCAGAGGGGCGTTTGGCGACGCCTCGTTCCCCAACAGACTTCCCACGGCAGCGTATCTTGCATACCGTCTTCCGTCTTGCGCGCGCCGCGGATTAGTCCGATTCGAGCCGATGGGCATGAGTGGCCACCGGTGGGTTGTCCACACGGACAAGTGACACTGCCCCCGCAATGTCGCAAAACCTAGGCATCGGTATAGATAATGGCCGGGACGGCCGAAAAACATTTAGGTCCAATGCCCAAGCCAAAACCCGAGCCAGCGACCGATCTGCCGCCATTTCAGGCAGTGAATGCGGAGGAGCTCGCCCGCAACCTGCTGCGCCTGTTCGAGCAGGGAGGCAACGTCCTCACCGAGTTCATCGAGCGCAACGACTCCAAGATGGGCCCCTACTCGGCGGCCAACGAGATCACCGAGGCGACAACCACTCTTTCGGATCTCGCCCGCCAGTGGTTCGCCGACCCGGCCCGCTTCGCCGAGGCGCAGGGCACCCTGCTGCGGTCGTACGGCGAGCTGTGGAACAACACCGTCTATCGCATGCTCGGACAAGAGGTGACGCCGGTCGCCGAGCCCGAGCCCGGCGACAGCCGCTTCAAAGACCCCGAATGGTCGGCCAACCCCTATTTCGACTTCTGGAAGCAGGCCTATCTCGTCACCGCCAAGTGGGCGGAGGACATGCTGGAGAACACCGAGGGCCTCGAAGGGCGCACGCGCCAGCGCGCCGAGTTCTACCTGCGGCAGGTGGCGAGTGCGCTGTCGCCGTCGAACTTCCCGCTCACCAACCCGGAAGTGCTGCGCGAGACGTTGGCGACCAACGCCGAAAATCTCGTGCAGGGCATGTCGCTGCTCGCCGAGGACATGCGCAAGTCGGGCGATCTCCTGAAGGTCAGCCAGACGGACACGACCGCCTTCGAGATCGGCCGCAATCTCGCGACGACGCCCGGCAAGGTCGTCTATCAGAACGACATCTTCCAGCTCATCCAGTACGCGCCGACGACCGACAAGGTGCACGAGCTGCCGCTGCTGATCGTGCCGCCATGGATCAACAAGTACTACATCCTCGACCTCACGCCGGCCAAGAGCCTCATCAAGTTCATCGTCGACCAGGGCTTCACCGTCTTCATCATCTCGTGGGTGAACCCCGACTCGCACCTCTCGCACAAGTCCTTCGAGGACTACATGCAGGAGGGCATCCTCACCGCCGCCGATGCGGTGAAGCGCGAGACCGGCGTCGATAAGATCAACGTCGTCGGCTACTGCGTCGGCGGCACGCTGCTGGCGACGACGCTCGCCTATCTGGCGGCGCGCGGCGAGGAGCCGTTCAACTCGGCGACCTTCCTCGCCACCCAGGTCGACTTCACCAACGCCGGCGACCTCTTGCTGTTCACCGACGACGATCAGCTCGAGGCGCTGAACGACGCTGATGTCGGAGCGCGGCTACCTCGACGGCTCGCGCATGGCCAACGTGTTCAACATGCTGCGCCCGCGCGACCTCATCTGGCCCTACATCGTCAACAACTACCTGCTCGGCAAGAAGCCGTTCCCGTTCGACCTGCTGTACTGGAACCAGGACTCGACGCGCATGACGGCCGCCAACCACAACTTCTATCTGAGCGAGTTCTACAATCACAATCGCCTGGCCGCCGGCACCTTGAGCATCGCCGGCACGCGCCTCGACGTGCACAAGGTCAAGCTCCCGGTCTACGAGCTGGCAACGAAGGAAGATCACATCGCGCCGGCGCGCTCGGTCTTTGCCGGCGCGCAATTGTTCGGCGGCGACGTCGAGTTCGTCCTCTCGGGGTCCGGCCACATCGCCGGCGTCGTCAATCCGCCCGAGAAGATGAAGTACCAGTACTGGACCAGCGGCAAGCGCAGCGCCAAGTCGCTGGAGCAATGGCTGGCGACGGCGAAGGAGCACCCGGGCTCGTGGTGGCCGCACTGGGCCGAGTGGCTGGCCGAGCATTCCGGCGAATGGACCGTGCCGCGCGAGCCGGGCGAGACGATCGGCGTCGTCGAGGACGCGCCCGGCGCCTACGTGAAGACCAAATCATAACGGCTTGAAGCAACCGCCAAGAATGCGACCGCGCCGGCATCCTGAGCATCACCTGATCGGCCGCATCGGCTGGCTGCGCGCCGCCGTGCTCGGCGCCAACGACGGCATCCTGTCGACCGCCAGCCTCATCTCCGGCGTCGCCGCCGCCAACAGCGCCCACAGCGACGTGCTCATCGCCGGCATCGCCGGGCTCGTTGCCGGCGCCATGTCGATGGCCGCCGGCGAGTACGTCTCGGTCAGCTCGCAGTCCGACACCGAGAACGCCGAGCTGGCGCGCGAGCGCCGCGAGCTCAGCACCGACATCGCGGGCGAGCGCGAGGAGCTGGCGCAGATCTACGTCAAGCGCGGCGTCGCGCCGGAGCTGGCGCGCCAGGTCGCGGTGCAGTTGATGGCCAAGGACGCGCTCGGCGCCCACGCGCGCGACGAGCTCGGCATCTCCGAGATCACCGTGGCGCGGCCCGTGCAGGCGGCGCTGACCTCGGCCGCGACCTTCGCATCGGGCGCCGCCATGCCGCTGCTGGCCGTGCTCCTCTCGCCGGCCGGGATGATCATCCCCGTCGTCACCGTCGCTTCGCTCGTCACTCTCGCCGGGCTTGGCGCCGTCGGCGCCTGGGCCGGTGGCGCGAACATCTGGCATGCCGCGGCACGCGTCGTCTTCTGGGGCGCCTTCGCCATGGCCATCACTGCCGCCATCGGCGCCCTCGTCGGCACTCAACTCTAAGGTCGCAGCGGAGCTTCCCCGGCACATGCAGCAACGCAGCCCCAGCACCGACGCCGTGTTTGAACGGTTCGAGGGCGGCGTGCAGCCGGGCTGCGCCGTTGGCGTCATTCGCGGCGGCGAGCTCGTGCATGCCGCCGGCTATGGCTTCGCCGACATCGAGCGGGGCATGCGCATCGACGCCGACACCGTGTTCAACATCGCCTCGACGTCCAAGCAGTTCACCGCCTTCGCACTGCTGCTGCTCGCCCGCGACGGCCGGCTGTCCCTCGACGACAGCGTGCGCAGCTACGTGCCCGAGCTGCCGGCCTACGCCGACGCCGTGTCGCTTCGCCAGCTCATGCACCATACCGGCGGCCTCCGGAGCTACGTCGAGTTGCTGCTGCTCGGCGGCCGCACGTTCGCCGAGCGCACCACGCGCGAGGATGCGCTCGCCGTCATCGCGCGCCAGCGCGGCTTCGACGACGTTCCGGGCCACGCCTTCGCGTACTCGAACACCGGCTACTTCCTGATGTCGCTCGTCATCGAGCGTGTCAGCGGCCAGTCGCTTGCCGGAGTTCTCGCAAGCCAACATCTTCTCCCCCCTCGGCATGACCAGCACCTCGATCGTCGACCGCTACCCGGCGGATATTGCGCGGCTTGCGCGCGGGTATTCGGTCTCGGAGGCGGGAGCCAGCATCTCGGAATCGGCGTGGGAGCAGACCGGCGACGGCCAGGTCCACACCAGCGTGCGCGACCTCGCCCTCTGGGACGCCAACTTCTACGCCCCGCGCGTCGGCGATCCGGCCATCATCGACGCGATGCAGCGCTCAGGCGTCTTGCATGACGGACACGCGGTCGGCTACGGCGGCGGCCTCTTTCTCTCGACGCGCGGCGGCCTCGCAACCGTCAGCCACGGCGGCGGTTGGGCCGGCTACCGCAGCGAACTGCTGCGCTTCCCCGAGCGACAGCTCAGCGTCATCGTCCTGAGCAATCGCGACGACGTGGATGCATGTGCGCTGGCCCAGAAGGTGGCGCAGATTGAACTCGAGCTGCCGGAGGCGGCGCAGGCGCAGCCCTTGCCGCACCTCGTCGCGCTTTGCGCAAGTGCCGCGCACCGGCCGGTCCAGGCCGGCACCTATCGCGGGGAATTCGGCCAGTACGTCCGCATCCTGGCGCGCGGCGAGGGTCACGCCATTGCCTGGGGCGGTGGCGAGCACGCGCTCGCGCAGCGCGATGACGGCCTGCTGCAGTTCACTGCCGGTGGCGATGCATTCCTTGCCGTCAGTCACGTCGCACCCGACGGACGCCTTCACTTCTCGGTGCAACTCGGTGACGAGGTCGCCGACTATGTGACGGTTGGAGCCTGGTCAACCGATGTGGCGCACTATGCCGGCCGCTACGTGAGCGATGAGTGCGACGGCCATATCGACCTGAACGCGGAAGGCGACCATCTCACCGCCGACCTGCTCGGCAAGGTGCGCCCGTTGCGGGCCGGCGCCGAGGGTGAGCTCGTCACTGACGAGGGCATCGTGCTGCGCGTGCCGCCGCTGTCGGAGGCAGATACGTTCACGTTCGCAAGCTGGGGCCTGCGCGGGCTGCAATACCGTCGACTACGGACGCCCGTGTAGCCGCAATGCGCGGCCCGAAAAGAACGCGGCGCCGGACGGGAGTACGGCGCCGCGTTACGTGTCTTGTGAAGGCGCGCTTACGCGGCCTTGGCGGCGGCGGTCTCCAGCGGGACCGTCGCGATCGTCTTCAGGATCTGCGAGGCGATCTGGTAGGGGTCGCCCTGCGAGTTCGGACGGCGATCCTCGAGGTAGCCCTTGTAGTCGTTCTTCACGAAGCTATGCGGCACGCGGATCGAGGCGCCGCGATCGGCAACGCCGTAGCTGAAGTTGTTGATCGACGCCGTCTCGTGGTGGCCGGTCAGACGCATGTGGTTGTCCGGGCCGTAGACCGCGATGTGATCGGCGCGGGCTTCTCGAACGCCTTCATCAGCGCCTCGAAGTAGGCCTTGCCGCCCACCTCGCGCAGATAGGTCGTCGAGAAGTTGGCGTGCATGCCCGAGCCGTTCCAGTCGGTCGCGCCGAGCGGCTTGCAGTGATACTCGATGTCGATGCCGTACTTCTCGGTGAGGCGCTCCATCAGGTAGCGGGCCATCCACATCTCGTCGGCGGCACGTCTTGGAGCCCTTGCCGAAGATCTGGAATTCCCACTGCCCCTTCGCCACCTCGGCGTTGATGCCCTCGTGGTTGATGCCGGCGGCGAGGCAGAGGTCGAGATGCTCCTCGACGATCTTGCGAGCGACGTCGCCGACGTTCTTGTAGCCGACGCCGGTGTAGTAGGGACCCTGCGGCGCCGGATAGCCGGCGGTCGGGGAAGCCGAGCGGGCGGCCGTTCTTGTAGAAGAAGTACTCCTGCTCGAAGCCGAACCAGGCGCCGGAATCATCGAGAATGGTGGCGCGCTTGTTGGAAGCGTGCGGCGTGACGCCGTCCGGCATCATCACTTCGCACATGACCAGCACGCCGTTGGTGCGGGCCGGATCCGGATAGAGCGGCAACCGGCTTCAACACGCAGTCGGAGCTGTTGCCTTCGGCCTGCAGGGTGGAGCTGCCGTCAAAGCCCCACAGCGGCAGCTCCTCGAGGCTCGGGAAGGAGCTGTACTCTTTGATCTGCGTTTTGCCGCGCAGGTTCGGCACAGGCGTGTATCCGTCGAGCCAAATGTACTCGAGCTTGTACTTCGTCATTGCTCAGTCTCTCCTAGTTTGACGACGCGAAGGCTGTCCTCGTGCTCGCGCGTGAGCCTGGTGCGGCCCCGGTGACGAGCGGCTGGGTCTCAATCGGCGCGGAACGGATACGGGTCGCGTGGTGCAGAGCGGGGTCGCAAAAAACTGACCTCGCCGTTCGTCACCGACCATCCGACCTCCCCGCGCTTTGGGGTGAAACCCGTCCGGAACTCAGCGCTTCGCGCGGAACCGGTGGCGGCTGAATGAGTTCACCTTGGAGAGGGATGCTAGCGAAAGATGCAATTTCTGGCGTGCCCATAATGTGGGCATTTGCCGCCATTAATTTGAGCAGAGGGATCGTTTTGTATCGGACGAACCACCACAACATGAGATGATCCCTCCCCAGCGTCTCGGCGTTGGAAATGCAGCAACCCCCAGAGCAAGACGAGAAAAAAAGAATGACCACTGAACTGCATCGCCCCACGGCGAAAATCTACACGTTCCCCTCGGGCGGCCGTGCGCCTCCGTCGCGGTATCGCGAGACCCCGAAGTCGACCGCGCATACGGCGCAAGACGAGCGCCTCGCACGCGTCGAGTACGGCGACTGCTGGTATCACGATGCCGCCATTGTCGAAGAAGCCGAAGAGTCCTGGGAGCGCTAAATCGCGCGTTTCCGGAAATGTCCTTGCGTGGCGCCATATGGGCGTCACGCGCCGCAGGGGGCCTCAGGCCCCGAAGATGGACCACCCCATCCGCTTGCTGAGACGTTCGAGCGCCAGCTGGCCTAACTGCGAATTCCCCGAAGTATCCAGTCCCGGCGACCACACCGCGATCGAAGCCTGTCCCGGCACGATTGCGAGGACGCCGCCGCCGACGCCGCTCTTGCCCGGCAGCCCCACCCGATAAGCGAACTCACCCGAGCCGTCGTAATGACCGCAGGTCAGCATCAGCGCGTTGATGCGCCGCGCGCGCTCGGGGGTGACCACCGGCAACGCCGTCGACGGATTGGCGCCGAAGTGCGCCAGGAAGCGCCCGGCCGCCGCCAGCTGCCGGCACGACATGGCGATGGCGCAGTGGTGGAAATAGACCCCAAGCGTGTGCTCGACCGGGTTTTCCAGCACGCCGAACGACTTCATGTAATTGGCGAGCGCGGCGTTGCGATACCCGGTGCGCTGCTCGGAAGCCGCCACCGCGTGGTCGACGGTGATCGAGGGATCCGCCGCCAGGAACTGCATGAAGCGGAGGATTTCACCCAGCGCCTCGCGCGGCTGGTGACCGGAAATGATGGCGTCTGTGACGGCGATGGCGCCGGCGTTGATGAAGGGATTGCGCGGAATGCCGCGCTCGTACTCGAGCTGCACCACAGAGTTGAAGCGGCTGCCCGAGGGCTCGCGGCCGACGCGCTCCCACAAACGATTGCCGATCTTGCCGAGCGCCAGCGTCAGCGTGAAGACTTTGGAAATGCTCTGAAGGGAGAACGGCACATCGGCGTCGCCGCCGACGACGACGTTGCCGGCGGCATCGATGACGACGAGCCCGAACGATTTTGGGTCGACATTTGCAAGCTCGGGGATGTAGTCCGCCACCTCGCCGCGATCCGGCATCTGCCGCATCTCGTCGACGATCTCGCTTACAGCTTTCTCGAGCTTCGACAGGGCGCGCTTTCCTCGGTTGGCCGGCGCGCAGCATGCGCGAGACGCAGCCAACATGAAAGGGCGCTCGCCGCCGCAGGCGGGCTCAGCCGAGCAGCGATCGGCGGAAGGTGCCGTGCCGGCGCGACATCGTTGGGGGACAACGCGCCGGCACGGCGATCCGCCGAAATCTAGACTTAGAGCTTCGGCGGAATTCCGTGGACGTTGCGCGGCTCACGTGTCCGCGCGACCCGCCGACCTTGAGCAACAGCGACCTCAAACGCGCCGCCACCGCGGCACTCGAAACCCGGAAGTCGCCCGCCGGGTTTCGAGGTAGTCATAGGCTCGAAAACAGTACTGCTTCGGAGAGGATATCCGAGGAGCACCGTGTCGACAGTGCCGTTATTGGCACTCAGGCTTATCGGGGTTGCCCTGGCACGGGCACCAGGAACTATCGGCCGACTTGCATGACTTGCCGTAGGCGGACGCGATCTTGTCCGCGCTAGACCATTCCTTCTCACTAATGCTGTTGTTGTTGTTCTTGTCCAAGGCCGTGAATTCGGGCGTGGCAGCTCCAAGACCTAGCTTTGGAGAGTTCGAGTTCCACTCGTTGCGGCTGACGGTGCCGCTGCCATCGGTGTCAACGGTCTTCATCTTGCCGGCCCAGTCGTCGGCGACGGCGACCGTTCCAGAAAGCAGCAGAACCGAAACAATGGCGACCCACTTGTTGGTCATTGCGTCTTCTCCCTAATACGTAGTTCTATTGTCATGACAATTTGTCGCCGTTCGCGGGCGACGGCCCTCCCCCCATTGCTCGGCGGCGGGCCGCCACGAGTAGACGGCCGCGAATTGCGGCCGACCAGGGGGAAGCGTGGCAGGAGAGAAGGGCAACAGTGGCAGATAAGGGATGAATGCGGGCACGCTCGCGTGCCTGAAGTACACGGGCGAGGACGTGGGCACTGCTGGGCGCTGCTCTACGCGCGCGCCGGCCCCGACGTTATTCCCGTCGGGATCGAGAACAAATGCGGCGTAGTGGCCCTGCTCCGGCCCCGAAGGAGAAGTGGATCGGCCCGCTGCAGCGTTGTCCAAAGGGAAGTGCGTTCACCCCGCCGATCTCGGCTTTTCGCCCATCGGGAACTGCACTAGAGCGGTGACGGACGGCAAGGCACGGCCGGCGCGGAGTTCGCTCCTTGATCGCTCACAACCGCAAGCTGATCAGTGACCTGAAAGAGACCTTCTGGGTCATCCCCGGGCTGATGGTGCTTGCCGGCGTCGCCGCCGCCTACGTCTTAGTGCGCGTCGATCACTCGTCCCTGTCGACACAGCAACTGGCCGAGGACGCCTGGCTCTACCGCGGCGGTCCCGCCGGCGCGCGTGCCGTGCTGGGCGCCATTGCCTCCTCGACCATCGCCGTCGCCGGCACGGTGTTCTCGATCACCATCGCGGCGCTGTCGCTCGCCTCCGGGCAGATGGGGCCGCGGCTGTTGCACAACTTCACGCGCGATCGCGGCAACCAGATTACTCTCGGCGCCTTCATCGCCACCTTCGTCTACGCGCTTATGGTATTGCGCACGGTGCGCAGCCCCAGCGAAGGCGAGTTCGTCCCGCATCTGGCGCTGACGGTGGCGATACTCCTGGCTTTCGTCTGCGTGGCGATGCTTGTCTGGTTCGTCGCCCACATGGCCGAGCGCATCAACGTCGACACGGTCATCGACCTCGTCAGCTCTGACGTCAATGCCGCCGTCGACCGCCTCGCCGTCGACGGGCCGCAGCAACCGCTGCCGCCGGAAGAGTTCTGGCGCGATGCCGCTCCTATCATCGACCGGCGTTGCGGCTACCTGCAGCAGCTGGATGCCGACGGCCTCGCCGATTGGGTCTTTCACAACCACGCGGCCATGCGCCTCCTCGTGCGCCCCGGCGACTATGTGTTTCCCAACACGCCCATCGCCGTCATCAAGCCGCGCATCGATGGCGCCGGCGAGGCGATTCTCAATGCAACGGCGCTCGGTCCCCAGCGCCGCGGCGAGGTGGATATCGACTACACCATCGCCCAGCTCAACGAGGTTGCCGTGCGCGCCCTGTCGTCCGGCGTCAACGATCCGCAAACAGCCATCAGCGTTCTCGACCGACTTGGCGCCGTGCTGTGCAAGCTGTCGGGCACGCAACTGTCGAACGGGGTCACCGCGCGCCACGACCGGGCGGTGCTCATCGTGCCGATGATCGACTACGCCGGCCTCGTCGGCGCCATGCTGCAAATGATCCGCCAGAACGCCGCCGGCAGACCGCCGGTGCTGAACAAGCTCTTGCAGGTGCTGACAGCCGTCGCCGGCTGCGAGCACGACCCCGCGCGTCTCGCGGTGCTGCGCCTGCACGCCGACCGCGTCCTCGCCGATGCGGAACGCAGCGTCCTGCTTCCGAGCGACCTCGATGAAGTGCGCCGCAAGCACGCCGGCTTCGTTGCCGTCGCCAGCCCCGGCACCGCAGCTCACGCGCATTCCGCTTAAGGTGGCTATACAGCAGGGCGATACAAAGAGCTGATGCCTTGCAGCCCACGTTGGTCTATGTTTCAAGCTTCCCCGGGCCGGACTGATCTGCACCCCCGCTGAATACCGGCCGTAGTTTCTATTCCGAGTGTCAAAGGTAGCCGCATGGCCGACGCCCGCTTTTTTCATCGCGCCGGCCCGTTCACGCTTGCCGACATCGCTACCATCGTCGGCGCCGAGCCGCTTCTTCCCGAGGACGCGGCGGTCTCCATCACCGACATCGCCGCCCTGGAATCAGCCGGCCCGGAAGAGATCAGCGTCTTCCACGACATCCGCTATCTCACGGCGCTGGCGCCGAGCCGTGCGGGCGCAATCCTCATCAGCCGTAAGCTGGCGCATCACGCCCCGGCATCGACACGCCTTATCTATGTCGCCGATCCACGCCGCGCCTACGCCCAGATCGGGCGGCTGTTCTATCCGCCGCAAGCGCTCGTTCCCGGTGTGCATGCCACGGCCATCGTGCATCCAAGCGCCCACGTCGGGCCGGGCACGCAGATCGACGCAGGCGCCGTCGTCGGCCGCGATGTGGACATCGGTGAGCGCTGCCACATCGGTCCCAATGTCGTCATCGGCGACGGCGTCTTGATCGGCGACGACTGCCGCATCGGCGCCAACTGCGCCATCAGCCACGCTCTCATCGGCCACCGCGTCGAGATCGAGACCTGCGTCACGGTCGGCTCGCAAGGCTTCGGCTTCGTGCCGGGACCGGCGGGCCTCGAACGCATGCTGCAGCTCGGCCGCGTCGTCATCGAGGAAGGCGTCAAGATCGGCGCCAACTGCGCCATCGATCGCGGCGCCACCGAGGACACGGTCATCGGCACCGGCAGCGTGCTCGATAACCTCGTGCACATCGGCCACAACGTGCGGCTCGGCCGCCACTGCGTGATCTGCGGACAAGTGGGCATCGCCGGTAGCACCGTCGTGGGCGACGGCGTCATGATGGGCGGCCAGACGGGCGTTGCCGATCATCTCACCATCGGCGCGCGCGCGCAGATCGCCGCCAAGAGCGGCGTCATGCGCAACGTAGCGGCGGGCGCCGTCATGGGCGGCTTTCCCGCCATGCCAATCAAAGACTGGCACCGCCAGACGCTGGGGATCGCCCGCCTGTCCAAGAAGGTCGAGTAACTACCGGCGCGTTCCAGTCGTTGCACCAACGCGTCGCCGGGAGTGCCCTCGTCTACCTTCCCGCCACGTCCGTCCAGTTGATGACTTGCACCCGGCGGTTCACGGCGGCGAGCGGCTCGTCGGCAGCCTTGAGTTGCTCTTCCCCATAGCCGATCGCCATCAGCTTCGCCGGATCGATCGGAAAGTTGGTGACGAGAAAATCCCGAACGGCTTGTGCGCGCCGCTGCGAGAGGCGTTGGTTGTAGTCGGCCTCACCCTTGGCGTCCGTATGTCCGCCGACGATGAACGTGCCGCCCGCCAGCCGCCCGTCCGCCAACGCCTCCCCCAACGTTCTCAGCATGGGGAGCGCCGAGGGCGCGACGGCAGCGGAGTTGAAATCGAAGTAGACTTCGAGGTCGGCGCTAGGGAGATCATCGCGCCGCACCGTCTCGGCCACGTCTTTGCGCTCCTTGGTGGTCAGCTTGTGGCCGCCTTTTACCCGCGGCGGAGGCCTTGGATTTGCGACCACCCCGGCGCCGGGCGCACGAGGCTTCATTTGCAGCTTGTCGATCAGCTCCTCGACCGTAGGCGCGTCGGCGGCCTGTCCTGTCGCTACGGGCAGCAGAAGAAAAGCCGCCGCCCCGAGCAATGCAAACCGCGTCTTGACCATGGCGGCGTCCTCGACCCGACCTCCAATCGTAGCACACCTCGCCTGCAAAGCAGCGCGCGGCCGATGTCAATGGTCAATGGTCAATTGACCTGCGCCAGCGCCTGCTCGAGGTCGGCGATGATGTCGGCCTTGTCCTCGATGCCGATCGGACAGCCGCACCACGTCCGGCCCCGGCGCCCGCCGCCGTGCGCTGCTCGTCGGTGAGCTGCCGGTGCGTGGTCGACGCCGGATGGATGACGAGCGAGCGCGTGTCGCCGATGTTGGCGAGATGGCTGAACAGCTTCAGCGCCGAAACGAACTGCACGCCCGCATCGTAGCCCCCCTTCAGACCGAAGGTGAACACCGCGCCGGCGCCCTTGGGGTAAAGCCGCTTCTGGATGGCGTGGTACTTGCTCGACGGCAAGCCGGCATAGCCGACCCACGCAATCTTCGGATGCTTCTCCAGCCATGTGGCGACGGCGAGCGTGTTCTCGCAGTGGCGGGCCATGCGCAAGGGCAGCGTCTCGCTACCGGTGAGGATGAGAAAAGCATTCAGCGGAGCGATCGCCGGACCAAGGTCGCGCAGGCCCATGGCGCGCGCGGCGATGGCGAAGGCGAAATTGCCGAACGTCTCGGCCAGCGTCATGCCGTTGTACGACGCGTTCGGCTCGACCAGCGTCTTGTAGCGATGCT
Organism: uncultured Alphaproteobacteria bacterium; assembly: GCA_963795225.1. Taxonomy (GTDB): domain Bacteria; phylum Pseudomonadota; class Alphaproteobacteria; order Rhizobiales; family Hyphomicrobiaceae; genus Hyphomicrobium_A. The sequence continues at coordinate 195,164 of CAWCHB010000023.1, read as the reverse complement.
TGGCCCCCAGCCAGTCGAAGGTGCCGCAATCGACAATGACGCCGCCGACCGAGTTGCCGTGCCCGCCGATGAACTTGGTCAGCGAGTGCACGATAATGTCGGCGCCGTGCTCCTTCGCCTGGCACAGGTATGGCGTCGCCAGCGTGTTGTCGACGATGAACGGCACGCCCGCCTTCTTGGCGACGGCAGCGATGGCCGGCAGGTCGACGAGGACGCCGCCGGGGTTGGCGATCGACTCGCAGAAAATGGCGCGCGTCTTCGGCGTGATCGCCTTCTCGAACGAGGCGGGATCGGTCGCGTCCGCCCACTTCACGTGCCAATCGAATTTCTTGAACGAGTGATTGAACTGATTGACCGAGCCGCCGTAGAGCTGCCGGCCGGCGACGAACTCATCGCCCGGCTCGAGCAGCGTGTGGAAGGCGAGGAACTGCGCCGCGTGCCCCGAAGCGACGGCGAGTGCCGCGGTGCCACCCTCCAACGCCGCAATGCGCCCTTCGAGCGCCGCCTGCGTCGGGTTGTTGATGCGCGTATAGATGTTGCCGAACACTTCCAGGCCGAACAGCGCGGCGGCGTGGTCGGCATCGTTGAACACGAAGGATGTGGTTTGATAGATCGGCGTCGCCCGCGCGCCGGTCGAAGCATCGGGGGCGGCGCCCGCATGCACGGCGAGGGTCGCAAACTTCGGCGCTGACGCTGGGGTCTCCGGCATCTCATCTCTCCCGCTTCGATGAACGATCGGGCGAGAAGGGAGGCGATGGCAGCGCTCAAGTCAACGGCAAAGGCACGATAAGCAATGCACCGGGCGGTGCAGCGGTGGGAAGATCGGGCGGCTCGTCCATTCCCGCTGCCCGGGCGAGAATGGTTGGAGCCTGCGGGCGAGCGGCGGCAAGCGGCCAACTCGGCCATGAGCCGTCCCTAACCCGTCATCAGGGCTGCTAAGCCTTGGCGAAGCGTCCGGTGCGGCCGCACTTGAATTTGCGGATCTGCCAGTTGGGATTTTCACCCGTCCACTTCGCGAGCTCCATCTGGCCGTACATCATGCACTGCTGCGGGGTCACGGATTCCGCGGCAAAGTTCAGATGCACGTCCTTGCATTTGCTCGGGTCGTTGATGAAGCAGACCATTGCGACGACTTCAATCATGGGACACCCCCAAGGTTCCTGCCGAATTCGCCCTTGAAGAAAGGGCTGGATCCGCCTTGGTCGCGTCCTCGTCGCTTCTTTTTGCTCTTGCTAAAAACGTAAGGCCGAATCAGGGGTTGCTCAAGTTTCAATCATAGGCAGCAAGTGCCCAATTCCCGAACACGCGTGTTAATTCGTGGAAGTGTGTCCGGGAAGTTCCCGAGGCCGCGTGAATCCTGGCGTTTGGCAGGTCAGCATGCCGGCCGACAACGACAGCCGTTAACCCGCAGCGATTTCCGCCTGCTCAATTCTCCAGCATTTTTGCTGCGACGCACAACGCTCGGCAGCCGCGCCGTTTGCCGAGGGAGCCACCGTGATCAGCGATTGCGCGCCGTCCCGCACCGGCTACAACGGACGAAACGCCTTCCACCGGCCAAAACAACGTTTCAATGAACCTCACATTTGATCTCAACCGCACGCGGACGACGCTTTTCTCGGGCGTTGTCGAAGCTGCGGCCAGGCACGGGGGCGAAAAGGTCATCCTCGAGGACGCCGACGGGACGGCCCTCACCTTTACCCGCCTGACCGTTGCCAGCCTCGTCCTCGGCGGCCGCATCAAGAAAATGACCAAGGCCGGCGAGAACGTCGGCATCCTGCTGCCCAACGCCGCCGGCCTCGTCGTCACGCTGCTCGGCCTCAATGCCTACGACCGCGTCGCCGCGATCCTCAACTTCACCGCCGGCAAAAAAGCGCTGCGCTCCGCCGTTCGCACCGCACAGCTCCGCATCGTGCTGACGTCCAAACGCTTCGTCGAAGCTGGCAACCTGCAGGAGCTCATCGCCGCGCTGAGTGAGACCGAATACGCGCCGGGCGCCAAGACGCGCATCGTCTATCTCGAGGACGTGCGCGCCGGCATCGGCATCCTCGACAAGCTCGGCGGCGCCGCGCGCGCCATGTTGGCATCGCGCATCTACCGGCAAGCACCGCAAAAGGCCGACAAGCCTGCCGTCATCCTGTTCACCTCGGGCACCGAGGGCGCGCCGAAGGGCGTCGTGCTGACCAACGGCAACCTGGTCGCCAACGCCCGGCAGTCCATCGCCCATCTGAGCAACGTGCTGGTGCCTGGCGACGTGCTGGTCAATCCGCTGCCGATATTCCATTCCTTTGGGCTGACGGCGGGGACGATCGTGCCGCTGCTGGCCGGCGTCAAATGCGTGCTCTACCCTAGTCCCCTGCACTACAAGCAGGTTTCGAAGTTTATCGAGAAGGTAAAGGGGACATGGATTGTGTCGACCGACACCTTCCTCGCCGGCTATGCACGCGCCGCCGAGCCCGGGCAGCTTGCCAGCCTGCGCTACGCCGTGGCGGGCGCCGAGAAGGTGAAGGAGCCGACGCGCCAATTGTGGGGCAAGTCGGGCGCGGTTCTGCTCGAAGGCTATGGGGTGACTGAGACTTCGCCGGTGCTGGCCTGCAATCTGCCGCAGAACAACCGGGACGGCACCGTCGGTCGCTTGCTGCCCGGCATCGAGGCGCGGTTGGAAGAGGTTCCTGGCCTCAACGACGGCAAACGGCTGTTCGTGCGCGGGCCCAACGTCATGGCCGGCTACCTGCTCGCCGACAATCCCGGCGTCGTCGTCCCGCCCCGCGATGGCTGGCACGACACCGGCGACATCGTCACCATGGACGACGGGTATATCGCCATCCGCGGGCGCGCCAAGCGCTTCGCCAAGCTCGGCGGCGAGATGGTGTCGCTGGCGGCCGTCGAGACGCTGGCCTGCGGCCTGTGGAGCGATGCCCAGCACGTCGTCCTCAGCTTCCCCGACCCGCGCAAGGGCGAGCAACTGCTGCTCGTTACCGACAAGCCCGACGCCAGCAAGGACGCTCTGCTGGCGCATGCGCGCCGCGAGGGCTTCCCCGATCTCTGGGTGCCGAAAGAAATTCTCGTCGTGGCCGCCGTGCCGGTCCTCGCCTCCGGCAAGGTGGACCTGCAGGCGACCGTCGCCATGGCCCAAAAAGCCCGCCCGACGGCCTGACCCGGGCCTGCTCGGGGGTGCTGCACAATTGCTTTTCGCGCGAGCGGGCGTGGCAGCGCCACAACGCCGCGATGAGATCGCGAGGTACCGCTTCGACGGCGCTTGACCCCGGCCCCGCGCTCTTACATGGATGGTGCCCATAAGGCGGTTCGCATCGTGGGCCGCCCGGGGGACGCCAAAGTTATTTCCACACCTTGAAAGAGTGCGAATAGCCATGTCGACGACCACGACGCCCGCAAGCGTTGAGGGTGCGAACGTTGTGGCGCTGCAGACGCCGACCCTTCAATGGGCGCTGAAGCGGACGCTGCTCGGCATCGTCATCCTGTTCGTTACCATCGCGGCCGCAGCGACGCTGCTGTATGCCTCGATCGACGAGGAGACCGCGCAGCCCGCTTTCTCCGCACCGGCGCAAAACGACCCGGCCTAATCCTCCGCACCACGTCCGGCAATTGCTGCGATCCGCATTTATCCGCCGGCTCTGGCCTCGGCGGCCAAAGCGGCGCACTCTAGAGCCTCACTTTTCTCTCAATTGGCCCTGATGTCCTGCGCGGCCCTGCCCGCGTCGCGTTTCATCGCCGGTTAGGGGATTGTTCTCTAGGGGTGCGCGATGCGCTTCGTGATGCTCGCCCGCAATCCGCAATTGTACTCGCACGTGCGACTGTGCGAGGCGGCACGCGCGCGCGGCCATACCATCGACGTGGTGAACACGCTCCACGTCCACATGAACATCACCTCCAACCAGCCGGTGCTGCGTTACAACGGGCGCCGCCTGCCGATGTACGACGCCGTCATCCCGCGCATCGGCGCCTCCATCACGCACTACGGCCTTGCCGTGCTGCGCCAGTTCGAGATGCAGGGCGTCTACCCGCTGAATGAGAGCGTCGCCATCGGCCGCTCGCGCGACAAGCTGCGGGCGCTGCAGCTCCTCGCCCGCGAGGGCATCGGCCTCCCCGTCACCGCCTTCGCGCACGGTCCGCGCCAAGCCGAGGACGTGATCAAGGAGGTCGGCGGCGTGCCCGTCGTCATCAAGCTGCTGGAGGGCACGCAGGGCATGGGCGTGATCCTCGCCGAGACGGAAGGGTCGGCAAAGTCGATCATCGAGGCCTTCAGCGCCGCCAACGTCAACATCATGGTGCAGGAGTTCATCCGCGAAGCGAACGGATCGGACATCCGCGCCCTCGTCGTCGGCGGCGAAGTCGTGGCGGCGACCAAACGTATCGGGCGCCCGGGCGAGTTCCGCGCCAACCTGCATCGCGGCGGCACGGCGGTGAAAGTCGAGCTCACCAACGAGGAGCGGCAGATGGCCTCGCGCGCCGCCACGGCGCTCGGCCTCAACGTCAGCGGCGTCGACATGGTGCGCTCGAGCCACGGTCCGTTGATCATGGAGGTCAATTCCTCACCCGGCCTGGAAGGTATCGAGGGCGCCAGCGGCATCGATATTGCCAGCCGCATCATCGATTTCCTCGAGCAGAACGCCTCGTACGGAAAGACCGCAACCAAGGGCGTAGGCTGAGTTGCCGAACCCCCTTATTTAGGCCTCAATACAGATCGTTAGGGCTTTGAAGTGACGGGGTTTAGAACTCCAAATGGCGTCTTGATCGCCCCCTGGCGGCTCACATATCATCTAGTATCGGCATGCGGTCGGACGGCGGGTTCCCGCCCCAGGGCCAGCACGAGGGACCTCGGCGAATGACGGAGCAGCAAAAGCACTTTCCGGAGTTCTACGTCACCGCCCCACAGCCATGCCCTTATCTCCCCGGCCGCCAGGAACGCAAGCTCTTCACCCACCTGACGCACGAGAAGCCGTCGGGCCTCATCGACAATCTGCTGCGCGGCGGCTTCCGCCGCAGCCAGAACATCGCCTACATGCCCTACTGCGAGGGTTGCCAGGCGTGCGTGTCGGTGCGCGTCATCATCGACGAGTTCGTCATCGGCAAAAGCATGCGCCGCGCCGTGGACCAGGCCAAGCGGCTGGAGACGCGCCGCGTGCCGCCCGAGCCGACATCGGAGCAGTTCGCCCTCTTCCGCCGTTACATCGATGCGCGCCATTCCGACGGCGGCATGGCCGACATGACGGTGCTCGACTACGCCATGATGGTCGAGGACAGCGTCATCAATACCTTCGTCACCGAGTACCGCGAGAAGCCGGAGAACTCGCTCGAGTCGAATCCCGACAACTGGCCGCTGAAAGCCGTGGCGCTGTGCGACCTGCTCTCCGACGGCATCTCGATGGTCTATAGCTTCTATGATCCGAAGGCGGATCAGATGAGCTTGGGCACCGTCATGATCATCGAGCACATCGAATACGCGCGTAAGCTCGGGCTGCCGTATCTATACCTCGGCTATTGGATCAACGGCTCGCGCAAGATGAACTACAAGATGCGCTTCCAGCCGCAAGAGCTGCTCGGCCCCAACGGCTGGGTAAGGAAGTAGCCCACTCGGCAAGCCATCGGGACCGGCTATTCGGCTGCGATCGTCATCCCGCTGTAGAGCGGGATCCACGCCAGCTTCAACGAATGCTTTTGGCGAATGCAGTGGGACGCCGCCACCCGCGCCCAGTCGAAAGACATCATGAGTCGCGACTGCGGACACTTACGTGGATCCCGGCCGTCCATGCGGAGCATGGCTTCGCCATGACGCCGGGATGACGGCAACAGGCCCCGCCCCGCCTACTGCGCCAGCGCGGCGTCGAGCTTCGAGAACATATAGGTCCACTTCGCCGTCTGCGTATCGACCAGCGTCTGCATGCGCGTCTTCAGATCGGCGAGCAGCGCGCAATCGGGCGTCGGCGCGTCGGCACCCTCCTGCCCGAGCGTCGAGATGTCGGTCAGCAGCCGCTCCGAATCCTGATCGTAGACGGCGATCTTGTCGTCGCGCACGAACGGCGCCGCCTCCTTCAGGAAGGCGTCGTGGCTCCAGCCGCGCTTATCCTTCAACTGGCGCAGCTTCTCCTGGAAGGCGGGCTTGTTCTGCAGGTTGAGATCGCGCAGCGCCCCCGCCGCGTCGTCGACCACCGCCTCGAAATCCGCCTTGGCGCAGACCTGCCCGCCGGTCGTGGGTTTGGCCGGCGCCACGAGATCGGGCGGCGCGAACGGCGCGACCGTCGGCGGCGGCGATGGCGCCGGCGCACTTGGCTCTTTGGGCAACGGCTGGTCGCGCTTGGCGGCTCCGGCCGGCGCCGGCTGTGCGGGTGCGGCCGGCGCGACCGGATCCCAGGATTGCGCCAGCGCGGGGCCTCCCGCGAAAGCCAGTATGGCGCTCGCGAGTAGCGACAGCGAAGCTGAACGTCTGGTCCCCGTCCCGTACATGAACAAGTCCTAGCGGGCAGCCGGGACGGCGGCAAGCACGCGCGAGGCGATGCGTTCCCTTGGCGCTCCCGCGCCGCCTGGAAGGCCGGACGGCATGGCAGCGGTTGCCGCCCAATTGGGGCAAATGCCGTATGCTTGATTTGCCGTGCGCCGCTTAAATCGGGGCCAATGATGTCCACCGTACGATGACCGTCCGGTGCGCAACAGCCGCGCCATCGGACGGCTACCGTGATAGATTCGAGCGGTCGAACATCGACAGCGGCAGGGAAGGCATTCCGATGGACATTACCTCTCTGATTATCCAGCTCATCAGCGGCGCCCTCGGTGGCAACGCCGCCAACAGCGCGAAGGACACCGGGCTTGGCACGCTCGGCAACACCATCGCCGGCGCGCTCGGCGGCGGTGTCGGCGGACAGATCCTCAACGCCGTTCTCGGCCTCGGCGGCACTGCGGCCGCATCCGGCCTCGACATCGGAACCATTGTTTCGGCCTTTGCGACGGGCGGCGTCTCAGGCGGCATCACGGCGCTGGTCATCGGCTACCTGAAGTCGAAGCTCGCGGCCTGAGCCCTTCGCGGTTCGCGGAGCCAATCTTCGCGGACCGCCTCGCGGAACGATCGCCGTCGTCCGGCGTTCGCGACGCATGGAAGTGACACCCGCAGACATTTCGGATGCTCCCGTCGGCTTCAAGAGAGTCTGGGCCGACCTATCCTGCAGCATCAAGCTGACGCTCATGCATCTGTGGCGCGTCGAGCAGACGGCGGCGGGCTGCGCCCCATGAGACCACAACCGCCGCAGCCCCAGCGCCCCTAATTTTGTCAGTGGCGCATCGCCAGTCGTCCTGAGTTCCCAAGCGCGGCACACGTGTCCGTGAACGGATCGCGAAATTCAACACGAACGTGATTGGTTCGTGTTCGCGCGCAACACCACATCTCCTTCAGGGTTCGGCGCATCGACGCTGAGCTATCGCAAATGGAGGAACACCATGCGCACTTGGAGCAAACCGCAGGTTCGCGAGCAGCAAGTTGGTCTCGAGGTCACCAGCTACATGCCCGCCGAGATCGACATCATCTAACTGCCTTTGACATCGCGACGCGGGCGGCGGTCGCCGCCGCCCGTACGACATTTGCGCGTGGGTCGATCCGTTCATTCGATACGCGCGCGCCAGCCACGCCCCCCCAGGCACGTCCCCAAGGAGAAAAAGAACATGACCCGTACTATCGCCATAACTGCTGCCCTCGCTGCATGCCTCGCCCTTCCCGCACTGGCCGAGACGCCGGCAACGAACGCCGGCACGACCCCTGAGGCCGGCACCGCCGCAAAGGGCAATCTGTTCACCGAGAAGCAGGCCCGTACGCATTTTCTGCGCCTCGGCTACACCGACGTGTCCGGCCTGACCAAGGACGAGAACGGCGTCTGGCACGGCACCGCCACCAAGGACGGCCAGCAGCGCAACGTCGCCGTTGACGTGAAGGGCGGCGTCACGAAGTAAATGTCGCCCCGACGCTACGAATGCCAACGGCGCCCGCGTTCAGCACGGGCGCCGTTTTCTTTGGCGCTGTGCAGAGCGCCCGCTGGTCCGGCAACCGGCCGCCAGCTCACGATCGCGGTTTCGCCATTGCGTTGGTCAGTCCCGGGAACGTCGATTTCCATTCCTTGCCCATGCGGCTTGCCCAAAAGCGTGCTCCTCGACGCGGCAAGGAGAACGCGTCCGATGAGGGCGCCCGCTTTCGGATGACGGCTGGCCGCAACTCGGCCGATTTCCCAGACGGCTTCGGCGCGCGCAGGCGATCCGGTGAGCGCGACCAGAAGCCGCCGTCCGGCGTCGTGCTCGCACGCGATGGCTTCGAGCACGACGCCATCGAGATACGATACGGCGCGCTCATCCATTCCGCCGAGATTGCCCGCGGGGCAATGCGCTCGCCGGTGAGGACCTCGGTGCGCCGGCACTTCCGGAAAACTGGCCCGCTCAGCACAACGGTTAACTGGACGTTAACTGCGATCGATATAGATTGCGTACTGACTATCAGTGTTCAATACGATGCGATCTGCCTGCGCGACGAAACAACCATCGAACCGGTCCGATGCACCGGTAACGACGTCCTCTGGCGCATAAAGCATAGTCAAATCTGGCGTCCATCTCGGTTTGTCCGGCGCACGGGTGTGCGCCCCGGAGGCACGCAGCGCCCCCATGGTTGCAAGGTTTGACATTGCAGTGGCGGGGATCGCGCCGAGTTGGGGCGCGCAAGTTCTAAAGCCGCCAAACTGCAGTCGAGCGCTGTGCCTCAGTGCCGCAATCCTGTTTCTCACAATCGCCTATGCCCACGCCCAAGTGGTCGTAACGCCGGGCGCGCCCGCCGGGTCAAGGCAACTCTGCGTCGATACGTCGGGAAACGTCAGCATCGACGGTGCGCTCAACCTTTGTGGCGGCGGGCAAACGGCGCTGACCGGACTCAGTGTTGGATCTGGCGCCGCCACCACCACGATCAACGGAACGGGCGTCACCCTCGGCACTGGCGCCGCGTTGACGGCCAACGGCAACGCTACGGTGGGCGGCACGCTCGGCGTCACCGGCAACACCTCGCTCAGCACCGTGTCGACCAGCGGCGCGGCGACGCTCAACTCCGTCGGCGTCACCAACAACGCCACCGTCGGCGGCACGCTGGGCGTCACCGGCACACACATCGCTCAGCACCGTCGTCGCACCAGCGGCGCGGCGACGCTCAACTCCGTCGGCGTCACCAACGACGCCACCGTCGGCGGCACGCTCGGCGTCACCGGTGCCACCACCACGGCCGGCATCACCAATACCGGCAACGTCGGCACCACCACGCTGAGCACCACCGGCGCGGCAACGTTGAACTCCGTCGGTGTCACCAACGACGCCACGGTCGGCGGCACGCTCGGGGTGACCGGTGCCACCACCACGGCCGGGATCACCAATACCGGCAACGTCGGCACCACAACGCTGAGCACCACCGGCGCGGCGACGCTCAACTCCGTCGGCGTCACCAACGACGCCACCGTCGGCGGCACGCTCGGGGTCAGCGGTGCCACCACCACGGCCGGCATCACCAACACCGGCAACGTCGGCACCACCACCCTCAGCACCACCGGCGCAGCAACGCTCAACTCGGTCGGTGTCACCAACAACGCCACCGTCGGCGGCACGCTCGGCGTCAGCGGTGCCACGACCACCGCCGGAATCACCAACGCTGGCAACGTCGGCACCACCACGCTGAGCACCAGCGGCGCGGCAACGCTCAACTCCGTCGGCGTCACCAACGACGCCACCGTCGGCGGCACGCTCGGGGTGACGGGCGCCACCACCACCGCCGGGATCACCAACACCGGCAACGTCGGCACCACAACGCTGAGCACCACCGGCGCGGCGACGCTCAACTCCGTCGGCGTCACGAACAACGCCACCGTCGGCGGCACGCTCGGCGTCACGGGTGCCACGACCACGGCCGGCATCACCAACAGCGGCAACGTCGGCACCACCACGCTGAGCACCAGCGGCGCGGCGACGCTCAACTCCGTCGGCGTCACCAACGACGCCACCGTCGGCGGCACGCTCGGGGTCAGCGGCGCTACCACCACGGCCGGCATCACCAACACCGGCAACGTCGGCACCACAACGCTGAGCACCAGCGGCGCGGCGACGCTCAACTCGGTCGGCGTGACGAACAACGCCACCGTGGGCGGCACGCTGGGCGTGACCGGGCTGACAAGCACCAACGGCATCGACAATAGCGGCGGCGGCATCGCCAATGCCGGAAGCCTCAGCGGCGTCACAAACCTGTCCGGTGACGGCACGGGGAACGTCACCGGGTTCGTGAACGTCACCGCCTCCGATACGGTCGCGGCAACGACGCTGACGGACGGTGCCGGTACGACCATCAGCTCGGGCACCGTCAGCACGACGACTTTAAATTCGACGACGGGAAACGTGACGACGCTCAACGCGACGACCGGGAACGTCACGACCCTGAACTCGACGACCGGAAACATCACCACGCTGAACTCGGCGACCATCACCAATGCCGGGGCGGCGAGCACCAATTCGCTCGCCGTCGGCATCGGCGGCATGGCGGTTGCCGCCGGCGCGCCGGTCAGCATGGGCAGCAACAGGGTGCTGAACGTTGCGACCCCCATCGATGCCTCCGACGCGGCCAACAAGGCCTACGTCGACGCGATGTCGGGCGATGTCGCCAACTTGAAGGGCGCCATCGACGCGCAAACCGCACGCATCAATTCCGCCTTCAGGGAAATCGACAAGAACACCGAAGGCATTGCCATTGCGTTGGCGATGGGCGGCATTGCGCTGCCGCAAGGCAAGGACTTCGCCCTCAGCGCGAATTTCGGGTTCTTCGACACCAAGCAAGCGTTCGCGGCGCAGACGGCGATCCGCCTCAACGACGTCCTCATGTTCAACGGCGGCGTCGGTCTCGGCATGGCCACAAGTCAGATCGGAGGCCGCGTCGGCGTGATGGCGGCGTGGTGACCAGGCGCATGATCGGCCGAACCCTGAAGTTGCTGGTTGTGGCGTGCCATTGTACGGGCGCTGCCGTCAGCGTTGCAGCCGCTGAAGAGCGGGTTCGCCTCTCGGTGCCGACGCCCGACGTCTTGCTGATGCTGGTGAGAACGACGCTGGTGGCGCTCAATCAGGCAAACTTCACCGGCAACTATTCGGTGTTGCACGATCTTGGAACGCCGCACCTGCAGGCTACCAATTCGCAGGCGCAGCTCGGCATCGCCTTCACGAATCTGCGCGAGCAGAAGCTCGACCTCTCGCGTGTGCTCTTGCTTTCCCCTGACCTTACCGAGCCGCCAAGCATCACCGGCGACGGCACGCTGCGGCTCGCAGGCGTCTATCCAACGAGCCCGGTGCAGATAACCTTTGTGATGACTTTCCGGCCTATCGCCGGCGTCTGGCGCATTGAAGGATTGTCGGTGGCGACGCTGCCGGCGCCGGGCGTGGCAGCCGCCACTTTGTTGGGCAAGGTCCCGCTACCCGTTCGCAAGCCGCGCTAGCGCAGGTACCGGTTCGACGCGTGTGGTCCGCAAGCCTCAACGGCCGCCCTGGAAGTAATGTTCGAGCTGTTCGATGGTGAACTTCTGATCGGCGATAATGCATTTGACCATATCGCCGATTGAAACGATGCCGACGAGCTCCTTATGCTCGAGAACCGGGAGATGACGCACGGCCTTCGCGGTCATGACGGCCATACATTCCTCAACCGTCTGATCAAGCCGCGCGCAGATGACTCTCGTCGACATGATCTCGCGGACCAGCGTGCCCGGCGACGTTCGTCCTTTCAAGACTATTTTTCGCGCGTAATCCCGCTCGGTGATTATGCCGACAAGAGTGCCGTCGTTCAGCACGACCAATGCCCCTACGTCGTGCTCCGCCATGATGGTGAGCGCGTCGCGGACGGAGGCGTCTGGATGAACGTGATGAACGCCGTGGCCCTTCTCATCGAGTACGTGTCGTACAGTGGGCATTGAAGTCATCGCTTCTGTGGCTGGGTACGGTATCACCCGCGCACTCGGCTAACACTCAGTGTACATGAGGAACAAAGGCGACATAGTTTATTTTGCTTTCAACGCTCGTCACACCTTCGACGCCTTGCAGCAGACGAACGGCGTCAACGGCATTTCGCCGGTCGTAGTTCTTCGACGTCGATGGCGGATGGCCGCAACCTAGGCGCTAGCGGCGTATCCCGACAGTGACGAGGTACTCGCGCGGGACGCAAATGCCGAGGTCGTTTCGGAAACCTTCATGAAAGGCGATGAAGTCGCGTTTCAGATCGGCGCGCTTTGCGTCATCCAGGCTGGCAGCGAGGGCTCGCGTGGGACCGTAAGATGTAGAGAAGGTATTCCAGGCCGCATCCCCGCTCGGCTCCCGGTAGAAGGACGTGCCTTTCTCGAACTTGAGATCGAACGCTTCGCCGAGCAGCTCCTGCACCCGCTCCGTCTTGCCCCACTCGAATGGAGACGGCGGCGGCGGCGAAGGCGGCGGTGCCATATACGGCTTCATCACCATGAACATCTTGAACAGGTTGCTGTCCGGCAGCCATGTGGTGATCGCCATGCGCCCGCCTTTCCGGCAGACGCGGACGAGCTCTCTGGCCGCCGCTTCCGGACGGCTGGCGAACATGACACCGCAGGTCGAGATCACCGCGTCGAACTCACCGTTGGAATAGGGCAGGCTCTCCGCGTCGCCCTGATCGTAGCGGATATCGAGGCTTTCGGCCCGCGCCCGCTCCGCCGCCGCTGAGAGCAGCTCGGCGCTGATGTCGACGCCCGTCACCTTCGCGCCGGTGCGGGCCACGGCGCGAGATGTCCAGCCGGTGCCAGTGGCGAGATCGAGAATTCGTTCACCGGGCTGCGAATCGAGGCGCAGGACACAGTGGGCGATGGAATTGGCGATGCCGCGGCTGATGTTGTCGTAACCGCTGCCGCCGGAATTCCACACCGAAGCGATGCGCTCGTTATGAGGCTGGATGGTCGATTGCATGTCGCTCCTCCGGTTTCAGTGTGAGGGTATCGATGGCGCCCGTTCCAGGACCGCAGCTCCCACAGGAAGGCCGGCCGCCTTCCATTCAGGATAGCCATCCTCCAGCCGGCGGACGAGGTAGCCGCGCGCGCGCAGCGCCGCGACGGCCTCGAACGAGAACACGCAATACGGCCCGCGGCAGTAGGCGACGACCTCGCGTCCGACCGGCAGCTCCGCGAGCCGGCGCTCCAGCTCGTCGATGGGGATATTGAGCGCTCCCGCGATATGGCCTTGCGCGAACTCATCCTCCGGACGCACGTCGAGAACCGTCACCAGCCCGGCCTGAAGACGCGCGAGCAGCTCCTCGCGCGCGACCGGTTCCAGCGCGTCGCGCGCGTGGAAGTAATCCGTCATCACGCGCTCGACTTCCGCGACGTTGCGTTCTCCGACACGGCCGAGTGCACGCAGGAGGTCAACGATCTCAGCGTCGCCAGCAAGACGATAGATCACGTGCTTGCCCGTCCGACGGGTGTCGACGAGGCGCGCACGGCGCAGGATCTGCAGGTGGCGCGAGGTGTTGGCGAAGCTCAATTTGGCGCGCGCCGAAAGCTCCTCGACGCTGCGCTCGCCCTGCGCCAGATGCTCCAAAAGCTCCAACCGGTGAACGTGGCCGAGCGCCTGCGCCACCTCTGCGAGGCTGGCGAAAATTGCCTGTTTCGGGTTGCAGCTTGACAAGGTTCGCCCTCGCATGCACGTTATGCAGAATGATTGAATGACAGACTACAGTCTTATAACGAGGAGCGCAAGGCCATGATTCTCCGCCAGTTCCTGCATCGAAATCCTGTTGGTATTTCATACCTCTTCGGCTGCGGCGGCCAGTCAGCCGGCGCCGTGGTCGATCCGGTCGGCGACGTCGAGCCCTACCTGCGCTCGGCGGAAGATGCGGGCATGCGCATCCTTTTCGTCGTCGATACCCACCTGCACGCCGACCATCTGTCCGCCGGCCGTGCGCTCGCCGCGGCTGCTGGCGCCGAGTACGTCCTCTCCGCGCGCGCCAACGTCTCGTTCCCGTTCAAGGCCGTGCACGACAATGACGTGCTCTCCCTCGGCAATGTTGCGGCGCGTGTGCTGCACACCCCTGGACACACGCCCGAGCACGTTTCGCTCCTCGTCAGCGACCTCACGCGAACCGAGGAGCCCTGGTTCGTGCTCACGGGACATACGCTGATGGTCGGCGACCTCGGCCGGACGGAGCTTGCCGTCTCCGCCGAGCAGGGCGCGCGGGACCTGTTCCAAAGCGCGCGACGGCTCAAGGAGCTGCCCGACTATGTCGAGGTATTGCCCGGTGCTTATGCGGGCTCGGTGTGCGGCCGTCGTCTGAGCGGCAAGCCCTGGTCGACGATCGGCTTTGAGAAGCGCCACAACGAGGCGCTGCGCATCGACGATGAGGCGGCCTTCATCCGCTTCATGCTCGCCGATATCCCTCCGGCGCCGCAGGACGCCGCAAAGTTACGTGCGGCCAATTCCGGCGTCGTGGCCGTGGCGGCCTGACGATTGGATGTGCGATGACGGTCTTGCCCGCTTCCGTCAGCCTGGGGCTGCGCGAAAACTGGCGGCAGTTCGCCCTGCTCGTCCTGGTGAACGCTTTCGTCGGCGGCATGATCGGATTGGAGCGCACGGTGGTGCCGCTCATCGGCTCGGAAGAATTCAAGCTCGCCTCCACCACGGTCATCGCGTCATTCATCGCCAGCTTTGGTATCGCCAAGGCCTTCACGAACCTCGTCTCCGGTCATATGGCGGATGCCTGGGGCCGCAAGCGGGTGCTGGTGCTCGGCTGGGTGCTGGCGTTGCCGGTTCCGCTGCTGATCATCTGGGCACCAACGTGGAATTGGATCGTCGCCGCCAACGTGCTGCTGGGCGTCAGCCAGGGTCTCACCTGGTCGATGGCCGTCATCATGAAGATCGACCTCGTCGGTCCCAAGTCGCGCGGACTGGCGGTGGGCCTCAATGAATGCGCCGGCTATCTGATGGTCGGACTCACCGCCTTCCTGACGGGCTGGATCGCCGCCGAGTCGGGAGCCTTGCGTCCGGACCCCTTCTACCTCGGCATCGGCTACGGCGTCGTCGGGCTGGCGCTGTCAGTCTTGCTCGTCCGCGATACGACCGATCACGTGCGGCTGGAGGCGAGCAATCACGCCGAGGTCGCGCCGATCGGTTTCCGGGAGGTGTTCATGCGCACCTCGTTTACGGATCGGAATCTGTTCGCGGCTTCGCAAGCCGGGCTCGTCAACAACCTCAATGACGGCATGAGCTGGGCGATCTTCCCGCTCTTCTTTGCTGCGCGTGGGCTTGGAATCGAAAGTATCGGCGTGCTGAAGGCCATCTATCCCGCCGTATGGGGCGTTATGCAGACGATCACGGGGCCACTGAGCGACCGGCTCGGCCGCAAGGGGCTGATCGTCTGGGGCATGTGGCTCCAGGCCGCGGCCTTGATCATGGTTGCCGCGACGAGCGGCTTTGCGTGGTGGCTGTTCGCCAGCATCCTGCTCGGGCTCGGCACGGCGATGGTCTATCCGACGCTGCTCGCCGCGGTCGCCGACATTGCGCAACCCACATGGCGGGCGCGGTCGCTCAGCGTCTACCGCTTCTGGCGCGATATGGGCTACGCCGTGGGTGCGCTGCTTGCAGGCTTCATCGGCGATGCGTTCGGACTGCACTGGGCCATCGCTGGCGTCGGTCTCCTGACGTTTGTCTCGGGTGCAATCGTGGCGCTCGTCATGCAGGAAGCAAGCCTGGCCGAACGTGCGTGGACGGTCGCCTAGACGCCGGGCCGAAGAGTTGGAGCGAGGAAAGCTCATCGGCGCTCGGCGGCACGCCTGCGCGTGCACGCCGACCTAGCCGCGCAGCGCCGCGCGTGACAGCGCGAACGTGCGCCCGGCGGTGTCCATCGAGGTCAAGCCGTCGGCTTTACCGTCCACGCGCACGTCGGCGATGCGGCTGCCGCTAAACGGCGACAATCTTGCCAAGACGAGCGCACATTCAGGGGCAACATGATCGCAAGGGGCCAACGAAGCGATTCGAAGGGACAGGAAAGTGGGACTACGTCCCGGTCACGCGCACCGAACCGGCTCGGCACGGCACCGCGCCCCCAAGGTGTTCAGGCTTTTCATGGCAATGATGCTGCTGCCGCTCTCGGCGTTTGCCGGTGCGCGCACCAGTGCCTGGCAAACGGAAACGATCCCGCATGCAACGGCTCCCGCTCCTGTTGTGCAAGGCGCCGTCGCCGCGCCGCCACGGCAACTGAACGTCTTCGAACGACAGGCGGCGGAGACAATCAAGATCACCAACGACTTCCGTCGCCGGAACGGCCTTCCGGCGTTCGAAGAGGATCCGGTCTGCGCCGCAGCGGCCTTCGATCACGCGCAGGACATGGCGCGGCGCAGCTACTTCGATCACTTCGGACCTGGCGGCAGCTCGCCCACCAGCCGCTACAAGCGCCGCAACATGGCCGGTCAACAAGTCATCCGGGTTACGGAAAACATCGCCCGCGGGAACGGGACCACACCCGAGAGCGCGCTCAGGATGTGGCTCGACTCCTCAGGTCACCGCAAGCATCTGGTCGGAAGGGAAATGAACCACATCGGTGTCGGGGTGGCCAACGGCTCCTGCTTCTTTGGACCCTGCACCTACTTCGTTCAATGCTTCTCCCGCTGGCCCTGACGACGACGTCCGGATCTTGACCAAGAGCAGAACCCGGGCGCTGCACTCTGCCAGATTCCGCACGGCAAGATCCTGCTTAACAGCGTTCGTTCAGGAGCGAAGCCTGGCCAAGGATTTAAATCGACAAAGGGTCCGTTGACGTCGGTATATTGAGCCGGGAGCAGCCACAGGAGTTGCGTCATGCGCAGGCGACTCTCTTCCGTGCTCGTCCTTCTGGTGTTCGCTTTCGCATTGGCGCCGGCACAAGCGCAAGACGCGAACTTTTCGAAGCAGCAGCTCGACCAGATGCTCGCGCCGATCGCGCTCTATCCAGACGATCTGCTGACGAACGTGCTGATGGCCTCGACCTATCCGCTCGACGTGGTGCAAGCGGCCCGCTGGCGCAAGGAGGGGGCGAACAGCAAGCTCAAGGGGGATAAGCTCGCGAAGGCACTGGAGGCGAAGGACTGGGATCCGAGCATCAAAGCACTCGTGCAATTTCCCGATGTCCTCGAGAGCATGAGTGAGAAGCTCGAGTGGACGCAGAAGCTCGGCGACGCCTTCCTCGCTCAGCAGGACGAGGTAATGGACCAAATCCAGTACCTGCGAAACAAGGCGGACGACACCGGACACCTCAAATCCAGTAAGCAGCAAACGGTGACCAAAGAGGCCAATGACGTGATCGTCATCGAGCCTGCATCATCCGACGTCGTCTATGTGCCAGTGTACGAGCCGAGCGTCGTTTATGGGCCTTGGTGGTATCCCGAGTACCCACCCTATTACTGGCCTTATCCCGGCGCGGCGTACGTCAACGGATACTATCTGGGGTGCTGGGATTGCGATCGCGGCGGGGATCTGGGGCTGGAACCATTTCGACTGGCACGACCACGACATCGATATCGACGTCAACAAGTGGAACAACATCAACGTTAATCGCGATCGGATGACCAATAAGAACTGGCAGCACCGGCCCGATCATCGCGGGCCCGTGCCGTATCGCAACAAGGAGGTGCGCGACAAGTTCAAGCCGGGTGAGCGTCAGATTGGCGACAAGGAGTTTCGCGGTCACGATCGGGCGAAAGTCGAGCAGCGGCT
The DNA here is from genome assembly GCA_963795225.1 of uncultured Alphaproteobacteria bacterium. GTDB lineage: Bacteria > Pseudomonadota > Alphaproteobacteria > Rhizobiales > Hyphomicrobiaceae > Hyphomicrobium_A. Next base: position 177,407 of record CAWCHB010000023.1, on the reverse strand, counting down.
CAAGGACACCGATCACGCGCGCGTAGACGATCGGCAACGCGATGCACGCGACGGTGATCGCGAACGCGCCGGTGATCGCGAACGGACCCCGCAACAGAAAAAGAAGAGCGGCGCCGCGCCGAAGCGAGACGGTCCTCCGAAGAAGGCGGCTAGCCGCGACATCGATCGGCCCAAGGCGAAAAAGCCATCGCCGGGCGGGTTCGACGTCAAGCGCGGATCGGACGTCCGCAAGCAAGCAAGCCGAGGGCACGCCAGCCGCACCGCCATGGCGGGTCCGCGCGGCGGCGGTGGCCCTCGCGGTGGTGGTGGTCGTGGCGGTGGTGGTCGGCGCCGCTAGCGCTCGCGGCACATTGTTGGAGGTTTAGAGATGGCCTTCGTCTCGGAATGCTCTTACGGCAATCGGATCGTGGCATCCGTCGCATGCCTGACGGCCGTCCTCCTTGCGCCTTCCTGGGGAAATGCCAGCGAAAAGGCCTTTGCATCACCGCAGGAAGCAGCGAACGCGCTTGTGGCCTCTGTCCGATCCGGCAACATCCAGGACATCGTGGCCGTGCTCGGAGAGGATGCGAAGGCGATCGTAAGCTCCGGCGACGATGTCGCTGACGCCGCGGCACGCAAGCGTTTCGTGGACGCCTACGATGCGAGACATGAAATTCGTCAGTCGGATGACGGCGCCTCTGTCCTCTACATAGGCGAGGAGGATTTTCCGTTTCCGCCACCGATCGTGCAGGATGCCGGAAAGTGGCGGTTCGATACCGCGGCCGGCATCGAGGAAATCCTCGACCGCCGTATTGGTGCGAATGAGCTGGGCGCCGTGAAAGTGCTCCAATCCTACGTCGATGCGCAGCGCGAGTACGCCGAGATCGACCGCGACGGGAAGGGTCCCCAGTACGCGCAACGGATCTTGAGCCGCGAGGGCAAGCAGGATGGCCTCTACTGGCCGACGGCCGAAGGGGAGGCGGAAAGTCCGTTCGGTCCGCTGATTGCTCAGGCGCTCGCCGAGGGCTACCGGAAGACGTCCGACAAGCCGGAGCCCTACCACGGCTATTTGTTCCGCATCCTGACTTCGCAGGGCAAGGATGCCGCCGGGCGGCGAACGAAATTACCTGGCTGGCGGGCGCATGATCGGTGGGTTTGGTTTGATTGCCACGCCCGCGGAGTATGGCAATTCGGGCGTGATGACGTTCGTGGTCGATCAGGACGGGATCGTCTTCGAAAAAGACCTCGGCGCGGATACCGCTGGCGTCGCCCGGCAAATCGGAAGCTTCAATCCGGACGCGAGCTGGAAGCGGGTCGAAGACCAGTAGGGTTATGACGTCCACTCGATCGCTGCAGTCGCTGATGAAGGCGGCAACGACATGTTAGACGGCGAGTTGGTGGACCTCCACACCGTTGCACGCTGCGGTCGCCTCATCGACCAGCCTAGACCTGCGGAATGAGGAAGAAGGCAAGACCGAGTATCAGGTAGACCGCAAGGAGCTGGGCGCCCTTCAGCCAGTTCGAGCGCCCGTCGCCGGCAACCTGTCCGGTGATTAGAACGGCCAGCAGTACCGCAAGCACCAGGCCCTTGCCGAAAAGTAGATCCATCGGCTGGGGTCCAAGGACCAAACTTGCCAGAACCAGCAGCGGCGCGACAAACAGCGCGACCTGCACGCTGGATCCGATGGCGATGGATAAGCTCAGGTCCATGCGGTTTTTCATGGCGGCGGTGATCGCGGTGGCATGCTCCGCGGCATTGCCGAGAATCGCCACGATAAATACGCCCACGAACATATTGCTGAGACCAAGCTCGCGCGCGCTTGGCTCGATGGCGCCGACGAGGATCTCGCTGAGCCACGCGATCGCGGCAGTGGATCCGGCGAGCACCGCAATCGATTTGCCAAGCGGCCACGGATCGGAGTGCTTGTCGTTCTCCAGCGCGTCAGTGCCCAGGAAAAGGTCCGAGTGGGTCCACAGCGCGAACAGGAGGAACATGGCATAAACGAACAGGAGTATCAGCGAAATGGAAACGCTGAGAACCATTTCTCCGCCGGGATGGAGCTCTCCCACCAGCGCGCTGTAGGCTGCAGGAGTGATGAGCGCAATGGCCGCCAGCGTCAGCATCGTAGCTTGAGCGCGCGCGGCAGATTCGTTGAAGCGCTGCTCCTGATAGCGTAGGCCGCCAGCGAGCATGGCTGCACCGAGCACCAGAAGAATGTTTCCGACAATCGATCCGACGATCGTTGCCTTCACCACATCATGAAGTCCGGCGCGCAGAGCCGCGAGTGCGATGATGAGCTCGGCGGCGTTGCCGAAAGTCGCATTGAGGAGGCCGCCAACTCCCTCGCCCGAGCGATCTGCCAACTGTTCAGTGGCCCGGCCCAGCCAACCGGCTAAAGGCAGGATCGCGATCGCTGTCGCGACGAAGATCAGCAAATGGCGCTGTGGGGCAAGGTATTCCAGCGCGATAGCCACTGGGACAAAGACAAGAAGCCACTTCAACATGGTTCCCTCCCCTGGGCTCTACATCGCCACAGCACGCAGCGTCTTCCCGTCCGGCAGTCTTGGTGACTATAGCCGGCCGTGGCCGGCGGTTCGCTCGCTTTATGGTTTGAATTTTCTTGCAGCCGGCATCCGGGGTGCTTCACAACGATGAGTGCTAGCGCATGATGAGGTCGCGCGATCTGGTTCCACGAGACGGTGCCTCGCATGACTGATGACCCGACTGCGTTGCCGGACGCGGGGCGAGGCCGCTTCACACGCCCCCGCAGAGCGGCCGACGAAACCGGCTTGATGCGCTGGCTGCCTGGCCTTCAGACGCTGCGCCACTACAATTCGGCCTGGCTACGCGATGACATCGTGGCCGGATTGGTGCTTACGACCATGCTCGTGCCGGTGGGTATTGCCTATGCCGTCGCGTCCGGGCTTCCCGCGCATCAACGGGCTCTATGCCACCATCATCCCGCTGCTGGCCTACGCGCTGTTCGGGCCTAGCCGTATCCTGGTTCTGGGGCCGGATTCGTCGCTGGCTGCGGTGATCCTCGCCGTGGTGCTGCCGCTTTCAGGCGGCGACCCAATGCGGGCGGTGGCTCTCGCCGGCACGATGGCGATCGTCTCGGGCATCGTCTGCATCGCGGCGGGATTGGCGCGCCTCGGCTTCATAACCGAGCTGCTCTCCAAGCCGATACGCTACGGCTACATGAACGGCATCGCCCTGGTGGTCTTGGTCAGCCAGTTGCCCAAGCTGCTCGGCTTTTCGATCGAGAGCCATGGCCCGCTGCGCGATCTGTGGGCCATCGGCACTGAGATCTTCGGCGGCAGGCGTAAACTGGACCGCGGCATTGGTCGGAGCCGGTACCCTGGCCGTGATCCTGCTGCTCAAGGGCAACAAGACCGTTCCCTGGCATACTGATCGCCGTCGTCAGCGCCACGATCTTGGTCGGCGTGCTCGACCTGGGCGAGCGAGCCGGCGTCTCGGTGCTCGGGCCCGCTCCCACAAGGTCTACCCTCCTTCGCCATCCCTTGGATCAGCGCTGCCGATTTCACGACGGTCATTTCTGGCGGACTCGCTGTTGCGCTGGTTTCCTTTGCCGATACCAGCGTGCTGTCGCGCTCCTATGCCGCCCGCACCCGAACCTATGTCGATCCCAACCAGGAAATGGTTGGACTTGGCGCGGCCAATCTTGCCGCCGGCTTCTTTCAGGGTTTTCCGATCAGCTCCAGCGCATCGCGCACCCCTGTTGCAGAGGCGGCCGGAGCGAAGACGCAGTTGACGGGGGTTGTCGGCGCATTGGCCGTTGCCCTGCTTCTCGTCGCGGCGCCGAACTTGCTACAGCACCTGCCCAACAGCGCGCTTGCCGCCGTCGTCATTGCCTCAGCCATTGGGCTGATCGAGGTCAAAGACCTCGTCCGCATTTATCGTGTGCAACGGTGGGAGTTTTGGCTCTCGATGCTCTGCCTTGCTGGCGTGGCGGTCTTCGGCGCAATCCAGGGCATCGCGCTAGCGGTCGTCATCGCCATCGTCGAGTTCCTGTGGGATGCCTGGCGGCCACACTCGGCCGTTTTGGGAAGAGCGGACGGCGTCAAAGGCTATCACGACATCAATCGCTATCCGGACGCGCGCCTCATTCCAGGTCTCGTCCTCTTCCGTTGGGACGCGCCGCTATTCTTCGCCAATGCCGAGCTGTTCCAGGAACGCGTCATCGAGGCCGCGGAAAGGTCCCCAACTCCGGTACGTTGGTTGGTTGTGGCGGCCGAGCCCGTAACGAGCGTCGACATCACTGCCGCGGACGTGCTGGCTGAGCTCTACGATACTCTGCGGAAGGCCGGCATCGAGCTGTGCTTCGCCGAGCTCAAGGATCCGGTCAAGGACAAGCTCAAGCGCTTCGGACTCTTCAGTCAGCTTGGCGAAAAGGCCTTCTTCCCCACGATCGGAGCCGCGGTCAGCGAATACCTCAAGACGCATCCTGTCGATTGGGTCGATTGGGAGGACAATAGCTAAGCGTTGCGCCTATGTGTGGAAGTGATCGGCTGATTACAGCTTGTCCTTCTTTACGTCCGCGCGCGTGGCAACGTCCGAGAGTCGCGGTATCGCATCGGGGAGGTTAGCATCGAGAACATCAAGCCAATCGCAGCGCATGCTATCGAGTGCCTGCAGCATCTGGAGCTTGCCGAGGCCCTCGAAGATGTCGCCTTCCCCCATGGCCCGCACCAAATCGAGCGCAGCCTCTTCCGCTTCTCGCTCAGTACGGCGGCACTGAGCGGAAACCGCTACCAAGTAAGGCCGAGTTCTTCGTCCTGTGTTCATTTTTTCTTTGCCCCGAACTTTGCGGGACCATCATGATCGGCCGTCTCGCGCAGCTCTAGCCATTGTTTTCGTTGTAGTGAAGGAAGACCTCCCCAGCTCTCTGTTTTCAAGGTTTATTGCGCGGACACTTATGCGCAGTACCGGCCAAAGCGCTCGCCAACGAGGCCGCTCAGCAGCTCAATTAATCTGTCCGGCCCGTAGCGGCACGGCAGCGGTTCTGATCGAAGTCGATGTCGGCGAGTTGGATGTCGCTTTTCCGGGATTTTAAGGAAACTTCGGCGACTGTCGGCCCAGCCACGAGGACCGACGCCCCTTATGCAACGCCGAAGCTTCCTGAAAGCCACCGCACTTGCTCCAGCCGCCGTCGCCCTCGGCGCTGCGCCCGGCCTGGGCGCGGACGATGCGCAACCTCTCGCCGACCTCTCCAGCAAATTGGACGCCACCCTTTATTCGTCGGATGGCCTCGCCGTACCGCTTCCCACGGGAGCGACGCCGTCACCCTTTGCTGACGGGCTCGACCGCACGCTCGTTCTCGGCGGCGGGGGCACCTACTATCTCGCCTGGTACTGCGGCTTCTTCCACGGACTGTCCGAGCAAGGCATCGACGCGGCGGCACTCTCCGACATGATCGTCGGGACGTCGGCCGGCTCCTACGCCGGCTCGTCTATGGCCAGCGGGCACTTCCAGCGCATGCGCGCCGAGTTCGAATTCTTTGGATATTTCCCGGGCCTCTTTGCCCGCGCGGCGCCGGTGAGCGAGGCCAATGCGAGCCAACAGCGGGCACAGAAGATCAACGCCGCCGCAACCGACGGATCGATAGCTACGCGGCGGATGATCGGGCACGCGTCTCTGGCAGCGGACAACCACGTGAACGGGGGCGTCGCCGAGCGCCTGGCCGCGTTCCTCACCGGCGACAGCAAGACGAGCTGGCCCGCTGCGAAGATGTACACGACGGCCGTCGATTGTTACACGGGCGAGCGCGTCGTCGTTTCGCAGGCGACCGCGCAGAAGAACGCCATCCCGCTCGCACATGGGGCAGCGGCAAGCTCATCGCTGCCGGGAATCATCGGGCCGACGCTGCTCGGTCAGCGCTATTGCATGGACGGCGGCATGTGCTCCAATCCGGCCCACGTCGATCTCGTCGCCGGGTCGAAGCGCGCGTTGATCGTCACGTTGAACGATGGCCTGAAGCCGCCGTTTCTCACCGGCATCCCGCACCCGATTGGGGAAAATATCCGCCAAATCGAAGCGGCGGGCACGAAGACACTGTGGATCAAGGCCGATCCGCCGGACGTCAATCTGCTCGATCCAAAGCAGATCCTGCCGGCCATTCAAACCGGATACGATCGCGCCAAGCGCGAAGCGGAGGGCATCAAGGCCTTCTGGGCTTAGCGTGCGCCGAGCAGAGCGCAGCGCGACCGGAGTCGGTCGCGCTGCCATGATCTCTCGGCGTCATCGCGTCAGGTACCACGTCACGAAGCGCGTCAGCAGGCCGAACGGCGGGCGAAGGGCACCCGTCATATTCCAGCGGCTCTGCTCGAACACGCCCTTGGCGTGGCTCAGCGACTTGAAGCCCTCGACGCCGTGGTAGGCGCCCATGCCGCTCCCGCCGACGCCGCCGAACGGCAGATCGTCTTGAGCGTAATGCAGCAGCGTGTCGTTGATCGTCACGCCGCCGGAAGTCGTGCGCTCGAGCACCTTGCGGCGATCCTTTCCGTTGCCGCCGAAGTAGTAGAGTGCCAGCGGCCGGGCACCCGCATTGATGTGCGCGATCGCGTCGTCGACTTCCCGGTAGGACACGATCGGCAATACCGGTCCGAAGATCTCCTCGTTGAGGACGCCCATGTCGGCGGTCGCACCGAGCACCACGGTCGGCGCAAGCGTATGCGGACGCGACCGCGCGGCCTCTGGCTTGGCGCCCACCTCGATGACCTGTGCGCCCTTGGTACGGGCTTCGTCGAGCAGCCCGCACAGCCGGCCGTAGTGGCGCTCGTTGATGACGGAGGTGAAATCGGCGCTCGCCGGTCCCTCGGGGTAGAGCGACCGCACTGCCGCGTCGTAGGCCGCGACGAACGCTTCGACGTCGCTCTCGGGGACGAAAGCGTAGTCGGGCGCGATACAGACCTGTCCGCCGTTGGCAAGCTTGCCGAAGGCAATGCTCGACGCGGCGCGCTTGAGCGAAAAGCCCTTCTCGATGACGACCGGGGACTTGCCGCCCAGCTCGAGCGTGACCGGAACCAGGTTGGCGCTGGCGGCCTTCATCACGGCCTTGCCGACCGGCGTCGAACCGGTGAAGACAAGATGATCAAACGGCAGTCCGGAGAACGCGGCGCCGACATCCGCCCCGCCCGTCACGACGGCGACCTGCTCCTCGGGGAAGATCTCGCCCAGCATTCGCGACAGAAGTTCCGTCGTCGCCGGTGTCATCTCCGATGGCTTGATCATCGCGCGATTACCGGCGGCGATCGCCGTGGCGAGCGGCATGAGCGAGAGGCCAACGGGGAAGTTCCACGGCGACATGATGCCCACGACGCCGAGCGGCTGGTACACAACGCGTGAACTCGCGGGACGGAAGTGCATCTCTACGTGCCGCTTCTGCGGCCGCATCCAACCCTTGAGATTGCGGCGTAGGTAGTTGATGCCCTGGACGAGGGCCATGCCCTCGAGGATCGCCGTCTCCTTGGCGGAGCGTCCCTCGAAGTCGGCATCGAGTGTCTTGGCGAACTCGGGGACGTGCGCCCGAACTGCTTTCTTCAGCTTGGCGAGGTCGGCCATGCGGGCGGCGAGCGTCGGTGCGCCATCGCGCAGGAATGCAGCGCGTTGGCGGGCGAGGATGTCCGTCAAGCCGCTCTGGACGGGGGCGGAGACGACTTTGGTGTCGGACGCGATCGTGGCTGTGGGGACATGGGCATTCATGGCTTGATCTCCTATGTTGACAGTGGCAACTTACGAGCGCACATATAGGTCGCATGTGTTGACACTGTCAACATATGTTTTCACTGCAAACATCACGAAGTCGCGAGGCCGGAGATGCAGGAAAAGAGCGAGCGCCCGTACCACCACGGCGACCTCAGGCGCACCGTCATCGAAACGGCGCAAGCGATGCTGCGCGAGGACAAGGGCTGGCAGTTCACGCTGCGGGAGGTGGCGCGCCGGGCCGGCGTCAGCCATGCCGCCCCCTATAAGCATTTTCCCGACAAAAGCGCGCTGCTGGCCGAGTTGGCGACCCTTGGCTTCCATCGGCTTGGCGACGAGATCGCCGAGGCGCTGCGTCGCCCCCTGCGCTCAGCGCGCGTGGAATTCATTGCGGCTGCCAAGGCCTACATCCACTTCGGCACGGCCAACCCCTCCCTCTACCGCCTGATGTTCAGCGGCGACGTGGACAAGACGGCCTTTACCAACCTGGATGCGGCGGGCGCTGTCGCCTTTGCGGGTCTGCTCGGCATCTTGGAGCGCGGCCAGGAGAGCGGCGCGTTCAAGCAGCAGCCCGTGCGCGGCCAGGCTGCCGCCGCTTGGGCGCTCGTGCATGGCTTCACGATGCTGGCGATCGACGGTCAACTGCTGCCCGAAAAAGTCGGCGCCAAGCCGATCGACGCGGTGCTCGCGTCCATGCTCGAAGGCCTGGAAAGCTGACGGCCTCGGGGTTGTTAGGCCAGTTTCTCCGCGAAGGGCGACGTTCCCCCGGAGAGCAGCTAAGATGTGGGGGCGCGCTCCATAGATTAGCTCGATGAGTTTTCAGCCGAGGGTGCACACATGGCCACGGACATTGCAGCGCAAGCGCCACCCGCGGGCGGCGGCACGGTCGACAAGCCGTCCGTGCCGACCATTCTTTTCAGCGCCATCGCCGGCGTGATCTCCGGCTACTTCGTCGTCGGGGCGAGCATTGTCTACTGGGTCGTCGCCGCCGGCGGCGCCGTCAGCGCCTGGATCGTCCCGCGCGCGCTCATCCAGCGTCTGCCTCTTGTCTGGCTTAGCGCCTCGACCGCGCTCACGGTCTATCTCACGCAGACGATCCCCGGCTTCTTCCCCGATCTGACGAGCCCGCGCGACATCGTCCTGCAGCTGGCGCTTGTCGTGTCTCTCGGCCTCCTCGCGCGCTCCTATCTCGTCTATACCGAGTACGCCGACACCTTCGACGCGCTCAAGGCCTCCATGTCGGGCCACCCGCTCGAGCGCTGGCTCAACACCGTGCTCAACCATCCCATCGACGCCATCTTCGGGCGCGTATGCGTCGCCAACACCCTGCTCATGCTGCCGCTGACGGTGCTCGTCATCCTGCCGGGCACGTTCAACTACTTCGTGATCTTCGCCCATGCGACGTGCCTGCTGCTCGGCCTCTTCCCGCAGGAAATCGTCGAGCACCAGAACACCCACACGCGCGTCTTCTCTCCCAAGCCCGGCGCCAGCGAGCGCATCAAGATCGTTCTCAGGGTGCTGCAGTTTCATTTCGAGTACGTGCTGGCGCTGCTGACGGCACGCGCGCCCAACTTCTATCGCGTGCAGCACGTCTATGTGCACCACGTCGAGGACAACGGGCCCCTCGATACGCACACGACGCTGCCCTATTACCGCACGAGCTTTCTCGACTTCAGCCGCCACGCCCTGTGGCAGAGCATCGATCTCGTCACCGGCGCGCGGCTCCTCACCTACCTCGTCAAGAAGGGCAAGCAGCGCCAGATCCGCGACGTCGTCCGCGGCCTCGCCGTCTGGTGGGGCTTCGTCCTCGCTGTTGCGCTCATCAATCCGCTGGGCGCCCTCTATCTCTTCGTGTCGCGCTTCGTCGGCGGGACCTACATCACCCTCATCACCTTCTACCAGCACGGCCTCGTCGACCCCGCCGACCCGGTGCCGTCGCACGGCCACACGACCGATTTCGTCCACCACGACCACGGCAACCTGGGCTTCGACTACCACGTCGAGCACCACACCCGGCCCGCGCGCCACTGGACCTGGTATTACGAGGAGCACGCGCGCCTCGCCGCCAAGGACGGCGGCGGGCATCCGGCCGTGATCATCGAGAAGGAGAAATTCGGCCCCCTCGCCTTCATGGCCGCGCTATGGCGCAAGGACTATGCCGAGATTGCGCGCTACGCCCACGTGCACGACGTGCCCAATGGCAACGCCGACGCACTGGCGCGCGCGCTGGCGGAGCGCGCGCGCCCCATCGGCGCGCCCGAGCGCAGAGGTCTCCTGGCGGACATCGACGCAGTCGTCTCGCGCGCCATGGCCGCGGCGCTGCCGAAGTCGTTCACGGTCTGAGGCGGCAAGCGCCCTCGTTGTCGCCCTGCGTTTGGACGATGTCCGCTTGCACAAACGGCGGTCGCAGCGGGTTGCGAAAAATCCACTAAAACGCCGGGCCGAAGCTGTTGCTGCGCGGGAAGCCCTTCGGCACCACCCGGCCCGCCTGCGCGCGCACGCCGACCCAGTCGCGCAGCTCGCTCCATGACAGCGTGAAGGTGCGTCCGGCGCTGTCGAGCCAGGTGAGGCCGTCGGCCTTCCGGAACACGCGCACGTCGGCGAGGTTGCCGTCCGCGAAGCGCTGCAGGATGACGCCCTTGCCGCGCGTCATCTCGTTGACCTCGTCGAGCTTGAAGATGAGCAGCTTGCGGTTCTCGCCGACGCTCGCCACGTGGTCGCCGTCGACCGGCACGGCGAGCTTGGCTTCCTCGGGCTCGGTCACGTTGAGCACCTGCTTGCCCTTGCGCGTCGAAGCGACCACCTCGTCCTCCGGCACGATGAAGCCGTAGCCGCCGGTGGAGGCGATGAGCAGCTTGCGGCCGGGCTGGTAGGTGAAGGCGTCGGCGACGTCGTGGTTCTCTTCCAGGTCGATCATCAGCCGCACCGGCTCGCCGTGGCCACGGCCACCCGGCAGCAGCGACGCTTCCAGCGTGAAGATCTTGCCGTTGGTGGCGAGCAGCAAGAGCTTGTCGGTGGTCGAGGCCTTGATGGCGCGTTTCAGCTTGTCGCCCTGCTTGAACTCCAGCTTGGCGAAGTCGTCGACGTGGCCCTTGAGCGCGCGCACCCAGCCCTTGTCGGAGAGCACGATGGTGATCGGCTCCTTCTCGATCAGGGCTGCATCGAGATCGACGTCGATCACGGGGGCATCGGCGAAGGAGGTGCGGCGGGCGCCGAGCTTGGTCGACTTCGAATAGCGCTCGCGCGTCGCCTTTACTTCCTCGGCGATGCGCTCCCACTGCAGGTCGTCCGACTTCAGCAGCTGCTGCAGCGCCCGGCGCTCCTTCGACAGCTTGTCGTGCTCGGCCTTGATCTCGAACTCTTCCAGCTTCGACAGCGAGCGCAGGCGTAGGTTTAAGATCGCCTCGGCCTGCACCTCGGTCAGCTTGAAGCGGGCGATCAGCTTGGCCTTCGGATCGTCCTCGAAGCGGACGATGCGGATCACCTCGTCGATGTTGAGGTAGGCGATGAGATAGCCGTCGAGCACTTCCAGGCGGTGCTCGATCTTGCGCAGGCGGAACTGCGAGCGCTTCACCAAGCACGTCGACGCGGTGCTCGAGCCACTGGCGCAGCACGTCGCGCAAGCTCAGCACGTTAGGGATCTGGCCGCCCGACAGCACGTTCATGTTGAGGCCGAAGCGGACTTCCAGCTCGGTGAGGCGGAACAGGCTCTCCATCAGCAGCACGGGATCGACGGTGCGGCTCTTGGGCTCCAGCACCAGACGGATTTCCTCGGCTAACTCATCGCGCACGTCGCCGAGCAGCGGCAGCTTCTTCTCGGTCAGCAATTCGGCGATGCGCTCGACGAGCTTGGCCTTCTGCACCTGGTAGGGGATTTCGGTGACGACGATCTGATAGGTGCCGCGGCCCGTGTCTTCCTTCGTCCACTTGGCGCGCAGGCGGAAGCCGCCGCGCCCCGTCTTGTAGGCTTCGAGGATCTGCTCGCGCGGCTCCACCAGCACGCCGCCGCCGGGGAAGTCGGGCCCGGGGACCATCTCCACCAGCTTTTCGATGGTCGCGTTCGGGTGCTTGATGAGATGCAGCAGCGCCGCGCACAGCTCGTCGGCATTGTGCGGGGGAATGTTGGTCGCCATGCCGACGGCGATGCCGGACGAGCCGTTGGCGAGCAGGTTGGGGAACGCCGCCGGCAGCACCGCCGGCTCCATCTTGCGCCCGTCGTAGTTGGGGCGGAAGTCGACCGTCTCCTCTTCCAGCCCCTCGAGCAGGTCGGCGGCGGTCGCTGTGATGCGCGCTTCGGTGTAGCGCTCGGCGGCCGGGTTATCGCCGTCGACGTTGCCGAAGTTGCCCTGGCCGTCGATCAGCGGGTAGCGCACGGCGAAGTCCTGCGCCAGGCGGGCGAGCGCGTCGTAGATCGCCTGGTTGCCGTGCGGATGGTAGTCGCCCATGGCGTCGCCGACGATCTTGGCGCACTTGAGGAAGCCGCCGTCCGGCGTCAGCCGCAACTGGTGCATGGCATAGAGGATGCGCCGGTGCACGGGCTTCAGGCCGTCGCGCACATCGGGCAGCGCGCGGTGCATGATGGTCGACAGCGCGTACGCCAGATAGCGCTCTTCCAGCGCCACCCTGAGGTTGATCGGCTCGTAGCCGTCGGGGCCGGGCAGAATCGGTTTTTCGGTCATAGAAGCTGGCTAGCGCGACCCGGCCGGCCGGGCAAGACGGCGCCGAGGCTAGGACTTTGTTAAAATCGCCTTAGCGCAGACCCCATACCTGCAGCCTTGAAAGGCATGCGCACCTTCATAAAATTGACCATGGCTTCTAAAAGCTAAGCATCCCTTCTTTTTATACTTTTCAGCCGTGGCAAGAAGCCATAGTATCCTCTGGACTGGAAAACGATGACGGAAAGGAAGCTAGAGTTCAACGTGGCAGGTCGCAATGCGGATATCCTGTTCAAGGGGCAGGTCGCGGGCTCTCTCGAGGAGACAGCCGGCGGAGGCACCCGCTTTTCGTACGCTCCCGACTGGCGGCAACCGATCGCCTGCTGTTTTCCCGTGATCCGCCGCGAGCATGAATGGGCGGTTGGCCTTCATCCCTTCTTTGAGCAACTCGGCACCGAAGGCTGGCTGCGCGAGCAGCAGGCAAGGTGCGCCCACATCGCGCAGGAAGATGATTTCGGGCTTTTGCTTCGCTACGGCGAAGACTGCATCGGCGCGGTCGGCATCCGCGCAACAGGGGCGCAGAAGCTGCCACCGATCACCGAGGCAACCGCAAGCCCGGGCCGGACGGTCTCTGGAGTGCAGAAAAAGCTTCTCGTCGTGCGCAACGCGAACGGCCGGTTTCAGCCCGCCGGCGCGACGGGGCCGGCTCCCTACATCGCCAAGTTCAACTCGGACAACATTCCCACGCTCGTGCGCAACGAGCTCCTGAGCCTGCGTTGGACGGCCGCCGTGCTCGGCGCGGACGAGGTCACCGCATTCCAGCCCGCGCAGATCGAATCCCTGCACGAATACGCATTGATCGTCACGCGCTTTGACCGGACACCGGAAGGCGAAAAGTTGCGCCTTGAGGACTTCGCGCAGATTCTGTGCAAGCCGCGCGGCCGCGACTACCGCGGCAAGTACGACGCGAGTTACGAGGACGTCGCGCAGGTCATTGCCGAGCACTCGGCACGGCCGGAGATCGACCGCGCGCGCTTCTTTCGGCGGCTGGTCGTCTACGCGCTCATCGGCAACTGCGACGCGCACCTGAAGAATTTCTCTTTGCTCGAGACGCCGCAGGGCCTGCGCCTTTCCCCGCTGTATGACGTCGTTAATACGGCACTCTACGACCGCTTTGACCTCCGCTTTGGCCTGCCCATCGGCGGCGAACTCGTGCAGCTAAACGAGATCACCCGCAAGCTGCTTGCCGATTTCGGGCGCCGCATCGGATTGCCGGACCGCGCTGTGACGCAGGTGTTTGCAGACCTAACACGCAGGGTCAGAAGCCCCGCCGCAACCGAGATCCTCACACCGCCGGGCGCCGAGCCGCCCGACGGGTTCATTCACCGCTTTGCTGAGATCGTGAACAACGCATGCTTGAGAATCCTGGAAGAATAGGCCCGCTCGACTGGCAGGGCACCGTTGATGAGGCCTTGCGCCGCCGCAAGGCGGAGAAGCTTACGCAACGTGAGCACGCGGCCCTTGCCAGCGTCAGCATCCCCACGATTGCCGCCTTCGATCGCGGAGAGCGCACGCTCTCGCTCGCCAAGGCCTTCGATATCCTGCGCGTGGTCGGCCTGATCGAGGAAGGCCCGGGCGCGGGCGCGCAGGAGATCTTCGTTCGCGATGCCTTTGCGCGCTGGCGTTCGCTCACGGCCAAGCTGCCGGTGGATTCCCCGGGCGCTTTCCGCATGGATGGTACCGCTTCGATTACGTGATCGAGGGCGATCTGCGCCCGCCCGAACTGCCCGAACTCCTCAAGCTTCTCGAGAAAGCCGAGATCCGACACACGGGATGGCCGGAGTTCGTCACCATGGAACGCGAAGAGCTTGCCCCGTACGAGTTTGACGGCCTGATCGAGTGCTGGGTGAAGCCTGAAGATACCGGGGTCGAGCGCCGGCTAGCGGACGCCGCCCATTGCGATTTCTGGCGCGTTGCCCAGGAAGGGCGCGCCTTCTTGATCCGCGGCTATCAGGAAGACTCGCAGGACAACGTGCCCCCGGGAACCGTGCTGGATATTTCGCTGCCGGTATGGCGGATCGCCGAAGCCCTGCTGCATGCCCAACGCTTGGGAGCACTCTTGCGCCGCGATAGAGAAGGCGAGCTGACGGTGCGTTTTCGCGCGCTCTACAGCGGGCTTTCCGGACGTGTCCTGCGCACGCTGCGCGCCTCGCCCGCCGATCTGTTCGATCAGGGACGGCCCGCAAAAAGCGATGAAGCCATGATCGAGGCTTTAGTGCCCGCAGCAAAAATTGAAGAAGACCTCGCCAACGCGGTTTACCCGCTTGCCTCATCGCTCGCCGAGCGGTTCGGAATTCCTCAACTTTCACCCGACTTCGTGCGTTCCGAGATTGCGCGCTTTAGGTCGGGCCGGTTCTAAGGGCCAAGCCACTCATGACGGCACCCAACCCCGCACGTCAGAAAGAAGGCTGGGCGAAACTCGACCGCATCTTCGCCGACGCGGAGAACGTCTGGGTCATCCACTACTCATGCGAGAGCTTCTACGATCGCCCCGAGGGTCGCTCGCCGCGGATCACTTCGATTGCATTTGCGCAAGCTATCCTCGGGCCAGACGGCATCATTCTCGATCCATCAGGTGGCGGAGCGCCGCCACGTCCCCTTCAATGAGATCGCAGCGCGCTACGACGAGCTTGAGCGGCAGATGCTCGACGAGTTCTTCGCCCATATCAGCGGATACAAGGGGATGAAATATCTGCACTGGAACATGCGCGATATCAATTACGGCTTTGCGGCGATCGAGCACCGCTACCGCGTCCTGGGAGGAAATCCTTATGTTATCGAAGCAGACAGGAAGTACGACCTCTCACGTCTGGTGGTCGACATCTACGGGGTTGGCTACATCGGCCACCCGCGTCTCGAAAAGCTGCTTGAGAAGAATGATATCAAGCCTCTCGACTTCCTGAACGGGAAAGAAGAAGCAGCAGCCTTCGAAAATCGCAACTACTCCGCGCTCCACCAGTCAACGCTCCGCAAGGTTGATGTGATCGCCAACATTGCGGGCCGCGCCCACGACCGCAACCTCAAGGTCGAGACGACGTGGTGGGAAATGCACGGAGGCCGGGTCCGGACCGTCGCCAACTGGCTCATGGAGCACAAGCTTATCGCGTTTGTTGCGAGCGTTGCGAGCATCACCGGGTTAGTATGGCTCATCGTTGGTGCGTTCGCCGGTTAGCTAGCGGTCATACTCAAGGTAAACGTGGTCTTGGTACGGGCTCCGCCTTCTGGTGCCATCCGCACTAGCACCCCAATCGCCGCGCCAACACATGCGTACGTCCTCCCGCTCACACCTGCGGCTCGTCGATGAGCGGCGTCGGATCGGCATAGCGCGCTAAGGCGCCGGGATCCTCGATCCAGATCGTGCGACCTTCGACGCGCACGCCGAACTCGCGCAAGTGCGCGAACCCGCGCGCCAGGTTTTCCGGCGTCATGCCGAGCCGCAGCGCCAGCGTCTTCTTGTCGATCGCCAGGTCCAGGCGCCGGCGCTTCGGCGTGCGCCGGTGCATTTCGTGGATCCAGTTGGCCAGCCGCTCGGCGGAGGAGCGCAGCTTCAGGTTCTTGATCTCACGCGTCTTGTCGCGGCTGGTCCGCGCCATGGCGCCGAGCACCGCGAAGCAGAACGCATTGTCTGTATGCAAGAGCGCGCGGATCGCCTCCGCGGGAAGCATCAAGATGCGGCATGGCCCCTCCGCGCGAATGGTGGAAAGCGGCACCTCGTTACGCACCACGGCCGACAGCGGGAAAGCGGCTCCGGGTTTCAACAAGAACAGCGTCGTCTCGCGGCCGTGATGGACGCTGGCCGCCGTCGCGGTACCTTCGAAGAGCAAGTACAGCAAGTCGCAGCGCTGCCCTTCCGTCACCAGTGTCGAATGCCGCGGGAACAGCGACATGACCGCCGACGCCAAAGCCCTTTGCAGGCTCGCCTCGGCCAGATCCCTGAAAAGGGCGTGGGCGTGAATTTCCCTGAGTTCGTACTCCACTTTCGGGCTCCACACTTTGAGAAGCCGTGGGCGCCGCAAGTTTAGACGACAATACAATCATCGCACGCGACGCCGCTGAATATGGATTAACGAGCTAAATATTCCGGCCGCTGGCCGACATTTATCAAGATGTGGAACTACAAATATCAATAACGAGGCCGTTATTTGTAGTATTACTCACCACATACCTCAATTCAGATGTGTCTTTCCTGCCGGTGTTGCTCCAATACAACCAACTGGGTGCCGGATCATCCATACGCTGACTTGATGCCCGCCGGCCAATGGGGCACGCCCCGGGGTCGGTCGGCATCTGCGAGTGGGGGGTTGGGCACTGATCGCGGGGGCAAATAGTGGTTGCCGCGGTTGCGCGTAGAGTAACGGGAGTAGCGTCATGCGTAAGTTCAGCGTGTTTACGGCGGCGATGTCGCTGGCGGCGGTCCTGGGGCTGGGTAATGCCGCTTGGGCCGACGGTTATGTGAGTGGCGGCAAAGGCTTCGCGCCCCCGCCCGTCTACAGCTGGTCCGGCGTCTACATGGGCGTCCATGGCGGCTACGGCTGGGGCAGACTCCGAAATCTCCGAGAATCCGCTGCAAATCCTGGCGATCATTCCTCCTAGCTTCAGCGGCAGCAACGATGTCGACGGCGGCCTCGGCGGCGTGCAGCTCGGCATGAACAAGCAGTTCGGCAACTTCGTCGTCGGCGGCGAGTTCCGCCTGAGCGGCGCCGACATCATCGGGCTCGACCAACGACTGCGCCGGCCTCACCTCGGTTGTCGGCGGACTGATTGGCCCCGGCAACGTCGGCTTCAACTGCGATACCAACGTCAACTGGATCGCTGCCGCGATGGCCAAGGCCGGCTACGCGCAGAACCGCTGGCTCGTCTACGGCACGCTCGGCTGGGCGGTCGGCCGGGGTCGACTACAGCTCTGCCATCGTCATCCCGCCGGCCGCTCCCGTTATCACGCTGCCGGGCGGTGAGAACGACACCGCTGACGGCTTTGCCTTCGGCGGCGGCGTCGAGTACGCGTTCACCGATAGCGTCAGCTTCGGCGTCGAGTACACGCGCATGGAGCTCGAGGCGGAAGGCTCCGGCCTGTTCCTCGGCGGCATCCTCACCTCAGGTGATCGCGAGATCGAGCTCAACACCGTCACCGCGCGCCTAAACGTCAAATGGGGCGGCGAATAGCCCACGCACACGTCACCCCATGCGGCCGGGCGCCACGCGCCCGGCCATTGTTTTTCGGGTTGCGGATGCAGGGCGAAGCCCGCAAACACGGGCCTGGCGACATGCGGCTTGCATTCTCGGCGCTGAGCGCGCATTTTCCCGCATCGATTTTTGGCCGGAGGACCGAGCCGCGGCGTATGAGGCACTGCCCATCGCCCCAATTCTTTGAAACCCACCATCAACCGAAAACATGATGCCGGTCCCTCACGGAGACGTGCGGCCCGGTCTCGTTAGCATTGTATAGCCTCTCAGGATCGCATCTCATGACCAACGGCACCGTGAAATTCTACAACGCCCAGAAGGGCTACGGCTTCATCGCTCCGGACGGCGGCGACAAGGACGTGTTCGTTCACGCCAGCGCACTCGAGCGCGCCGGCATCCACAGCCTCAACGAAGGCCAGAAGGTTTCCTTCGAAGCCGGCGAGGACCGCAAGAGCGGCAAGATTTCGGTGCAGAGCATCGAGCTGCGCTAAGCAGCCTCAGACCCGGCCGGCGCGCCCAACAAGCCGCCGGCCGTTTTCGTTGCGCATGAGTAACCCGTTTCCCAGCTACACGCGCCCCGAGCTCATCGCCGACGGCTGCGTGCACGCCATCGGCGTCATCGCCGGCCTTTGCGCCGCCGCGATCCTCATCGCCATCGCCCTGACGCACCTCTCGCCCGGCGCCGCCGCGGCGGTCGTCATCTACGCGCTCGGCATGCTCGCCGTGTTCTGCTTCTCCGCCGCCTACAACATGTCGCGCGGGCCCCGCCGCTGGCTCTTGCAGCGCTTCGACCACGCCGCCATCTACGTCAAGATCGCCGCCACCTACACGCCCTTCGCCGCGGTGAAGCTGGGCGGCCTTGCCGGCTTCTCCCTGCTCGGCGCCGTATGGGCCATCGCCGTGCTCGGCGCCGCCGCCAAGCTCTATATGCCGGCGCAGTTCGTGCGCACCTCGTACGTCCTGTACCTGGCGCAGGGTTGGGCGGGCGTCGTCATGCTGCCGCCGCTGGTCGAGGCGCTGTCGGCGAACCGCGCTGCTGCTGCTGCTGATCGGCGGCGTACTCTACACGGTCGGCGTCGTCTTCCACCTGTGGTCGCGCCTGCCCTACAACAACGCCATCTGGCACGGCTGCGTGCTCGTCGCTTCGGCCTGCCACTTCGCCGCCGTGCTCGACGCCGTCGTGCTGTAAGGCTAGCTTGCGCGCACTCACAAGGGATCCACCCCGATGCGCCTCGCCGCCGCTCTCTTCGCCGCCACGCTGCTCGCCGCACTCTTTGCCGCGACGGCCATCGCCGCGCTCAAGCCCGGCACCGCGGCGCCCGACTTCACCGCCATCGCCTCGCTCGGCGGCAAGGAGTTCAGCTACTCGCTCGCCGACGCCCTGAAGAAAGGCCCGGTGGTGCTCTACTTCTACCCCGCCGCCTTCACGCCCGGCTGCACGCAGGAGGCGCACGAGTTCGCCGAGGCGGTGGACAAGTTCGCCGCCCTCGGCGCCAGCGTCATCGGCGTTTCCGCCGACGACATCGACGTGCTCTCGCAAGTTCTCGGTCAGCGAGTGCCGCAGCAAGTTCCCCGTCGCCGCCGACTCCGGCAAGGACATCATGGCGGCCTATGACGCGGTGCTGCCCGGCAAGCCGGAATACGCCAACCGCACGTCCTACGTCATCGCGCCGGGCGGCGAGATCATCTTCGAGTACACGGCGCTCGACCCCTCCGGCCACGTCGCCAACACGCTGGCGGCGGTGGAGAAGTGGAAGGCGGGGAAGTAAGGTCTTGGCGGAGCCGAGCGACTTGACCCTCGGCGGAGCCGAGCGACCTAAAGGCGGCTCACGCCGGCGGCTTGACGTCCGCCGGCAGCACCGAGTTCTTCACCAGATAGCGCAAGCTGCGCGACCAGCTGTCGTCGGTGTTGCCGCGCAGGTCGACGCTCTTGGTCAGCAGCATGCGCCCCGACTTCACGTCGGCGATGTAGACATTCATGTTGAGGATGAGGTTCGACACCTTCTGCACGCGGATCCAGGCGACGAGGTCGGCGCCGAGCGCCCGCCCGTACTCGGCTTCGCAGCCGCCGCACTCGCCCGGCAGCTGCCCGGCGGCGATCTTGGCGCGCATGTCGTCGGGGGTCGGCACGATCTTGTAGCGGCCGCTGCCCGAGAGCTGCGCGGCAAACGCATCGCCGGTGCGCTTGAGCCGCGCACGCTCGGCGTCGGTGGTCGGCTCCAGCCCCTCGTTGTCGTTGTGGAAGAAGGTGCCGAGCACGGCGAGCGTCGGCGCCGCTACGGCAGGGGCGGTCGCCATCGCCGTGAGCATCGTCAGCAGCAGAGCGAGCCCCATTACCCGCCAGCCGACGACGACGGTAAGGGACGACAATGAGGGAAGTGTCACGCGCATTCTCCGGTTTTGAGGAAAACGCGCCCCGGCTCCAACGCGTTCCGCAGCGAGCGGCGATCGCAGGTGCCCCCACAGGGCGCTCGATCCCGCGGGCATGTCGGGAACACGCTCGCGGCAGTGGAGCGAAGGCCGAGCAGAAGTAGCAGACGGCGTAAGGTCACGCCGGCTGGTAGAGCACCATGATCACGGCGATGAAAACCAGAGCGGTCACCAGCGGCACGATCCACTGCGGGCGCGGCTTCTTGCGCTGCAGAATCTGAGCGATCGGTTGTGATGTCATGGTAAGGCTGTAACACTTCCCGCCCCGCCGACCTAACGCATCCGCGCGGCTCCTGCAGACCTCGAGCGCGGCGGTTGCGGAGGCTATATCCGCTCTCACAAGCCAAAGATGTCTTGGCGGAGCTGGCGAAATGTCTCTGTATCCACAGTGACGAGCGGCGCTAGAGTATCCTCCATGAATGCCCTGGCATGGTTCCCAGGTTTTTTTAATCCCAGGCGCTTCTTGCATTCAACATAAGTTTCTCCCGCCGCGGCTTTAAAATCGTCTTGCTTCGCCCCTTTGGTTATTAGGGTCCGATCTCTGAATTTTATGAGTTCGTCGGCCACGCTGGATTGCCCGTTCTTCACACAGAGTGCGCGGAGTATTTCGTCGCTAAACAGGTAAGACTCCAGATTGCGCCGCGTGAGAACCAGAATTCCCGGCGCTACGTTCAGTTGCGATTTCGTTGTCAGAACGGTCGTCCCGATCAGTGAGAACTCTTCACCTTGAGCCCAGGCAACACCGTTTTTGCAAGCGCTATCAATATGGTTCGCGCTTCTCCTACCGTCTTATGTGATCCAGCAGACAGGAATTGGGTATCTGGCTCCGTTCCAGCGAACACACGGTTAAACACGCGCGCATCGACGGCATCTGCCGTGACGCCACCACTCCCCCCCTCACAAACAACAACCTGTTTGGGCGAAACCAGAGATGAGAGGTCATCTAGTGCGACGGCCAGGGCTCTCTCCCACGTGGGGCGGTCCATTTTCGTTGGCTTTAGAATTACGACCTCATCGAAGTTGGCTTCGAAATCTATAAAGGCAACAGTCCCGGGTAATGCCACTTCAATATCTCGAGCGGCGCGTAACATTCCTATTGCATGGGTTCGCAATCAGAAGCTGATCGTTTTCTGGAGTAAGGTTCAGAAGTTCTTTTAGCAATGCACCCTGAACAGCTGGATTTACATGCGATTCTGGTTCGTCAATACAAATGAGGCTGTCTTCAAAATATGGCATCTTTGAAATTAGGTCTATGAGCAAGTCAAAAACCGCTTTTTCGCCTCCCGAAAGGTTTTTAAAAGCATACCCCTTCGATACGCCTTTGCCAAAATAGAAATTGCCAGTATCTGCTGCGGGATCTCCAAGTGATTCTAGACTTAGATGCGGAATTACCCTCTTTAGTGAACTGTTGACTTTCTTCACCACCCCGTCAGCGTATTCACCCATACTCATGGGTCGCTTCGCGCTAAGCCCCCATACATCTTTGATCGTCTGCATAATGAGCCGTCGATAATTCGCAGATACGGCAGCATCGTACTCAATGGTCCGACCGAATCGTCGTTCGGCAGGGTCTGGCAGTGCACCCAGATTGCCCTGACTGAAGTCAGGTTCGTTTCTGTATGCGGAGCGGACGTAGCATAGCTTCCTCCAGCCATTCTGTGTCGTTGGCGCGCCTTCGTAGAGTTCGATGGACCTTATATTGTCCGGCCAATGGTTTCTCTTGGATTCGGCCGAGTATTTCGTATGATAAGTAAGTCCCAGCCAGTACCGCCGGCTCCGTTGACTGCGGTCCAGCTAAGCAAAGCATCGAAAATCGACGACTTTCCTGTTCCGTTTTGGGCCAATAAGCATTATTAGGCGCGCGGTCGCAGGAATGTCATTTATTGTAAGATCAGAGAAACCTCTGAAGTCCTTCAAGCTCATGGATTTCAGATGCATTTCAATCTCCCTCAGGCTGGGACGGTCCGCCAGAAACCGAATAAACGTGGCGATCGTGTGGAGAAGTCGCATGGAAATCACCGAAGACAATTTGGAATGGGCGACTGTAGATCGCATGAGTAGAATGCTCACAAGCGTTCAGGGCGACTATAAGGTGACTCAAGCGTATGCGCTCTTCACAGCCATTCTTTGCTGGGTAATGCAACGTATCAGAGCTGATGACATCCAAATGTTCGATGAGCTTCGGTTAGAGCGGGCTCTCGGTCATCCTTGGAATTTTAGGGCGGATGGTGAAAGGCCGCATCTTTCAAATATCGTTATCGCCACACGGGGCTGGAATATCGGGGATCTAACCACTGCTGATCTGTTGGTGGGACTTCGAGATGCCGCCGCACACGGCGATGGACGACGTATCCGCCCTGCAAACTCGGAGGGGCTTTTGGTCGGCCAAATGTTTGGGGTCAGGACGCGGAACGCTCAGATGGAAGTTACGCTACGTCGCGGGGATATGGCGTATGTGGGCGAATTGCTGGCATCCAGGTTTTGTCAAGCATTGGCCAGACATCAGGCTCAGCCTGACTTTGTCAATAACTCCGCCAAAGTCCTAGAGGACGGGGCGCGCGTCTAATTCTTATCCCCGCCCTTCGCGCCGCCCCCATACTGCGCGCAGCCTTGCCCGACAGAGGGACGCAGCAGCTGAGCGTCTGAAGCGGGGCAAGGACGGTGCCCGGTTGAGGCTGGCGGATTATGCGATCATCCGTTTGCCGCGCGGTGAAGCTCTCCTCAGACGCCGGGGCCGTGGACTTCGAGGCTGTGCGCCCTCAGCAATGAGACGCACGGACGCCCGTCGCGCAGCGGCGCTCCGCATCGTTTCTTTGCGGAGCGCAGCCGCCAGCGGTCCTGATGCGTAAGCCCGGCGTTGAACGCCATAGGGTGGGACCAAAGGCGCGCTGACGATGTGACCGCACCCTCGGCACGGAGAGCCACCGCACGCGGGCGCCGAAAGGTCGCCGGACTTGTAACCAGGATGGCGGTCGTTTGGCGCCCGCGCTCCCCTTTTGCTGCGCAACCGACTCGCACTCCGGCGAGCCGGCCGGTTGCGCTGGCCAACCGACTCGCACTCCGGCGAGCCGGCCGGTTGGCGCGTGCTCCATGCGAAGCATGGCTCCGCCATGACGGCTTCCGAGATGACAGGAGAACGGTCCGTGATGGAACTAGCGTTTGCCGAGGCTGAGGCTCTGCACGCCGCCGGAGCGTCATGCCGGCGGCATGCTTTCACCATGACCGGCATCCAGCGCAGGGAGCGCGCACCGTCGTCATCCCGGCACTTGTTGCCGGGATCCAGCCTACGTCTGGTGACGGCGCGGACGGATAGATGGATCCCGGGGACGAGCCCCGGGATGACAAGAGGAGCTACGACTTTAGCGCTTGCCGAGGCTGAGGCTCTGCACGCCGCCGGGCATCAGCTTGGGGCGCACCGACGATATCTGGCCGGAGTTGACGCCGGCCCAGGCGATCTCGCCGGAGAGGCGGCCGTACTCGATCTTGGGGCAGCGGTTCATGACGACCTTGAGCCCGGCGGCCTCGGCTTCGGCGGCGGCCTCGTCGTTGCGCACGCCGAGCTGCATCCACAGCACCTTGAGGCCGAGGCGGTCCTTGTGCGCGATGGCCTCGCGCGCCACCTCCAGCGCGGCGTCGGAGTTGCGGAACACGTCGACCACGTCGACGGGCGCCGGCACGTCGGCGAGCGTCGCGTAAACTTTCTGGCCGAGGATCGTCTGGCCGGCGAGCCCCGGGTTGACGGGATGGATCGTGTAGCCCTTGCCGGTGAGGTACTTCATGGCGAAGTAGCTCGGCCGCGAGGAATTGGCCGAGGCGCCGACGAAGGCGAACACGCGCGCCTCGCGCAGGATGTCGGCGATGGTGTCGTCGCTGTAGCGGTCGTGATTCATGCGCGAAGATATAGGCGGGGAGTGGCCATGTGCGATAGTCGGCGGATAGGCGCGCTTAGCTAGCTGCCCTTCCACTCGGGCTTACGCTTGTCGAGGAAGGCGCTTATCCCCTCCTCCGCGTCGCGTGCCATCATGTTGTCGACCATCACCTTCGCCGCGTGGGCGTAGGCGTCCTTCAACGGCATCTCGGCCTGCGCATAGAAAGCGGCCTTGCCCATGGCGACGGTGAGCGGCGACTTGGCGGCGATCTTGCCGGCGAGGGCTAGCGCCTCGGGAAGGACGCGGCCTTCCGGCACGACGCGGTTGACGAGGCCCCAGGCGGCGGCGTCGGCGGCGGAGATGAGCTCGCCGAGCAGCAGCATCTCCATCGCCCGCTTGCGTCCGACGTTGCGCGACAGGGCGACCATCGGCGTCGAGCAGAAAAGACCGATGTTGACGCCGGGGGTGCAGAACTTGGCGGCTGTCGGCGGCGACGGCGAGATCGCAGGTGGCGACGAGCTGGCAGCCGGCGGCGGTGGCGGTGCCCTGCACGGCGGCGATCACCGGCTTGGGGCAAGCGACGATCGCCTGCATCATGGCGGCGCAGCGCGTCATCGCCTCGGTGTAGAAGGCGAGGCCCTTGTCGGCGTCGGCGCGGTGGCGGGTCAGCTCTTTCAGGTCATGGCCGGCGCAGAACACCGGGCCGTTGGCGGCGAGCACGATGGCCGAGACGGTGCGGTCGGAGGACAGCCGCGTGAAGCGGGAGTGCAACCTGTCGATCATCTCGATCGACAGGCTGTTGCGTGTATCCGGCCGGTTGAGGGTGACGAGCGCAACGCCCGCCTGCGACCGGTCGACGAGAAGCAGCGGGTCGGAGCCGATCTTGGCCTTGGCGGCCACTACCGTGCGGTCCTGCATCAGTTGCTATCGTCTCCTCAGCAGTCCCCCGGCGACTCTACTACGATTATTGTAACGCTTTTTCGATCTCGGCTCGATGCGCTTTGACAAGTTCGACGTTCTCCAGGTGCTCGAGCCGTGGTGTCGTGCTGATCGCCTCGCTGAGCTCCTTGAGCAGTTCCTTCTTGTCGGCTTCGGGAATGGACGCGTCGGCGGTCACGTCGGCCAGCTCCTTTTTCAGGGCCTCCACCGGCTCGGTGAACTCGCCCGACTTGGAATTGAGGCCGGCCATGACGATCGAGATATTGGCGGCCACGTCGTCCAACTCGGTAAAGGTCGCAAACCCGTGCTTTTTGGCGATGTTGTCGAGCTCGGTCTGCAGCCCCGGATCGATGGTGTCGCCCGCCTGCTGCAGCTTCGGTGCCACGGTGGCCAGATCCGGCTGGGCGGAGACAAAGCTCTTCACTTGCGCCTCGGTGAGCTTGATCTGTTTGATCGGCTCGTCCTTCGGCTCCTGCGCCAAGGCCAACGGGCCATTGGCGGCGAGGCTGAGCATAAGCGTCAGGATCAATCGGGGTAGCGCGTGCCGCATCGAAGCTGCTCCTTGGTATTTATGTTCCGCTTAGGCGGATTTGAACGGGAATTGCCACCATCACTTTGCGACGCTTTCGCGCCCACGCCACGTCACGAGGCGGTCGTTCACTCAGGTTTGCCACTTGCCCCATGTGGTCGCGGGCAGCAAGTACCACGCTCGCAACAAGCTGGCGGTATCATAATACCACATGCTGCTAAGTCGTTGATTTCGTTTGATTTCTCTATTATACATCCAGATTGCGATTGACATCGAGAATCCGATCTGATTGTAAGACGCCTCTCGCGCCGGACATGCAGCGCTTCTGCGCCGTCCCGGCGATCCAGCAGTGGAGCCCGACAATGCCGACCTTCGTCGCCAAGCCCGGCGATGTGGTGAAGAAGTGGATCCTGATCGACGCTGACGGTCTTGTCGTCGGTCGCCTCGCCGCTCTCATCGCCACGCGCCTCAAGGGCAAGCACAAGCCGATCTACACCCCGCACGTCGACTGCGGCGACAACATCATCGTCGTCAACGCCGACAAGGTGATCTTCACCGGCGATAAGCACAACGACAAGGTCTACTACCGCCACACCGGCTACCCCGGCGGCATCAAGGAGCAGACCCCGCGCATGATCCTCGAGGGCAAGTTCCCCGAGCGCGTCGTCGAGAAGGCGGTCGAGCGCATGCTGAAGCGCGGACCGCTGCAGCGCCAGCTCATGCGCAATCTCAAGGTCTATAAGGGTGCCGAGCATCCGCACGCCGCGCAGAGCCCCGAGAAGCTCGACGTGGCGAAGCTCAACCGCAAGAACGCGAGGGTCTGAGACGATGGCGCAGGAAACCAGGTCTTTGGGTGACCTCGAGCAGATCAAGGGCGCAACTCCTGCGACCCCCAACGCCGCTCCCCAGCACGTTCAGAAGCTCGACAGCCTCGGCCGCGCCTACGCGACCGGCAAGCGCAAGAACGCTGTCGCCCGTGTGTGGCTGAAGCCCGGCCGCGGCGCGATCATCATCAATGACAAGGACTACACGGCCTACTTCGCCCGTCCGGTCCTGCAGATGCTGTTGCAGCAGCCGCTGTCCGCGGTCAGCCGCAACACGCAGTACGACATCAATGCGACGGTCGTCGGCGGCGGGTTGTCCGGTCAGGCGGGTGCCGTCCGTCACGGCATATCCAAGGCTCTCACCTACTTTGAGCCGGATCTGCGCACGGTGCTCAAGAAGGGCGGCTTCCTCACGCGCGACAGCCGCGTCGTCGAGCGCAAGAAGTACGGGCGCATGAAAGCCCGCCGCAGCTTCCAGTTCTCCAAGCGCTAGTAGGCGCCTGCCGTTGCGAGGAAACCTCAAGACAGGCCGCCCCCAAGGCGGCCTGTCGCTTTTTGCTGCCGGGAAGACTTGCCCGGGCATCGCCGGGATGCCACATACCGCCCCGGTGGGAGAAATGACGCTGCGGCAGCCGCTGCCAGCGTTCCGACAGGCAGGGTGAGATGGACTGGCTACTGCAAGACCTCGGCTATTTGTTCGGGGCCATAGGCGAAGAAGCGCAACATCTCGTTTCCATCGACTGGTACCGCCAGAACTTCGTCGCCCTCGTCAACATCATCATGATCGACCTGGTGCTGGCGGGTGACAACGCCATCATCGTCGGTCTGGCGGCGTCGCGCGTTCCCAAGGAAATCCGCAGCAGGGTCATCTTCTGGGGCATCGCCGCCGCGGTGGTGCTGCGCATATTCTTCGCCGCGATCACGGTGCAGCTGCTCGCCATCATCGGTCTGACGCTCGCTGGCGGCATTCTTCTCTTGTGGGTCTGCTGGAAAATGTACCGGCAGATCACCACCGGCGATCATCACGGCAATATCGGTGCGACGCAGCCGCAGGGGGATCTCGGCTTCTGGTCCGCCGTCGGCCTCATCACCGTCGCCGACGTGTCGATGTCGCTCGACAACGTGCTCGCCGTCGCCGGCGCCGCTAAGGGCTCGACGCTGGTGCTGGTCATCGGCCTTGCGGTGGCGATCATCCTGATGGCGGTCGCTTCGCACTACATCGCCGATCTGCTCGTCAAGTACCCGTGGATTACCTGGATTGGCCTGTTGATCATCCTCTGGGTGTCGCTCGGCATGATCTACGAAGGCTCGCACGAGGTGACCTGCAAGGCGTTCAACTTCGGCTGCTCGGAGTCGCTCTGGGAGGGCATCGTGCACCGAATGGGGCTAACATAGCCGCTACCCGGCGCCGGACCGCACACCCTATCTTGACAGCATCGTGTGCGGCGACTTAGAGCCGCGCAACCGCAGCCCTGTGCTGCCGCGAGAGCTGAAGCGATGAGCACGTCACACACGCCGAAGGTCTTCATCGACGGCGAGGCCGGGACCACCGGGCTCGAGATTCGCGAGCGGCTGGCGCGCGAGCCGCGCGTCGAGGTGAAGAGCATCGATCCGGCGCTGCGCAAGGACGCCGCCGCGCGCAAGGCCATGCTGCGCGAGGTCGACCTCGTCGTGCTTTGCCTGCCCGACGACGCCGCCAAGGAAACCGTGGCGCTCGCCGAAGCGCTCGGCGGTGAGGCGCCGCGCATCCTCGATGCCTCGACCGCGCATCGCGTGGCACCCGGCTGGGTCTATGGCTTTGCCGAGCTCGACGCCGCGCAGGCCGGCAAGGTGCGCGCCGCCCAGCGAGTAGCCAATCCGGGTTGCTATCCGACCGGCGCCATCGCGCTGATCCGGCCGCTGGTCGATGCCGGCATCATCCCCGCCGATCATCCGCTTACCGTCAACGCCGTCTCGGGATATTCCGGCGGCGGCCGCAGCATGATCGAAGCCTACGAGGCCGGCACGGCGCCACCGTTCGAGCTCTACGCGCTCGGCCTGGAACACAAGCACGTGCCCGAGTTGATGCTGTACGCGGGCCTGACGCGGCGGCCGATCTTCGTGCCGTCCGTCGGCAACTTCCGCCAGGGCATGCTGGTGTCGATCCCGCTTCACCTCGACACGCTGCCGGGAGAGCCGAGCCTGCGCGATATAGAGCGGGCGTTGTCCGCGCACTATCGCGGCGCCGAGCTGGTCTCCGTCGTGGCTGAGCCGCCAAAGGCCGCGCGGCTTGCCGCCGAGGATATCAACGGCACCGACAAGCTGGAGCTGTTCGTGTTCGGCAAGCCGGAGCTGAAGCAGGCGATCCTCGTCGCCCGCCTCGACAATCTCGGCAAGGGCGCGGCCGGCGCCGCTGTGCAGAATATCCGCCTGATGCTGGGCATCGGCGAAGCCGCGCGGCCCGCCTCCCCTAAGGCGCGGCAGCCCGCGTAATCGTGTGCAGGTGCAGCGTGGCTGCGGCGATGACAACCGCCGCTCCCGCCTGATGCGCGAGACCCAGCTCGAGGGGCACGCCCCAGAGCAGCGTCCAGATACCGATCAGCATCTGCGCCAACACACATCCGGCGAGCAAGCCGGCCGAGCCGACGATACGCTCATCGTCCGCCGAGCGGATCAGCGACACGAGGTGCGCCAGTGCAACGATGACGACCGCATACGCTGTGACCCGATGGTCGAACTGT
Organism: uncultured Alphaproteobacteria bacterium; assembly: GCA_963795225.1. Classification (GTDB taxonomy): domain Bacteria; phylum Pseudomonadota; class Alphaproteobacteria; order Rhizobiales; family Hyphomicrobiaceae; genus Hyphomicrobium_A. Next base: position 148,495 of record CAWCHB010000023.1, on the reverse strand, counting down.
ACCGTCGTCACGTTCTCGAAGAGGTTGAGGTACCAGGGTGACTGAGCGGCGAGGCCGTCGGGGACGAGCTTGCCGTCCATCAGCGGCCAGGTGTTGTAGGTCAGCCCCGCCTTCAATCCGGCAACGAGCGCGCCCAATCCCGATTGCACGAAGATGAGCGCGAATAGCGCCGCCGCCGTACGGCGCTGACCTCGCGTCACGGTGCGCAGGCGCACGCGCGCATCGGCCGAGCCGGCTTCAAGCGCCAGCCACACGAGCAGCGACAGGATGGCGAAGGCCGTCAGCAGATGCAGCGCCAGGCGGTATTGGCTGACGTCGATGCGGTCGACGAGCCCCGACTTCACCATGTACCAGCCGATGGCACCCTGCAGCCCGCCCAGCGCCAGGACGCCGAGGCACTTCAACGCAAAGGCGCCCCGCAGTTTGCCCATCAGCCAGAAAACGACGAACGGCACGGCAAAGGCGATGCCGATGAAGCGCCCAAGAAAGCGGTGCGCCCACTCCCACCAATAGATCGCCTTGAAAGCGTCGAGGGACATGCCGGCGTTGACGACCGAATATTCCGGAATCGCCTTGTACTTCTCGAAGGCGACGAGCCAGTCGGCCTCGTTGAGCGGCGGGATGGCGCCGAGCAGCGGCTGCCATTCGGTGATCGACAGCCCGCTATCGGTGAGGCGCACGGCGCCGCCGACGACGATCATGCAAAAAACCAGCGCGGCAACGGCCAGCAACCAAATTTGCACGGCAGCATCGGCGGTGTGCGCCGGACGCGCATCGTCATGTGTGGCGGAAATCACCAAAGCCCGCGTCCCCTATCAACTCCACGCGGGTGATAACGGCCGGCGTGGACCCGATCAAGGTGCCGAACGCCGCGGCAGCCGCTCCTGCAAAAGCTTAGGGTGCCGGGCGGGCGCCGGCATAGCGCTTCAGGGTGTTCATCAGCGCAAACGGGACGCCTGAAAGCAGCGCCTTCACGTAGCGCATGTCCTGGAAATCACCGTTGAGGGAAAGGCGCGGCAGCGCGGTCATCTCGTGCACGTTCTCGGGATACAGCAACCCCTTTTGCGTCGTCACGGCGGTCTCGATGCCCAGTTCCGCGGCGATACGGAACTCGCGTTCGCCGGCGCTGTTCTCGCAGCCGTAGGGATAGCTGAAGTGCCGGCAGGGACGGCCCAGCTCCTTCTCGATGCGCGCGATGCTTTCAGCCATCTCGGCGCGGGCCTGCCGCTCGCCCAGCTTCGCCAGCGCATAGTGGCCGCGCGTGTGGGCCCCGATGGTGACGAGCGGATCCTCGGCGAGCTGGCGCAGCTCGTCCCAGGACATGACGAGGTCGGCGTGGGCGCTGGCGGGGTCGATGTTGTGCGCGGCGGCCAGCTCGGCGACGACGGCGCGCGCCTGTGCTTCCGGCAACTCCCGCAGCCACCAATAGATCTCGTGGTAGGCCGCATCCTTCTCGGGCGGCGTCGACAGCCGGAAGTGCCGCGTCTCGCCGTTCATGTAAAGGGTGATCTGGGGAGCGGCGCGCAACACCTTCTCGAAAGTGAGCCACCAGAAATCGCCGCGGCCGTCGGCGAAGTCGCTCGGCACGTAGATGGCGAATGGCGCACCGTAGCGCCGGAAGATCGGATATGCGTGGTCGCGGTTGTCGCGATAACCGTCATCGAGGGTAAAGCAGGCGAACGGCCGCTCACTGTCGGCGTTTTCGAGGCGTCGGCGGATCTGATCGAGCGGGATGATGTCGAATCCGGCGTCGATCACCTCGCGCACGACCGCCTCGAGGAACTCTGGCGTCACCTTGAGGATGCGGTTCGGCTCGAACGGCTGCGGCGGCGCCGGATCTACATGGTGCAGCATGAAGATGACGCCGGCGCCACGCGTATACGGCGCCAGCAGGTTCCCCGCCCCCGTGTAGTGAACCGCCGCGAGTGCGGTCTTGAGGAGCGCCGTCGATCGCCTGCTCATGCCGATCCTATCCGTCGAGCTGCGCGGCAAAATGTGCCGTGCCGACTGTCCAGCAATAATCGTGCGGACGCATCCTCCGCCGGCGCGAGTGGCCGCCCAAAGCGCCGACTTGGCTAACGGCCGATTAAGCGGCACGCCTACGCCGCCGCCACTCAACCGACGCGTGCTTCGAGGCCACCCTTGGACGTGAGGCGCGCCAAGCGCTCGCGGGCGAGTTGGTCCGATTTGGTGCGCTCGAGGCGGAACAGCTCGATGTCGGTCACCTCGAAGCCGAGGAAGGTCCCCGGCACGTCGGTCAAGACGCGGCGCCTCGGCTCGCTGACGATGATGCCGGCGTCGAAGCGGCCGAGGATCGCCTCGAACAGCGCGTGCGCCACGTCGTGGCGCGCCACGACGACGATGTGGTCGTAAGCGGCGTCTAGGGCGTCGAGCGTCAGATTGAGCTGATCGGGGTCGAGCAGCATGTCGCGGTCGAGCACGGCGGTGCCGGCCGGAATGAAGTGGGCGCCGCTGGCGGGGATGCGCGTCACCACATCCTCGAACTTCGCCTTGGTCTGCAGCAATTCGTTCAGGCCAGCGCGTTGCGCAGCGCCGAGCTGGTCGCCAAGGCCGTGCCCCTCGGGGCTCCAGTCGACGAGGATGACGTCGGCGCCGGCATCGGCCATCGCCTTGACGAGCTGGATAGCTTCGCTGCTGGCGTCGATCTGGTCGGTAGACCCGGTCATCAGCGTGCGGAAGCCGCCGATGTCCTGCGGATGCGACACGAGATGCTGGGCGAGATCGCCCACCGAATGCACGACATGCACGCCGGCGGATCCCGGGGCGAAGGCAGGCGCAGCGATACCGCGCGATGCCGCCGCCGTCTCGCGCAGTGCCACCACACCCGGATTGCGAGCGGCGTTGAACAGCGCGCGGGTGACGACGATGGCGATGCCGAACAGCAGGGTCGCCATGGCGATGAGGGCCGCGTACTGCAGCGGCTTGGGGAAGCTCGGCACGCTCGTCGGGCGGGCCAGCGAGACGATCTGCGCCTCGATCGGCACGGCACGGCGATCGGCATTGAGACGGTTGGCTTCAAAGCGCGCCTGCAGGCGCTCCAGCTCGGCTCGCTTCGACTTGGCGGTGGCTTCGAGCTGGCGGAGCTGCACCTCGTCATCGCCGGTGCCGACGACCTGCTTCTTCATCTGCTCGAGGCTCTGGCGAACCGACGCCTCGCGCGAGGCGGCGATCGACGCGCTCTTCTCGATGCCTTCGACGATCTTGCCGACTTCACTCTTGATCTGGCGCTGCAGACCTTCGAGGTCGGCGCGTAGCTGGCGCATACGCGGGTGCGCGGGCAGCAGAGTCGCCGAGAGCTCGGAGAGCTGACGCTCGACGCGCACGCGCTGCTGCACGAGATTTTGGATAAGCGGCGAGCGCTGCACGTCGGGAAGCGATTCGGAAGTGCCGGTGCGAACCATCTCGCGTACCGACTGGGCGCGCGCATCGGCTTCGCTGCGCGCTGCCTGCGCCCGCGTCAGCTCGGATGTGATGTCACCAAGCTGCTGCTGGTTGAGGCCGGTGTTGTTGGGCCCGCCTTTGAAGATGTTGGCCTGCCCGCGGAAGTGCTCGACAGCGGCTTCCGCCTCGGCGACTTCCTTCTCCAGCTTGTCGATCTTCGGCTGCAACGCGTTCTGCACGTCGTCCGTCTGCGTCAGGCTGCGCGTCGCCAGGAGAGTGCGATACGTTTCGGCAATGCGATTGGCGACGGCGGCGGCGAGCTTGGGATCGTCGGAAGTGAAGCGGATGCCGATGACGCGGCTTTCCTTCGGCGAGTAGACTTCGAGGCGCTTGAAGAAGGCCTTGAGCACGCGGTCCTGCTCGCTTTCGACGACGCCACCACTGCCCGAAAACATGCCCATCACTTCGTCGAGCTTGCTTGGCGGCTGCAGCGCGCTGTTGAACTCCGGATTGGATGCGAGCTTTTCTTCGGCAATGATCTGCAGGGCGAGATCGGGCGACACGAGCGAGCGCAGATGCGTGTTGATCGCCTCCTTGTCGAGGCGCGAAGTCACCGAATCAAACGACCGGTCGCTGCCGTCCTTGGGAACGACGACCTGTATCTGCGCCTCGGAAGTATAGCGCGGCTGGAAGGTCGACAGCACGGCATAGGTGATGCCGCCGGTCAGCAGGCTGAGAAGAAGGAGCTTGGGCAACGCACGTCGCACGGAGCGCCATACGGTCGAAATGTCGATGTCGTCGGGGGAGGCGCTATTCATGGACGGTGTGCCGCTCAAGAGAGACCTAATCGCTGCGTCAAATTAGAGCGCTGTCGGTTGCGATTTCATTAAGCGTCCGAAACTCGGACGCTCCCTCAGGATTTGTTAACCGGTCGGACGGCACAGTGAGCGTGCGACGAACCAAGTGCGGCTGCTGATCCATGTCCCTTCGCCTAGCCATGCTTCTGACTGCGACGGCCATCCTCTTGGGCGGCTGCGCGCAGGACGATATTGCCGGCTTCGATGATCTGAGCATGCTGAAGAGCGTGCTGCCCGTGGACGTCATCTACGACAAGCCGGCGCCCGCCGCCGATGCGGCCCAACCCATCGAGGCTGCCGCCTGGGGCGACACCACCATCGGCACACCCGAGCCGATCAAGGTCGCCGATTGGGGACAGACGTCGGTGTATCGCGGCGAGCGCATGGTCTCCCCGGTGCCCATGGGGCCGCCGATGGTTGGCGCTCCCCCGCCCGGTCCGGTTGCCTGGGGCCCCGCCGTTGTCGTCACCGCCGGCCCCTCGGGCGGACCCACCGGATTTGAGCCCTACATTCTCGACACCGGCGACAAGCTGCGGGTGTTCGTCTACGGCCAGCCCAATCTGTCGCGCCTCTATACCGTCGACCAGGTCGGCAACATCGCCGTCCCGCTCATCGGCTCGGTGCGGGCGCGCGGCCGCACGACCGTCGATCTCGAGCACGCCATCGCCTCGCGGCTCGGCCGCGAGTTCGTTAAGGATCCGCAGGTCACCGTGGATGTGGCGCAGAACCGGCCGTTCTTCATCCTCGGCGAGGTCCGCCTACCGGGCCAGTACCCGTTCGTCTCGGGCATGACGATCGAGCAGGCCGTCGCCATCGGTGGTGGCTACACCGAACGCGCCTCCAAGCGCTCGTATCGCATCACCCGCAAACTCGGTCCCCTCATTGACCAAATCGAAGCTCCTGCCGACTACACGTTGTGCCCAGGCGACACCGTCTTTGTGTATGAGCGGTTCTTCTAGTTGCACGTGAACTTCGGGAGCGCGCGTGGTCGAGCGCTTGCGCATCATTCATTGCTTTCGCGCGCCGGTGGGCGGGCTTTTCCGTCACGTGCTCGACCTCAGCGGCGAGCAGGCGGCGCGCGGGCATGACGTCGGCTACATCGTCGATTTAACCGTTGCCGATCCGCTGACCGAGGGGCGCCTGGAGCAGGCGGCGGAGCATCTGAAGCTCGGCATCACCCGCATACCCATGGGGCGTCTCCCCGGCCTACGCGATCTGGCCACCAGCCGCACCATTCGCGACGCCGCACGCAACCTGAGTGCCGACGTGTTGCATGGCCACGGCGCCAAGGGCGGCGCCTACGCCCGCCTCGCCGGACGCGATCTGCGCGCCGATGGCCGCAACGTAGCAACATTTTACACGCCGCACGGCGGTAGCCTGCATTACCCGCTCGCCTCACCGCAGGGCCTCGCCTACACGGCGATCGAAAGGTTCCTCGCCCGCTACACCGACGGCTTGATCTTCGAGAGCGACTTCATCCGCCGCGTCTACGACAGCCGTGTCGGCGCCGGCCGGGTGGCCGCCCGCACCGTCCCCAACGCACTGCAGCCGGCGGACTTCGCCCCCCACAAGCCCAATCCCGGTGCTGCGGACTTCCTGTTCATCGGCGAGCTTCGCCAGCTCAAGGGCGTCGACGTGTTGTTGCGGGCGCTGGCCGAAATCGCGACGCGATTTCCTGCGCGGGCTGTCATCGTCGGTGCCGGGCCGGATGCCGATGCCTTCCACAGCCTCGCCGAAGAGCTCAGGATCGGCAGTCTCGTCGACTTCCCGGGCGCTATGCCGGCGCAGACCGCCTTCCCGCTCGGCCGCTGCCTCGTTGTCCCATCCCGGGCCGAAAGCATGCCCTACATCGTCCTCGAAGCAGCCGCTGCCGGCATGCCGATGCTGGCGACGGACGTCGGCGGCATCCCCGAGATCGTTAATGGCAGCGACACGTCGTTGCTGCCCGCGGGCGACGTCGGCGCGCTGGCGCAAGCCATGCAAGCGTTCCTCGACGCTCCCGAGACGGCGAAGGCGCGCGCCACGCGCCTGCAGACGGCCGTAACCGAGCGCTTCACGGTCGAACGCGCAGCCGGCGAGGTGCTGGCGTTCTATGCCGAACGGCTCGGCCGCTAACCTTAACTGAAAAGCTTACCCGTCCGACGGCCGCGATCCGGCGCTGTGGCACGAAGCCTGCTTTCCATAGGGCAGTCTTACGCGTCACAGTCACGGATCAAGTCGAATGCTCAATGTTGGCCGCGCCTCAGTCCCGCAAACGGTGCAGGCGACCATAGCGCGCAAAATCCCGCGCCTTGCCGACTTCCGTGTCGACGACAAGACGCGCCTCATGTCGATGGTGGTCATCCGCGGCGCCGTGCGCGCCTGCGACATCGCCATTATCTTCCTCCTGGGGTTCGCCGTCGCCATATCCTACGTCGACGAGCCGGCAATCATCGGCAGCACCTACTACATGGCCGCCATCGCCATGACGGCCGTGGCGACCGTCGCCGGGTTCGACATGCTGGGCCTCTATTCACAGGCGACGTTCAACTCGTTCATCCGCCAGATGCCCCGCGTCCTGCTCGCCTGGACGGCGGCCTTCGCGTTGCTGCTCGCCGCCGTATTCTTTTTCAAAGCCGCCGACGACTTCTCGCGCGTGTGGTTCGCCGCCTGGTACGCCGTCGGCATCTTCGTGCTGCTGGGCGAGCGCCTGATCGTCGTCAGCCTCGTTCGCCGCTGGACGCAGCAGGGGCGCCTCTATCGCCGAGCGGCGATCTATGGCGGCGGCGCCATCTCCGAGAAGCTCATCAATGAGCTGGAGGTCGACGTCGACAGCGACATCCGCATCACCGGAATCTTCGACGATCGCGGCGACGACCGCGTCGATCGCGTGATTGCCGGCTATCCGCGCCTCGGCGGCTTGAAGCAGCTCGTCTCCGTCGCCCGCAATTCGCGGCTCGATCTCGTCATCGTCGCCCTGCCGATCACCGCCGAGAAGCGCGTCGTCGAAGTGACGCGCGCGCTTGCCGTGCTCCCCGCCGAGGTCAAGCTGCCCGCCCGTTCCACCGAGCTGCGCTTCACGCCAGGCACGTACTCGCGCGTCGGCAACGTCGCCATGATCGACCTGCTCGAGAAGCCCATCGCCGACTGGGGATCGGTGACGAAGTGGGTTTTCGACAAGATCGTCGGCACCTTGGCGCTGTTCTTCCTGTCGCCGCTGATGCTCGCCGTCGCCGTCGCCATCAAGCTCGACAGCCGCGGCCCGGCGCTGTTCCGCCAGAAGCGCTACGGCTTCAACAACGAGCTCATCGAGGTGTTCAAGTTCCGCTCGATGTACACCGACCGCTGCGATGCGAACGCGGTCAAGCTGGTCACCAAGGACGACCCGCGCGTCACCCGCGTCGGCCGCTTCATTCGCAAGACCAGCCTCGATGAGCTGCCGCAGTTGTTCAACGTCATCATCGGCAACCTGTCGCTCGTCGGCCCGCGCCCGCACGCCCTCGAGGCGAAGGCGGCCGGCGACCTCTACGACGAGGTCGTCGACGGATACTTCGCGCGTCACAAAGTGAGACCGGGAATAACCGGTTGGGCACAAATCAACGGCTGGCGCGGTGAAACCGACACGCCCGAGAAGATTCAGAAGCGCGTTGAATGCGACATTTACTATATCGAGAACTGGTCGCTGCTGCTCGACACCTACATCCTGCTAAAGACGCCTTTCGCGCTGCTGAAGTCCGAGAACGCCTACTAGGACCAGCGCGGGAGTGCGTCGCATGACGGCCATCGCCGCAAGACTCGACAGCGTTGCGGGGAGGCGTGATGAGCGCCGTCCCGGCACGCGCGGTCTCGTCACCTGGCTGGCGCTTGCCGCCGTCGCACTCACCTTCGTCGCCAGCGGCATCGTGTTCACCGAACCGGCGCCGGTCGACGCCCTCAGCATCGGCCTCATCGTGCTGCTGCCGACCATCGGCCTCGTCGCCTTCAACCGCGCGCTGCTGGCGTACGGTTCGCTCTGGCTCGTCGCCGGCGCCTGCGCCCTGCTCGCCGCCACCTTCTCGCTCGACCCCAAGGCGACTTTGATCCACGTCGCCGTGACGCTCTATCTCTACGCCGCCTCGGTCGTCATTGCCGCCTTCGTCGCCAAATCACCGCGCTTCCACACGGAGCTGATCTTCAAGGCGTGGACGGTCGCCGCCATCGTCGCCTGCTCTGCCGCGATCATCGGCTACTTCGGGCTTCTGCCCGGCGCCTTCGACTTGTTCACGCTTTACGGGCGCGCCGCCGGCACCTTCAAGGATCCGAACGTGTTCGGTCCCTTCTGCGTCGTACCGCTCGTCTACATGCTCAGCATCGCGCTGCAGAGCCGGCTGCGCGGCATGCTCATTCCGCTGGCCATTGCCGCCTTCCTCATGCTCGGCGTGTTCCTCAGCTTTTCACGCGGCGCCTGGCTCAACCTCGTCGTCGCGCTGGCGGTCTACGGCTATCTGGCCCTCGCGACCTCGCGCAAATCCATCGTGCGCCTGAAGATCGTCGGGCTGCTGGCGGCCGGCTGCATCATCGCGGTGGGCGTCGTCCTCGCCGCCATGAGCTCCGCCAACGTCGCCGAGCTGCTCGCCCAGCGCGCAACTCTCGATCAGTCGTACGACACGGGCACCGAAGGCCGCTTTGGAGGCCAGCAGAAGGCCATCGAGCTCGTCGCCGAGAACCCATTGGGCATCGGCGCGCAGGAGTTCAGCAGCCGTCACCACACCGAGGAAGTGCACAACGTCTACCTCACCGTGCTGCTTGGCGCCGGATGGCTCGGCGGCGGCATCTACCTGGTCCTCGTCGTCCTGACGCTTGTGCTCGGCTTCCGCTATCTCTTGAAGGCGGCCGCGGCAGAAACGCGCCTGCTGTTCCTCGTCGCCTACGCGACATTTGCTGCCACGGCGCTCGAGGGCGTGATCATCGACAGCGACCACTGGCGCCACTTCTACGTGTTGATGGCCATCATCTGGGGCTTCGTCACCGCCGCATCGGTGAACGCGCCCACCGCCGATCGGCGCGCCCCCCGTCTCGTCGGCACGCCGCCGCGCGCCGCCGTGAGCCACCGTCGCCCGAGCATCGTCGGGCCGGCGCCGCACCTCGCTTGAGGGCGCCTTTTCAGGCGATAATCCGCAGGTGATTGTCAAACGCGCGGCCGGGGAAGGTCGTCGTCGTCAGATGCGTATGATCGGGACGATCCATCTGCAGCACGCCCATGCCGGAGCTCATGGCAAAGCCCGCCGGCGAAGCCCCGGTAACCCCGCAACTGTCGAGCAGGTGCGTCTCGCCGACGACGGCGAAGCGCTCCGTGTCGATGTAGACGATGCGACCGGCGCGCGGCGCGGAGGCTGCGAGCAGGCGTCCGTCGCCGCTCAATGCCACGGCGCCGATATAACCGGCGAGCGTGGCGCCCATCGGCTTTGACGGCTCGATGATGCGCAGCGCTTGGTCGATGCCGGCGCAGCCGACCAGCTCCGGCGTCTCGGCATCGGCGCCTTCCCACTGGCAGCCGAACCAGACGGCGCCGCGCGCGTCCTGGGCAAGATGACGGATCGACAGCTTGTGCAGGCCGGCGCCCTGCATGTGCTGGCTGATCAGACGCCCGGTGGTGCTGTCGACGAACGCCAGCGACGGCTGCATGGAATCGAGATTGAGCTTCTCGCGCCCGGTTTCGATGTGGGTCTCGATGCCACCGTTGGCGACGGCGAGCGTCTTGCCGTCGCTGAGCAGGATCGCCTCGTGCGGGCCAATGCCGTAGGTGGGGAATTCGCCGATGCGCCTGTACCCGCCCGTAGCGTCGTAGACGCCGATGCGCCCGTCGCGCGTCTCGTTGTCGTGCTCAGTCGCATAGAGCAGGCGCCCGTCGCGCGAAAAAGCGCCGTGCCCGTAGAAGTGGCGGTTGGCCGGAGTGGTGAACAGCGCCGGCTCGCGTCGTCCGTGAATATCGAATGCCAGCGCGAACGAGCCCGGGCGGCGTGCGAACACGACGGCCTGCCCACTGGCGCGGTCGAGCGCGATGTCATGGCCGCGGCCTTCGAGCGGCAGCTCGCGCGAGATTGTCCCGTCAAGCGACAGCACGACCACCGAGTAGGTGCCATCCGGGCGTCGGCAAGCGGCGATGAGGTCGCCCGCGGCGGGGCCCTCGTCCGCGTCGTCGTCAAGCATGCCGGCAAACGCATGAGTGGCGCTGGCGGCCGCAAAGCAGAGCGTCGTACCGATCAGGAAATGTCGCCGGTCAATCGCCATCGAGCTCATTGAACCCTATCGTCAGTCCGGCCAGCGGCGCCAGCTCACGACCGATGAGCTTGCGTATGCCTTCGACGTGGAAGCGCACCATGCGCAGTTGGCGCGCACGGTCCGGATTGTTTTTGGCCTGCGGAATGCTTTCTACCGCGGCGGGTGCGTCGTGCGCCAGCCTCCCGAACGCCGCGGTTACCCAGCGCGGCATCCAGGCCTTGTCGCTGGGGACGCCGCGCCCGAGCCCCATCGTATCGTAGAGCGACTTGATCGAGGCGATGCCGGCCGAAATATAGCGGGCGCTGAGGCCGGACCGGAGGAACGGCAGGCGCGGCTCCTTGTCGGGCGTTTGCAGCACCGCGATCATCGGCACTACCTGGCGATCCTGGATCATCTGTAGTCCAGTAATGAGAGCGCGTGCGAAGTCGCCCGCCGGCTCCTCCGGCGACTTGTAGCGCGCGTCGGCCGCGCTCGGCTCGACCATACGATGGCGCCAACCGGTGTCACCTTGCCATTCGGTAAGAATTTCGTGGGCCAACGCATGCTTCGACCGCGCTATGGATACCGCCAGCTTGCAGCGGTAGACCGCAGTCTCGTCCGTGCCGGTGAGCGGAGGCGCGTCATCGTCGAGCAGCACTTCCAAAGCCGAAAGGCCCTGCACCGCGGCGCTCTTCTTCGCCAGCAACGCCGGATCGAGCGCCGTGGCGTCGCGCTTGGCGATAAGCGCTGCGACCTGCCGCTGCGTCACGCCGCGCGGATCGGGCCAGAAGTCGAAGCGCTCCGGGCGGCCGGTCTGCGACATCGGCCCGAAGCGCAGGAACTCCACCGCCGCCCAGGCGAGCACCGTGTCGGCAAAGTCCTTCCTCACCGCCTTGGCGGCCTTGGTACTGCCCTCGCACATGCGCGACAAATCTTCCGCCAGCTTGCCGCTCGTCTTGGCGAGCCTGGTGAAGCCGGGAATGACATAGGAGTCGATGACGCGTGCGTTGAGCTTCGTGAACGCAGGCGAGGCCGGCGCCGCGTGCACTACCCGTCCCGACGCAACCGCGGCAAGCAGGCAGAGCGCGGCGAGGCTCCGCATCATCCTCCCGTTCTTCGACATTCGATCCAGCGCCCGCCGCACAATCGCCGCCGCTCCCGCGTCTTCTGCCGCGCGTCAATTGACGCCAGTCTGCCGCGGGGTGATGGCGTTCCTTCGACGGTCCTACATAAAGGCTTGGTGGGGAAAAATATTCTTGACTTCCCCAGTCGGAAATCATTCAGATCGGCGCCAAAATCCGGCCGAATAAAGGGCACCGCACATGCTTAAAGGTCTTGCCGCCTCGCTCGTGGCTCTCGCCGGCGCCATCGCTGCGCAACCGGCATTGGCGGAGGCGCCGACCGCTGCCGCCGTGGCGAAGACCTACGCCGATATCGCCGAAGCCGGCTATACGGACTCGCTCGAGGCGGCGCGCAAGCTCAAGACCTCGATCGACACGCTCATCAAGTCTCCGACCCAGGACAACATCCTCGCCGCCCGCAAGGCGTGGGTGGAGGCGCGCGTGCCGTACATGCAGACGGAGGCCTTCCGCTTCGGCAACAAGATCGTCGACGACTGGGAGCCGCGCGTGAATTCCTGGCCGCTCGACGAAGGTCTCATCGACTACGTGTCGCAGGAGTACGTCGACCAGTCGCCGGCCAACGATCTCTACGTCGCCAACGTCATCGCCAACCCGTCGATCAAGATCAACGGCGAGCCGGTCGACACCTCGAAAATCACCAAGGAGCTGCTGAGCGACGAAGCTGCAGGAGGCGGGCGGCGTCGAATCGAACGTCGCCACCGGCTATCACGCCATCGAGTTCCTGCTGTGGGGCCAGGACCTCAACGGCACCGGGCCCGGCGCCGGCAATCGCCCGGCAACCGACTACGACGTCAAGAACTGCACCAACGGCAACTGCGATCGCCGCGCGCAGTATCTCGAGGTCGTCACCGACCTGCTGATCGACGATCTCGCCTGGATGACGGCGCAATGGGGCCCGGACGGCGCCGCGCGCAAGAGCGTGATGATGGACGACGGCAATGTCGGCCTGTCGGCCATCTTCCGCGGCCTCGGCAGCCTCTCCTACGGCGAGATGGCGGGCGAGCGCATGAAGCTCGGCCTCCTCATCCACGACCCCGAGGAGGAGCACGACTGCTTCTCCGACAACACGCACAATGCCCACTACTACGACGCGCTCGGCATCCGCAACGTCTACCTCGGCAGCTACAAGCGCCCCGACGGCTCGGTGATATCGGGCCCCAGCCCTTCCGACCTCGTGCGCGCCAAGTCCGCCGAGGCCGACACGCGCACGCGCACCGCGCTCGACGAGACCATGCAGCGCATGGACGAGATCGTGAAGCGCGCCGAGGGTGGCGAGCACTACGACCAGATGATCGGCGAGGGCAACGAGCAGGGCAATGCCCTGGTCGACCAGACGATCCAGGCGCTGATCGCCCAGTCGAAGGAATTCGAGCGCGATATCGCGGCGCTGGAGTTGAAGTCGATCCAGTTCGAGGGCTCCGACAGCCTCGACAATCCGGGCACCGTCAGGTGATGAGCCGGCACGGGGCGCGCCGCCGGCTCGGACCCCGTGCGGCATAGTTGAGCATCGGGCTCCGCAGTCGCCCGCCGTTGGCCTATAAGCGCGCATGCCCACCAGCGACAAACCAAACCCCCGTGCCGGACGCCTGCCGCTGCTCCTGCTCCCGGGGCTGGCGTCGGTCTGCCTCGCCGTGGTGGCGGTCCATGCGGGCGAGCCGCCGATCATCCCCAACGAGCCCGGCGAGGAGAACCCCGGCGGCAGCGCCACGACGCGCAACAGCATCGACACGCGCGAAGCGTTCTCCCACTTCTCGCAGGGCATCGGCCTCGAGGGCGAAGCAAAGTTCAAGGTCGGCAACGCCATCTTCCGCAAGCTGTGGATCTCCGCGCCGTCGTCGACGACGAGCTCCGACGGTCTCGGCCCGCTGTACAATTCGCGCTCCTGCCAGAGCTGCCATCTGAAGGACGGGCGCGGCCGTCCGCCGGCGGCGAACTTCCCTGCCGATACGGCAGAATCGATGTTCCTGCGCCTCTCCATTCCGCCGCAGACCGACGAGCAGAAGCGCCTGCTCGCCGAGCATCGCGTCAACACCATCAACGAGCCGACCTACGGCGAGCAGCTGCAGAACATCGCCGTGCAGGGCCTCGACGACGAAGGCCACATGCACATCGACTACAAGGAGCGGCCGGTGACGCTCGCCGACGGCACCGTCGTCAGTCTGCGCCATCCGACCTACGGCATCGACGGCCTGAAATACGGCCCGCTGCATCCCGAGACGATGCTGTCGCCGCGCATCGCGCCGCCGATGATCGGGCGTCGGTCTGCTCGAGGCCATCCCCGAGGAGCAGATCCGCGCCCACGCCGATCCGGACGACAAGGACAAGGACGGCATCTCCGGGCGCACGAACGAGGTGTGCTCGCATCGAGCAGAACAAGCCCGTGCTCGGCCGCTTCGGCTGGAAGGCCGGCAAGCCGACGATGCGCGAGCAGGCGGCGAGCGCCTTCGCCGGCGACATGGGCCTGTCGAAGCCCGCTCGTGCCCAACGCGGCCGGCGACTGCACGAAGGCGCAGCCGGCCTGCCTCAACGCGCCGAACGGCAACACCGAGCGCGACGGCGGCTTCGAGGTCGGCGGCAAGCTGTTCGACCTCGTCGTCTTCTACTCGCAGAACCTCGCCGTGCCGCCGCGCCGCAATTTCGACGACGCGCAAGTCAACCGCGGCAAGGCGCTGTTCTATGCGCTCGGCTGCCAGAGCTGCCACACGCCCTCGTTCACGACCGGCAAGGTCGACGGGCAGCCGCATCTGTCGAACCAGAAGATCTGGCCGTACTCCGATCTGCTGCTGCACGACATGGGCGAAGGGCTCGCCGACAATCGCCCCGAGGGCGTCGCCGACGGACGCGAATGGCGCACGCCGCCGCTGTGGGGCATCGGCCTGACGCAACTCGTCAGCGGGCACACGCTGTTCCTGCACGACGGGCGCGCCCGCAATCTCGAAGAGGCGATCCTCTGGCACGGCGGCGAGGCGCAGGCCGCACGCGACCGCTATGCGGCCTTGTCGAAGGCCGACCGCGAGGCCCTGATCAAATTCGTGGAGTCGCTGTGAGGGATTTGAAGCGCGGCGCACGGGGGTGCGCACTCTTGGTCGTGATGCTCGCCGCATCGTTGGCAGCGCGGCCCGCAGCTGCCTTCGACGATGCGGCACTGGCGCGGCAGGCGTACGTGGGCATCATCCTGCCGGGCTACGCACGCTTCGACGAGACGGCCCGCGCCTTCGCCGAGCAAGGCCGAGGCGCTATGCAAGTCCCCCTCGCAAGGCGGCCTTGGACGACACCCGCGCGGCGGCACGCGCGGCGCTGCTGGCCTGGGGCCGCATCGAGCCGCTGCGCTTCGGGCCGATGACGCAGAAGCAGCGTTTCGATCGCCTGCTGTTCTATCCCGACCAGCACGGCATCGTCGCCAAGCAGACGGCCAAGCTACTCGCCAAGCGCGACGAGGCCGACATCGCAGCCGGAGAAGCTCGCCGGCGCCAGCGTTGCAGTGCAGGGCTTCGGCGCCGTCGACGCGGTGCTCTACGGTCACGGATCGGACGCTCTGGCGGGGCGCGCGCCGGAAGCGTCGTTCCGCTGCCGCTACGTGCAGGCGCTCGCCGTCGATATCGCGCAGATCGCTGCCGAGACGCACGCCGCGTGGGCCGGCGACTACGAGCAGGACATGGTTGCAGCCGGGCGCGGGCAACAAGACCTACTTGTCGCCGAAGGAAACGACGCAGGCCCTGTACCGCGCTTACGTGACCGAGATCGAGGTGATCCGCCTGCAGCGGCTCGCGCCGCTGATGGGCGGTGACGCCAAGGCGTCGGGGCCGGCGACACCGCTGCTGCCGCATAGCGGGCTCGGCCTGCCGTTCATCCTCGCCGCCGTCGAGGGCGCGCGCGATATCCTCGGGCCGAGCGGCTTCGGCGCCGCCGATCTCGCCGAGCACCGACAAGGAGCGCTCGGCCATCGCCATCGTCGGCAGCGTCGCCACCGACCTCGGCTTCGCGCTGCGCGCCGGCGAGGCGGCGGTGGCGATGGCGCCCGACCCCCTCGCCGACGACAAGGCGCGCGCGCGCCTGGCGCCCATGCTGCTGGCCTTGAAGAACGCCGAGGAGACCGGACGCGCCGCGCTCGGCGACCTCACCGGGCAGTCGCTCGGCTTCAACTCCCTCGACGGCGACTGACCCGCCTACTCCGCGGCGGTCGCCGTTTTCTTGGTCAGGAACTTGCCCGACATGTCGACCACGGTCTGCGTGTCGGTCGCTGTCGGCAGGCGCATGACCTCCTTGGCGTCGAGATCGAAGCGGTTGAGATCGACCATGCGGAGCGTCTGGTCGTCGTAGCTCTTGTAGTACATGCGCAGGTTCTGCGGATCGCGCATCACCGTGAACATCGTCTGGTCGGCATGCACGCCGCCGTTCGGATCGGTGGTGCGGGCGATGCCGTAGGGGATGTCGAAGTTGTTGAGCAGGTGGAAGCCGCTGAACACGCCGGCTTTGGCGTCGGCAACGGGGAAGGCCGTGGCGCTGAACACGGCGGCGCGCACGAAACGCGACGGCGGCGTGAAATCGCCCGGCAAGCCGAGCATACCGGCACCCATGCCGAACGACTGCAGCGTCTCGCCGTCGATCTTCACCGGCGGCACGTCGCGCGGATTGAGCGCGATATAGTTGCGCAGGTTGGTCATGTGCCAGTCGAAGGACGGCGAGTTGGTGAGCACGCCCATCGGGTTATCGGTGACGACAAGCTTGCCGCCGAGCGGCTCGATGACGAGCGCCTTGCCGCTCTTGTCGTAGACGATCCAGTGGAACGGCTGCACCGTCGGCGGCCAGCCCGGCAGCAGCGTCGGCGCCACGGCGACCTCGCCGCTCTCGACCGCGGCACGCACCTCATCGACGGTGGCGAACGAGGTCAGGATCCAGTTGGAGAAGTCGATCGACGACATCGACTTTCGCCTGATTGTCGGCCGTCGTCGGCGTGTACTCGGCCATGGTCGGGAAATAGAAGGCGCCGACGGCGAGCCCCTTCTCGTTGACGCCGTCCATGATGCCGAGGTTGCCGAACACGATGGCGCCGAGCGCGCCGTATTTCGCAGTCCACTTCTTGCCGTCGCCCAAGCGGCGTCATGCCGGTGAAGGCGTAGCCGCGCGGCACGACGGCGAAATCGATGGCGAGGGGAATGCCGAACTCGACGGTGCGGCCGTGCACGATCGAGCCGTCGGCGTTGCGCAGCATGATGCCGGTGCAGGCGCTGGCGGTCTGGGCCGCGGCGAAGGTCATCACCGCGGCAGCGGCGATGGCGCGGAATAGGGTCGAATGGCGTTGCATGGCATGGCTCCTGCGCGCCCGACGCCAGCGCGTCGGCGGGAGCAAGCTTCTACGCAGGCTTGCTTGCGATCCGCTTTGGATGATCGATCGACTTTTACGCGCCCGCGCTCGCCGATGGCGTCGCCTCCAAAGGCCGGCCGCGGAGCTGCCCTAAACATTGGCCGGCAATGCCTCGACTCTGGGCATAAAGCTTCCGTGTTGCGAATATGCCACGCAACTCCAGGCTACGATGCGGTCCGCCGGGAGAACCGCAGAGCAAATCGCCGGCCCCGGCCAGGGCAAGACCTAGGGGAGAAGTCAAATGGATATCGTCACGGCACTGGCACTTAGCATCGGCCTTCTCGGAGGCGTCGCAACCTACCTCTACCTTTCCGATCCACTCGTGCTCGGGCTGCAAATTTGGGCAGCCTTCATTGCGTGGGCGAGCTTCTATCACTGTGGCGGCAAGGTGCAGGGCTTCATCGCCAGCGTGTTCGCCAACCTGTGGGGCGTCGTCATGGCGACGCCTCACGCTGCTGGCCATCTCGCGTCTCGGCTTCGCCGAGCAGCTCGGCTTGCCGGTGTGGGCCGGCATCTGCGTCGCCATCGGCGTGGCGGTGATGATCCTCGGCGCCAAGATCCCGATCTTCTCGGCGATCCCGGCGACCGTCTACGGCTACGCCGCCACCGTGGCGCTGACGCTGCTGACGGCCGACGGGCTCGACAATCTCAGCGTGCCGTCGCTCGTCAACCCGGCGGTGATCATCGCGCTGTCGATGATCGGCGGCAACATCTTCGGCTTGATCTCCGAAGCGCTCGCCGGTCTGTTGGCGCGCAAGGCGTAACAACGAACGCAACGCCGCATCAAGCCGGCGTTGCGTCGCTCGGTTGTCATCCGGACTGTTGCCGGATCACCGTCGTCTGGCGCGAGCGTGCTGATGGATCCGGGACAAGCCCGGACGATAGTGCGCGCATCTAGCGACGGCGATCGCGATGCGGATCAGGGCGTTGGTCGACGCATCGTGCGCCAGCTTCGGCTCGCCCGTGTCGCGTATCTCATCGACGATTTTCTTGGCCAGCACCTTGCCGAGCTCGACGCCCCATTGGTCGAACGGGCCGATGCCCCAGACCACGCCCTGCACGAAGACGCTGTGCTCATAGAGCGCCACGAGCGCGCCGAGCGAGCGCGGATCGAGCCGCTCGGCGAGGATCATGTTGCTCGGCCGGTTGCCCTCCATGACGCGGAAGGGCACATCGGCCGCCGCCACGCCCTCGGCCGCGACCTCCTCCGCCGTCTTGCCGAACGCCAGGCCCTCGGCCTGCGCGAACAGGTTCGCCATCAGCAGGTCGTGCGTTTCGGCGAGCGGGCTCATCGGCTCGAGCACGCCGATGAAATCGGCCGGCACCAGCCGCGTGCCCTGGTGCAGCAGCTGATAGAACGAGTGCTGCCCGTCGGTGCCCGGCTCGCCCCAGATGATCGGGGCCGGTGTGATAGTCGACGCGGCGGCGCGTGAGGTCGACGCTCTTGCCGACGCTCTCCATCTGTAGCTGCTGCAGGTAGGCGGGAAAGCGCGCGAGGTTCTGCGCATAGGGCAGCACCGCCTGCGTCTCGGCGCCGAAGAAATCCGCGTACCAGACGGTGAGCAGCGCCAGCAGCACCGGCAGGTTCTTGTCGGCCGGCGCGATGCGAAAGTGCACGTCCATGGCGTAGAAGCCGTCGAGCATGGCGCGGAAGTTCTCGGGCCCGACGGCGAGCATGGTGGAAAGGCCGATGGCCGAATCCATCGAATAGCGGCCGCCGACCCAATCCCAGAACTCGAACATGTTGGCGGTGTCGATGCCGAAGGCGCGCACCCCGGCGGCGTTGGTCGACACGGCGACGAAGTGCTTGGCGACGGCGCTCTCCTCGCCCAGCGCCTGCAACAGCCAGGCGCGAGCCACGTCGGCGTTGCTCATCGTCTCCTGCGTCGTGAACGTCTTGGACGAGACGACGAACAGCGTCTCGGCAGCGTCGAGATCCTGCGTCGCCTCGGTGAAGGCGGCGCCGTCGACGTTGGAGACGAAGCGGAAGCGCAGGTTGCGATCGCTATAGGGGCGCAGCGCCAGGTACGCCATCTCCGGCCCGAGGTACGACCCGCCGATGCCGATATTGACGACGTTGCGGATGCGCTTGCCGGTGTGCCCCTTCCAGGCGCCGGTGCGCACGCGCGTTGCAAAGTCGCCCATGCGCGCCAGCACCGCGTGCACGTCCGGCACCACGTTGCGCCCGTCGACCTCGATCACCGCGTCGGCAGGCGCACGCAGGGCCGTGTGCAGCACGGCGCGGTTCTCGGTGACGTTGATCTTGTCGCCGCGGAACATGGCGTCGCGCTTGGCCGCCAGCCCGCGCTCCTCGGCAAGCCGCGTCAGCAGGGCCACGGTCTCGGGCGTGATGCGGTTCTTCGAATAGTCGAGCACCAGCCCGCCGCCCTCGGCCGTGAAACGCTCGGCGCGGCCCGCATCATCGGCGAACAGCGTGCGCAGCGGCACGTCCTTGATCTGTGCGTGGTGTGCGCCAAGCGCTCGCCACGTGGCGCTGGCAGTCAGCGGCGCCTCGGCCGTATCGCGGCTCATTTCAGGATCCCTTACGCCAGCGCCTTGCTCTTGCTGCCGATCGACTTGAGCAGGTCCTGCCAGGAGGCGACGAACGACTTGGCGCCGTCGGTCTGCAGTTGCTGCGCCAGCCCGTTGACGTCGACGCCGGCCTTTTCGTGCGCCGTCAGCACCTCATCGCAATCGCCGCCCGACGCCGACAGCACGCCTTCGAAGCTGCCGTGGTCGGCATAGGCGCGCAGCGTCTCCTCCGGCATGGTGTTGACGGTGTTCGGCGCCGCCAGCGCTTCGATGTACAGCGTATCGGTGGCGCGCTTGTCCTTGCTCGACGTGCTGGCGAACAGGAGCCGCTGCGGGCGCGCGCCGGCGTTCTCCAGCCGTTGCCAGCGATCGGATGCAATGAGATCGCGATAGGCGCGGTAGGCGTGCTGGCCGACGGCGATGCCGAGCCGGTTCTTCAATTCGTCCGGCACCTGCTCGACGATGGCGCGGTCCCAGCGGCTGATGAACACCGAGGCGACGGAGCGCACGTCGGGATCGAGGCCGGCTTCGACGCGCTTGTCCAGCCCACGCATGTAGGCTTCCGCCGCGGCGAGATAGTCGGCCGTCGAGAACAGCAGCGTGACGTTGACGGGCACGCCGGCGAAAGTCGCCGCCTCGATGGCGGGCAGGCCCTCGCGCGTGCCGGGGATCTTGATGAACAGGTTCGGCTTGCCGGCCTTGGCGGACAGACGCTTGGCCTCGGCGATCGTCGCCTGCGTGTCGTAGGCGAGCAGCGGCGAGACCTCGAGCGACACAAAGCCGTCGACGCCGGCAGTTCTGTTGTAGACGGGAAGAAACAGGTCGGCGGCGCGCGACAGATCCTGCAGCGCCAGCTCGAAGAACAGCGCCTCGTCGGACAGCCCCTCGCGCACCAGCCTCTCGACGGCGCCGTCGTAGTCGGTGCCCTTGCCGATCGCCTTCTCGAAGATCGTCGGATTGGAGGTGAGGCCCGTCACCGAAAGCTCGGCGATCATCTTGGCGAGGCGCCCGCTGTCGAGCATGTCGCGCGTGATGTCGTCGATCCACAGGCTCTGGCCGGCGTCGTGTAGCTGTTGTGTCGCCTTCACGGCGTTCTCTCCACTCGGCTTCGAAATAGGCGTCCCCTGGACGGCGCGCAGAGCCTAACGTCCGGCCCCGGGCAATTTTCTAGCGGATGCGGGCGACAAATCGAAGCGCCGATATGGAGCTTAAAGCATTTCCGGCTTGAATTGAGGGGGCGATGACAGCGGCGGATGACGGCAGCAGGCAATCAGCGTGGTGGCGCTTGCGGGATGAGCAGGCCCGAACTTATCTAGCCTCAGTCATTCTCACGCCTCAGTCATTGCCCCCCCAATCCAACACAGGATCAGAGCCATGGAATACCGGCGTCTCGGCGCATCTGGATTTAAAGTGCCCGTGTTGAGCTTCGGCACCGGCACCTTCGGCGGCAAGGGCAAGCTGTTCGCCGCCTGGGGCGCCACCGACACGGCGGAAGCGCGCCGGCTGCTCGACATCTGCCTCGATGCCGGCGTCTCCATGTTCGACACCGCCGACATCTATTCGGCCGGCGAGTCCGAGCGCATCCTCGGCGAAGCCATGAAGGGCAAGCGCGACCGCTCCATCGTCTCGACCAAGGCGACGTTCCGTTTCGACGACGAGCCCAACAACGTCGGCTCCTCGCGCCAGCACCTGCTGGCCACCGTCGATGCGCAGTTGAAGCGGCTGCAGACCGACTACATCGATCTCTTCCAGTTGCACGGCTACGACGCCATGACGCCGCCCGAGGAAGTTCTGTCGACCCTCGATACGCTCGTGCGCGCCGGCAAGATCCGCTACGTCGGCGTGTCGAACTTCTCCGGCTGGCACATCGCCAAGGCGCTCGGCGTCGCCGACAAGTACGGCTACCCGCGCTACGTCGCCAACCAGACCTACTACTCGCTCATCGGCCGCGAATACGAATGGGAGCTGATGCCGCTCGGCCTCGAGGAAGGCCTCGGCGCGGTGGTGTGGAGCCCGCTCGGCTGGGGCCGTCTCACCGGCAAGATCCGCCGCGGCACCGGCATTCCGGCGGACAGCCGCCTGCATGGGTCGGCCGAGGCCGGGCCGCAGGTCGAGGACGAATACCTGTTCAAGGTCGTCGACGCGCTCGACGAGGTCGCCAAGGAGACGGGCAAGACCGTACCGCAGATCGCCCTCAACTGGCTGCTGCAGCGCCCGACGGTGTCGACCGTCGTCATCGGCGCGCGCAACGAGGAGCAGTTGAAGCAGAACCTCGGCGCCGTCGGCTGGAACCTGACCAAGGAGCAGATGGCCAAGCTCGACGCCGCCAGCGAGCGACCGCTCGTCTACCCCTACTGGCACCAGCGTGTCGCCTTCACCGAGCGCAACCCGCCGCCGGTGTGAGCCGTCGCAGCACCCCATGCGTGGCGCGGGCATATGCGCAACAATCGTCGGGGACGTAAGCGAGCCTAAGCCCGCGATGATCGTCTGGGCCCTAACAGCCGAGTGCTTGCCGCTCTAGGGAATCGGCTGACATCTCTTCGGTTCGGCACAGGCGCGTGATGGTGGCGCCGATGCTCGCAGCCCAAGCGATCGCTTCGGCTTCAGTGTAAAAGAACTGCGGCTGAAAAGCCTGCCCGTCCGAGCGAATGCCTTCGGCTCTAATTGGTGGGGGGGCGCCCATGGTTTCCGCTTCAATCCGCGTGGCTCGTCTTGACAGCCACAACTCGATAAACAGGGCAGCGCCGATCCCGACAATGAGGCCGTAGACGGCCCCGATCCAAAACATGCGGTTGAACCCAGGAAAGCGCGAGGGGCATTCCGACAAGGGGACAATGGCATCCCAGCACAACTCGGACAGCGCCCACTCCAGCTCCGCCATGTACCCGCCCCTTGCTCTCACACGGAACATCAGCGACGCGGCAATTCAGCCCGCAGAATAGCGGCAAACGGGGACGCCCTTAGTCGTTCAGGGTTGTTACCCACAGTTCAGTCCGGTCAGCCCGGCGCCACCAGTCGAGGCGCCCGCAGGATCGCCAGCGTTCCGCAGAAATTCTCGCGGAACGGCCGAAAGAGCTAAACTGTTGGAAAGAAATTGGTCGGAGCGAGAGGATTTGAACCTCCGACCCCCAGTCCCCCAGACTGGTGCGCTAACCAGGCTGCGCTACGCTCCGAAGCGCCCCTTGTGCCAAGCGCGGTCCTGCGGGTCAACGGCAAAGCCGCGCTTACCTCACCCGATCAGCTTTTCCAGGCTTTCCACGTGCACCGGCAGCCATGCCGGCGCACCGATGCCCGCCACGCCGATCGATGCGACGGCCGCGTACACGCCATCGCCGAGTTGCAGATCGCGGACAGACGGCGGCGTGTCGCCGGCAAGCAGCGCCGCGACCATGTCGCCCGCACTCGCCTGCCGAGCACGGAGTGCATCGCTGACGCCGAGGATGCCGAGCCGCGTCAGCAGCCGGCCGATGCCGCAGCCGTCGGCCTTGGCGAGCGCCTCGAGCCGCACCCATGCCTGCAGAAATCGAGCGCTGCCTTCGGCGGGCAGCGGCTCGGTGCTCAGTGCCGCACCCGCCTCCTCGATACGTGCGCGACGTGTTTCGCCGACGCGCACGCGGCGCGTGCGCTCGATGTCGACGCCGATGCTGCCGCGCGGCGCCAGCCCGATGAGCGCCAAGCCCGGCGCATGTGAAATGCTGAATGCCAGCGGCGTGCCGTCGAGGTGCGGCTTGCCGCGCTCGCTGCGCACGAACGTGACGCCGCGCCACTGCGCGCCGGCGGCACGCTCGATCAGCAGCCGCAAGGCGACATGCGTCGCCATCCATTCGGCGCGCACGGTCGGGTCGGTGAGGTCGGCGGCGCGCGCGCGATCGGCGGGGCTCAAACGCGGCGTGCGCTTTTCGAGTGTGTGCAGTGCCGGACCGGCGGCGCCGAGATCGACGCACCAGAGCTCAGGCGTCTCGATGCCGCTCACCCGCGCGCAGCGCGGCGTGCCTTGGGCGCCGATCGGCGCGCGGCGCTCTCCGGCGGCTTGCCGAGCAGTATCCCGCGGCAATTCTCCAGCTCGGCGATGGCCGCGAGCAGGCGCTCGCGTATGTCGGCTTTGCTCGGTGCCCCATGCGGGGCAGCCGAAGCGGTCGCCGCCGTCTTCTTGCCGGCGCGCTTGCCAGCGGGCGCCGGCGCGGGCGCGGCGGCAACAGGAGCTGCCATGGCGGCAGGGTCGGCGCCGAAGCGCTTCACCGTATCGACGCCCTGCTCGCGCAGGATCTTCTGCACGCCCTTGATGGTGTAGCCTTCGGCGTGCAGCAGATGGCAGATGCCGCGCAGCAGCGACATGTCCTCGGGGCGATAGTAGCGGCGGCCGCCGCCGCGCTTCATCGGCCGGATCTGCGGGAACCGGCCCTCCCAGAAGCGCAGGACGTGCTTGGGGACCTCGAGCTCGTCGGCGACTTCGCTGATGGTGCGAAAGGCCTCTGCGGTCTTGGTCATTGCGCCTCCGCCGGCTGCAGCCTGAGCCGCCAGCGTGCAGCGCCTATTCGGCAGCCTTGCGGCGGATCAAGCCCTGGTTGATGCGCTCTTTCATAATGTTGCTCGGTCGAAAGACCAAGACCCGGCGCGGCGTGATCGGCACTTCGTCCCCTGTTTTGGGATTGCGGCCCATGCGCTCGCCCTTCTGGCGAATGCCGAACGAGCCGAACGACGACAGCTTCACGCTGTCTCCCCGAGCCAGGCTCGCGGAGATCTCTCCGAGCACCAGTTCAACGAGCTCCTGGCTCTCGTTGCGCGGCAATCCGACCTTGCGCACTACCGCTTCCGCAAGGTCTGCACGCGTTAACGTCTTGCCTCCCATGGCATTTTGCCTCCCGCCTTCTCACCTTTTTTGGGATGCTACCGGCGGGAAACGCAATCGTCAATGACGAGCACATTTCAACTAGCTGAAATCAAAGAAAGAAACTTGGCGCGTTGCAGATAAATCGTCGGCACACGTCACCAGCGGGCGAGCACGGCACCCCAGGTGAATCCGCCGCCCATGGCTTCCATGAGGACGAGCGAGCCTTCCTTAACGCGATGCTGCTCGAAGGCCTGATTGAGTGCCAGCGGGATCGACGCGGCGGACGTGTTGCCGTGCTTGTCGAGCGTGACGACGATTTTTTCGGCCGGCACGCCGAGCTTCTTCAGCACGCCGTCGAGAATGCGCTGGTTGGCCTGGTGCGGCACGTAGAGATCGATCTCGTCGGCGGCATAGCCGGTCATCACCAGCGTCTCCTCGATCACGCCGGTGATCTTCTGCACGGCATGGCGGAACACCTCGCGCCCGTTCATGCGCAGATGTCCGACCGTCTTCGTCGAGCCGGGGCCGCCGTCGACGTAGAGCAGATCCTCGTAGCGTCCGTCCGAGCGAATGCGCGTCGCGAGGATGCCGCGATCCTCGCGCGTGCCGTGCTGCGGCTGCGCTTCGAGCACCACGGCGCCGGCGCCGTCGCCGAACAGCACGCAGGTCGAGCGATCCTTCCAGTCGAGGATGCGCGAGAACGTCTCGGCGCCGATGACCACGGCGCGCTTGAACTGGCCGGTCTTGAGGAAGTTGTCGGCGATGGTGATGGCGTAGACGAAGCCCGAGCATACCGCCTGCACGTCGAAGGCCGCGCCCTTGCTGACGCCGAGCCCGTGCTGGATCTTCACGGCCGTTGCCGGAAACGTGCGATCGGGCGTTGCCGTGGCGCAGATGACGAGATCGACGTCGACGGGGTCGAGGCCGGCGCGCACCAGCGCCTGCTTGGCGGCGGCGATGCCGAGATCGGACGTCAGCTCGTCGTCGCCGGCGATGTGGCGCTCGCGAATGCCGGTGCGCTCGACGATCCATTCGTCGCTCGTGTCGACGAGCTTGGCGAGGTCGGCGTTGGTCATCACCCGCTTGGGCAGATGCGCACCGACACCGCGGATCACTGAACGAATAACTGCCACTGAGCTGCCTTGCTTCTTATCGTTTGACCCAGCTTCAACGGAGGGAGGGCACCGCAGATCGGCCAAACGGCGCGACCTGCCTGTGTGCCGGCCTTCGCCCTCAACCCTCGGCGCCAGCCTCGAGCTTGTGGTGGAATGCCGTCGAGATCGGCGGCGAGCCGAGGAATGAGGCGGCTCTGGGCCATCTCGTACGCGAGATCGACGGCGCTGGCAAAGCCCAGGGCGTCGGTGCCCCCGTGACTCTTGACCGCGATGCCGTTGAGGCCGAGAAACGTGCCGCCGTTGGCCCGGCGCGGGTCCATTTTTTCCTTGAGAACGCGGAAGCCGCCGGAGGCCAGAACCGCGCCGAGCTTCGACAGCCAGGAGCGCTTCATGGCGGCGCGCAGGTACTCGCCGATCTGCCTGGCGGTGCCTTCGGCCGTCTTCAGAGCGATATTGCCGGCAAAGCCCTCGACGACCACGACGTCGACGACCCCCTGCCCGATCTGATCGCCCTCGATGAAGCCGCGATATTCGAGCGGCAAGTCGGTGCTCTTCAGCCAGGCGTGCGCCTGGCGCACTTCCTCGACGCCCTTGATCTCCTCCACGCCGACGTTGAGCAGGCCGACGGTGGGGCGCTCGATGTGGAACAGCGCGCGCGCCATGGCCGCGCCCATCAGCGCAAAATCGCCGAGCTCGCGGGCGGTGGCGCCGATGTTGGCGCCGACGTCG
This sequence comes from uncultured Alphaproteobacteria bacterium, assembly GCA_963795225.1. Classification (GTDB taxonomy): domain Bacteria; phylum Pseudomonadota; class Alphaproteobacteria; order Rhizobiales; family Hyphomicrobiaceae; genus Hyphomicrobium_A. The sequence goes on along the minus strand of CAWCHB010000023.1, from coordinate 122,303 downwards.
AGGACGATGCATTCGGCTTTGACGGTCGGCCACAGGGCGGCGATGGCCGGACGCTCGATGCCGGCCATGGGCCGCAGGATGAGCTTCGACATGGCCATGAAAGCGCCGGTGTTGCCGGCCGAGACGGCAACGTCGGCTTCGCCCTTGTGCACGGCGTCGATGGCGAGCCACAGGCTGGAGCCCTTGCCGCGGCGCAGCGCCTGGCTGGGCTTGTCGGTCATGTTGATGGACAGGGCGGTGTGGACGACGCGCGACTTGGCCGCCAGCACGGGAAGCTTTTCCAGCTCCGCCCTGATGCGCGGCTCATCGCCGTAGAAGATGAAGCTGAGTGTTGGATAGCGCTCCAACGAGAGCGCGGCGCCAGGGACCACAACGGAAGGCCCGTGATCGCCTCCCATGGCGTCGAGCGCTATGGTCCGCGGCTGAGACATGTCGCGGCTCGCCTCGCAATAGTTCCCCAGAATGGAGGCCGCATGGAAGACCGCCTGCCCACCCGTAAACGAGCGGACCATACTCTTTTGCAACTGCGAAACAACTGGATTTTAGCCGCCTTGGCCGCGGCGTTGTGTGACCATGGCTGCAGCGCGTCTCAGTCCAGATCCTTGAGCTTCTTCAAAGCGGCGAACGGCCCGCTCTCGCCCGGCGGCGGACCGCCCGCGTCAGGCGGCGAACTCCGCTCCCGCTTTGCGCGGGTACGGATCGATGGCGGCAGACAGCGTCTCGTAGACGATCCTGCCGACATCGATCTGGCCGTGCTCGATCGGCTCGATCTCGGCCGCGCTCAGCGCTTCGACTTCTTCCTCGCCGCGCTGCGGCAGCTCCGCCGGCGGCCAGTACTCGACGTCGAAGCTGCCCTCGGCCCTTTGCGAGATGGGATCGAGGGTGACGACACAGCTTTGCGTCAGTCGGGCCGCTACATTGCCGGCCAGGCGATAGTGGCCCTTGCCGATGGCGCGAATGGTGAATTCAGCCTCGATGCGCTCGCAGGAAACGACGTCGAGCGCGGCCGCCACTTGCGCGCGTTCCGCCTCGGTGGCGGCGCGCGCCTGGCGCAGCCCCGCCTCCGGTATTTCTGCCGTGCGATACGACCAGTTGAGCGCCTCGCTCATACGGCCCCCTCTGCTTAGTGTGGCACTTCCGCAAACTCGAAGCTGCCGGCTGCGATCTGCTTCGGCGTCCGTTGCCGCAAGTGCCGCCGCCGCCTCCTGCACGTAGCCGGCGAGCCGAGGGCGCAAATTGCGCGTCGGCGTCGACGTACGTGTGCTCCCTGAGCACGGCCGCCAAGGCCTCCCCGTCGCTCGCCGCCAGGGCCGCCTGGTAGGCCACGCTGCGCTCGTAAAGCCCGGTGGCGGCGCGGCGAACCTTCTTGGGAACGGTGAGGTCGCCGGTGCCCATCTCGCGCAAGGAATCGTCCATGTCGGCAATGAACGCTTCCACCAGCAGGCGCGGCAGCTGCGGCGCCGGCTCCAGGAGCCGATCGGAGGCGCTCGAGCACCAGAACAAGGTGAACGACCACCATCTCGTAGCGTCCTGCCGGTGTATCGGGGACACCGAGGTCGGCGTAAAAGGACGGGCGGCGCGCCTGCGTCACGATCACGCCATAAATCTTGCCTGCTTTACGGCGCATGTCGGTGCGGGCGTTGAGAAAATCCAGCATCAGCGCCGGGCTCTTGGTTGGGGCGGGTACAAACCCGGGGAGAGGCGACCGAGTTGTGACGGCCCCCGTTGCATTCGGCATGACCTCGGGCTAAGCGCGTTTTCGGTCACTCTTCGATCCAGTCTCGGGAACACATAACATAATGCGCCGAGAGACGAACGCCCGCCAACGCCGCACGCGCGGCCCGACCGCTACCGCACCGCCCGTCCTCCGTCTCATGGCGGCATTCGCCGCCGCGCTGGCGGTCGCCGCCTGCGATTCAAACGTCATCAAGCACGGCGTCCAGTTCCACGAGGGCGATCTGCAGCAGATCCAGCCCGGCATGAGCCAGGAGCAGGTGCGCATGAACCTCGGCTCGCCCTCGACCACGGCGGTCGTCGGCAACAACCAGGCCTTCTATTACATCTCGAGCACGGCGACGCAGACGGCCTTCATGCTGCCGACCGAGAAAGATCGTCAGGTCGTCGCCGTCTATTTCACTCAGGCCGGCACTGTCGAGCGCGTCGCCAACTACGGCATGAAGGACGGACGCGTGTTCGACTACGTGACGAAGACCACGCCGGCGCCGGGCGGCAAGGACGTCGGCATCGTGCAGCAGCTCTTCCGCAACCTCGGGCAGAAGCAGATCTTCGGCAACTGAGCCGCAACCATTCCCGACCCTGCAAACGAAAACGGGAGCGTCGCGAGACGCTCCCGTTCTTGTTTTTGCGCGCCAGATCAGCCGTTGGCGGCAAGAACCGCCAGCAGCAGCAGCGCCACGATGTTGGTGATCTTGATGGCCGGGTTCACGGCCGGACCAGCGGTATCCTTGTAGGGATCGCCGACCGTGTCGCCGGTGACGGCGGCCTTGTGCGCGTCGCCGCCCTTGACGTGCTTGACGCCGTCCTTGTCGACGAAGCCGTCCTCGATCAGCTTCTTGGCGTTGTCCCAGGCGCCGCCGCCCGAGGTCATCGAGATGGCGACGAACAGGCCGTTGACGATGACGCCGAGCAGCATGGCGCCGACGGCGGAGAACGCCGCGCTCTTGCCGGCTTCACCGCCACCCGCGATCAGGTAGATGGCGAAGAACAGCACGATCGGCGACAGCACCGGCAGCAGCGACGGGATGATCATCTCCTTGATCGCCGCGCGCGTCAGCAGGTCGACGGCGCGCCGCATAGTCGGGACGCTCCTTGCCCTTCATGATGCCGGGCTTGGCTTTGAACTGGCGGCGGACCTCCTGCACGATGGCGCCGCCGGCACGGCCGACGGCCGTCATGGCGATGCCGCCGAACAGGTAGGGGATGAGGCCGCCGAGCAAGCAGGCCGACGACGACGTAGGGGTTGGACAGCGAGAAGTCGGGGCTGACGCCCTTGAAGTAGGCGAAGGCCGTCGAGCCCGCCTTGTTGGCCTCGTCGATGAAGTGCTGCAGGTCGTAGCTGTAGGCGGCGAACAGCACGAGCGCGCCGAGACCGGCGGAGCCGATGGCGTAGCCCTTGGTGACCGCCTTCGTCGTGTTGCCGACCGCGTCGAGCGCGTCGGTCGAGCGGCGCACTTCCTTCGGCAGGCCGGCCATTTCGGCGATGCCGCCGGCGTTGTCGGTGACGGGGCCGAAGGCGTCGAGCGCCACGACGACGCCGGCGAGGCCGAGCATGGTGGTGGTGGCGATCGCGGTGCCGAACAGGCCGGCGAGCGAGTAGGTGAGCAGAATGCCGCCGACGATGACGATGGCGGGCAACGCCGTCGATTCCAGCGAGACGGCGAGACCCTGGATGACGTTGGTGCCGTGGCCGGTCACCGAGGCCTGGCGATCGAGCGCACCGGCCGGTAGCCGATGCCGGTGTAGTACTCGGTGATCCAGATGATGAGGCCGGTGACGCGCGAGGCCGACGAGACCGCACAGGAAGAGATTGAGGCCGGTGATCGTCATGCCGGCGGCGGTGCCGACTTCGCCGAAGCCGCCGAGCACGTAGTGCGTCGCCACCCACAGGCCGCCGATGGAGAGCACGGCGCTGGCGAGGAAGCCGCGATAGAGGGCGCCCATGATCGAGTTGTTGGTGCCCAGCTTGACGAAGAACGTGCCGATGATCGACGTGATGATGCAGGCGCCGCAGATGGCGAGCGGATAGACCATCAGCGTATCGAGGTTCGCCTGGCCGGCGAAGAAGATGGAGCCGAGGACCATGGTGGCGACGACGGTCACGGCATAGGTCTCGAACAGGTCGGCGGCCATGCCGGCGCAATCGCCGACATTGTCGCCGACGTTGTCGGCGATCGTCGCCGGGTTGCGCGGATCGTCCTCGGGAATGCCGGCCTCGACCTTGCCGACGAGATCGCCGCCGACGTCGGCGCCCTTGGTGAAGATGCCGCCGCCGAGACGGGCGAAGATGGAGATGAGCGAGGCGCCGAAGCCGAGTGCGACGAGCGCGTTCGTGACCGTGCGGTCGCTGAAGGCGAAGCCGAGGCCGCCGGTGAGGAAGAGGAAGTAGCCGGCGACGCCGAGCAGCGCCATGCCGGCGACCAGCATGCCCGTCACCGCGCCCGACTTGAAGGCGATGTCGAGGCCGCGGGCCAGCGAGTGGGTGGCGGCCTGCGCCGTGCGCACGTTGGCGCGCACCGAGACGTTCATGCCGACGTAGCCGGCAAGGCCGGAGAGCACCGCGCCGATGAGGAAGCCGATGGCGACGAGATAGCCGAGGAGGATCCAGGCGAGGACGAAGATGACGGCGCCGACGATGCCGATCGTCGTGTACTGGCGGTTGAGATAGGCCTGCGCGCCTTCGCGGATGGCGCCGGCGATCTCCTGCATGCGCGCGTTGCCCGCGTCAGCACTCATCACCGATCGGATCGTGTACGCCGAATAGGCGAGCGCCAACACGCCGCAAGCGACGATCCCCCACAGTACTTCCGTCATTTTTCGTGATCCCCTTTGGCGCCCTGAAAACGTGAGCGCGGTCCAGACCGGCGACACGGGCGTGCCGGCGGTTTCGCTCTATCGGCGATTCCGGGCGGACCATGCCAAAAGTGTGCGCCGGTTGCAACACGGCCCGCAAACAACGGCCGGACAGCCCGAAGGCCGAGAAAACGCCATGAAAAAGGGCGCCTGCGAGGGGCGCCCTTCTCCAATCAGACTAATTCCTACCACCACCAGCGGCGATGGTGATGGCGATGGCGCCAGCCCCAACGGTAGCCGCGATAATGACGGTGGCGGTACCAGCGGCGATGGCGCCAACCGGCCTTTTCGACCACCGCGTGGGTCGACGCGTATGCCGGTTTCGTCAGCAGTGCCTGACCCGCGGTTGCCGCCGAGGCAGGCATAAGACCGGCGAGCAGCACAAACGCTGCGGCGATTGATGCGAGAACGAATTTCATGAGTTGCTCCCGAGTTTCTGTGTGCTAGGGACTTCACTTAGCCGGGCACGCCCGATCTTTTGGTCGGACGGAATTGTACCTTACACGGGGGATCAACGCCGTGTCACACATTCAGTTTCAACTCGAAGTCGCCGCGTGATGATAGGTTTCGATCCAAGCGGTCGCGGCCCCCTTTGGGTCGAGTTCACCCGCGCCCAGGGCGGCCAAGCGATCAATCACCTGGCGCGCTCTTTCCATCTGCCGCGCCCGAAGGCGAAAGCGGCAATCCTTAGCATGCTCGGCGCGCTGACCCAGCGCTTCGACGAGCAGACCGTGTCGCGCGGCACGCTCGCTCGTCTCATCGAGCTGCTCGGCAAGAACGACTATGAGCAGGTGCTGGAGACACCCGCGCTCATGGGGGCAACGTCGACGCAGGTGATCGGCAACGACGCCCTCACCGCGCTTGCCGGTCGCGAGGAGAGCAGCCGCATCGCCTCGCGCGCGGCCACGGCCGCCGGCATCAGCGAGATGATCGCCGAGTACCTGCTTCCCGTCGTCGCCGCCATGTTCATGGGTGCGCTATCGGCGAAAACCCGCTCCAGCCTCTATGTGCTGATGCGCGGACCCGACGGTGAGGCGCTCGATCCGGAGGCCCAGCCAAGCGCTCCCGTCCTGCAATTTCCGGTTGGTCGCGGCAGCAGCGGCTTCTTCGCCGGCACGGGCTCCGGCTCTGCCGTCGGTCACGATCCGGCGCGCGAGGCGATGTATTTGGATTTCGCAGCGCGCATCCGCGCCGGCGGGGCCGCGCCCGGCAACCCGGACCCGCTCGCCGCGACGCGCCGCGCCATGGCCGTAGGGCTGGGCGTGCGTGCGCGGCATGCGCCGTGGTTCGCGCGGCTGCAAAAATGGGGCACGGACGACACTGAAGACCGCCGGCCTGCAAACGCAAGAACGGCTGCGCGCGCTGCGCAGCCGCCGTCGTGATGGCGATTGAAACCGCTCAGACTACCTGCAGGGGCGCGCCTCGGCGTCGCAACTCCAGCCCGAGCCGCTGCGCGAGCAGCCGATCCTCTTTGACGCCGCGCGGCTGAACCGCGCCCATGCTGCGGCCGTACTCGAGGTCGGTGAAGTCCTGCCACGAGGCGATGGCCGCGCGCTGCGCGGCGGCCTTGGTCGCATGGGAGCCACTGCTGCTGCCGTAGTGCCAATGGTCCGACATGCACAGCTTGCCGCCCTCGCGGCGCATCGCGTGCATCGCTGCAAGGCCGCTCTCCTGCGCGCTGGCCGGTATCGACAACGATGAAACGGCGATCGCTGCAACGCAGCAATGCCAGCATTGATTTGGGCAACATCTCCCACCCCCCGCGCGTGAATTCTTGGCAAATCAGTTGTCGGGACACTGCCAGATTTCGCTTGCGTTCTCGATAGCTGCAGCACGCAAGCGAGAAAAAATAGCCGGTGCCAGCGGCAATCGGGTCACACGGCTGACACCGATCAGAGCAGCGGCTCTTCGTAGATTCGCTGGCCTTCCGACAGCAGGCCCTTGATGGCGGCGTTGCCGTCGTCGTCGATGGCGATGAGCGCCGAGATTTTCTTGTCGCCGACCATCTTCTCCAGCTCGCGCCCGGTTCCCTCCGGCACGAAGAAGCTCTCGATGCCGTAGTGCAGCCCGATGATCGTCAGGTCTTGCGGCTTATCGTTGGGTGGTTGGCTGACGTAGTCGACGCGGCCCTTGATGACGACCTCATCGGCTGGCGGGCTGGCGGGCGGCTCGTTGGCGCCGCCGACGACCTGCCAATTGTCGCCATCGGGCTTTTTCTTGAGCGTGAGATAATAGGGTGCCTTTGGCTTCGGCGGCGCCGCACCGGCCGGCAACGTAAAGCGCGAGATGTCATAGCCGAGGATGACGTAGTCGCCGCGGAACAGGCTGCGCGGATCGACCGGGATCACCTCGAGCACGACTTCGCGCCCGTTCGACAGCAGCGAGGTACGATCCCAGATCATCCAGCCGAGTACCGCCGCCTGCCCGAGGGCGACGACGGCGACGGCGATCCACAAGTTGCGGCGCGAGGCAACTATCATGGCGCGGCCTCCATGCTCGGTTGCACGCGCGCGTGCAACCGGTAGGCGATGACCGAAAGCAGGATGACGAGCACCCCGGCCGACAGGAAGAACAGCGACGATCCCGATCAGCGTGCCGACGGTCTTGAAGTAGACCCCCAGCACTTCGATCGAGAAGCCGGCGTAGCCGAGCCACAAGAGCGCCGGACTGCCCATCTTGAGGCCAAGGCCGATGCCGCCGAGGACGAGCGCCAGCGCCAGCACGGCCAGGAGGATGAAGGAGTCGAGCGGCATCACCTCGATGAATTGCAAGGCAAATAGGCCGGCGAAGGCGATGGTCATGCCGTAGGCGATGGCCGGGATCGACCAAGCGTCGAGGCGCTCATCGGCCAGCGGCGCGGCAACACCGGCAGCGGCGATCAGCAGCCCGATGCCGACGACGACGCCATGCCCGTGACCGTCGAACAGCAGATAGCCGAGGCTGATGATCCAGGCCGACATCGCCACCGCCGCGAGATGCAGGCCGCCAACCCAGCGCTGCCAGGCGATCGCCGCTGTGACGGCACCCCAGCCGAGCAGGAACGCCCAATGCACTTCGCCGCGCCCGTCGGTCGTCTCCCAACCGCTCCACAGACAGACGAGCAGCATGGCCAGCGCCAGCGCCGGATTGGATTGCAGGATGACTCCGGCGGCGAGCGCGCCCAGCGCCCAGGTCAGCACCGCGTCGGGCGGATGTCCCTCGATATGGAACATCTGCGCGATGAGCATGATGCCGGCGCCGAATATGGCGACGCCGGCGAGAACGGCGGCGTGCGCGAAGGTCGGATGCTTGCGCTCGAACAGCGCCCCGGCGAGCCCGTAGGCGCCGAACAGGCCACCGAAGATCATGGCGAGCCGGAACAGCCTCGGCATCTCGCTCCAGTGCGCCGCGACGAAGCTCATGGCGCCGAAGCCGATGAGCACCGCGCCGAGGATGCCGAGCGCGGAGGCGAGGTCGAGCTTCGAAGTGTGCCCGGCGATGTCGCGGCGTATGGCGGCTTCGCCGTCGGTGTTGATCCAGCCGGCTTCACGCCAGCGCACGAGGTCGCGGTCGAGGCGCTTGGCGTAGCGTGACATGCAGGGTTCCCGGCGGCTTAGGTCGGCCGGCGACGATATTCTGCCAGCGGAGCCAAAACAATGTCCGGATTGCGTCGCGGCGGTGCCCGACGGCATTAAGGTTGCCCCGCGTTGAGCGGACAGGAGTTCGGTTCCTGAAAAGGGGTGGCACGCACGCTCTCCTTGCCACGTCATGGCCGCGCAGGCGGCCATCCACGCCAATTTCAGCTTGCTGTTTTGCAAAGCCCAGTCCGTCCGGAGACCTCGATCCCTCTGCGGTTGTGCTTGCGTAGACTGGCGTGGATAGCCGCCTGCGCGGCCATGACGGAAGTATGCATGAAGTTGCCCGCTACACTTGTGGCCGCCCGCGTTGAGCGCGGAGGGTTTTTCCCCTAGCGTGCGCCGCCATGCAGCAAGCAAAGCCCATCCACGTCATCGGCGGCGGCCTCGCCGGCTCGGAAGCAGCCTGGCAGATCGCCGGCGCCGGCGTGCCCGTGGTGCTGCACGAGATGCGCCCCGTGAGGATGACGGACGCCCACAAGACCGATGGGCTGGCCGAGCTCGTGTGCTCCAACTCGTTCCGCTCCGACGACTGGGAGACCAACGCCGTCGGCCTGCTGCACGAGGAGATGCGCCGCGCCGGCTCGCTCATTCTGGCTGCCGGCGACCGTCACAAGCTGCCCGCCGGCGGCGCCCTCGCGGTCGATCGCGACAACTTCTCCGCCGAGGTGACGCAGCGGCTGCATGCGCATCCGCTCGTCAGCATCGAGCGCGGCGAGATCGCCGGCCTGCCGCCCGCCGAGTGGGACAGCGTCATCATCGCCACCGGCCCTCTCACCTCGCCGGCCTTGAGCGAGGCAGTGCGCGCCGTCACCGGCGAAGGCGACCTCGCCTTCTTCGACGCCATCGCTCCGGTCATCCATCGCGAGTCGATCGACACGTCGATCGCCTGGTTCCAGTCGCGCTACAACAAGGCGGGACCGGCCGGCACCGGCGCCGACTATCTCAACTGCCCGATGACGCGCGAAGAGTACGACGCCTTCGTCGACGCGCTGCTCGCCGGCGACAAGACGACGTTCAAGGAATGGGAAGCCTCGACGCCCTACTTCGACGGCTGCCTGCCGATCGAGGTGATGGCCGAGCGCGGACGCGACACGCTGCGCTATGGGCCGATGAAGCCCGTGGGGCTCGACGATCCGCGCACCGGCCGCTGGCCCTATGCCGTCGTGCAGCTGCGCCAGGACAACGCGCTCGGCTCGCTGTGGAACATGGTCGGCTTCCAGACCAAGCTGAAGCACGCCGAGCAAGTACGCATCTTCCGCATGATCCCGGGCCTCGCCGAAGCCGAGTTCGCGCGCCTCGGCGGCCTGCACCGCAACACCTTCATCAACAGCCCGAAGCTGCTCGACGCTTCGCTGCGCCTGAAGGCGATGCCGCGCCTGCGCTTCGCCGGACAGATCACCGGCGTCGAAGGCTACGTCGAGAGCGCGGCCATCGGCCTGCTGGCGGGACGCTTCGCAGCTGCCGACCGGCTCGGCCGAGTGCCGATCGACGCCCGCCGCCGACGACCGCGCTCGGCGCGCTGATCGGGCACATCACCGGCGGCCATCTCTCCGTCGACGATGAGTCGGGCGATGGCGCGCGCGCCGCTCGTTCCAGCCGATGAACATCAACTACGGGCTGCTGCCGGACATCGATGCGCCGGCGCAGGACGCCGACGGCAAGCGCCTCAAGGGGAAGGACAAGGGCCGCGCCAAGAAGCGCGCCATGTCGGTGCGCGCCCTCGCCGACATCGATCGCTGGCTTGCCGTCGACGCGGCGCAAGCCGCGGCAGAGTAGCGCCGTCCTTCTGTAGTCACGCGCCAGACGTCTCATCTTGATGTTTTTTGCATCAGACATTATTGTATATCACCTGACTCGGAAATCGAGAGATCACGATGATCACCGCGGCGCAAATGCGTGCAGGCCGCGCCCTGCTCGGTATTGACCAGCAGACCCTGGCCGATCTGGCGGGCGTGTCGCTGCCGACGATCCAGCGCATGGAGGCGAGCGAGGGAAACGTGCGCGGCGTGGTCGACACTTTGACCAAGGTCGTCACCGCCTTCGATCGCGCCGGTGTCGAGCTGATCGCCGAGGGGGCGCCCAGCGCGGGTCGAGGGACGCGGTGTACGCTTCAAGTCCGCTCGCACGAGCAAGACCAGCGCAAGCGCATCAGCTTCAAGACGCAAGAAGGGCCGCGTCACACGCGCCCAAGTGATGTCGACGGAGACTTTGCGACCGCGACGGCGACCGCCGACTGAGCGCCGACGATCCCGCCGCTCCTTGGACCAAGGAGACGGATATATGGAAGCGACCGCACGGAGCCCGCTGAGGCGCCCCGAGCCCACGTTTGCCGAGCTGTTCACCCCGAAGCTCGTCACCATCCTGCGCGACGGCTACAGCGGCGGCGACTTCAGGGCCGACGCCATCGCCGGTCTCACGGTCGCCATCGTGGCGCTGCCGCTGTCGATGGCCATTGCGATCGGCTCCGGCCTGTCGCCCGAGAAGGGCCTGTTCACCGCCATCGTCGGCGGCTTTCTCATCTCGGCACTCGGCGGCAGCCGCTTCCAGATCGGCGGACCGGCCGGCGCCTTCATCGTCCTCATCGCCTCGATCGTCGAGCGCCAGGGCTACGACGGCCTCGTGCTCGCCACCCTGATGGCCGGCGCTGATGATGATGGCCGCGGGGTTCCTGCGTCTCGGCACGTACATCAAGTACATCCCCTTCCCCGTCACCGTCGGCTTCACGGCCGGCATCGCCGTCATCATTCTCGCCAGCCAGCTGAAGGAGCTGCTCGGTCTCGACATGGCGCACGAGCCGGCGGCGCTGCTGCCCAAGCTGCAAGCCATCTGGGCGAGCCTCGGCACGCTCAAGCCGGCAACCGTCGCCGCTGTCGGCTCTCGCCGTCGCGATCATTGTCGGGCTTCGCCGCGTACGGCCCAAGTGGCCCGGCTTGCTCGATCGCCGTCGCCGCAACGGCGGTGCTTGCATGGATGTTCCAGCTCGACGTCGCGACCATCGGCTCGCAGGTTCGGCGAGGTGCCGCGCACGCTGCCGGCTCCGGCGCTGCCGCCATTCGATCTCGCCAAGCTGCGCGCCGTATTTCCCGATGCCGTCACCATCGCCCTGCTCGGCGCCATCGAGAGCCTGCTGTCGGCGGTCGTCGCCGACGGCATGAGCGGGCGCAAGCACCGCTCCAACTGCGAGCTCGTCGCCCAGGGTGCCGCCAACATGGCGGCGGTGACCTTCGGCGGCATGTGCGTCACCGGCACCATCGCCCGCACCGCGACCAACGTCCGGGCCGGCGCGCGCAGCCCGGTCGCCGGCATGCTGCACGCCAGTCTACATCCTCCTCTTCATGCTCGTGGCTGCACCGCTCGCCGCCTACATCCCGCTCGCCAGCCTCGGCGGCGTGCTCGCCGTCGTCGCCTGGAACATGGCCGAGAAGGCGGAGTTCGCCAGCCTGCTGCGCGCCTCGTGGGGCGACGCAACGGTGCTCATGGCGACGTTCCTGCTGACGATCTTCGCCGATCTCACGATCGCCATCGGCGTCGGCGTGACGCTGGGCGCCTTCCTGTTCCTGCACCGCATGGCCGAGACCGTCGAGGTCGAAGGCGGCGGACCGCTGGTCGCCGAGGATACTGCCGACGGCACGCAGCAACGACCGCACCACCTATCGGCCGGATGCCTTCAACGGCGACGTCGCGGTCTATCGCATCTCGGGCGCATTCTTCTTCGGCGCGACAGCCGCCGTGAGCAGCGTGCTCGACCGCATCGGCGCGCATCCTAAGACATTCATTCTCGACTTTGCGGAGGTGCCGCTCGTCGACAGCACGGCCGCCAAGGCGCTCGAAGGCTTCGTGCACAAGCTGCGGCATGCCGGCACCGACGGTCTACTTCACATCGGCGCGCAGGAACGTGCGCCGCACCCTGCTGCTCGGCCGGGCTTGCGCAAGCCGCTGGTGCGCTACGCCTCGAGCATCGAAGATGCAGTCGCCATGAGCCGAGGCCCAGCGGCGACGTAGTCCCGAAGGCCGCGTGCGCCGGGCCTACTGCAGCCCGATGGCGCTGGTCGGCGCCGCGATGCCCGCTGCCGGCAGCGGCTGCTCCGGTCCCTGCCCGTACTTCGCCAGCACGCCGCGCGCCTTGTGCACGACGGCATCGGCGATGGCCGCCTGGCCCTTCGGCGGTCGGATGGAAGGCGCCCGAATACGTGGCGGCGAGCACGAGCTGGAACCAGGCGAAGGTGTCGAGCTTCAGCACCTTCTGCAGCAGCGACGTCGCGACGTGGAAGTTGCCGGTCATGAACGCGTCGTTGGGCGTGCGGAACCAGCGTTGACGTGAGGCATACGCCTTGAAGTCCGCCGGGTTGTAGGGCCGCCAGCCGTCCGCCGTTTTGCGCGGCAGACGCAGATCGTCGGCGATGTCGGCGCCGTCGTACGTCGTGCCCGGCGCACAGGCCGCGGCCGGCAAAGTCGCGCCGCTGACTGTCGACGAACGTCCACTGGTAGTGCGCGGCGGCTTCGCTCATGGAGGTGTTGAGCTTGTCGGCGATCCAAGTGCCGATGCGCGCCTTCTGCTCGCTCAAGGCGAAGTCGGGCAGCACATCCATGCCGGCGACGCCGTCGGGGCAGATGCTGGTGCCGTCGCCCTGCAACGCCAGGCCCGGATAGGCGGTGAGCAGCACGCGGTCGGACTGCTCCCAGGGGATGTGCAGCAGATAGTGGATGGCGCGGTTGAGCGACTTGTAGCGCAGGATCAGAGCCTCGAGGCCGAGGCTCGCGTCATCGAGGCTGTGCACCTGGCCGAACCAGCCGCCGAGCTTGCGCAGCGTCGATTCATCGGAGAGCACCGAGTTGGCGAGCAGCCGCGAGAAGCCGACGTCGTTGCCGCCGACCGACACGAACATCAGATCGATCTTGCGCGCGTTGATCGGGTCGCACTTGCGCAGGACGAGGCCGCCCTTCAGCTCCGGGATCGTCCCATCCATGTGATAGGCTTCGGGCAGGTCCTGCATACGGCGCTTCGTGCTCGTCGCACTGCGCCGAAGCGATGGCCGAGATTTGCGACATGTCGCGTCGGATTGGGCACCCACTCGTTGCCGGCGTACTGCAGGAACAGGCCGAACGTCACCTCCGAGCCCGAACAGGCGACGCCGACGTAAGTGACGCGCGATGATCGTCTTCGAAGGCGAGCTGCAAGCGCTGCGCGTAGCTGGTGCGAATAGAGCGAACGATGGCAGCCCTGGTCGGACCAGCGCGCGTTCTCCTGAATGAACGCCTTGTCGCCGATCTGTTTCCACGGCGCCGATGCGCGCCGGGTAGCCGGTGAGATCGCTGTCGGCCGAGCGCGTGCCGTAGTCGGCGCTGCGATCGCGCGAGAAGCGCACCGGCACATCGGGATTGCCCTCGCCCGAGGCGAAGCTGTCGCCCATGCCGACGACGAGCAGATCCTTGACGACGACCTTTTCGGTCGCCACCTCGCGGCCGCCGATCTCGACGCTCACGGCCGAGCCGGCCGGGTAGGGAACTTCGAAATGCGCGTCCTCGCTGCACGGCTGCGTGACGACATCGCCGCGCAGCGCGCCGCCGAGCGGCGCCGTGAGCCATGTGCAGCTCAGGCCGGCGGCTTCATCGACGCCATTGATCTTCAGGATGACGCGATGCGATTTCGGATTGATGTAGCTGCCGCCGTCCTTGCAGGCGAAGCGGTTGTTGCGCGCGTCCCAGCACGTGTCGCGGAACATCGTCTCCGCCCAGCCGTCCTCGTGGCGGGCGCTGAGCGCCTGCTCGGCGGTAAGGATCGGATGCTGCAATTGATCCTCGGGCGGCAGCGCCAGGAACGTGGCGCGATGCACCTCGGTGTCGGCGGCATCGGAGAAGAAGCGGAACGAGTTCTCGACGCGCCAGGTGATCTTCGGCACCGGCAGCGGCGCCACCTGCGCCAGGGCCGGCGAGCCCAGCGCTCCGATCGTGACGAGCAGTGCCAGCCATCGGCCTGCCGTGCGCGACATTCGCCCTCCTCCGCTCGCCACCCGCCATCTCGCGGGACTAGACCCGCCCGAGCGCACTCGCCTTCAACAGTCGCCACACGCGGGTAAGCGCAGAAATGTCCGCACGCTGATCGGCGACATGGGAGCCAAGGACTTCCAGAGCCGCCAAATAGGGCTCCAAGAGGGCGAGCGGCAATATCGCAGGCAGGATGGTTGCCGGCGCGGCCGTGGCGAGTTGGCGCGCCCGCGCCAGCTCGGCCCTGGCTTGCCGAAGCAACGGCGGCGCCAGTGCGGCCACGTCGGCGTCGCCGAACGGGTTGCGCCCCTTGCCGGCGAGAGCCGGCAGCGCGCGCAGGATCCGCACGCGCCCTTCCGCTTGACCCGCCGCGTGCAGCAGGGGATGCGTCGAGGGGTCAGCGCAGCCGGCAATCTGCGCAGCGAGCAGAAGCGTCGCGCCCTGGGTCGCCGCGGCGTGCGCGTCAACCGCCGCCCCCGTCGTCAAGGCGCCGGTCTCCAGCTCCTGCCCGTAGGCATCGATCATCCCGACAAGCTTGTCGACGGGCAGCGCGTGCGCGCGCACGACCTCGCGCATGGCGTCCGCCACCGGATTGCCGGTCGCTATGCCGGCCGGCGTCGCCAGCGCATCGCGCCACCATTGCAGGCGGATGTCGCCCACGCCCGGCTCGCGCACGGTGAGCGGGATGCGCGCGATCTCGCCATGGAATGCGGCCAGCGCCATGAGCCCGTCGCGGGCGGGGGCCGGCGCCAGCAACGCCGCCAGGTAGCGGTCGTAGTCGAGCTCGCGCGCCGACCCGCGCACCGCCTCCCTCTTGCCTGGCTCGTCGTGCGTGGTCATTTGCTCAAACTCAATCGACGGCGATGAGGCCGGCGCCGAAATCGCGGCCCTCGGCCAGCAGCACATTATATGTACGCGCAGCGGCGCCCGTGCTCATCGGCTCGAGTCCGATGCCGGCATCGGCGAACAACTTGCGGACAGGGGCGGGTGGCAGGCGGTGCTCGCGCCCGGTGCCGAGCAGCACGAAGGCGGGGCGGCGCAGCTCGGCAAGAAACGCGGCGCAGCGCTCGGGCGTCAGCTCGTCGAGCGCGCCGACGTCCCAGCCGTAGATGCCGCTCGGCACGATGAGCAATGAGCCGCGGTGGCTCATGTCGGCGAAGCGAAAGCCGCCGTTGCCATAAGCGTCGATGGGCGCGCGACCGGGAAAGTGGGCTTTGGCGGACGGCATGCCGACGCCACCCACGACGCGTCAGCGCCGCGGCGTGGCGGCCTTCTTGGCCGGCGCCGGCACGGCTCTCGCGCCCGACGCGGCCTTGGCGCGGTCGGCGCCGGCCGTGCTGGCCGGCGCGATCACCGGCGCCGCCTCCTTCGTCTTCGCACTGCTAAAGGCGTCGCGCCTGACGCCGAGGTAGCCGAGCAGCGGAGCGGCGATGAAGATCGACGAGTAGGTGCCGATGATGATGCCGAACAGCATGGTGAAGCTGAAAAGGCGTAGCACCTCGCCGCCGAAGACGAGCAGCGCGGTGATGCCGGCGATGGCGGTCACGCCGGTGAGGATGGTGCGCGACAGCGTCTCGTTGATCGAAATGTTGAGCAGCTCAGTTCAAGTCCATGCGTTTGAACTTGCGCAAATTCTCACGGATGCGGTCGGAGACGACGACGGAATCGTTCACCGAGTAGCCGAGAATGGTGAGCAGCGCGGCGACGATGGACAGGTCGAAGTCGAGCTGGAACAGCGAGAAGATGCCGACGGTCACCATGACGTCGTGCATCAACGCCAATACGCAACCGACGGCGAACTGCCATTCGAAGCGGAACCAGACGTAGATCGAAATGGCGATTATCGACGCCAGCACGGCGATGATGCCGGTGCGCCGCAGTTCGGCCGAAACCGCCGGTCCCACCACCTCGATGCGCCGCTGCGTGTACTCCGGCCCCAGCGTGTCGACGACTTTCGTCATCGACACCTGCTGCTCGGCATCGCCGCCCGGCTGCTCCTCGATGCGGATCAGCACGTCGGTGTCGGAGCCGAAGCTTTGGATCTGCACGTCGCCGAGACCCAGGCCGCTCAGCTTACCGCGTATGTCGCCGAGATCGGCTGGGCCGCCTTTGTGCTGCACCTCGATGAGCGAGCCGCCCTTGAAATCGACGCCGTAGTTGAGGCCGCGCGTGAAGTAGAGGCCGAGCGATACCGCTATGGCGATGATCGACAGCGCCAAGCAGAGGCCTTTGAAGCGCATAAAGGGCAGCCGCAAATTATGCGGGAAGAAGTCGAAACCCTTGAAGTCGGGAACGGGGAAGAACATCGCTTGCCTCTCTAAACCGGCACTTCAAGGACGCGGCCTTTGGTCTTGGCGCTCTTCAACCACAGCGACACGAGTAGACGCGTCACGGTGACTGCGGCGAACACCGACGTGAGAATGCCGATGGTCAGCGTCACGGCAAAGCCGCGGATCGGACCCGAGCCGAGCCAGAACATGATCACCGCGGCGGCCAGCGTCGTGAGCTGGCTGTCGAGGATGGTGATGAAGGCGCGCTGGAAGCCCTGGTCGATGGCGGCAATCGGCGACTTGCCATTACGCAGCTCCTCGCGGATGCGCTCGTAGATGAGCACGTTGGCGTCGACGGCCATACCGATGGTCAGCACGAAGCCGGCGATGCCGGGCAGCGTCAGCGTGGTGCCGATGACGGTCATCAGCGCGATGATGAGGAAGCCGTGCACCAAGAGGCCGATGACGGCGAAGACGCCGAACGTGCCATAGGCGACGATGGTCAGGATGGCGGTGGCGAGACAGCCGACGAGGCCGGCGAGCTTGCCGGCTTCGATGGAATCGGCGCCGAGCGAGGGGCCGACCGTGCGCTCCTCGACGATGGTCAGCTTGGTCGGCAGCGAGCCGGAGCGGAGCTGCACAGCGAGCGTGTTGGCGGCTGTCGACGGTGAAGCTGCCGGATATCTGACCGGAGCCGCCGAGGATGGGCTCACGGATGGCCGGCGCCGACAGCACCTTGTTGTCGAGCACGATAGCGAACGGCGAGCCGACATTGTCCTTCGTGTAGCTGCCGAACTTGCGGGCGCCGGACTGGTTGAAGCGGAAGGAGATGATCGGCTCGTTGGTGCGCGAGTCGAAGCCGGGCTGCGCGTCGACCAGATCCTCGCCGGAAACGATCGGGCTCTCCTGCAGCACGTAGCTGCGGTCCGGCGACTCGACCGACGGGTACACCTTGTAGCCGACGGGCACGCGCGTCTGCTTGGCCTCTTCCGCCGAAATGTCGGGATGCACGGCATGGAACGTCAGCTTCGCCGTCTGGCCGATGAGCTCCTTGAGCTGCTTGGTGTCCTGCAGGCCCGGGAACTGCACCAGGATGCGGTCGGAGCCCTGGCGCACGACGGTCGATTCCGCCGTGCCCATGGCGTTGACGCGCCGGTTGACGGTTTCGATGGCGGCGCTGGAGGCGCTGGCGACGCGGTGCTGCATGCCCTGCGAGGTGGGCGCCAGCGTGATCGTATCAGTGCCCGAACTTTCGACCGTGAGGTCGTTGCCGCCGGAGCCGAGGATGGCGTTGCCGATCGGCTGGATCAGCTTCTTGAGGGCGGCCGTCGCCTTGTCGAGATCTTCCGGCTTGGTGATTTTCACCTGCACCGAGTTGCCAACAACACCGAGACCGGTGAAGCCGATCTTGCCTTCACGCAGCGTCTTGCGCGTGTCGTCGCGCAGCGTGTTGAGCCAATCCTTCTCCAGTTCCTTGGTGTCCATGGCGAGCAGCAGATGCGCACCGCCGCGCAGGTCGAGGCCCAGCGGAAGCTGCTTGTGCGGCAGCCAACCGGGCCAGCTGTCGACCGTTTCCTTCGAGAAGAAGTTCGGCATCGTGAAGAGCACGCCTGCAAGACAGGTCAGGACAATGGCGATGATCTTCCAGCGTTCGAAGTGCAGCATGTCGACCGATCTCGTTTGCGTTTCGCCGATGGGCGCCTAGGCGCGCCTCACGTCGTCTCTTTTGCCGCTTCGCCCTTGCTGCGCACATCCATCAGCGTCGACTTCAAGACGCGGACGCGCATGGCGTCGGACAGGTCGACCTCGATCTCGTCGGAGCCGTCGGTGGCCTTCGTCACCTTGCCGATGAATTCCGCCCGAAGTGATGACGGTGTCGCCGCGGCGCACCTGGTTCACCAACTCGCGATGCGCCTTGGCGCGCGATTGCTGCGGCCGGATGACGAGGAAATAGAATATGAGGACCATCGCCAGCATGGGGATCAGCAGCCCGGTGAACGGGTCGCTGCCGCCGCCCGGCATCTGGGCATACGCTGGTGAAATGAACATGCTTCCGTCCCCTTGCGGATGTGGCAACAGCCGGCCAAGCCTGCGCGAGCGCAGCTTGCCGCATCTGCTCTGCTTGAAAGTGCCGCGACTATAGTGTCCGGCAGCACCTTTGCAACAGCCAGGCCATTGGTGCGCCGCCACACAATTCGTGTGACTTCGCGCTAGTGTCCTGATCGCGAATTCGTCACCTTATGCCGCAGATGTAGAACGAATTTCGCGATCTGAAGGACACTAGCCTAAGCTATTAGCTAGTGTGATTCAGATCGAGAAGTTCGCTTCTCGACCCAACCGCAGATGGTGCGGCGAACTTCTCGATCATCACACTAGTCGGCGCTATAGAAGCAGCCGCCCTGTTCCGGCAAGTAAAAAGCGCTTTTCCGGCCGAAAATTACGAGACGTGATGATGAACGACGAAGCCGCCCTGATGCAGCGCCTGGAACGTCTCGCCGCGGCACTCGAGCGGCTGGCGCCGCCGACGCCCGCGAAGGCCGATTTCGAGGGCGCCGAGGCTTTCGTCTGGCACGCCGAGGCCGAGCGCTTCGAGCCGGTGGCACAGGTCAACCGGGTGCCGCTGAAGCTGCTTAAAGGCATCGATCACGTCGCGCCGCAGCTCGTCGAGAACACCGAGCGCTTTGCCCGCCGCCTGCCAGCCAATAACGCGCTGCTGTGGGGCGCCCGCGGCATGGGCAAGTCGTCGCTGGTGAAGGCCGTGCACGCCGACGTGCGCAGCCGCCTCGGCAAGGAGCTGCGCGCCGCCGGCGCCGACCTGAAGCTGGTCGAAATCCATCGCGAGGACATTGGCTCGCTGCCGCGCTGCCTCGCCGCCATGCGTGCCAGCCCGCACCGCTTCATCGTCTTTTGCGACGATCTCAGCTTCGACAAGGACGACACCAGCTACAAATCGCTGAAAGCGGTGCTCGAAGGCGGCATCGAGGGCCGGCCGGAGAACGTCATCTTCTATGCCACCTCGAACCGCCGCCACCTGATGCCGCGCGACATGGTCGAGAACGAGCGCTCCACGGCCATCAATCCGTCGGAGGCGGTCGAGGAGAAGGTGTCGCTATCGGATCGCTTCGGCCTGTGGCTCGGCTTCCACAACTGCGGCCAGGACCAGTATCTCGACATGGTGCGCGGCTACGCTGCGCATTACAAGTTGAAGCTCGCGGACGATGAGCTGGTGCGCGACGCGCTCGAATGGAGCATGACGCGCGGCGCCCGCTCTGGCCGCGTCGCCTGGCAGTTCACCCAGCATCTCGCCGGCAAGCTCGGCAAGCGCCTCGAGCCCTAGCCGCGGCACGAGATATCGACGGACCATCCCCTCACCCGCTAGCGCATGCAGCCATGCACTAGCGACCTCTCCCCTCGGGAGAGGTCGGCCGAGGTGGATTGATCGGCAACTCTGTGACTTACTTGACCTCTCCCAGAGGGAGAGGTCGGAAGCGAATGTAATGAGCTTCCGGGTGAGGGGTTGAGCCGTCTCGAGGCTGAGCACGAGCGCTTGACACCTCGTGACGGAACGGCTTGCGTCAACCGTTCAACAAAGGACGGAAACGTCACTCATGCGCACGACCATCGCCCGCGCCCCGGCCTATCTCATCATCGCCCTGCTCGGTGCCGGTGCCGCCAGCGCCGCCGACCCACCGTTCGTCGGCAAGTGGTCGCTCGATCCGACGAATTGCAGCACCGGGCAAGAGGGGCAGAATGCGCCGCTGGTCATCGCCAAGGATCGCTACGACCAGCACGAGAGCCACTGCACGTTCAAGTCGGTCGACGGCAAGGATAGCGACTGGAAGATCACGTCCGACTGCACCGTCGAAGGCAGCGCCATGCCCTACGACTTTACGCTCACGGTATCAGGCGACACGCTGACCTTCACCGACAGCGGCGGTTCGCGCGACTTCCTGCGCTGCAAATAGGCCGCTAGGCGGAGGCTTGGCTGCTGCGGCGCAGCCAGGCGATGAGTTCGATAAGACCCACGCGATGACTAGGGCGAAGACGGCCGGCATGGTGGCGAACAGGAAATAGCCCATCATGCCGAGCGTCAGCAGGGCGTGACCGATGTCGCGGCCGCCGACGACACATGGATGCACCGCGGCAAGGTCGAGCTTGCAGCCGTTAACCTGCGCGATGAACTCGGCCGCCGCCATGCTGAGCAGCGGCGCCAGGCAGACCAGCAGCAGCACCGCCATCACGGCGCGGAACACCCGCATCGGCTTTCTCCCCCATTTCGCACGACGCGCTAAGAAGCGACAATCTTAGCCCAGACGGCATTTGCGCTAAATCCGCATAACGCGGCTTACCGGCCTTTTTCATTTGCGTGCTTGGGTCGGGCGGCGTCAGCAGCCGAGGGTCGTCATGGTGCACAAAGCAGAAAAGTGGTCGAAAGAGGTGACGGAGCACGATCACCCCTATGCGCTGCCGCCCGGCATCTTCAAGTCGGCGGACCCGGATGTCATCGCCGCCGCCCTGCAGCATTCGGCCGAGGACCCCAAGCGCGGCTCGGACGATGCGTATCGCACGGCGATGTCGATGCTCGACTTCTACATCAATCGGGCAGGCAAGAACCTGTCCGACGGCGATCGCAGCTCGCTTGAAAAAGCCAAGACGGCGCTGCGCAAGCGCTTCGGCAAAGCCGCCAGCTGATCTCGGCAGACACAGTCGCCGCGACCAAAATGTCATCCCGGTGCTTGTCACCGGGATCCAGCCGTCCGCCACCTTTCGCCTTTTTCGTCATGGCCGCGCAGGCGGCCATCCACGTCAGCTTGAACAAGCTCTTTTGGCGGGGGATGTGCCCCACAGTGCCGGAATCGTCATTCCCACTGCTACTGTGGCAGTCGAGGCGACTTGCGTGGATGGCCGCCTGCGCGGCCATGACGGGGGCATACTCACGACTTGTCGGGATTGATCGTGCGCCGGCTACGCGCGGACGGCGACGTTGACGGTTTGCGCGGCACCCGACGTCGCCCCGGCCCGATCGGCGACGACGACGGCGAAGCTCGCACGCGGCTCGTCGGTACCGTCATGGCGAAACAGCACGGCTCCCCGCTCGAGGTCGGATTGCGTGAACGCGTCGACGGGTTGCCCGGGATCGGCTGCCAGCGTAACGAAGCCGTTGCGCACTTGCGAGACCGTGAACGTCAGCGCCTCCGCGGCATCATCGGGATCGAGCGCCGAAAGATCCTGCAACGTGATGCGCACGGCCTTGCCCTTGTCGACGGATATGTCCATGTCGCCCGAGATCGACGGGGGAATGTTGCGCATCTCGGCCGTGAGCGCGCCGCCCATCTCCATCGAGAGTTTGCCGTACTTCACATTGCCGGTGACGACGCCGCTGCCGCGAATGGTAATCAACTGACGCACGACGATGTCGCCCTGCAGCTCGCCCCGCACGTCGGCGCTTTCGACCTTCACCTTGCCAAAGCAGCGGCCGCCCGGCTGCACGATGAGCAGGTCGCCGGCGACGTCCCCCTCGACATAGCCGAAGACCTCGATGCGCCCGCCGTTGCGGATCTCACCCTTGAGAAACGTGTCTTCTCTGATGACGAGGACGCGAGACGTGTCTTCCACTGACTGACCCATGCGCAAGGAATGCCGAACCCACTGCTGAACCACGATTAAGCCAGCTTGGTGACAGTTCCGAGTGCGAACGGTCCATGAGGTAAATGCGGGCGCCGCGTCCCCGGCCCGCAGCCGACCAGACACACCCGCATGACAATCCACAGACGCTGACCTTCACCGTCTTGAGATTGCCCCGTCGCGGGAGCAGCTTACGGCCGCTAGGGCCGAGTGCCTCGGTGCATGCATTGGAGGGGTAAATGTCCAAGTCGAGATCCTGCGTCCTCGCGCTTGCCGCTGCCGGCCTGTTCGCGCTCGCTCCGGCCATAGCGATGGCGGCTCCGGACGTTCCGCGCGGCGCCAAGGACTGCCGCGGCTTCCGCGCCGTCGGCAGCGGGCTGACCGAGAGCATCGCCACGCTGATGGCCACTCAGGGGGCCGTCAACGTGGCCTCGAACCGCGGCTGGACGGTGATCGGGGAGGCCAAACTGCAGGGCTGCACATCGGCCGGCATTTTCGGTGTCGAGTGCGCGGCAACCTCCTACGCTTGCAAGTTGCCTCAGTAAGCTATCTCAACGGCCACGGTTTCCTGCCCCGCTTTACTTCAGATTGCCATTCTTCGGCGGGTGTTTTGTCACCGGCCTTGGCAAGCGAGCCCGCCGGCACATTCTTCGCGGCTGCCGACAATCGCGCGAGCATGCTCGTGTCGGTCGTCGGGGCCTGCGCCTCCTTCAGCCACGTGCGGCCGGTCTTCGGGTCCACTTCGAGCTTGTAGCCTGACTGCGGCTCCGGACATGGGTCGAACGTGTGCTGGGAACAGGCGGCAGCGCATGCCGGCGCGAACGTCATGATGGCGCATGCTGCGATACCCAATCGCTGTGCAGTGCCGAGCATGTGCAGCTTTCCTCACCCTTGTGGTCCAGGTAGAGGCGCCAACGCGTGGTTGCCGAGCGTCGTTCCGACGTTGCACCGGCACTTACTTGTGCGAATCGCTTCTTTTGTTCGTGTCCAGCACAGAATCCGATTGCCAACAAAAAACCTCTTGATCGTTGCAATGCCGCCACATATTCTGGGGCATTGCATAAGTAATGCGTAGCCAAGAGCACCGCCGCCGCCATGCTCACCCTTTTAAGCCCACCGGGCCTCGATTCAGCCCGCGCCAACCCCGCCGATGCCGTCACCGCGCCCGGCTCCGCTCACCGCACGCTTGCCGCGGGCGAGATCCTGTTCCGCGAGGGTGAACCCCGCAGCCACGTGTTCCGCGTCGAGAAGGGCTCCGTTTGCCTCTTTAAGCAGCGCGCCGACGGCTCGCAGGACGTCATCGAGTTCGCCTTCCCTGGCGATCTGGTCGGCCTAGGCTATCTCGACAATCACGTGTCGGGTGCGCAGGCGACGATGGAAACTTCGCTGAGTTGCTTGCCTCGCTCGGCACTCGAGCCGACGATCGACAAGAGCCCGGCAACCAAATCGCGGCTGACTGCCGCCATCGAGCGCGAGGTCGCCTTCCTCAAGGAAGCGCAAGAGCGCTCGGGCCGCCCCAAGCCGATGGTGCGTGTCGCCGCCCTGTTCGTGACGCTGGCGCGCTGCAACGCCTACGAAGGGCGCGATCCAAGCCTGCTGACCGACAGCTTGAGCTGTGGCGTCGTCGCCGGCTATCTCAACATGAGCCTTGACGAACTCGCCCATTGGCTGACGGAGCTCGAGGCACGCGACCTCGTCGAAGCAGCCCCCAAGGGCCTGCGCCTCAAGAACCTCGACGAACTGGAGCGGCTCGCCGACGCCGGGGACTGAGCCCCGCGCCCGCGCTATAGTCAACGCCATCGCAATTGCGGACGGCGCGCGCTCCAATGACCACGGATACGAACGAAGCACGCAGCGCCCTGCAGCCGGGGCGCATCGGCACCTCCACGCTCATCGTCGCTGAGCAGCACACCGCGCCCAAGCTGGGCAGCGGCCGGGCGCCCGTGTTCGCCAGCCCGGCGATGGTGGCGCTGATCGAAGCCGCTGCCGTCGCCTGCGTCGAAGACCAGCTCGCCGAGGGTCAGGAAACGCTCGGCACCCATATCGACGTCGAGCACATCGCGGCAACGCCTGCCGGCCTCGAGGTCACCGCCACGGCCGAACTGATCGAGGTCGCGGGACGCAAACTGGTGTTCAAGGTCGAGGCGCGCGACGCGCGCGAGCTGATCGGGCGCGGACGGCACACGCGCATCATCGTCGACAGCGCCCGCTTCCGCGCCAAAGTTGCCGCCAAACTGCAGAATTGAGCACTACGCGCGGCCACCACACCTGCGGCTAAATCGGCGCTTTTGCGGGCAAAATTCCTGCAACGCACTTGCACCGGGAGTGCAAAATTCCGCACAATGAAGCGGAATCAAGCAATAAGACGACTGTGCAGCTCGGGGAGGGTTCGATGCGCGCAATTCTCAAGACGACTTTCATCGCCGGCGTGGCGCTGTGCGGATCGCTCGCCGTCAGCAATGCGGCGCTTGCCCAGCAGCAGTTGGGACCGGCAGCGCCCGTCGCCAAGCAGGCCGACTGCCCGGGCAATCCCAACCCGCTCGGCGTCGCGCGCGTCGTCGAGATCGACACCACCGGCGCCCCCGGCTTCGGCTTCCAGCACTACAAGACGTACGACTTCCTCAATCCAAAAGAGGTCGTGCTGACGTTCGACGACGGTCCGCTGCCGAACCGCACCACGGCCGTGCTCGCTGCGCTCAACGCCGAGTGCACCAAGGCGATCTTCTTCTCGGTCGGCAAGGTGGCTTCGGGCTATCCCGACATCCTGCACGACGTCGCCAAGGCCGGTCACACCATTGGCGCCCACACGATGGATCACAAGGATCTGTCGAAGCTGCCGTTCGAGGACGCCAAGGCCGACATCGAGAAGTCGTTCAGCGTCATCCGCCGCGCCGTCAACGGCCCCACGGCGCCGTTTTTCCGCTTCCCGTACCTGCGCCACTCGCCCGAGACCTTGAAGTATCTCGCCGATCGCAACGTCGCGGTGTTTTCGACCGACATCGACAGCTTCGACTTCAAGGGCGGCAAGGCCGATGCACTGGTGAAACGCATCATGGCCGGCCTGGAAAAGCGCGGCAAAGGCATCATCCTGATGCACGACATTCAGCCGCATACGGCGGCGGCCATGCCGGAGCTGCTGAAGCAGCTCAAGGCGGGCGGCTACAAAGTCGTGCAGATGACGGCCAAAACGCCTATTCAGACGCTGCCCGAGTACGACGAGCTCATCGCCAAGGACATGCAGGGGATGCCGACCGCCCTGTCCGACCGGCCTTTGAACTCCGTCGTCAAAACGATAAGCGGTCAATAATCCGCCGCATCGCTTTGGTCGATCAAGCTCGGGCGCGCCGATTTGGTGGCCCGAGCCCGATAGGCTAGAGCGTGTCCATGCTTCGATCGATCACCTTTGGCCTGCTGGCCGCCCTGGCTCTCGTCCTCGCGCACGCCGGTGCGCTTGCCGCGACGTGCACGGCTGACGATTTCGCCGCAGCCGTCGACAAGTCGGGGGCGCAGTTGCGCGCCTTCAATAGCGAGGCGCTGCCCAAGCTGCAGGACAAGCTGAAGCAGCTCAAGGAAAAGAAGGGCTGGGACGAGGAGAGGGCGCTCGACAGCGTGCGCGATGACCGCACCGCCAAGCTCGACGCGGAAGCCGAAGACCTCATCGTCAAGATCGACACCCTCGGCCGTCCGCCGGAAAAAGGCCCCCCCGACTGCAGCAAGCTGGCCGAACTCGAAGCGGCAGGCATCGAGCTGTTGGCGGTGATGAAGGCCAAATCCACCAACACACTGGCGAAGCTCGACACGCAGATCGCCGGCGGCGGCAAGGAGGTCGCCGCGGCCAGCAAGGATCCGGCGCCGGCCGCCAAAGAGGCAAAGCCGTCAACCCCGACCGATGCGACACCGCCCAAGCCCGTCGCCAAATCGACGGCGCAGAAGTGGGCGACGCAGACTAAGCAGCAACCCGGCGAGAGCGCGCGCGATGAGGTGCCGACGCTAGAGCCCGGTCCCACCGTCGCCATGCTGGAGCCGCTGGGTCCGGAAGAGGCTGGCTACAACATCGACGAGATACGCGAAATCTCGCGTGGCTTCTTCGGCACCATCTCGACCGAGCTCGGCAGCGTGCTCGAATACGCCTTCTCCAGTGCCGGGCGGCCTGACGGCTACGTGCTCGGCACCGAGGGCGGCGGCGCGTTTCTCGCCGGCCTGCGCTACGGCAGCGGCAAGCTCTACATGCGCGCCGGCGGCAGCAGCGACATCTACTGGCACGGCCCGTCGATCGGCACCGATATCGGCGCCTCGGGCTCGCGCACCATGTTCTTGATCTACCGGGTGCACCAGCCGGAGGAGCTTTACCGGCAGTTCACCGGCATCGACGGCTCGGCCTACTTCATCGGCGGCGTCGGCATCACGTTCCTAAAGGGCGGGCGCGTGACCATGGCGCCGATCCGCACCGGGCTCGGCTTCCGCATCGGCGCCAACATCGGCTACATCCGCTTCACGCCACGCGCGACGTGGAACCCGTTCTGACGGGTTCGCACGTTGGTATCGTCAGCCGCTACCAGGTGTCATGCCGGAGGCGCGCTACCAAGTATTCCCGTAGCTGCCGCCATACTGCTTCTTCTTGAATTTCTTCTTCGGCTGGTACGGCTGGCTGTAGCCGAACATGCCGAAAGGCTGGAATGCCGGCTGCGCCTGCACCACGCGGCGGCGCCGCCCTTCCGCGACGACTGGCGAATACGGCGGCTTGCCACGCACCGTGACGCGGGTGAGCTGCATGCCGTGCTTCTGCACGAGGTCGTAGAACACTTTGGCGTTCTTCGGGTGCGAGCGCACGCAACCATGCGAAGCAGGGCGGCCGAGATTGCGCAGGTCGCCGGTCCCGTGCACCGCCACGCCCTCGTTGAAGAACACCGAGTAGGGCATCGGCGAGAAGTGATACTGTTTCGAATAGTGCATGCGCGACGTGTAGTGCGGCGTGTACGTACCGGTCGGCGTGCGGTAACCGCCGCGCGCCGATGAAATCTTCCACGAGGCGATCTCGCCGTTCTTGTCGGAGACGGTCATCGTCTGCGACCCGAGGTCGATGACGGCAAACAACGTCGGCTCCGGCGGCGCGATGGAGGCTGCGGCCTCGCTATCGGCTGGCGGCGCCGGGCTTGCGGCCGGCAGGGCGGCGTCGGAAGCCTGCGGACCCGCGACGAGCGGAGCCTCGGCTGTCGGGTCGGCGGCAGCCACCACGATCGGCGTTTCGGCCGAAGCTGACGAGACGAACACCACCGCGGCAAGTGCCGCGCACATGACCCCAAGCAAACGCATCGCTCTTAACTCTCCCCTGACGGAACGCGGCTCCGAGCCTCCCACATTAGATGGTGAACGATGCGGAAAGCTTAACGGCAGTGCTATTTTAGCTAGGCGCGTGAAGGCGCTGTAGCAACTGTCCGGTTACTTCGCATCCGCCCACCGGCGCCCGCAACTCCGAACATTGCCATGCGCGGGTAGCACCGCCTTTCTCCCGCGGCGTGTATCCCCATCGCAGCACCTGTCGGCATCTGGCAGCGGTATGCGCGAAGCCGGCGAGCAGCATCCCGAGGCCGGCCCAAGTCGTTGGTTTAGTTGAACAGGAGCTGGAAGATGGTCTTCGGCTTCGTGCGCTTGCGCGGGCGCCGGTCATATTGCTGGCCGGAATTGAGCTGCCCCCACGGCATCCAGCCCCCGCCAAAGCCGCCTTCGCTACTCGTATAGCGGCGCGGATCGCCATCCCGCTGCCGACCTGCCCGCAGGATAAACTCGTCGGTCGCTCCGTCGACGCTGGCGACCACCACGCGGTCGTCCTGCCAGGTCCAGGTGGCGACCTTCTTACCCTCTCGGTGCGGCTCGATGCCGATCACCGAATTGTTGTCGAGGTCGAGGATGGCGACCTGCTCCACCTCTTCGGGACCCATGGCGCCCGGAACGACGCCGCTGGTGAAACGCAACGTTGCTATGCCGCGCAATGGCGGTTGCTTGGCCTCGAACTCGAGCAGCTTGGGCTGGCCGTCGCCGGCCATCTCCAGCGGAATGCGCAACCGACGGAACTGGTCGCTGACGGCATAGTAGCGAGACCCCTGCTGCACGACCCGCCAACCTTCGATGCCGGAGCCGGCGATCTCGTGATCCTCCGCACTGGCGCTGTCGGCAGCGAGCCGCTGCAAGCCGTCGGCGGCGAGCTTCAGCCGCGGTTGCAGAGCGACGGCCTTCTTGTAGTCGGCAATCGCCTGCTCGGTGCGCCCTTGCGCCTCCTCGATCTCGCCTTTGGCCCACAGCACATCGGGGCCGTCGGGATCGAGCTTCTCAGCCGTCTCGGCATCCTTGACGCCGACGTCGGTCTGCCCGCTCATCTTGTAGACGACTGCCCGATAGGCGAAGGCGAGCGCCGCGCGCGGATCGAGCTCGATGGCGTGATTGAGGTCGGCAAATGCCTCCTCGTACGCCTGGGCGATGCCGTTAGCGAGCCCGCGTGCCGCGAACGCGCGTGCCGAGCGCGGATCGAGCGTCGTTGCCTGCGTGTAGTCCTTCAGTGCTGCGGCGACATTGTCGGAGGCGAGGTACGCCTGCCCGCGCAGCAGATAAAGCTCGGCGTTGCTGGCGTCGAAGGCGATGGCACGCGACAGATCCTCGATGGCGTCCGGCAGGCGCATGGTGTCGAACTTGGCTTCGGCGCGGCTGCGGTAGGCGGCGGCGAACCGCGGATCGGCGGTTACCGCGCGGGTGAAGTCGCGGATGGCGGCGTGGGGGCGACCGGCGGCGGCGTGCACGCGCCCGCGCCCGGCGAGCGGCGCGGCCGATTGCGGCATCAGCCGCACGGCCGACGTGTAGTCGCGAATGGCCTGGTCGTTGAGGCCGACCTTGGCGAAAGCGCCGGCGCGGTTCGATAGCGCTGCCGCGTAACCCGGCGCCAGCACGATGGCGCGATTGAAGTCCTTGATCGCCTCCTCGGGGTAGTTGAGGGCGAGCAGCAGGTTGCCGCGATTGTTGTAGATCGCCGCATACTCGGGGAAGAGCTGCGCCGCGCGATTGAAGTCGTCGAGGGCGAGCTTGGTCTGACCCAGACGCGCGTAGGCGACGGCGCGATCGGTGAGGATGGTGGCGCGGCGATCGTTGGGAAGCGCGGGATCCTTGAGGGCGTCCGTGTAACCGGTAACCGCCTGACTTGTGTCGCCGCGCACCAGGGCGCTCGCCGCATCCTGCGCTTTCAGCGCCGCGTCGGCCGCAGCCGCCAGGGCTCCCGCGGCAGGCAGCGAAATCAAGGCTATGGCAAGAGCGGCCCGTCGAAGCATTCACGTCTCGCGCATTGGAGCGAAGATGGCCCGGCGCGAGCGCGCGCCGAATCCAGCGTCATGTTCAGCATAGGGCATTAGCGGCCGATTGTGGCACCCAATCGTTATGCCCGGCCGAACGGCGCCAGGGCGCGCAGAACCTGAGGAAGAGCTTCGGGCAGATCCTCGGCGATGAGACCGGGACCGAAGGCCGTTGCCGCGGCGCCGTGCAGCCACACGCCCGCGCACGCGGCCTCGAAGGCCGGCATGGATTGCGCCAGCAGCCCGGCAATGAACCCGCCGAGCACGTCGCCCGCCCCCGCCGTCGCCAGCCAGGGTGGGGCGTTGTCGTTGATGGCGGCACGACCGTCGGGAGCCGCAATCACGGTGTCGGCGCCTTTCAGCACGACGACGGCGCCCGACCGCTGCGCCGCGGCGCGGGCGCGCTGCAGCTTCGAGCCCGCCGCCGCATCCGCGAACAGCCGCCCGAACTCGCCCTCGTGGGGCGTCAGCACGACGGGGCGGCCCAAGCCTGCAATGGCAACGAACAGCTCGCTGTGACCGCCGGCGAACGAGGTGATGGCGTCGGCATCGAGCACTGTCGCGGCGCCGGTGGCGAGGACGGCGTGCACGAGCTGTTGCGTCGCCGCGCCGACACCCAGCGCCGGACCGAGCAGCACCGCATTCTTGCGCTTGTCGGCGAGGATGCGCGCCAGGCCGTCCGGCCCGTCGAACGGCTGCAGCATGATGGCGGTTAGATGGGCGGCATTGACGGCGACGGCATCGGGCGGGCTGGCGACGGTGACGAGGCCGGCGCCGACGCGCAGCGCACCGCGAGCGCCGAGGCGCGCCGCACCGGTGTGGGCCTCTGGGCCCGAGACAACCAAGGCGTGGCCGCGCCCATATTTATGGCCGTCGAGCTTCGGCCAGGGAAACTGCCCGCTCCATAGGCCGGGCGCATTCGCCCACGTGTCGGCGCCGACGTCGCCCAGCACGGCTTCCGGGATACCGATGTCGGCCACGCTGATCTCCCCGCAAAGCAGGCGCCCCGGCAGCAAGAGGTGGCCGGGCTTGCGCCGAAAGAACGTCACCGTACGCGCGGCCTCGACGACGGGACCCGTCGCCGCTCCCGTCGTGCCGTCGACCCCGCTCGGAACGTCGACGGCGAGCACGGGCACTCTACTGCGATTTATTGCGCCGACGACTTCGGCGGCGACGCCGGAGATTGGACGTGCCAGCCCGGCGCCGAACAATGCATCGACGATCAGTTGCGCCCCGTCGATCGACGCTGGCGTCAGCGGCGCGATCGGTAGACCGCACCCCTCCGCCATGGCGGCCGCGTCGCCTTTCAATGCGCCCGGCGCGCCGAGCAGCGCCAACCGTACGTCCAGCCCCGCTTCGTGCAGGTGGCGCGCGGCGACAAAACCATCGCCGCCGTTATTGCCGGGTCCGCAAAGCACGGCCACGCGGGCACCCGGCTCGCACATGGCAAGCGCGGCGCGGGCCACCGCCCGCCCGGCGTTCTCCATGAGCGACACGCTCGGGATATATCCGGCAGCGGCCATGCGATCGGCGCGGCCCATCTGCTCCGTCGTGAGCAACTGCAGCTCGGCGGCGCGACTGCCTGACGATTGAGCTGTTCGATTGACCATCCGGACGCCTGCCGATTGCGCGTGATGCGTTTATGTGCAAATTGCCCAAGCCTTAGGCATATAGCGTGCCGATGCTACCCGGGCGGCGCGCGGACCTGCAAATAACTTGCTGAATTTGCAGGAGCTTATTTGCGCCCTGGAGTTGGCATGCGCCGTGCTAACTTCTGGCCGTCCACGCAAAGCCGCCCTTTGAGAAACCAGATAAACGCGCAGGGGCCCAGGGGTCATGAAGAAAATCGAAGCCATCATCAAGCCATTCAAGCTCGACGAAGTGAAAGAAGCGCTGCAGGAAATCGGCCTGCAGGGCATTACCGTGCTCGAGGCGAAGGGCTTCGGACGCCAGAAGGGCCACACGGAGCTCTACCGGGGCGCCGAGTACGTGGTGGATTTCCTGCCGAAAGTGAAGATCGAGGTGGTGCTCGCCGACGAGATGCTCGACAAAGCCGTCGATGCAATCCAGAAGGCGGCCAAGACCGGCCGTATCGGCGACGGCAAGATCTTCATCTCCGCCATAGACGATGCGATCCGCATTCGCACCGGCGAGACCGGCGCAGACGCCATCTAAACAATTGCTTCAAAGGGGCTGCTTTCAGCCCCTTTTTTCCGTAAAAGAACGGCCGTCCAAGGCTACAAACAGTCAATGGGGAGTTCTCATGAAGAGCGCCAGCGATGTCCTTAAGATGGTGAAGGACAAGGACGTCAAGTTCGTCGATTTCCGATTCACCGACACCAAGGGCAAGATGCAGCATGTGACCGCACATGCGAGCACGTTCAACGAGGACGTCTTCCAGGACGGTTATGCCTTCGACGGCTCGTCGATCGCCGGCTGGAAGGGGATCGAAGCCTCCGACATGTTGCTGATGCCGGATGCCTCGTCGGCGCACCTTGATCCCTTCTTCGCTCAGTCGACCGTCGCCATCTTCTGCGACGTGCTCGAGCCCACGACCGGTCAGTTCTACGAGCGTGACCCGCGCGGCATCGCCAAGAAGGCCGAAGCCTACATGAAGTCGACGGGCGTGGGCGACACGCTGTTCGTCGGCCCGGAAGCCGAGTTCTTCATCTTCGACGACGTGCGCTTCTCTGCCGATCCTTACAACACCGGCTTCCGCATCGACTCCACCGAGCTGCCGACCAACACCGGCACCGAATACGAGATGGGCAACCTCGGGCACCGTCCGCGCACCAAGGGCGGCTACTTCCCGGTGCCGCCGATCGATAGCTGTCAGGACATTCGCTCGGAGATGATCTCGGTGATGGCCGAGATGGGCGTCGCCGTCGAGAAGCACCACCACGAGGTGGCCGCCGCGCAGCACGAGCTCGGCATCAAGTTCGGCCCCATGGTCACCATGGCCGACCACATGCAGATCTATAAGTACGTCGTCCACATGGTCGCCCAGGCTTACGGCAAGACGGCGTGCTTCATGCCCAAGCCGATCTTCGGCGACAATGGCTCGGGCATGCACGTGCACCAGTCGATCTGGAAGGGCGGCAACCCGGTCTTCGCCGGCAACAAGTACGCCGACCTGTCGGAGACGGCGCTCAGCTACATCGCCGGCATCCTCAAGCATGCCAAGGCACTCAACGCCTTCACCAACCCGACCACCAACTCCTACAAGCGTCTGGTGCCGGGCTACGAGGCTCCCGTGCTGCTCGCCTACTCGGCGCGCAACCGCTCCGCCGCGTGCCGCATCCCGCACGTATCGAGCCCGAAGGCGAAACGCTTCGAGGTCCGCTTCCCCGATCCCGCCGCCAACCCCTATCTCTGCTTCACCGCCATGCTCATGGCCGGCCTCGACGGCATTGCCAACAAGCTCAATCCCGGCGAAGCGATGGACAAGAACCTTTACGATCTGCCGCCCGCCGAATTGGCCAACATCCCGACCGTCGCCGGCAGCCTGCGCGAGGCGCTCGATGCGCTCGACAAGGACCGCGGCTTCCTCAAGATGGGCGGCGTCATGTCGGATGACATGATCGACGCTTACATCGAGCTGAAGATGGCCGAGAACATGCGCTACGAGATGGCCCCGCATCCGATCGAGTACGACATGTACTACTCGGTCTAAGCGGCCGGCATCGAAGCGAAGCAAGGCCCGGGAGCAATCCCGGGCCTTTTGCTTTTGATGTTGCTTGAGGTGTGTCGCGGTTCGCCAGGCGTCAGAAGTAGAACAGCACGGCGACGAACACCGCCGCCCAGCCGACGAGCCACAAGCGGCGCGCCTGACCGCCGAGCCAGCCGCCGAAACGGCGTGCCGCCTCGCGCCACGAGATCTGCCCAACAATCGCGATCAGCAGGCCGATACCAAGTCCGGCGACGACGGAGCGGTAGTCGAGCGCCGGGCCGCCGATCTCGAAGCCGCCGATGTTGGTGACGTTCGACGTGCCGGATGGCGCCACCATGATCACCGCGGCGATCATCAGCCCGAGAGCGAGCATCGAAACAAAGCTGAGAACGGACCGCATCACGGCACCAGAGAAGGGCAGGCGTGCGCGCAAGCTACCGCGACGATTTTAATAACGCCTTAACCATGCGAGCCACGCGTTCACTACGGGGCTCCTCGGTTGACACGTTAGCCATACGGGAGCAGGGTTGTATGACCTTCCACGGCAAAGGAGGTCTAAGAAAATGTGGCCACCCGATCAGCTCATGCCGCCGAGCGCGACGTCCTGATGGACGTTACGGCTGGCGGCCGATCCGAAAATCCGAACGTGCATCGCGGAGTTGTAACGACGTCCGCGAACTAGCCCGACGAGACGGGCAGGGCCTTCCAATGGAGCTGGGATTGCAGCCATAGGCGCACCGCTCGAAATCAGATGAGCCCAAGGGAGCCCGGACGGCCTAGCCGCTCCGGGTTCCTCCCGTTCAGGCGCCTATGCACCTGTCGCAGCACATGTCTTCATCCCGTGAGAATATTTGTAGAAAATTCACCATATGCGTGCCACGTTCGCAGGTGGGATGAGAGAATTTGCTCGATTTTCAATGCTCTGCGCTCGCTGCCTCAGTAGGCGTATGACGAAGCGAGCCGAAGCATAGACAGGACAACTGGAGCCGCGCCATGCGCGCCGTAACGTCCGACATAGATCACGCGACCCCGACCGACAGGTTCGTGGGGGTGCTCGATCAATTCGCCTCGCTGAGCAGCTATTCGAGCGAAGCGACGACGGTCGGCGGCTATCGCCTGCTGCCGTCGCGGCATACGGCGCCGCGCAAGACGCATCGCTCCGCTACGACGGCGGGAGCCCCCCGCGGCGGCGCGCGCATACGCTGGACAGGATCGCTGTCCGTACTGTTCATCGGTGGCCTCGGCCTCGCGGTGCTCGCCGGCCCGGCGAATTGCCCGTGCTCGAGCGCCTTCGCCGTCGCCGAGCAGTCGTCTCTGGCGCGCCTCGGCTACGTGCAGAACGCGCGCATGATGTTGGAGCGCGAGACGGTGCAGGCCGACGCAGAGCTGCCGGCGCTTTCGACCGCCGCGCTCATCGAGCCGCACGAGAGCGCGGTCGGTGTCTCGCCGATCACCACCTCGGCGCTGGAGCCATCGCGCGAGGGGGCCGCCATCGCGAGCGAAGTTCTGCCCGCAACCAGCGCCGCTCGATTGCCGGCAAAGATCGAGCAGCTTGCCGACGCCGGAGCCGAGAACATCAAGCTCGCCGCCGCGTCCGACGTCACTACCGATGTACCGCCGACGCTGCCGGTCATTGAGGTGGCGACCCCGCCAGAGGACCGTGTGGAGTTGGCACCTGCGACCAAAGCGAAAGTCGGCCGACAAGGCGCGCACCGCAAAGAAGCGTACGCTACGCGCCTATCGCACCAGCAACGAAGTCACGCTGCGCGCCAAAGCGAAGAGCCAGGTCGGGGATCCCACAAAGCAGGCCCCGAAGTGGGCTCAGCAGATGTTCGTCAATCCGTGGCAGAGCCGCGCCTTCTCTTACACCCAGTAAACGCCATCGCCGCGCCACACGCGCATCGCAGGTTCGCGCCATGCGCCGCGACATGACGCTCATCCTCATTGCCATTGTTCAACTGGCCGCGCCCGCAGTTGCCCTCGCCGCGCCGGGGTATGCCTGGCAGTTCGCCCCCGGTGAACAAACCCTCGAGCAGCGCTTTACTCCACCGCCCGGCTTCGTACGCACGGCCGCCGCGCCGGGCACTTGGGCGGCGTGGCTGCGCGGGCTGCCGATGAAGGCGGCGAACGCGCCGGTGCTGATCTACACAGGCGCGCAGAAATGGCGGCAGGACGTGCACGCCGCGGTGATCGACATCGATGTCGGCAAGCGTGATCTGCAGCAGTGCGCCGACGCCATCATGCGGCTGCGCGCCGAGTGGCTGTTCGCAGCCAATCGCAAGCAGGAAATCCGCTTCAACGACACCGAGGGCAAGCGCCTCAGCTTTTCGGCGCGCCGCGACAGCGGCTACGCATCGTTCCGCAAGTACATGGACTACGTGTTCGCCTATGCCGGCACCTACTCGCTCGAGCGTGAGCTAAAGCCGGTGTCGCTGGCGACGCTGCAGACCGGTGACGTGTTCATCAAAGGCGGATTCCCCGGCCACGCGGTTCTCGTCGCCGACGTCGTCGAGAACGCGCAGACGGGCGAGAAGCGCTTCCTGCTGGTGCAGAGCTACATGCCGGCGCAGGAGATGCACGTCCTCAAGAACCCGGCCGCCGCCGACGGCTCGCCGTGGTATGCGGCGGCCTTCGAGGGCGACCTCGTTACACCCGAGTGGAGGTTCGCCGCGGGGTCGCTGCGCAGGTGGCCCTGAGGACAACAGGCCGCGTCAGTAGCTGATGGCCCACACCGAGACCAGCGAGGCGATGATGAACGTGCCGAGCCCGGCGAGCGCCCTGATCGTCGTATTCGGGTCGGCGTGCGTCATCATTTCATTGAGGGCAAAGCCGAGGCCAGCCAGGCCGACCGCGAACAGGACGATGCCGACGAGCACTCCGAAAACACCACGCATTTTTTCTCTCCCTAGGCTGCCGGCGATAGCCGGTCTGTTATGAAAGTCTTACGCGCAAGCTACGGCGCGGGTTGCTTCGGCGGCGCTCCCTGCTCGGCGAAATAGTCGTTGATGTAACCCTCGGCCGAATGCGGCCCGTCCGGCTGCGAGTGGGTATAGGCGATGACGCCGATGAACAGAACGGCGGCGAAGACCATCGCCAGGCCGGAGCGCAGGACGACGGCGACGCGCCCCGGCGCAAACGCCCACGCGGGGCTGGCAAGGCCGGCGACAAGATAGAGCAGCGCCAGGATGACGATGATCGACGACGCCAGCTCGGAGTTTTCGATCATCCGGTCGTACATCGCGCGCCCCTGTTTGCCGGCAGTCCCCGGCAGCGCACGGAAAGTCCGCGGCGCCCCCACTTAGAGGCATGCCGCGGCTAGGCGGGTCAACCGTTTTTGCCTTGCCTGCGCTCGGTCAGGGCTGCGCGGGGGCCGACTGTGGCACCGGCGGCTCGGTACCGATGGCGGCCGGCGGCTCGAGCGCGCCCGGCAGCGGGCGGATCAGCAAGTAGAAGAGGGTCGAGGCGATGAGCAAGACGACAATGGTCACGACGACGACGGTGCTGCGCTTGCCGGCCAGAACCCACGACGGCTTCACCAGCCCGAACACGAGATAGAGCACTGCGAGAACGAAGATGAGCTGGAACGACCAGGACGAATAATCGAGGAGCGCGTCTGCCATTGATGGGGCCTCGGTAGGGGGCGATGGGCTGCCGACGCATTCTGGCGGCGACGGCTTAACGCAATGCCAACCGGCGCTTGGGTTGCCGGCGCACCTCGCTCAGGCGGCGCCAGCCAAGGCGAGCGGCAGCGCATCGGCAAAGATGGCGAGATCCTCGTCGCGGCCGCAGCTCACGCGGATGCAGCGATTGAGCGGCGCGACACCCGGCATGCGGACGAACACGTCGTGCGCCAGAAGCCCGTCGAGCACGCGCTTCGCAAAGTCGCCGTCGCGCCCGCAATCGATGGTGACGAAATTGGCTGCGGACGGCAGAGGTACGAGAGCGTTCGCGCGCGCGATGGCGCCGATGATATCGCGCGCCCGGACAATGCGAGCCACCGCTTCGGCGAGGTATTCCTGATCATCGAGCGCGGCCAGGCGCCAATCTGGCCGACGCGGTTGATGCCGTAGTGATTGCGGATCTTCTCGAAGGCGCGGATGACCCGCGCATCTCCGATGCAATAGCCGATACGGGCGCCGGCGAGGCCATAGGCCTTGGAGAAGGTGCGCAACCGCAAGACCTGCGCGTTGCCGGCGTCGACCGGCAGCAGCTCTGCCGCCGGCGCCGTATCGCAATAGGCCTCGTCGAGCAGCAGCAGCACGCCGGACGGCAGAGCGGCGATGAGCGCGCGCAATGCATCGGCAGGCCAGAACGAACCCATGGGATTGTCGGGATTGCAGACGTAGAGGATGCGCGCGTCCTCGCGCTGCGCGGCATCGATCAACGCGCCCAAATCCTGCTTGTCGTCGCGGTAGGGCACGCGCACGAGACGGCCACCGCCACCGGCGACGTGGAAGTTGAAGGTCGGATAGGTGCCGTCGGACGTGACGACCGCGGAGCCCGGCTCGACGACGAGCTTCACGGCCAGCCCGAGCAGCCCGTCGATGCCCTCGCCGATGACGATGTTGTCGAGGCCGACGCCGTGAAACTGCGCCAGCGCCGCGCGCAATTCGTGGCTCTCGGGATCGGCGTACATCCAGTTGCCGTCGGCGGCCGCGCGCATGGCAGCGAGTGCCTTCGGCGAAGGACCGAACAGGCTTTCGTTGGCGCCGAGCCGCGCGCGAAAGGCTGCGCCCGCGGGCACGCTCCTGCGCCTCCGGACCGGTGAAGGGCACGAAGGCCGGCAGGCTATCGACAAGAGCGGTGAAGCGCGGTCGCGACATCGGATGGGTCTGGCACTGGGCGGCGCCTCGCCGTCAACGCGCGCCGTGATCTAGATCAAACCGAGCTCGGCCAGCTCGCGACGCATCTTGGGCGGCAGCGCGGCGATCTGCTTGTCGCCGCGGCCGAGGTCGGCCGGCGCATCGTCCGCCGTCAGGTAGCGCCAGCCCTGGAAGGCGCGGCGGGGCACCGGGCGCACCGGCACGAGCGCGGGATCGAGCAGGATGAGGCAGGCAGGGCGTGCCGTCCGACTTCTGTGCCCTGCTCGAAGCCGACGAGCTTCTGGCGTACCTGCACCGTGCCCTTGATGACCCAGTAGAGCGAGCCGCCATCGAGCAGCTCGGCGTCGCGCTTTGGCGTCTGGAAGGTGGTGTGGAAGATGCGCGGCTTCTTGCCTGCCTTCTTCTGCTCGGCGGCACGCGCGGCCTGCCAGTCGGCCAGCTCCTCGATGGAGGCGGCGCCGACGCAGAGCTTGATGAGGTGCAGCGTCACGGCATTCTCCCCAATAGACGGCGGAGCTGCAGGATGGCCCGCAGGCGCCGGGCGCCGCGAGCGCAAACGGTCAGGCATCCACAGCTTGTCGCGTCTACTTTGCCGTGCACGTGCCGGTGTATTGCGCGACGACCGGCTGGCCGAGCACGCCGAAGTGGCGCGAATGCACGGCCGGATAGGTGCCGCTCGTCGCATCCTTGTCGTAGACGGTCGTCAGATTGAGGAAGCCCTCGTTGACCACCTCGAGAAAGTGGTTGGCGCTGATCGCGCGCACGATCTTCAGCGAGCCGGGCTTGGTGCTGCCCTCGGGCATGAGCTGCGCCGTCTGCTTGTCGAGATCGATGTCGGTGATGGCGAAGGTGATCGGCTCGGGCGACTTGCTCTTGAAGGCCCCGTCCTCGAACGTCGCCGCATTCCCGGCAGCGAACGTGCAGGTGAAGCTCTCGGGGCTCGTCCTCGGCGCGCGACCGACGCGGCAGAGAGCGCAGTTAACGCGGCGCTGAAAACGGCAACCCACTTGATATGCATATACCCATCCCCAGGCGACCGCACGCCGCGCTCGCCATTGAACCGCGGGCCGCCATACCGCGCAACCGGGAGCAAAGGGCGCCTCCGCGGCCCAGCGCCGCGACGCGGTGCCTTCAATCCGCCCCGATTGGGGGCTCGATAGCCGCAGCGGGTTAGGTGAATTCGAATGGTCCGTTTCCGGGCTCAAATCTTCGTCGTCTGCGAGCGTCTTGGCATGCGGCTGCGCGAGCAAGAACGTCGACACGCCTCCCAATCTCGTCAGCGACATTCCTCCGCCGTCTGAGGGCGTCACCACCGGTGCGCTGCAGGGCTCGGGCTATCAGCTCAGCGAGGAGGAACTGAAGTTCGACTGCAAGAAGCTCACCGGCACCATGCAGATCCGCATCCTGCAGATGCGCGGCTACGACACCAACAAGAAGACGTCGACCGTGGCGCGCAGCCATGCAGTCGCTGACGACGCCGATCTTTGGCGGCACCAAGGAAGGCGTCGACCCCGACGGGCAGTATCGCAAAGACCGCGCCATGCTCGAAGCCTACAACCGGCAACTGGCCGTCAAGCAGTGCAAGACCTTCGATCTCGACGCCGAGCTCGCGATCAAGTCGACCGACGTCACGCCGGCGCCGCGATAGGCCGCGGTCACGCGGCCCGACGTGAGATTGCCGGCCTGGACGCGCTTCTGGTGTAAACGTCGGGTTTCGACGATCATCGGAATCGCCATGCCACCTCACTCCAGCACGAATCGCCGATCGGCCGAGCCACATGCCGTGGCCGCCCATTGTGTTGGGCGGCGGCGTCCTCGCCAGCCATCGCGCTCGGCTACCTGGCGCCGCTCGGTTGGCCGGGAACGCGACGATGCTCGCTGCGCGCGACATCGGCCTCGGCATCGGCGCCGCCGGCGTCGTCCTTGCTCGTCTGGGCGATCCTGACCCTGCGCCGGCACGGCACCACGGTGCTGCCCGACGTCGGCGCCACGGCGCTGGTCACCGACGGCCCCTACTGGCGCTATCGCAATCCGATCTACCTCGCCGACGCGATGATCCTGCTCGGCATCGCCGAGCTGACCAAGAACGTCTGGTTCGTCGTCGCCGCGGCGGTCTTCGCCGGCGCTCGTCACCTGGCTCGCCATCCTGCCCGAGGAGCGCCACCTCGAGCGGCGGTTCGGCAAGGCGTATCTCGACTACAAGGCGAAGTCGCGCCGCTGGATTTGAGGACGCGATGGCGACCGACTTCGGCGAGAAAGAACGCGCCTTCATCGACGGCCTGAAGGAGAACACGGGGCGCGATCTCGCGCGAGTGGATGCAGGCGATCGCCGCCTCGGGCCAGGTGCAGCGCAACGACATCATCGACTGGCTGCGCCACAAGGGGCTCATGTTCTCCAAGGCGTCGTGGCTGGAGCGCATCCACCACAACGGCGGCAAGCCGATCTACGCCGACGCGCCGAAGGACGCCCCGCGATCGCGTCCGCGGCGCCGCCGCGAGGGCGTGCTGGCGACGACGCTGCCGGCCGCTTCACCTGCTACCGACCTGCCGCCGCCCGTGGCGCCGCCACCGGCTTCCGTGCCGGCGCCGCTCGGCGACATCGACGCGCTGCTCGCCAAGGCCAAGGCCTATCGCCCGCTGGCGCAGCACGTGCTGGCCAAGATCAAGTCGGTACGGCCTGCCGCCAATTTCACCGCGCGTGAAAGCGCCATCGCCATCGGCGACCCGAACGTGTTCGCCGCCCTCGGCATTTCCGCCAAGGAGCTGCGTCTGCACCTGGCGCTTGGTGAGCATCCTTTTGACGACGTCGTCAGAAAAGGACAGGCGGGCGGCGGTCTTGGCAAGGGCGAAGCGCTCTCCCACATGCTGGTGCTGACGGACGCGCGCCAGATCGACCAGCGCTTGATGGATCTCGTCGCTCTCGCCAAGGCAAGCGGCTGAGCACGAAACATCGAATAGCCCGAATTCTGCGGCTCCGTGCGGCCTGTGTTTTGGAGGCTTTGGTCATGGCTGCCGACGTTCGTTGGCCTACCGCCGCGCTGGCTGTTCGCCGCGCTTTTCGCATCATCCATTTCTGCCAGACGCCCAGAGCGCGCACCGCGACGGCATCGCCGATCTGATTTCCAAGTCGGCGCGCGAGGGCAAGACCGAGAAGGTCGCCGAGACGACGCTGCCGGTCGCCAAGCCGGCCGGTCGCTCGGACCGCCCGCGCCGCAGGCCGCGCCGCAGGCTGCCGCACCCGTCGAGCCGAAGGATCCGCGCGAGGGCGAGGAAGCCTACGAGCAGGCGCGCCAGCTGATGCTCGCCGTCGATGCCATCCTGCAGGACACCGCCGAGCAGCGCGCCCAGGCGCAGAAGCTGCCCGGGCGCGACGAGTTCATCCTGACGCCGCTGTGGACGGAGACGCGCGAGGACCGCGAGTCGCGCATCCGCAATCTGCTCGACTCCGCGCTCGGCATCGTCACCGACGTGCCGATCGTCGAGATGCAGAAGAAGGTCGAGGGCCTGCGCCAGAACATCCGCGACATCGAAGCCGAACATCGCGA
Organism: uncultured Alphaproteobacteria bacterium; assembly: GCA_963795225.1. GTDB lineage: Bacteria > Pseudomonadota > Alphaproteobacteria > Rhizobiales > Hyphomicrobiaceae > Hyphomicrobium_A. The sequence continues at coordinate 80,844 of CAWCHB010000023.1, read as the reverse complement.
CGCTGAAGGAAAAGCAGATCACGGCGCCGAAGGACGCCATGCTGCCCGGCGTGCTCAACGACACGGTGGCGAGCCTCGACGGCAACATCAAGGATGCCGAGCAGCGCATCGTCAAGAACCAGGACGAGATCGCCAAGACGAAGACGGAGATCGCCGGCGCGCTCGCCAAGTCGGGCGTCGAGCTGACGCCGGATCAGGTCGACCTGCTGCTCGACAGCGTGCTGTCGGGCGACCTCGTGCGCCTCGTCGCCGTGTTCAACGCCGCGAAGGTCATCGACACCCAGCTCGGCAAGCTGCTCGACCGCCGCCGGCGACAACATGAACTCGGCGCGCAAGTACTTCGCCATGCACGCGGCGCTGTTCGCCATGCTGGTGCACGCGCAGGGCTCGGCGATCGAGAAGATCGACACCAACTACATGCCCAAGCTCGATGCCATCCTGAAGGACATCACCAGCGCACAGGCAAGACGGCGAAGCTGCTGCAGGGCGAGAACCGGCCCGACCAGAAGCGCGCGCTGGAAGCCAACCGCGACGCGCAGAAAGTCGCCGCCGAGGCCGCCAAGGGCTACCGCCGCTACCTGCAGCAGCAGCGCGAGCAGATCGCCAAGGCGCGCACCCGCGCGGTGCACGACCTGCGCATCGCCGACAACACCTACGAGACGGTGGAAGCCAGCTTCCAGCTGAAGAACCTGATGCGCGACAGCGCCGCCTCGTTCGAGGCGATCCAGAAGCTCGAGGCGCCGACGTTCGATCAGATCTTCAAGAACGAGGAGCTGCGCCAGGAATTCGAGAACCTCACCCGCCGCCTCGACGCCCCGTCGAGCTGAGCACGTCTTGGCGTTACGCTGCCAGCAGCCGCAGGTGCCAACGCATCATCGCAAAGATTGAGCCCCGCGGTGCTTCTCGCTCCAACGGGGCTCTTGTCATCTATGACCTACCCAGCGGAGCCGGGCTTATGAGGCGAGGCTCTGTGATCCAGGCCTGGATCCCGCCCTCGCATGAAGTCTGTCAGATTTTGATGTGTTCGGCTCGGAATGCACGGCCAATGTGCTGCAGCTCGCTACCCAAGCCGCGACCCCGCATCAGCGCGAGGTCGAACGTGACTTCCCGGTGGAGTCATTCAGCCTCCCTTTGCCGTTGATCCTCGCGATAGCCATCCTCGAAACCGACGGTACTGCCGGGCATGGGCAACTCGGATTTTTCATTCTCGATCCGCGCTCGGCCGGAAGCGACGACCATCACACTATCAACTTTGGACCGGCGAGGCCGGGTGTCAAGTGGCACCGCCCTTACTCATGTTCAGCGAACGAGCCCGTCGTGCCCGCGCTTTGAATGATCGCCGCCGAATTGTGGTCCATCGGCGGAGCTGCGGCAGGAATTCGAGAACCTCACCCGCCGCCTCGACGCGCCGTCGACATGAGAGCGTACCTCCAGCAACGCACTCGCGGCCGCGTGCCGCGTGATGCCGATCATTGCGGCTCCATTGCTGCAGGGTAGCGCCGGAAGCCCTTGGCGGCATCGTGTACCGACAAAGCCAGAGCCTGGCCGGTCAATCGCGGTTCACTTCTGATCCAAGGACTCAAAGCTGGCCTTGCATGGGCGGGCTTCAATCTCGCAGCGATACAAAACCTGACCCGCGACCTCTCCAATGGACACGCGGCCGCAGCGCTTCGCGAAGTCGGAGGCGTGACTGAGATCGAGGAAAGTTTCGCCGTGGTAGTAACGGACGCGCTCCATCCAATCCTTTTTGGCTGCATCCAGGGCGCCTTGCTCGCCGATCCACTGGGTACCGAGTCCGCGCACGCGATCAAGGCACGTGCGACCCCTTTCAGCTCGCTGCTCCGACGGTGATGACTGTTCGCGGTGTTTCGAGCGATGCTTGTCGCGTGCTGCAAGCGTGGTCGTCGCCATCATCATGGCCAAAAGAAATATGAAATATCGATACATGGCGAACCTCCCTGCTGGTTCCGCGCAAGTAGCCGGATCGGTGAACTAACGGGTTCGTCGCGAAGCGCCGGGTGAACTGGCGTTCTGTGCGCGGAACATCGCTAAAGCGTCGCTAGAGCGATTCGGGATTCAGACTCAAATGGCGATAGCGCCATCCTGTGTCAGATCGGCTACGAACTGGGGGTAATACCCTGGTCTCACGCCCAAACGCTCCGGCGCTCGCGCATACTCGCGCCATCCGCGCGCCTACCCCGCGCGAAACTAATCCCCGGCGCTCGCGCCGCCCCCATACTGCGCGCAGCCTTGCCCGACAGAGGGACGCAGCAGCTGAGCGTCTGAAGCGGGGCAAGGTTGGTGGCCCGGCCGAGGCGGCGGATTATGCGATCATCCGTTTGCCGTGAGGAACAAGCTCTCCTCAGACGCCGGGGCCGTGGACTCGAGGCTGTGCGCCCTCAGCAATGAGACGCACGGACGCCCGTCGTGCAGCGGCGCTCCGCATCGTTTCTTTGCGAAGCGCAGCCGCCAGCGGTCCTGATGCGTAAGCCCGGCGTTGAACGCCATAGGGTGGGACCAAAGGCGCGCTGACGATGTGACCGCAACCTCGGCACTGCAGCGCACCGGCGCGGGCGGCGGAATGCTGCTCGTTCTTTTCGAATTCGGACGCAGCGTTGCGACGCCCGCGCTCCCTCGCTCATTGACATGCCTCGGGGCTTCGCCGCGCGAGACCAAGGACGCATGCTGCCCGCACAATCGATGTCATCCTCGGGCTTGCCCCGAGGACCCAGTCATCGACGGAGTCTGGCGTGAAAAGAAAGGCGCACCGCTGCAACGAGCACTTCAGCGTCCATAAGACCGAGTGTTGGAGCCTCGGAATAAATCCGAGGATGACAGTGAAGGAACCACTACGCCGAGTGGTGCCGCGGGTCGGCGTCGGCGCCCAGGAAGTGCTCCCGACCGACGAAGCTCATGACCGCCTCATGCAGGTTCAACGGACTGTCGACGATATTGCCGTAGGTCATCGCGCTGATGGGCGAATGGCTGTAACCGTAATCGGCGAGGACCAAGGGAATGCGCGCGGCGATCGCGGCGCCATAGTCGGCGCCCGTGTCGCCGACCAGAATGGCGCGCTCGATGCGGCCGCCCGCGCGCGCCACCGCTTCCAGAATTGGGCGGGGATCGGGTTTCATCGGCCGGTCGTCGCCCGAACCGACCACCGCGTCGAAGAAGTCGCGCAGCTCGAGGCGCTCGAGGATGTCGACGGCGATCCGCTCGATCTTGTTCGTGCATACGGCCGTGCGCACGCCGCGCTCGCGCAGCTCTTTCAGGAGGGTGCGAATGCCGGGATACACATGCGACAAGCGGGTGGGCGACTGCGCGTACGCCTCGATGAACCGCTTGCGCGTCGCGTCGGCCTCGGTGGCCGGAAGGTTGATCCGCTTGGCTATGAGCGCTTTCCAGAAGAATTCGCTCAACCCATCGCCCATCATGGCAGCGGCTTCGCCGATGCTCGTCGGACCGGCTTGGTAGGGGGCCAGCGCCACGTCGAGTGCTGCGGCGATGTCCGGCACCGTGTGCACGAGCGTGCCGTCGAGATCGAAGATCACGGTCGGCGTAATGGGAGCGTCGGGTAGGCGCATTACTCACTCCGGGCGAATTCGGTGACGTGGCGCGAGCGGCCAGTGAGGACGCGCAGATCGCGGGTGATCGCTACGCCGCATGCTAGCAGAAAAAGTGGTCGTTCCACGACGCGGCGCTACAAGTAGCGACAATGATACGTGAATGGGAGGCTTCGCGATGCGTGAGAAACGGTCGCGCGATTTGCTCAACTCGTGCGCATCGGAGCCTTGCGTTGCGTCGACGCGACCAGGTCTAGGGTGTGCTAGCGCCGGTACTGGACAAAGGGGCTCAAGGTCGCCACGCGATCATAGAGCCGGCGGGCCTGGCGGTTGTCCTCCTTCGTCGCCCAGTAAGTGCGCGTCGCGCCGCGCCTGTCGGCCTCCTCGTACACCGCCTTGATCAGCGCCCGTCCCATGCCGTGGCGCCGCCCCTCGCGGCCGACGAAGAGATCTTCCAGGTAGCAGTAGGTGGTCGGCGACCAGGTCGACCGGTGAAACAGAACATGTGCGAGGCCGATCGGCTGGTCGTTTTCGTCGACGGCGACGAGGCCCAGGAGACCGTCCTCCTGCTTGAGCAAGCGCTGCCAGACGACGTCGATGACGTCGTCCGGTATCTTCGCCTCGTAGAAATTGATGTAACCGCGGAACAGCGCTTCCCATGCCTTGCGATCGGAGGCTTGCAGCGGCCGGATGTTGACGTTGCTTTCGATGCTCATGCTTGCCTCACCTGAGCCACAGCGTGGCGAGCCCCAGGAACGAGAAGAATCCTACCACGTCGGTCACCGTCGTCACGAACACGGTTGACGCAACAGCCGGGTCGAATCCCAGCCGATCGAGGCCCAGCGGAATGAATATCCCCGCCAGTGCTGCGGCAAGCATATTGACGATCATCGCCGCCCCGATGACCAGACCGAGCTGCTCGGTGCCGAACCACAGGAACACCACCAGCGCCATGATCAGCGCGAACGCCATGCCGTTGATCAGGCCGACTGCCGTTTCGCGCACGACGACGCGCACCACGTTAGTCGGGTTGAGCTCGCGGGTGGCGAGCGCACGCACGGCCACCGTCATCGTCTGGGTTCCGGCGTTGCCGCCCATCGAAGCGACGATGGGCATCAGCACTGCGAGCGCCACCATGCTTTCGATCGTCGCGTCGAACAGGCTGATGACGGCGGAGGCGAGAACGGCGGTGAACAGGTTGACGAACAGCCACGAGAAGCGCGGCGGGGCGATCTCGCGCACGCTGTCGCTCAGGCGCTCGTCGCCGACGCCGGCGAGCAGCTTGGCGTCCTCGTCGACCTCCTGCTCGATCACCTCGACGACGTCGTCGACGGTGACGACGCCCACCAGGCGCTCGTCCTTGTCGACGACCGGCGCTGCCATGAGACCGTAGCGTTCGAACTGACGCGCCACCGCCTCCTGGTCGGCCGTCGCCAGCACGATGTGGCGGTCCGTGTCCATGATCGTATCGACTTTGACGTCGCGCTTGGAGCGCAGCAGCCGCGAAAGGTCGACGCTGCCGAGCAGGTGAAAACCGGGATCGACGACGAAAATCTCCGAGAACGTCTCCGGCAGATCCTCGGTATCGCGCGCGAAGTCGACCACCTGCTCCACCGTCCAGAACGGCGGCACGGCGACGAAGTCCGCCTGCATCAGGCGGCCCGCGGTCTCTTCGGGATAGAGCAGGTTGCGCTGCAGGGCGGCGCGTTCGCCCTGCGGCATCTGGTCGAGGATTTCCTTCTGGTCGTCTTCCTCGAGGCTTTCGAGGAGGTAGGCCGCGTCGTCGCTGTCGAGTTCGCTGACGCCGCGTGCGAGCACGTCGTTCGGCAGGGCCTCGGAGAGCTGATCGCGAACCTTTTCGTCGACCTCGGTGAGCACCTCGAAATCGAAATCGGATCCCAGCGCCTGAATGAGGCCGACGCGCTCCTCCGGCTCCAGCATTTCGATGAGATCGGCGAGATCGGGATTCTCGACGTCCGCTACCAGCGAACGCACCTTCGCCGTATCGTTTCCTTCCAACGCCTCGGCGACCGCGCGCACCAGCTCGGCGGGCGTCGCCGCCTCGGGCTCATGCGCTCCGATTTGCTCGGTCTCGGACATGGCAGGCGCACTCTGAGGGCGGCAGGCGGCGTGGGGCGCCGCCCGGGGACAGGAGAACTACATCACGCATGATGCCTTGGCTTAGCACGTTGCGTTGCATCGCGCAGTCTGGTGCCGCGATGCAACAACATCGGGAAGATGTCCCAGCAGGGAAAAGATTTACAGAGAATCTTAGCTCTTACGCCCTACTTATCACCGCGGTGCGAGGTGGGCGAATGCGCGCGTTGCGGTCGGGTCCATGCGAGCGGAAATGGCGGATGCGACGTAGAGGGGCGTTAGCGGGGGTCTGTGCGTGTGTGCTGCTCGGCGGCGGCATACCGGTGCACGCGGTGGAAGCCGGAACGCAAGTCGCAGCCTGCGCCACCAATCCGGACGTTCTGGGCATGTCCCGCTTGGTCGAGGTGGACGCCGCCGGTGGCCCGCTGTTCGGACGTGTCCATAATGGCGGCTACGACTTTCTGCACGACGGCGAGGTGGTGCTGACCTTCGACGATGGTCCTTTGCGTCCCCATACGCTCGCCGTCCTCAAGGCTTTGGACGCTCACTGCACCAAGGCGACGTTCTTCATGGTCGGGCGCATGGCCGTCGCCGACCCGGAAATGGTGCAGGAGGTGGCGAGCCGCGGCCACACGGTCGGCGCCCACACCTGGTCGCACGCCAAGCTGCAGGGCCTAGCTGCCGACCAGGCCAAGGACGAGATCGAGCTGGGGTTCAGCGCCGTGGCGCAGGCCCTGCACGGGCCCATCGCCCCGTTTTTTCGCTTTCCCTACTTGCGGCCCAGCCCGGCGGCGATGGACCACCTCAAGGGCCGTGACATCGCCAGCTTCACCATCGACGTCGATTCCCGCGATTTCCGCACGCGCGACGGCGACGCCGTGAAGCGGACGGTGCTGGCGCAGCTTGCCGGAGCGCGCAAGGGCATCCTGCTGTTCCACGATATCCAGCCTTCGACCGCGCATGCGTTGGCCGGCATTCTCGACGAGCTAAAGCAGCGTGGTTTCAAGGTCGTTCACCTGGTCCCCAAGCAGACGGCGACCACGCTTCCCGAGTACGACGCCCAGGCCGACCGGTTGATTGCGCAGCGCAAGGCGATCGCCGCCAAGGAGCCGCTTGCTTCGCGTTCGCTCACCTGGCCGCAGGCAGGCAGCGGGTCCGCCGGCGAGGTGTTGCCGTGGGCCCACCCGGCAGTCACAACCGGCGCCAATTCGCAACAGACCGGCAGCACCACCGCTTCAAACAAAGGACAGTCCGTGCCATGGTACAAGCAATGGCTCATGCCGTGAGCGGTCGCGTGAATTTCTGGTTGAGTAACGGGCGTCGAACCAACCGAGGTGAATTGTGATCCGCTGTTTTTCCGTTGCCATGTCGCTGGCCGCTGGGTGCGTAGCGTTCCTCGCGCCGGCGCTCGCCGATGAGCCGTGCGCCGATCCAAAAGGCGCCCTCGGCGTCTCGCGCGTCGTCGAGATCGACGCCAAGACCGGGCCGCTGTACGGCGGCTTCACCAAGTACGAGAAGGAAGCTCGTTTCCTCGGCCCCAAGGAGGTCGTGCTGACCTTCGACGACGGCCCCATGCCGAAGTACACCAAGCCCATCCTCGATGCGCTCGACAAGTTCTGCACCAAGGCGACGTTCTTCTACGTCGGCCAGATGGCGCAGGCTTATCCCGACATGGTCAAAGAGGTCATGGGCCGCGGCCACACGATGGGCACGCACACGTGGTCGCATCCGCTAAATATGCGGTCGCTGTCGCTGGAGCGCTCGACCGACCAGATCGAGCGCGGCTTTGCCGCCGTGGCGCTCGCTGCAGGGCAGCCGATCGCACCCTTCTTCCGCTTCCCGGGCCTGAGCGATTCCGGCCCCATGCTGGCGCATCTGCAGCAGCGCGGCATCGCCGCCTTCACCGTCGATGTCGTGTCCAACGACAGCTACATCGGCAGCCCCGCACGCCTCGCCGCCCGCACCCTGGACCAGGTCGAGCGCCAGAACGGCGGCATCGTGCTCTTCCACGACATCAAGGCGTCGACGGCGCATGCGCTGCCGACAATCCTCACCGAGCTCAAGAAGCGCGGCTACAAGGTCGTGCACATGCGTTCCAAATCGGTGTTCGAGCCGCTGCCGGCCCTCACCGCCGAGCTGGAGACCAAACGTGCCGTCGCCGAGGCCAAGAAGGCCGGGGTCAAGAAGGGCGAGACGATCGTCATCGACAAGCCGAAGTTGGTGCCGTTCTATGCCGCCATCCAGGCAACGACCCTGGAAGCGGCGGCGGAGCCAGCGGTGACAGTGCTCGAGCCGGAAGCGCGCGAGCGCGTGCACGCTGGCGGCACGCACGCGACGGCCAACACGCCGGTCGCCGACCCGCCAGAGGGAACGGTAGCGGAAGTGGCGCCGTCAACGGCGCCAGCGGCGCATCGAAAGAAGTCCGCGCGCAAGAAGCACAAGCCGAACGACCACGACCCTCTCAGCCTGAGCAATGCCGTCGGCGGTCGCTGGTAAAGACGGCATTCGGACGCCGATCGGTCCGATGCCGTCGGATGCGTGGCATGGCGAAACGGCAAACAACCCGCAAGGGGCTAGACGACGCCAGCATACCGACGCGCATGTCGGCGATGGCATTCGACCGCGCCGGCGCGCCGCTACGGCCCGTCGAGCGCACAATCGAGCGCCCGAAAAGTGGACAGATCCTGGTGCGCGTTGCCGCGTGCGGCATCTGCCGGACCGACCTGCACGTCATCGACGGCGAACTCCTCCACCCCAAAACGCACGTCATTCCCGGACACGAGATCATCGGAACCGTCGCCGCGATCGGCGCGGCGGTTGAAGGGGTCGAGATCGGGGATCGCGTGGGCGTTCCCTGGCTGGGTCGCACGTGCGGGCGCTGCCGCTTCTGCCGCACAGGGCGCGAAAACCTCTGCGAGAAGCCGGCCTTCACGGGCTACACGATTGATGGTGGCTACGCGCAATACGCGACGGCCAACGCCGCCTATGCCTTCGAGATTCCACGCACGTATTCGGACGCCGAAGCCGCGCCGCTGATGTGCGCGGGCCTGATCGGCTATCGCGCCTGGAAGCTCGTGCGTGAAGCGCGCCGGCTCGGCATTTACGGGTTCGGCGCCGCCGCCCACATCGTTGCGCAGCTCGCCGTGTTCCACGGGCAGGAAGTCTACGCATTCACTCGGTCGGGCGACGCAACGGCGCAAAAGCTCGCGCGTGAACTCGGCGCCAAATGGGCGGGCGCGTCGGACGAGAAGCCTACGCGATCGCTCGATGCCGCCATCATCTTCGCGCCCGTCGGTCCCCTGGTTCCGCTCGCGCTGGCGGCTCTCGACAAGGGTGGCACGCTCGTCCTCGGCGGGATCCACATGACCGACATACCGGCGATGCCGTACGCGTTGCTGTGGGATGAGCGCGTCGTGCGTTCTGTGGCGAACCTGACGCGCCAGGATGCCATCGATTTTCTGAACATCGCGCCGCGGGTGCCGATACGCCCGCGCGTAACGACCTTCGACCTTGCCGATGCGAACGAGGCAATCGGCCGACTGCGCGCCGGTAAGATTGCGGGTGCGGCTGTGCTCATCCCGCCAGCGTGATGCCGGCCGCGATCAAGCGCTTGCCGGGCCTCCGTAAGGCTTTGCTCCGGCGTGCCGGCCGCGCCGACGTGCGTCCAAACGATGTTGCCGAGGTCATAGCTCAACTGCTCGCGCACGACGCGGCGGTCGGCGTCGGATGCATCGCCACGCCTGGTTTCGACGCGCGCGATGAGCGTTGCCGCCGGCGCCGCCAGCCACAGGCCAACGAACTCGCAACCGGCTTCGCGCGCGATCGCCTCGATGGCGACACGCTCGTCCTCTTTGGCGAACACGGCGTCGACGATGACGGGATGACCTGCCTCGAGCGCCCGCCGCGCCTTGTCCTCGACGATGCTGTAGACGCGCTGCGCCGTACCGATGCGGTAGTGCTGGCGCTCTAGGCGCTGCGTTTCCGGCACCCCGAATAGCCGTTTGCGCTCCACATCACTGCGCACATGCAGGGCGCCTGGCGCGGCGCCGATCTGCGATGCAAGTACCGCAGCAAGCGTCGATTTGCCCGTACCCGACAGGCCGCCGATCGCGATCAGCACGGGCCGCGGCGGTATCAGGTAGGCATCGGCGAGCCGTGCGTTGCGGCGGATCTCGGCCCGCAACTCTGCCTGCTCCTCGACGGCGAGTTGCTCGGCGCGCGCCATCGCCACGACGGCACGCACGCCGGCGCGACAGGCGAGAAACAGCGGCAGGCAGGCCAGACCTTCTATCTCTCCGCCAATCGGCTCGAAGGCAACGTAGGCGTTGAGTACGACGTTGGCGCCCTGCCGGTCGCCACGCGCATCGAGATCCATGAGCAGGAAAGCAAGGTCGTAAAGGACATCGATCGTCGCCAGCGCCTCGCTGAACTCCAGCGCATCGAACGGGACGGGCCTGTTGTCGATGAGCACGATATTGCCGAGGTGCAGGTCGCCGTGGCAGCGGCGGACGCAGGCGGCGTTGCCGCGCGCGACGAGCAGCGGCTTGATCCGATCGAAAGCGGCGACGAGGCGGTCGGCCACGTCTATGTAACCGTACGCCAGAGCACTCGACAGCTGATCGACGACCGGCGCCATGATGCGCACGCCATCGCACAGCGCCCGCGACCGGACTGTCCTGATGGTAACGCGCCACCATGTCGGCAAGCGATTTGGCGAGCTCCTCCGTGATTGGCCCCTGCTCCTCGCGATGACTGAGCACGGCCTCCTGCGGAAAGCGGCGCATATGCACCGCCCACTCGACGATCTCTCCGCGACCACCGAGTTGCAGGAGCCCTTCGTGGCGCATGATCGGCACCAGACCAACATAGATGCCCGGTGCGTGCGGCCGATTGATCTCCATCTCGCGCACGGCCGCGGCGTGACGCGCATGCAGCGTCGAGAAATCGACGAAGCGCAGGTGCACGCGCTTGCGCAGCTTGTAGGCATCCTCGCCGACGAGAAAGACGCGGGCGATGTGGGTTTCAACGACATCGACGGGTTCGCTGCCCGATCCGTGCGACGCAGGATCGCGCAGGAAGGCGCAAATCTCGCGCTCCTCGTCGTCGGCGAAGGTGAAGACCGATTTCAGGCATGCGCCTACCTGAAGGCTACCGAGGGCCTACGCGCAAGCGCAAATACCTTGCAGTCCGCCGCGCCAATACAGCACGTGCGGCCGGCTAGGCTTCGCTGCGACGGGAGAATTCCGTCTGTCCGCCGGTCGCCAGGATGCGCGCTTGCTCGATCCAGTTCTCGCGCTCGATGCGGCCCTTGAAATCGAGGATGTTGCTGATGCGCTCGATATCGGCGCCGGTCCAGTTGGCAACCTGCTCGTAGTGCGTGACGCCGAGCGAGTTCAGCTTCTTCTCGATCAACACGCCGATGCCGCGAATGCGCTTCAGGTCGTCGATGCCGCCGCCGGGGCGCAACGGACGTTGGGCGTCCGCTCCAACGAGCGCTTCTGAGCGCACCGAACGCAGGTAGCCCATGTCGGCCGCGGGGCGATCTTCCGACGGCGAAGTGGGCGGAGGCGTCCGGCGCAGCGGCGGCGGCCGGCAACGGCAGCCGCTGCGCTCCCGGCGAGGCGGCGCGAATAATACGTCTCGCCGCCCGTCGCCAGCACGTGCGCCTGACCTAGCCAGTTCTCCTGCTCGATGCGGCCCGCGAGGCCGAGCCGCTCATTCAGCGTCTTCAGATCGGCGGCATTGAGCGACCTGAAATCGTCGAAGTGGCGGATGCCGAGCTCATTGAGCTGGGCCTGCACGGCATTGTCGATACCGCGAATGCGCGTCAGGTCGTCGCTCGGTCCGCGCGCCGACGGACTGCGCGGCAGCGTGCTTGCCTCGGCTGGTTTGGGCGCCGGTGCCGGCGCGGCCGTTGCCGCGGGGGCCAGCGACGCGGGCTCGGTGAATTCCGGCACTGGCATGCCGCGATCGACGCGGCGCGAATAGTACGTTTCGCCGCCGGTCGCCAGGATCTGCGCCTGCCCGAGCCAGTTTTCCTGCTCGATGCGGCCCTTGGCGCCGAGCCTGTCGTTGAGACCGTTTACATCGACGGCGGTAAGCGCGGCGATATCCGAGAAGCGGCGAACGCCCAGCTCCTTGAGCTGCTTCTGCACGAGCGTGTCGATGCCGCGGATGCGCGTCAGGTCATCGCTCGGCCCGGCTCCGCCGGCGTCGGCTTTCACCGGCGCGCCCGAACCCGTCGTCACCGAAATACTGGAAACGGGCGGCGCCGGCGGTGGCGGGGCAGGCGCCGGGGCTGCCGGTGCTGCTGCGGCGGCAGCGGGTGCAGGCGCAGGTGCGGGTGCCGCCTTGGGCCGCGCGGCAATGGGAGCAGACATCGCTGCTGCCACGGATGACACCGTCGATGTCGCTACGGGGGACGCGGGGGCCGATTGTCCGCTGATCGCGCGGCCGAACCGCTCGCCTTCCGGGGCGGCGCGTGGCGCCACCTCGATCTTCGGCTGGTCCGGCGCCGGCTGATGCGAAACGCCCGAGACCGCCACTCGGGCCGCCTGTTTCGAGGCGCGCGCGTACCAGTAGCGCCGCTTCAGGCCGCAGGCGAAAACCGCACCGAAAAAGAACGCCAACGCCAACAACAGCGTCGACTGCCAAAGCAGCTCCGTCATAACCGACAACTCCCCAACCAATCCAAACCGCGCGCTTCAGATGCGCGTCAGCCTTCCACCTTGGCACATGCGATCCACGCCACGACGAAGCCTGCGGCGAATGCGCCGGCTATGTACCAGGCGAGATTAGCGACGAGATAGTCCATGTTCCGTCCCCTGCTTACGCACCGGCAGCGGCGGCAGCGGTGCCGCGCGCGCCGTGATCGCCACCTCGATGCGGCGGTTCTTGGCCCGGTTCGCCTGTGTGTCGTTGGGCGCCACGGGCCGTTTGTCGCCATACCCAATGGCGACCAGCCGCCCCGCGTCAATGCCCTTATGGATCATATAGCTCGTGACCGTGCGCGCGCGGCGCTTCGACAGCGCCAGATTGCGGCGCGCCCGGCCCGAGGCGTCGGAATGCCCGGCGACGTTGAGTGCCGCTTTGGGACACGTGTTGAGCGCGCCAATGAGCCGGTCAATCAGCGCTTTACCGCGGGTATCGAGCTTGGCGCGACCGTGCGCGAAGTGCACCTCGACGGGTCCGGCGGCGGAGCGGACGGCGGCGACGCAATCCCCCTCTGGTGCAATGTTGCTTGGAGGTAACGCAGCCGTCTCAAAGCGCGGCCCCCGCTGTGGGAGCGGCGGGGCGGTCGGCGCCGGCAGCGACGGCCGCGCCGCGTCAGCCGCCGCCGACGCGGCTGGCGCCGCCGGCGCGGTGACGGGCTCGGGCTCGGGCTTGTGCTCGGGCACCGGCGGGGTGGAGCTCGCCGCGGCGACGGACTCCGGAGGCGCAGGCGCTTCAGCGACTGCCGGCTTGCGTGCGGGGACCTCCGGAACGTCGGCGGCAATCACTCGAGAACCCGGTTCCGCGGCGTGGTCTTGTGCTCGGGCAGCGGGGCGGCCGCCGCAACCGCCGGCTGTGCGGCGACGGAAGCAGGCGGCTGCGTATCTGCAGCTTGCGGCACAGGTGGCGTCGCAGCCGGCGCCGTCCGCTCGACGTCGTCCCGCGCATGCACGGTCCATTCCGGCGGATGGTCGTCGGAGCCGCCGCGAATTTCCCCGCGCGCAACCGCGACCGCGGTTGGCGCCACGTCGTTCAGTGTGGCGTGCACCGTGACTTCCCGCGCCGCCGAGGCCATGGGCAAGCGGAGCTTGGTTTTGGGTGCTAGTAACGGCGGCGTCACAACGGGCGCCGAAAGTGCGACCCGCGCTTCCACCACGCGCACGCCCCACACATTGCGCACGAGAGCCGCCGCCTCGTCGCGCTGGTCTCCGCTCGCGGCGTGCCCGACCAACAGGCCGTCACGGCCGGCGAAAGCGACGGACGCCCAGTCATGACCGGCGGAAGAGAGCGCTGCGCCGCTGCGCTGCTCGAGATCGCGCTCGATGGGGGCCGATTCCAGATGCACGGCGAGCCAGGTGAGCATCGCGACGGGAATGAGCCCCCAAAGCCACCGTATCGGATGGCATATCATGCGAACCGTGCCTCCGCCTTCGGCGCAGTTACCGCAGCGCTGCCGAAATCCCATACCCCAACTTTGGCGTCGCGCATGGCGCGGGCCGCGACAATGCTTGCCCAGTCCCTCGACTGGCCCGAACTATAGACAATGGGTGGCCCCATTCCAAGCTGCGCGCGGCCGCGATCGTCGGCGCTTGCTTCGAAAAAGTTCAATCAGAGCCGCTGCTTGCGAAGCGGCACCGGCTCGGAGGAAGCGCGTCGCCCGGCACTCGCCAAGGTCTCGCGCTCACGCAGCGCACGCATGCGCTCGGTGATGTAATCGCGCGTTTGCGGCACAGCGTAGATGCTTCGCGCGATCTGCACCTGGTAAGACTCCGACGTCCTGATAGCGGAACGCCGCCTCGCAGCAGGAGAGGTAGTACTCCCACATGCGGCAGAAGCGCTCGTCATAGAGCGCACGCGCCTCGTCGCGCTGCGCCATGAAGCGTCGCCGCCAGTGGGAGAGCGTTTCGGCATAGTGCAGGCGCAGGCATTCGACATCGGTGACCATGAGACCGGCGCGCTCGATGGCAGGCACGATCTCCGACAGCGCCGGGAGCTGGCCGCCCGGGAAGATGTACTTGTCGAGCCACGGGTTCGGATACCAGGGGCCGTCCAACAGCCCGATGGTGTGCAGCACCATGACCCCGTCGGGCTTCAGGAGCTGACGGCACTTGTCGAAGTAGGTCTGGTAGAAGCGCGGGCCGACGTGCTCGAACATGCCGACCGAGACGATCCGGTCGAAGCTGCCATCGGCCTCGCGATAATCCGTCAGAGTGAAGCGAACGTCGTCGCCAATCCCGGCCTGCTCCGCGCGCGCCCGCGCTACTTCCAATTGCTCGGCGGACAGCGTGATGCCTTGCACCGCACGCGCCCCACCGATGTTCTTGATGTAGAGCCCCAGACCGCCCCAGCCGCAGCCGATGTCGAGCACGCTGCTTTCCGGCTCGACGAGCAGCTTCGCCGTGATCAGTCGTTTCTTGGCTGCCTGCGCTTCATCGAGCGTGTCGTCGGGTCGCTCGAAGTAGGCGCAGCTGTATTGCTGGTCGGCGTCGAGGAACAACTCGTAGAGCCGGCGATCCAGGTCATAGTGGTGCGCGACGTTGCGGCGCGCGCGCCAAGGATTGTTGCGGCTGATGATCCTGCGCGTGAGGAAGCGATAGCCGCCGAGAAGGCGCGCCGGAAGCGAGCGCTTCTGGTCCTTCGCGTCGCGCAGCACAAGCTCGAGAAACTGGTAGATGGTCCCGCGCTCGACCACGAGCCGACCGTCCATGAACAGCTCCCCGACGCGCAACTCGGCGTTGAGAACGGTGGCGCGCTCGGCGCCGGCGTCCACGAAGCGGACGCGGACCTCTTCGCCGGTACCATCGCCAAAGGAGTGCACCCGACCGCGGGCAGTCACGATGGTCAGCGTTCCGCGCTGCACCAGCCCCGAGAAAACTGCTGTCAGAACACTTTCCATGGCACGACCACCGGCAAGCCAGTCAGCGTAACGCCGCGCCGGCGACAGGCGCAAGCCGCGGGTAACGCACGAGGGTAGGAACAAGTTCTTACCAGACACTCAACAGTGGATGGGGGCGTGCCGTGCTCAAAACGTGGGCACGTCAAACGACAACGCGGGCCCGAAGACCCGCGTTGCATCAGACCCGTTTCGGTCGTTGGTCGGGTGGCCGTTTCACCAGCCCCAAGAAACGCCACCGCGGCCAGCGACGACGTTGCCAGAATTGTAGGTCTTGAACTCGGACCAGCCGGCGCCGATGGAGCCATCGACCGTTATGCGGTCGCCAGACGAGAAGCATCCGCGGCATAGCACGCCGATGGCGCTCGCCGCCACGCCGTTTGCGTCACCTTGGTAGTTGCCCCAACCCACCCGCACACCGAAGTTCTGCGACGCCGTCAGCGGGGGCGCTTGCGCGGCCATAGCGATGGCGACACCGGCCTGCAACCTGGAAACAGCCGTGAACGTGTCGCCGTTGTCTGAAGCCAAGTTGCCGTTCGCATCTGTTGTTATGAGCTGAAGCGGCCCGGTTTGGCGCTGCTGGCTCACTTCTGATGTGATGCCGGGCGTTGTGTATGTGTTCGATTTCGTGCCGAACACTTGTTGGTCGTTGAGGCTCGCCACGGCGCCCGTGCCATAGGCCGCCGAGCCCGACGGCGTCGCCCGGGCGCCGTTGCCGACTGCGACGCTGTTGTTGCCAGTAGCAACGCTGTTATCGCCGTAGGCGGCGCCGCCGTTGGCGGCCTGTGCACTGGTTCCCATCGCCACCGAACCTGTCGCCTTGGCGCCCCGGCCAATGGCGATCGAACCTGCCCCTGATGCCTCCGCTGCGGTGCCGATCGCGATCGCATCCTGCATAGAGGCTTGGGCGGCCGTGCCCACGGCGATGGAGTTCTGCGCCGTCGCATCCGAGTCGCCGACGGCGATCGATCCCTCGCCCTCGGCATTGGCGCCGGAGCCGTAGGCCGAGGCGCTATCGCCACTCGCGGTAGCCCCAGCGCCGCTGGCCGTGGCCTTGGCGTTCGTCGCCTTGGCGCCGTCGCCGACGGCGGTCGAGCTCAGATTGCTGGCCACCGCCGACAGGCCGATGGCGATGTTGGCCGTGCCGGACGACGACGCGCCATCGCCGACCGCTACCGAGCTGGGGCCGGCAGCGGTCGCGTCGCCTACGGCAACCGACTTGGGGCCGGAGGCCGAAGAACCTGCGCCGAGTGCGCTGGATCCACCGCCGGTCGCCTCTGCGCCGGTGCCGAAAGCCGTATCGTTCGCTTGAGCCGCGTTTGCGCCGTTGCCGACGGCAATGGCATCTTTGTCGCCTGTCGTCGCCGTTGCCCCGCCGGTGCCCGCACCGGCAATCGCGCCGCCTCCGATGGTGATGCCCTCTTGAAAGGTCTCGAGATCAGAATTGCCGAGCACGATCGCGCCGTCATAGGCGGAGATGCCCTGCGTCGCCTTCAGCTTGCTGGCTTTGATCTCACCGCCGACACCGAGGTCTCCGGCAATGCTGGTATTGCCACCGACGTACGCGTTGCCGTTCTGGATAACGAGACCTGGCGTCCCCGACGGGACGGTGCTGGTGATGGTGCCGCTGAAGGTTTGGTTGCAGTTGGGGAGACCGGCGGCCGAGACAGCGTTTCTCAGAATTCTGTGCATCATTGGCAAATCCTAGGGCGACACCAGACGCGACGTTCTTCGTGACGTCGAAGCCCAAGGCCACTATCTTGGCGGCTGTAGCAACATTTTTTGCGGTCTCCGCCGTCGTATCCGCGGTCGCACCCCCAGCAGCCGTACCGAGCCCCGGGGCGGCGCCCGCAGCGCCACCGACCGGACCTGTCGGAACAGCCACCCCGACTGCAGCCGCAGCGAGGCCCGCGGCTATCGTCCCTTTGGCGGCGGCCGCAGCCGCCGACGCGACTTGCGTTGCTGTGCCGCGATCTTTGCGGTAGTGCCCCCGACATCCGCCGCGAGCTGGGTTGCTTGCGCGATAAGCTGCTGATCGACAAAGCCGGCGATTGTCGGGTTGTATTGCTGAGTGCATCCTCCTTCGGTCGCAGGGTTGGAGAGAGCGCCCGTGTTCGTCACGTGCGCCGCCGGCGGCGGGCCCTGCGTGTTTGGAGTGCTGGTGCCCGCGTGCCCAGGTTGGGCGATGGCGACGGACAAAATGGCAATCAACGCAATTCTTGGGTTACGCCACATAAAACTACCCCCCACTTACGGCCCCTCAGCTACGCGAGGCGCAAGTCAGCTCGACAACGGTTTGTGCGTTTTCGCGCTAAGTGGCAGGCGTGTGCCCCGGCCGCTACGCGGCGCGCGCCGGCGGGTAGTTGCGCAACGTAGACGGAGCACCGCGGAGTTATTCAACGCTCGCCGCGGCGCGCGTAAAAATCGGCGGTGCAATTTGCATGCGGACGGCAAGCCGCGTCGGCGGTAGAGCTTGGAAAGTCAAGCGCACGCATTCGTCGCTTTCGGCAATCCTAGTGTGGCGTCGCCGACTTGGCGGGCTGCGGCGCCTTCGCCTTGGCTTTGGCATTGGCATTCGTCTTGTCGACCTTCGGCGATGCCGCTTTATCCGGCGGTGCCGCGGCGGCCGGTTCGGGTGCCTGCTGCATGTCAATGACAATAGCGGACAGGCGCCAGTGATCGCCGACCCGCTCGAAGCCCATATCGAACACGATTCTTTCGGGCGTGGTCGGGATCAGTCCTGTCATCCGCAGCACGCCGCCCGGCTCGATCGCTGGCTGGCGCGCCAGCTGCGGATCGAAAAAGAGGAGCGGCGACAAATCGAGGTCGCGCCGGCGCAACCCAGCGAAGATTTCGCCGAGGCGCGCGTCCGAGTTCATGGCTTGGAATTGCGGCGTGCCGAGATCGCGCAGCACCGAGTAGTTGCCGGTCTGATTGGCTTGATTGAGCGCGATCAGCGTCGTGCGGATCATCATGTTGAGCTTGTAGGCGTCGGGCAGCGCTGCGGCTGTCTGAGTGGTGATGGCGACGGGGGGCTGCTCGGGGGTGCCAGCCTTCTTTTCCGCGCGGATACTTCCAGGCGCCGCCGCGATGAGCGCGAGCAGCATGGCTAAGGCTCGTGCGGACGCGCGGCAGGGGCGCCGACTTGGATTGGAAACTTCGATCACGATTGGCTCAATGTTGGTGGCAGCCGGGACCCCGGGCAAACTGACGGCTTGCCTTGCACGCTATCAAGCCTACTCGACGACATTGCGCCAGAGTCGGGCGATAGCGGCGTTAACTCGCATGTCCTAGCCGGCCGACCGCTCGGCCGTTGCGGCGCCAGCGGATGCTAGGCCGTTTGCGCAGGTAGAAATCCGGCGTGCGGCCTCCCCGACCATGCGTTCGATCAGGACGGCTGCCGGCTCTATGGCGGAGATGAGCCCGGCGGCCTCGCCGATGAACGTGTTGCTGCCCTCGGGATCGCCCGCCGCCCACGCCTGGCGGTACTTGGCGGCTTCCTCGTCGGCGACAGCGAGCAACTCCACCTCGCGACCGTGCCAGCGCTCGATGTAGGCGTTACGCAGGACGCGTGCGGTGTAGCGCGGCGGCCAGTCGAGCTTGCGCGCCAGATCCATGACCTGCGAACGGATGGTGTCGTCGCCCGTCGCGGCGAGGGCGGCGGCGTGCATGCGCGGGCTGACGTTCGCCTCGCTCGAAGCCCATAGGCGCGAGCCGACCAGCACGCCGTCGGCGCCAAGCATCAGCGCGGCGGCGAGGCCGCGCCCATCGGCGATGCCGCCCGCGGCGCACAACAGCGTCGCTGGCGACTTGGCGGCGATCAGATCGGCCACCTCGGGCACGAGCGTCATTGTCGCCCGGTGCTCACCGTGACCGCCAGCCTCGGAGCCTTGCGCGACGACGATGTCGGCGCCGCAGTCGATGGCGTGCTCGGCGTCGCGGCGCGTCTGCACCTGACAGATGAGCCTGGCGCCGGCTTCCTTGATGCGCGCGGCGAACGGCTGCGGATTGCCGAACGACAGGAAGACGGCGCGCGGGCTGCGAGTAAGAACATGATCGAGAAGCTGCGGCTGCTTCTTCAGCGACCAGGTGATGAAGCCGCAGCCCACGGGGACGTTGCCGGCAGCACGGAACTCGGCATCGAGCCAGTCTACGTCGCCATAGCCCCCGCCGATCAGTCCCAAACCGCCGGCGGCAGACACCGCGGCGGCAAGCCGTCCACCTGCGGCGAAAGCCATCGGCGCGGAAATGATCGGGTGCCTGATGCCAAGTTGCTGCGTCAGCCGCGTGTTCAATGCCACGTCTTCGGCTCCCGTGTTGCTTGCTTAAGGCTTGCAACATCGGACACGCGCGCACAACACACGACTGCAGGATATTAGGCGACTGGTTTTGCGGTGCTTGGCGCCGGGGACGGGCGGTCGGCGACAGCGATGAAAGGATTGAGCTGGTCAATGGAGCGGACGTCGGCATACGGCAGTCGTCAATTCGCCGCGATAACCCTCCGTCTCAATGCATGAGGCGCCTGCCGCTGTCGAAGACCACCGCGTCGGCGAGCTTGCCGGGGTCGCGCTCGCCCATCGCGTATGCTTCGAACAGCCGCACTGTGATGTCGCTGAGCGATAGGCTCATGCCGCGCTCGACCGCTTCATCCAGGACCATCTCGATGGCGATCTGCAGGGCCTCGAGCTCTTCGTTGGTGAGGATCGATACATACATGGCGGGGTCTCGCGAATATACCGTTCGAAGGTCCAACTCGGCCCGCGACCAGCGGTTCCCCATTTAATGCATAGGTGACCCGCACCCAGCGGCTTTTTCTAAACTTGTCGGCTCTCCTAGAAGCCTGCTCTGGAACGCTTCTTTACCGGATCCGGTTCACCTTCCGACATCAAACACGAGCAAACGAATGGGCAAACACGACAAAGTGCCAGGTGTCGGCGCCTACGGAGGTCCAGCCGGCGGTTGGGGTGCATTGCAGGCCGTAGCGCGCGCGCTGCGGGCACAAATGGCGCTCAACCGCGAGACGCGCGCGCTGCGCCGCGTAAACCAGCCGCAGGGCTTCGATTGTCCCGGCTGCGCCTGGCCCGATCCGCGCCACGCCTCATCGTTCGAATTCTGCGAAAACGGCGCCAAGGCGGTGGCGTGGGAGGCGACGCGCAAGCGCGCCGACCTCGAGTTCTTCGCGTCGCATAGCGCGTCCGAGCTGTGGAACTGGACCGACTTTGCCTTGGAGGATGCCGGCCGGCTGACGCATCCCATGATCTATGATGCGGCGACCGACCACTTCGTACCCATCGCATGGGAAGATGCCTTTGCACGCATCGGCCGCGAGCTGCGCAAGCTAGCAGACCCCAACATGGCCGAGTTTTACACCTCGGGGCGCACGTCGAACGAAGCCGCCTTCATGTACCAGGTGTTCGTGCGCGAGTTCGGCACCAACAATTTCCCCGACTGCTCCAACATGTGCCATGAGGCGACGAGCGTCGGCTTGCCGGAGTTCGATCGGCGTCGGCAAGGGAACGGTGACGCTGGAAGACTTCGACCACGCCGATCTCGTGTTCTGCATGGGCCATAACCCCGGCACCAACCATCCGCGCATGCTGTCGACCTTGCGCGATGTCTCCAAACGCGGTGGCACCATTGTGGTTTTCAACCCCCTGAAGGAGCGCGGCCTGGAGCGCTTCCTGTCACCGCAGCATCCGGTCGAGATGCTGACCGGACGCGCGACGAAGATCGCCTCCGTCTACCATCAGGTGCGCGTCGGCGGCGACGCCGCGGTGATGAAGGGCCTGATGAAGGCGCTGCTGGCACTCGAAGGCAAGAACGGGCGCCACGTCATCGACCGCGCTTTCATCGACGAGCACACGGCCGGCTATGGCGCACTCGTGCAGGACCTCAAGGCGACGAAGTGGAAGGACATCGAGCGCTGCTCCGGCCTCACGCGGCGCGAAATCGAGAGCACGGCCGAACTCTACGCCAACGCCAAGAACGTCATTTTCTGCTACGGCATGGGCCTGACGCAGCACCGGCACGGCACGCAGGTAGTGCAGCAACTCGCCAACCTGATGCTGATGCGCGGGCAGATCGGCCGCGAAGGCGCCGGCATCTGTCCGTTGCGCGGGCACTCGAATGTGCAGGGGGACCGCACGGTCGGCATCACCGAGATCCCCAACGACGAGCTGCTCGACCGCCTCGAGGCGACGTTCGGCTTCAAGCCGCCGCGTGAACATGGTCATGGCGCCGTCGAGGCTATCAAGGCGATAGCCGACGGCCGCTCAAAGGCCCTCGTCTGCATGGGCGGCAACCTGCCAGTGGCGATGTCCGACCCCGAGGTGTCCTTTGCAGCGATGCGCAAGCTGGATCTAGCCGTCCATATCGCGACCAAGCTCAACCGCTCGCATCTGCTGCTGGCCAAGACATCGATTATCCTGCCGTGCCTCGGGCGCACCGAGCTCGACGAGCAGGAGACGGGTCCGCAATCGGTGACGGTCGAAGACTCGATGTCGGTGGTGCACGCTTCCGCCGGTCGCTTGCAGCCGGCCTCGCCCGATCTCAAGTCCGAGCCAGCCATCGTCGCCGGCATCGCCAAGGCGACATTGCCCAACACCAAGGTCAACTGGGACGGCTTCGTCGCCGACTACAACGTCATCCGCGACGCCATCGAGAAGGTTTTCCCGGCCTTCGCCGACTTCAATGCGCGCGTGCGCCAGCCGGGCGGCTTCCGCCTCCACATCGCCGCATCGGACCGCGAATGGCTGACGCCCAACGGCAGGGCGAACTTCATCGTGTTCCAGGGTCTCGATTGCGATACGCGCGCCGCGCAATCCGAAGCACTCATGCTCGCCACCATCCGCAGCCACGATCAGTACAATACGACCATCTACGGCTTCAACGATCGCTATCGTGGCATCAACGGCCGGCGCGACGTCATCTTCATGCACAAGGACGACCTGCAGGCGCGCGGGCTGAGCCACGGCGATCTCGTCGACGTGGAGGCGATCGCGACGAGCGACGATGCGCAGGCCCGCGTGCTGGCCAACCTCACTGCGGTCGAATTCGACATCGCCAGAAATTCCGCCGCTGCCTACTACCCGGAGGCCAACCCGCTTGTCGCGTTGGACAGCTACGACGCGCGCAGCGGCACCCCAGCGTACAAGTCGATTCCCGTGCGGGTGCGCGCCGCTGCGGCAAGCAAGGTCGAGACGCCCGTTGAGTTGGCGGACGCAGTGGCTGCCTAGAAATCGGAACCATGACCGGCGCAGCCGGTTGTCCCTCCAGCAAGAGAAAGGAGGAACAACATGGCTCTCAACGAAAGCAACCGCGAGGACGCGGCACGTGAAGCGCCCTCTACCGAGCCTGTCACCGACCGCTCCGGACTGATCACCGGCATCATCCTTGCCGCCGCGCTCGCCATCGGCGTTCTCGCCTGGGTCAACTATGACACCGCGCCCAACCTCCAGTCGGCGCAGACTGGGCAACCGGCAAACCCGCCGCCGCCACCGGCAAATTAGCGGGGGGACAGAAAAAGCCCCACCTCATCCGAGGCGGGGCTTTTTTGCAGCGATGCGGCCGATCAGCGGTAGCGGCGCGAGGAGCGATAGTAGCGGCGCGGCACTTCCCCGGACTGGCGCTGGCAAAAGGCACTGCGCGTGCCGCTGAGGCAGCCGTAACGGGTGAGCAATTCGGCGTCGCGCGCGTTGGTCGGACCACCGGCCCGCGCGTTGGCGCGTGCCGCCTCGACCTCCCAGTAGGAATCCGCTGAAACACCGGTAGGGATCGCCGCCGCCAAGGCGACGACGCCGAGCGCGGCTAGAGCCTTCATGCCCATGGTATCACTCCCATTTTTTACAATCCGACAGCGCCAGCCAGAACAACTGGCACCATCGCCGAATGCTCGTCAGCACACAGATATGGGATTGGAGCGTGCCCGGGTCCAGAGCTCCCGTCGCAACCGATCGTGAACATGCATTGGAGTTAGTGGCGGAGACGGAGGGATTCGAACCCTCGATACGCCTTTACAAGCGTATAACGGTTTAGCAAACCGCCGCCTTCAGCCTCTCGGCCACGTCTCCTCCGGAGGAGCCCTAATAGAGGCGGGGTGGTTCGATTGCAAGCCGCGCGAGCCACGCAACGCGAGCTCCCTCACCATCGGCCTTGACGCCTATCGCCGCGCGCCGCATCGTTTGCTCAGCCAATAGGGAAACAAGGCCAAAACCGGCCGAACCCGGCAGGGTGGCTTGCATGCACACGCGGCATCTCCTTCTCGCGGCGCTAGCGCCAAACTTAGTGCTTGCAGCGGGCGCCTTCGCGCAGGAGTTCTGCGTCACGTGCGCGTCCCCCGAGGCGACCTATCGCTGCCTCATCGGCGGCGGGGCCTCGACGGGGTCCATCGCCTCGCGCGGTCAGTTCCTGTGCATTACCGAGCTGGCCAAGGCGGGCGGTCATTCGAGCTGCAGCGCCACCCGCGGCCAGGCGACGCCCTGCCCCGGCGAAACGCGCACGGTGATGTTCACCGTCGGCGATCCTGAAGCCTCGCCCCTGGAAGCGACGCCGATGGCGGCACCGCCTGCCCCGGTAGCCCCGTTGGCTCCTACCAAAGATATCTCGCCGGTCCCATTGCCGCCGCCCGGTCAGCCACAGCCGCCCCCACCTGCGCCACAGACGACGGAGGGGCCGGAGCCCGAGCCGAACGCGGTCGAAAAATTTGCCAAGAACACGGGCGAGGCCATTACAGAGACCGGCACCGCAGTGGGCAACGCCGCGAAGAAGACGTGGGACTGCGTCGCCTCGCTATTCGGCGACTGCTAGCTCCGATCGCGCAACTCGTCGGTGCTTCTCAGTGCTTGGAGATCCACTCGCGGGCGAGACGCTGGGCACGCGATATCTGCGGCTTCGACATCTCGCGGGAAATCTCGAACCGATAGCGCTTGGCGTCGTCGTTGCCGCGCATCGCCGCGAGATTGAACCACTTATGCGCCTCGACGAGGTCGATATCCACATCCCGGCCTACGCAATACATAAGGCCGAGTTGGAAGAGAGCATCCGGCGTTGAGCCGTAGTCCGTGCTCTCGACAATTCCGTGAGATCCAAGTTCAAGCCGTGCCATGTCCGCCCGTACCCCTACTTGCCGGCGGTATGCCCGCTCGAGCGCTGATACGAGAATGTCAGGGAGCTTATGAAAACTGGTAAATGGCCAAGGCCGGCAGATGTGACAGCAAGCGGAAAACTCGCATCAAATCGGCGCAAACGGGTCGCTTCTGTGCAGGGCGCAAGCACATCTTCACGCTCATGGTTACCGGCGGATAACCATAGCTGGAGAAGGTGCCCCGTCGCTCGTCAAGGAATGAGGACGATCGATCCGGTCGTCTTGCGCGCTTCCAGATCGCGATGCGCCTGCGCCGCCTCGCGCAAGGGGTAGGTGCGGCTCGGCACGATCTCGATCGCGCCGCTGGACACCATGCCGAACAACTCGGCCGCATTGGCAAGGAGATCCTCGCGCCGCGCCGTGTAGGTCATCACCGTCGGCCGCGTCGCATAGAGCGACCCCTTGGCGGATAGGATCTGCATATCGAACGGCGGCACCGCGCCGGAGGCGTTGCCGAAACTCACCCACAGCCCCTTCGGCCGCAGGCAGTCGAGCGAGGATGGAAACGTGTCCTTGCCGACGCCGTCGTAGACGACATCGCAACCGACGCCTTCGGTGATCTCGCGCACCCGCTTAACGTAGTCCTCGGTGCGGTAGTTGATGACGTGCGTGCAGCCGGCCGCGGTGGCGAGCTGCGCCTTCTCGTCGCGAGCCCACCGTGCCGATCATTGTCGCGCCGATCGCCTTGGCCCATTGGCAGACGATGAGGCCAACACCGCCGGCGGCGGCATGGAACAGCAGCACCGTTTCAGCCGTGCAGCGATAGGTCTCGCGCAGCAGGTAGCGAGCCGTCATACCCTGCAGCATCATCGAGGCGGCGGTGACGTCGTCGATGTCATCGGGCAACCTGACGAGGCGATCGGCAGGAACGAGCCGTCCGTCGGCATAGGCACCGAGCACGCCCGCATAGGCGACACGGTCGCCGACCTTGAGCTCGGTGACGCCGGGACCGACCGTCTCCACGACGCCGGCACCCTCCATGCCGATGACGGCGGGAAGGCTCGCGAGCTTGTAGAGCCCGCTGCGGTGGTAGACGTCGATGTAGTTGAGGCCGACGGCCGTCTGCCGCAGCCGCACCTCGCCGGTGCCCGGTTCCCCGACGTCAACCGCCTCCCATTTCAGCACTTCTGGTCCGCCGGTGGCGTGAATGCGGATTGCGTGCGCCATGCTCAGACCTTTCCAAGTGGGGCCGCCCGTTTCGCCTTGACGCGGCCATGGGAGCCTTCTACGGGCTGTAACGGCGCGCCGACAAGGAGCGAGAATGATTCTCTACCGCCGCCGGAACCTCCCGGTCCTGCTGTTGCTTTTTGTGCCTGTCGCGCCCGTGGGTTGTACCGGTCCCAACGTGACCACCGGGTCTAGCTCGGGTCTCACCTGCGTCGATGATTCCAGCGACTGCGTCGCCAAGCGGCAGCGCACACTGCGCTATCTCGTCGACGATCAGGATCGCGCCTGGGTGAAGGCGCATGCGCCGCCCGAGGCCTATGCTTCGGGCGTGCGTCTTTTCGCCTTGAAGAGCAAGAAGAAGGACCTCAGCTGCGATGAGCTCGCGCACGGCAAGAACGAGGCCGATCGTGCCCCGGGCGTGCTCCGCTCGGCCGGCAACCTCACGCCGGCGCAGGTCTCGCGCGGCATCATGCTGGCGAGCGAGGTTTCGCGCGAGCTCGGAGCGGAAATGAAGCGTCGTTGCCGCAAGGCTTGAGCGCGCCAGTGTAGGAAAGACGCGTAGACCACATGCAGCCCTACATCGACGCGATCGTCGCCTTCGTGCAGGCCAACCAAGCTTGGGCTGCTCCCGTCGCCTTCGTGCTCGCCTTCGGCGAGAGCCTCGCCTTCGTATCCCTGTTCCTTCCCTCGACCGTCATTCTCGTCGCCATCGGCGGTCTGCTCGGCGCCGGCACCGGCACGGATGTGTGGACCGTGGTCATCGCCGCTTGGATCGGCGGGTCGCTCGGCTATGCCCTCTCGTATTGGCTCGGGTTCTATTACAAAGACGAGATTCGCAGCATCTGGCCATTCCGCGATTATCCCAACATGATGGAGCGCGGCGACCGGTTCTTCGAGAACTATGGAGTCTTCGGCGTGTTTCTCGGCCATTTCTTCGGGCCGGTGCGCGCCGTCGTTCCCGTCGTCGCCGGAATGGCTGGAATGCCGCATCTGCAGTTCCAGATCGCCAACATCACGTCCGCCTTCATCTGGGCCGCGGGCGTCATCGCGCCGAGCTTCTACGGCCTCCACTGGCTGACGCACTGAGGCGATTCAGTCCTTCGTAATCACCGCATAGACGGCATAGCCGCGATAGAGCTGCGCATGGCGAATGCTGAAGCCTGGTAGTGCGCCGATGCGTGCCAGCTCTATGGCGAGCGCGTCGCGCGGCTCGACCGAGAACTGCGCCAGCCAGCCACGCAATGCGCGCTTGAACCAGCGCGGCAGCCGCGACTGCGTGCCGAAGTCGACAATCAGCAGCCGGCCGCCGGGGGCGAGCGCCCCGAGCGCCTGCTGCAACGCCGCGCGCCACGGCGGGATCATCGACAGCGCGTAAGAAATGAAAATGCGATCGAAGGCCGGCGCGCCGAACAGCCGCTCGGGCGAGAAGTCGGTCGCGTCGCCATGCGCAACGTGGATGCTCTTGTCGAGCGCCGCCTTGCGCACTTGCCGGCGCGCGGTGTCGAGCATCGCGGTGGAGATGTCGAAGCCGTAGAAGCGGGCGCCGGGATAGCGGCGCGCGGCGGCAATGAGATTGCGCCCCGTCCCGCAGGCGACCTCGAGCACGCGGCCACCGGGCGGCGGCGCCAGCTCGTCGATCACGCGGTCGCGGCCGAGCAGATAGAACTTGCGCGTCGCATCGTAGACGTACCGCTGATAGCGGTAGATAGCGTCCATGTGCTGAGCGGCCGACACGCCCGGATTGGCCACGCGCAATATCCTCAGATAGCCAGCGTATAGAGATGGAAGCCGCCGTAGATCGACGAGCGGTCCTTCGCGGTAAGCTCGCGGCAGCGTTGCCGGTCATAGACGAAGCGCTCGAGGATGGCGCCCGGCACGCGACCTGGAAGGATCGTCTCCTCCCCGGCGGTGCGGAAGATGACGCGCGCTCCGGGCCGTGCGGTGCGAAGGATCTCGCTCCACAGCCCGCCGAGCTGCTCATCGGTCATCCAATCTTGCGCATCCAGCAACACGTACGCGTCGATCGACGCCGATGGCAGGGCGGCGAGGTGCTCGGTGAACGAGGCATGCACGACGGTCATGTCGGACGCCCGCTTGCGCAGCCGCGCAAAGGCCTCGCGCTGCAGATACGGCGGCAACGGCGCCCGCTCGTTGGTGGCATAGCGGCGGCCAAACGCCTGCCAGGCGAAGTAATTATCCTTGAGGTCGAAGTCGCAGGCCAGGCGCTGCAGCCGCGCCAGCAGCACGTCGGCCATGCTCGCCTCATTGCCTTTCAACGCCGTGAACTGCGACGGCGGGATGCCGAGGCCGAACAGCGCCGACGGCTTGTCGAGTAGCCAGCGTATGTGCCGCTTGCGGAAAAGCGGTGCCAGCTCGCTATCGAAAATGCGCTGCTGCTCGCTGCGCGTCCGCGCGGCCAGCAGGCGCCGTGGATTCTTGCCGTGGGCGCGCGCCAACAGATGTCCGGCGCCGATGAAGTTGCCGAGCAAGCCGTGGCGGTAGACGTTGGAGCCGAAATAGCCGATGCGGCGGCGGCCGATGCGATCGCGCGATTCCCAGTAGTTGCGTGTCGCTGCGTCGAGATGCGGACGCAGATAGTCGAAATAGGCTTCGATGTTCTGCTGCCGGTTGGCTTCGGCGAAGAACGTGCGGAATGCGGCGTAGTCCGGCAGGTTGGCCAACGCCGCCAGCTTGAGCTTGTTGAGGGCGACGTGCGCCGGATTGAGATCGATGGCGGTGACCGATACCGGCGCCGCGGCAAGATAGCTGAGAACGTTGCAGCCGCCCGACGCGATGGCGACGAGATGCTCATCCTCCTTGAGGTGGAGCGCTTCGAGATCGACGACCGGGTCTTCCCAGATTTGCGGATACACAAGCCCGCTGAAGGCGAGCGTGAACAACCGCTCCTGGATGCCCCGGCGGGTCACCGCCTTGTGCCGATGCACGGCCTGCCGCAGGCGCTTGTTGCGTTGGCGCCGCAGCGGCGCGTCCTCAACGGCAATTGCGTCCTGAGTTGAGGCCATGCTTCCTCGTCTGGCGTTTGCGCCGGCCATTGCTCGGCTTGGCGGTCCGACCGGACCCGCTAAGGGAGTCTTGTTACGGTTTTATGTCACCCAAGGGCGCCGGGCCTTGCGCCCCACGCCATAATGACTTAGACGAGCCACTTCGCGCTTCGAGGGCCGTCGCGGCTGCAAGCGCCAATCCATCAATTTTGGTGAAGGCCATGAGCAGCACACGCAGCCTCCGCAACGTCGAGACCCGCAAGAAGAAGGCCCGTCGCGCGATCCCGCGTACGACCAAGACGCGCATCCAGGGCAACACCGCCGCCGCCCGCAAGCGCCTGAAGAAGCTTGCCGGTCTGAAGCGCGGCGGCAAGACGGCCGCCAAGGGCTGACGGCGCCACCACCGCAATTGACAAGAGATCGCTGCGCTGTAGCGGATCCGTTCCGGGTCCGCATGCGTTTACCCGCGGGCCGCGCAAGGCCATGCCGGGAGCGAGATCATGGTGAACGTCTACCTCTTCATTGAATTGCTGCGTGCGGCCAATGCCGCCGATACCGTCGACAAGCTAAAGGCGCTGGAACTGGGCGACTGCAAGTTCGCCAACGTCGTTGTTCTCGCCGAGGACAAGATCGTCGCCCAACTCGATTGCAAAACCACCGTGCACGCCAACACGGCGATCCTCGAGAAAATTTCCCCGGTCGAGGGCGTGGTGCAGACCAACATCATCGCCGCCGTGCGACCCGTTCATAAGTGATCCTTTTGTATTTAGCCAAATTCGCCGCGTTTTGAGGCGAGCCCATAAGCCCGTGTAAATCGTTCCGGGTGCAGAGTGATGGCCTGCCGCTGCCGGTGATCACCGCAGCGGTATTTCACTGCCACAGCAGCAGAAACGGGCCGCGCGTCTCGGATATGACCGGAACTTACTCGCCAGAGCTTGTCGGGCTGTCACTCATCGTTGCCGTCGCGGCTTCGTATGTCGCGTTCGCGTTGGCGGCGCATATTTCGAGCGCCAAAGGTTGGTCGGCTGTCTACTGGCTAGCCGGCGGCGCCATAGCAATGGGCACCGGCATCTGGTCGATGCACTTCGTCGGCATGCTGGCGTTCAAGCTGCCGATCGCCATGTCGTACGATTTGCAGACGACGGTCGCTTCGCTCGCCATCGCCATCGTCGTCTCCGGCTTTGCGCTCTACATCGTCAGCGAGCGCGCGTTCGGCGTGTGGACCCTCGGCATCGGGGCGATCGCCATGGGTCTCGGCATCGCGCTCATGCACTACACGGGTATGGCGGCAATGGAGATCACGCCGCCTCTCACCTACGACATTCCGCTCGTCGCCGCCTCGATCGCCGTCGCGATTGCTGCCTCCGGCCTGGCACTTTCCCTGGCCTTCATGCTGCGCAGCGAAGCCATGGCCCACGTCATGTGGAAGCGGTTGCTTGGTGCACTCGCCATGGGGTTTGGCATCTCAGCCATGCACTACGTCGGCATGCAGGCAGCAAACTTCGCCCCCGGCACGATCTGCACGGCGCCCGACATGCAGGTCGATCAGCAATGGCTGGCGATCGCCGTCGCCGCGTCGACGTTTATTTTCCTCGCCGTCACCATGCTGATCCTGACCATCGACGTGCGCCTTGCGCATCAGCTCGACGCGGCCAACGCCCGTATCGCCGCCATGGCGCGCGAGGATGCTCTGACGGGCCTCGCCAACCGGCGCACGTTTCTCGAGCACCTCGACTCCGCGCTGCGTACCCGCAACCGCGACAAGTCGGAGCTGGCGGTGCTCTTCCTCGATCTCGACGGATTCAAGGACGTCAACGATACGCTCGGTCACGCGGCCGGCGATGCCTTGCTCGTGGAGGTCGCCGGACGCCTGCGAAAGGCCGTGCGACAGAACGATTTCGTTGCCCGCTTCGGTGGCGACGAGTTCGCCGTCCTGCAGACGAACATCGCCGGCCCTGCCGATGCGGGAACGCTGGCCGAGAAGATCGGCACCGTCATCGCCGCGCCGTACGTCATCGGCCACGATGACGTGGCCGTCACCGCCAGCATCGGCATCGCGCAGACGACTGCGGCGACCAACACCGCGACCGACATCATGGTACAGGCAGATCTCGCTCTTTATCGGGCCAAGGACGACGGCCGCAACCGCTATCGTTTCCACGACTCCGACCTCGACCGCCAAGTGCACATGCGCGTGCTGCTGGCGCGCGAACTGCAGTTGGCCATCGCGCGCGGCGAGCTGGAACTAACGTATCAGCCGCAGGTCGAGATCGCGACGGGCCACATCGTCAGCCTCGAAGCGAAGGTGCGCTGGAACCACCCCTCGCGCGGGATCATCAAGCCATCGGTTTTCATCCCCATCGCCGAGCGCGCCGGCACCATCCTCGCCGTAAGCGAGTGGGGCCTGGACGAAGCCTGCCGGCAATTGCGGCTGTGGCAGGATCACGGGCTGGAGGCGCCCGTTCTTGCCATCGACATTTCCGGCGGACAGCTCAAGGCGGCTGCGGACCTCGTTGGTAACTTCAAGACGTGTCTCGACAGGCACGACATCGCGCCGCAGCAGATAGAGCTGGGGTTCAGCGAACCCGTCCTCATGCATGCGGCGCAGCGCCACGCAGGGACGCTGGATAGTCTGCGTGCTCTCGGCTTCCGCATGGCCATCAACGATTTCGGCGACGGCTATTCGTGCCTCGGCTACCTGGCGCACGCGCCCGTGCAGCGGCTAAAGCTGCCGCGCAGGCTGGTCGTCGGTGCATTGCGCAATGAAGGCTGCGCGCGCGCCGTGCGCGCCAGCGTGCAAGTCGGGCGCGAGCTTGGCGCCAATGTCATCGGCGACGGCGTCGAGACGCGGGCGCAGGCGACATTTCTCATGGCCGCCGGCTGCGATCAGGGCCAAGGTCCCTTCCTGGCGCCCGTTCTCTCGGCCATGGAGGCGACCGAGATGCTGAAAAACGCGACGGTTGCCCCTGCGATGCCGGCGGCGACGAGCTCCACGGCGGCCTGAGGGAACTCCTCGCCATTGCCCGGCGCGGCGACGAGCCTTACCTAGCATCTGCGTCGAACTCAAATCGCGGTGCCGCGCATGGCCTTGATCGCTCCCTACGTGCCCGACCGTTTCAGCTCGGCGATCCCGCACTACATCGCCGGGCGCCCGGCCTATGCGCCAGCGTCTCATCGCCAAGCTGGCGCGCGAGGCGAACCTCGATGCAAGCTCGCGCGTACTGGATCTCGGTTGCGGACCTGGCTCGCTGACGCTGCCGCTATCGCGCTACAGCGGCACGACGATCGGTATGGATGCCGATCCGGCGATGATCGCGGCGGCGGAGCAGGCGTCGGCGCTCGCCGGTCTGCCCATCGAGTGGCGGGTCGGCTCGTCGTTCGATCTCAGCGACGACCTGGCGCCGCTCGATCTCGTCACCATTGCCCGCGCCTTCCATTGGATGGATCGTGTGGCGACGTTGCAGCGGCTCGACGAGCTGATCGCGCCGGGCGGCGCCGTTGCCCTCGTCAATACCGAGCTGCACCCCAGCGGCGGCTCCAATTGGCACCAGGCGTTCGAAGAGCTGCGCAATGCGCACGGCCGCTTCGACGATTTCTACCGTTGGCGCAAGAGCGAAGACTGGGAGGAACACACCAGCGTGCTCATGCGCAGCGCTTTCAGCGAGGTGGAGCGCATTTCCGTGTTCGAGCCGCGCAGGCCGAAGCTCGAAGAGATCGTGGCGCGGGCGCTGTCGTTCTCGGCCAACTCGCCGGCCGCGCTCGGCGATGACGGACGCACCTCCTACGAGGCACAGATCCGCGAGCGCCTGCTGGCCATCGCGCCCGACGGCGAATTCCCCGAGATCGTCGAAAGCGTCGCCATCATCGTGCGCCGTCCCGCCGCATAGGACGTACCGCAAATAGAAAATGCCGCCGGGAGGCCCGGCGGCATTCTCATTTTGACAACGTCGGGGGGACGTTAGGCCAGCTCGACCTGGGCGGCCTGCTTGCCGCGGCCGCGGCGATCGTCCTCGACGACGAAGCTGATCTTGTCGCCCTCGTTGAGGCCGTTGATGCCGGCGCGCTCAAGCGCACTCACGTGAAGGAAGACGTCCTTCGAGCCATCGGCGGGCTGCACGAAGCCAAAGCCCTTGGAGAAGTTGAAGAACTTCACGGTGCCAGTAATACGATCCATAAGTGTATTTTTCCAACCGGCGCACTTTACAAAGCCAATCACCGCGCGGCACGCCATCGCGCGGGGTCTCAGTCATTGGGTAAGGCAAACGGCCGGTGGCGCGCTCAATCTCAGTCCAAAACGTGAGGGCGCGGTCCACCTCGGATCGCACCGGCTGGCGGTATATGGCGGCTGCTTGTGAAAAATGCAAGGCAGCTCAAGGCCGGTAAAGGAAGAGCCGGAAGAGATCGGTCGGCGACTTGTAGAGCTCGCGCGATGAGGCAAACCCCGCGTCGCGGCCGAGTCGCTCCCACTCCGACACCGTCTCGGGCAGATCGCAGGTGCGCACGTGCTTCAGCGCTTCGGCGAACTCCGTTGGTGTCAGCTCGGTCCATTGGCGGCGGCCGATGTCCTCGAACCGATCGAGGTAGGCTGGACGTTCCTCGCCGTCGCGACGTGTCGGCTCGTAGACGAGGAACGCGCCGCCCGCTTCGAGGCCCTGGCGCACGTCGCGCATGAAGGCCAGCTTGGCATCGGTATCGAGGTGGTGCAGCGAGAGGCTGATCCACACGATGTCTTCGGGCTGTCGCTGGCCGCGCATCGCCGTGCTGAAATCGGCTTCGTCGAGCATGACCGTGCAGGAAGCGCCGCAAGATTGTCCTTTGCCAACTCCAGCGCCGGAGCCGAAAGGTCGACGCCGCGATACTGCTCGATCGGAGTCTGCGCCAGCACCGGCACGATGCCACTGGCATCGCCGCAGGCGAGATCGAGAAATCGATACGGACGCGCTACCTCGCCGGTGAGAAATGCGCGGAGCGCTGCTGCCGCCTCGGCGTTCGACAGATAGTCGTGCTTGAGAAACTTGCGATAGACGTCCCACTGGTTCTGGAAAATCTCCAGCGCCGCCGCATCGGTGGCTGTCGCTGACTGACCGGCCTTCGCCATCGTGGTTCCTCTCTCGCCGGCGATCCTATACGACCGCCGGGTAAACAATGCCTTCGGCTCTCGTTTCGCTCGGGCCGTCACGGGTTGAAGATAAGCACCAGATAGGTGAAGAACAGCAACAGGTGAACGGCCCCCTGCAGAACGTTGGTGCGCGCCCCACCGAATGTAAGAATGCTGACCATCAGCGTGAGCGCCAACAGCAGTATATTCTCGTCCTCGAGGCCGAGGGTAACGCTCTGACCGGTGGCAAGTCCGATCATCAGCACCAGCGGCACCGTGCCGACGAAGAAGGGCGCCTCGCTGCGGATGCGATGTTCCCAGCGCAGAGACTGGCGGGCGTGTTGGTGCATCGACCATACTCCTGGCGTCGAAGACCTTGACCGGCAGTGCGGCGACTTCCGGGCGCGCGGCGTCGTCCCGTCGCAAATGCCGCACCATCGTAATTGCATCAACTGCCGATGTTCCTGCCGACCCTTCTTTAATCGGGGCCGTCGTAGCAAGCCGAAGCGGCCTTCGGAGATTGCGCAATGTTTCGTACCGGCTTGATTGCATTGCTCTTGCTGCCCCTCAATATGACACCGGCCGCGGCGTCGAGGACAGTCGATCTCGCCCTGCCGTCCCAGCAACCAGAGAGCGCGCCGCAGCGACCGGTGGGTGAGCCGAACCCGCCGCCGTCTATGGGTCTGGACTTCTTCGAGGCCGGCCTCGAGACCGAGGACGGACACGAGGAAGCGTGGCCGTGGCCGGTCAACTCGGATCAATGACGGCGGGACGTCAGGACGCGCGCTTTGACGGGCGCGGTGCGCGGTGCTTACGCCCGGCAAGCAGCTTGGCGACGGCTTCGGCGCCCATAGGCAAGCCCACGTAAAACCCTTGCGCCTCGGTGCAGCCTTCATGGCGCACGAGATCGAGCTGCTCTTTCGTCTCGACGCCCTCGGCCACCGTCGTGATGCCGAGGCTTTTCGCCAACGCCACCACCGAACGCAGGACCGCCAGCGAGCTGTTCGGGTCGCCGCGCAGGTCGGAGATGAAGTGCTTGTCGATCTTGATCTTGTCGAAGCGGATGCGCGTCAGATAGCTGAGCGAGGAAAAGCCGGTGCCGAAGTCGTCGAGGGCAAGGCCGACGCCGATGTCCTGCAGCTTCTCCAGCACCTCGACGACGCGCCCGTCCTCCTGCATGAGGACGAACTCGGTGATCTCAAGCTCAAGGCTATTGGGCGGCAGGGCCGATCCGCCCAGCGCCGCGATCACCGACTGGCGCACAGCTCCGGAGCGGAACTGGGCGATCGACAAGTTGACGGCTACGCGCAAACCGCGCGGCCACGAGGACGCCTCGTCGCATGCCTGGCGCAGCACCCACTCGCCGAGCGGGACGATGAAGCCGGTGTCCTCCGCCAGCGGCACGAACTCGGAGGGCAGGATCAACCCGCGCTCGGGGTGGTTCCAGCGCAGCAGGGCTTCGAAGGCGGCGATGTCGCCGTTCTCGAGATTGAGCTGCGGCTGGTAGTAGAGCTCGAACTGACCCTCGCGCAGGGCGACGCGCATATCGTGCTCAAGCTTGTGGCGCGCGCGCATACGTTCATCCATCTCCCGCTCGAAGAAGCGTGAGTGGCCTGGACCGTCGAGCTTAGCGCGACCGAGCGCCAGATCGGCGTTCTTTAGCAGCTCGTCGGGCTCGGCGCCGTCGACCGGACCGATGGCAACGCCGACGCTCACGGTAATAGAGACAGAATGCTCGTCGATATCGAACGAGGTACCGAGAACGCTGTGCACGCGCTTGACGAGAGCGTCGGCCGCGGCGACCGGCTCCTCGGCCAATTGCAGGACGACGAACTCGTCGCCGCCGATGCGCGCGATCATATCCGCGCCTTCGAGGCGGCGGCGTAGCCGTTGGGCGATGCTTTGCAACAGCGCATCGCCGATCGAAGGCCCGACGGAGTCGTTGACCTCCTTGAACCGATCGATCTCCAGCAACAGCACGACGAGGAAGCGCCCCTCCTGCGGATCGGTGGAGAGCACCTGCTGCATGCGCTCGCGCAGTTGCACGCGGTTCGGCAGGTCGGTAAGCGCATCGTGGCGCGACATGTGCGACAGCTTCGCCTCGATGCGCCGCAGGTGCGTGACATCGTCGTGCGTCGCGACCCATCCGCCGCCCTCCAGGGGCTCGTGCGCGATGGCGATGACGCGCCCGTCGCTCAGCTCGTGCAGTCGCGTATTGCGCACCGCCTCGCGCGCCGATGCCAGGCGCTCGTCGAGGTAGGCCTCGGCGTTGTCGCCGACGTACAGACCCTTATCGATGCGGCTCTCGACGATTTTGCGGAACGGCGTGCCGCGCTTCGCAAGCTCCTTCGAAAGACCGTACATCTCGATATAGCGGTCGTTGCACACGAGCAGGTTCTGGTTCTGGTCGAACATGCACAGACCCTGGGTCATCTTATCCATGGCGGCATTGAACAACCGGTTCTGCTCGCTGAGCTCGGCTTCGCGCGCATCGAGCGCGGCAAGGGCATTTTCGGCCCGCTCACGTGCATGCGCCGATTGGTGTAGATGCTGGCGCGCCGCCTCCAGTGCTTCGCTATAGTCCGTAGCATGCGCGGCCCGCCCGAGAACACGGCGCGCGCTTCGTGTCCCAATGGCTAGCACGGCCACCAGTCCGGCCAAGGCGGCGAGGCGTACCATCTCGGCGACGGGAAGCGCCTGCAACTGAGCGATGTACGTCGAGTAGTCCGCGGTCAGCGGATCAACACCTTTGGTCAGCGTCGCCGCACAGACAAGCAGGCTCCACCCGGCCACGGCAGCAAGGCCGGTGATGACGATCGGGCGCGGATGGAACCGCAAGGCGCGCACGCCGACGATGAGCAACAGGATGGCGAAGGCCGGCGGCTTGATCATCACACCGACCGAAGCGCCGACGTCGACCTGATAGCTCCAGATGAGCCCGATGACGAGGCAGACGTCCAAGACGCTTAGCGCATCGAGCCGCGACTCGGGGAGCTTGTCGTCAGTCGTGAGCGCCCAGCGGACGGCAGAGCTGATGACCAGCGCCGCCAGCGCTGCGAGGCCCCATGCATGCAGCCCGGGGGTGCCAGGCAGGCCGGCCGTATGCAGCACGAGTATGAGTCCGGCGATGACGGCTTGCGCCAAGGCAATGGCGCGCTCGCCCTTGATGTCGTGCACGCGAATGGTCTTCGCCAGACGGCGCGACGGCACGCTACGGCCCCGAAGGATATCGGAACGGTGGCTCGTCGTCGGCGGCGTGGGTGTCGGCGCGGCTGGCAACTGTCGCTCCTGGGGCCATCCCGCCCCTTTGCAGATGTGCGCATGGCCAAGGCCCCCGGGAATATCCCGCGGTCCAATCGCCCTTGCACCCCTGCGACCATCTCACGCGCGAGTTACTTAGCCCTTGTTGCAAAGGGTTTTTTAGGGATGCTCAGCTACCTGACCAATTACCTCGGTTAATGGCGAGTGACGTTGGCGCGGCGTTTGTCCTATTGCCGGACGCCTTCGATATCGAGCGTCAGCTCCACGGCGGTGGCCGTCGGACCCAAGTTGTAGTTGATACCAAAATCCTTGAGCGGCAGCGTCGCTGTCCCGGTGAAGCCCTCGCGCGTGCCGCCCCACGGGTCGGTGCCGCCGCCGACGCGCGCCGCTTCGATGACGATCTCCTTGGTGACGCCATGCAGGGTGAGGTTGCCGGTGATCGTCGCCTTGTCGCCGTTCAGTTTTACCGCGGTGCTTTCGAAGGTCGCCGTGGGGAATTGGGCGGTATCGAGGAAGTCCTTGCCGCGCAGGTGCTTGTCGCGCTCGGCGTGATTGGAGTTGATGCTGTCGGTGGTGACCTCGACCTTCACTTTGGAGGCTTCCGGCTTGGCCTCGTCGAACGCGAACGTGCCCTTGAACGTGTCGAAGCGGCCGTGCAGCCAGCTGAACCCAAGGTGCTTGATCTTCCAATTGATGAAGGCGTGCGCCTTGTCGGTATCGATGACGTAGTCGGCCGCACTCGCCGGAGCTGACGTGAGCAGGGCGGCGATGAGGGCGAGCGAGGCGGGGGACAGCTTCATACGGCGAACTCCTGAGATGATTTTATTTGTCGTTTGCGGGTCCGGACCACATGCGCGCCAGCACGCGGCTGCGGTCCCAGAAGTGATGCTTGAGTGCGGCAAGCGTATGCACGATGACGAGCCCCATGGTGATATCGGCGAGCAACTCGTGAATCTCGCCCGCCGTCTTCTCCATGCCCTTGTCGTGAATGAGCGCGGGAACGCTGAACCAGTCGAAGACCTCGATCGGGCGACCGTCGGCGGTGGACATCAGGTAGCCGCTCACCAGCAGCGCCAGGAGCAGCGGATAGAAACCCCAATGCACGATCGCCGCGGTGAAGCGCTCGAACGCCGTCAGCTCGGAATCGCTCGGCTTGTCGTTGAACAAGCGCCAGACGAAGCGGACGACCAGCAGCCCCAACAGCAGCATGCCGACACTGCGATGCAGATCAGGGGCGGAGCGGTAGTAGGGGCTATAGTAGTTAAGGTCGACCATCCAAAGCCCGAGTACGTACAGGCCGATGATCGCCACGGCCATGAGCCAGTGGACGATGCGCGTCGGCAGCCCGTAGCCGGCCGTCGTGTCGCGGATGGTCATGCGCGGATGATGCCCCTCGTGTGCCCGGCGCCCTAGGCCTGATGTAGTCAGCCCGCTTCGAAGGTCAACCCGGCGTGGCGGGTAAAAGTGTGGCGTCCGGCCAGGGTGTTCCCTGGGGAACAGCCCGCAGCACGCATTCGTGGCGCACTGGCACATCTGCCGATAGCGGCAGGAGAAATTGCCGACCTACCCCGGAAGTTGGCCGCCATGCGCTTATCGATCCCAGCGCTATTCATATCGACGCTTCTGCTGAGCGGCGGGGTGCAGGCGGCGCCGAACGACCCGATCGGCTCGGCCGTCACCGTCGTCAACTACGTCACCGCCAGCCTCGAGACGGACGGCGAGCCGCGGCAGCTCTCGTCCGGCGACGACGTGCGTCAGCAGGAGCTGATCGAGACCGATGCCGACAGCCGCAGCGAGATCGAGCTGAACGATCGCACCAAGCTGGCGCTCGGCCCCGGATCGCGGCTGCTGCTCGACAAGTTCGTCTACGATCCCGACATCAGCGGCGGGGCCATCGTCATGAATCTCGTCAAGGGCACCTTCCGCTTCATCACCGGCATCGCCGTCAAACCGGCCTACGTGATCCGCATGCCGGCCGCCTCCATCACCGTGCGCGGCACAATCTTCGACGTTTACGTCGAGAACGCCCGCGAAACGCTGCTGCTGCTCATCGAGGGCGGCGTCGAGGTGTGCACGCAGAGCGGCAAATGCCTCGTGCACGATGAACCCGGCAAGCTCATCCGCATCACCGCCGACGAGGTCGAGAAGCCGGCGAAGTGGTCGCAGACGAACCGCAAGCAGGACATCTCCTTCGACACCGCCTTCCCGTTCGTCGTATCGCCGCCTTACATCGATCCCACTCCGATCTTTACGCGCGATGATATCGTGCTCGGCGGCACCGAGGATAACGACGACGACTACCGTGAGCCCGAGCGGCCGCAGAAGACGAAGCCGCCGAAGATCGACCACGATGACGACTACACGCCGCCGCCGCGCAAGGTGAAGCTGAAAAAGAAAATCGAATATCGCGAATACCCGCGCGAGACCCGCCACTATCCCGAGCGCAAGTCGCGCGGCCGCGAGATCCTCAAGAAGAGCGTCAAGGTCGGCATCGGCGTCGGCATCGGACTGGGTGTCGGCTACGGTCTCGCCAAGGCCTTCAAGGGGAAGAAATACTAGGCCGGCTAAGCATCGACGGTTGCGGGCGGCCGCTCCGAGAGCTGCCGCTCATAGTCGTCATAGAGGCGCGACAGCGCTGCTCCGCCGAGGTCGCGACATTCGGTCAGCGCCGACCGCGCCGCCGCTGCATCGGCGGTGGCTAGCGCCGCCAGCAGCCGCGCATGCGCTCCGCTCAACCTGGCGAAGCCCTCTGAACTTTCCACGTCCTCCTCGCCGAGAAGTGCATAGATGCGCTCGGGGCGTTCCTTGCCGCGCACCTTCACCGAGGCGATCTCGAGGAAGGCGAGCGACGGCGCCGCCAGCGCCGTCTGCTCTCCGACGATGATGGGCACACCGTACGTCTTGGTCGTGCCTTCGAGGCGCGAGGCGACGTTCACCACGTCGCCGAGGATCGAATAATCGAAACGTTGCGGCGAGCCGACGTTGCCGACGCAGCAATCGCCGGTGTTGAGGCCGATGCCGAGCTGCACGTGCGCCACCACCTCGCCGCGCGCCGCCGCCTCCGCCGCCCACAGATCGTTGAGGCGCCCAACCTGCGCCTGCATGCGCAGCGCCGCACGACATGCGCTGGCCGCGTGCGCATCCTCCAGCACCGGCGCATTCCAGAAGGCCATCACCGCGTCGCCCATGAACTTGTCGATGGTGCCACGCTCTTCCAGGATGATGTCGGACAGCGGCGTGAACAGCCGGTTGAGGAAAGCGATCAGCTGCTCGGCCGTCAGGCCCTCGGCGATGTTGGTGAAGCCGCGCACGTCGGCGAACAGCACCGTTACCTCGCGCGTCTCCCCCCCGAGCTTCAGCTTGTCGTGATTGCGCGCCAGCTCCTCGACCAGCGGGGCGGCGACGTAGTGTCCGAAGGCGGAGCGCACGCGGCTGCGCTCGCGCTCGGTGGCGATGTAGCCGGTGAGCGAGGTGGCAAGGTAGACGAAGAGCAGGGCGATCGACGGATAAACCGGGTCGAGCAGGTGGCCGGCGTTGGTGTAGGCGAGCCACGACACCGCAAAGACGACGAGCACCGCGCCGGCGCCGATGACTGCCGCGCCGATGGCGCCGAGGCGCCCGATCAGCCACGCCAGCGCCGCGCCGGCGGCAACCAAGTAGACGAGTTCGAGCCCGGTGGCAAAGGGCGGCCGGCTCAGATGGTCGCCATTGAGCATCTGCTCCAGCGCCTGGGCGTGCACCTCGACGCCCGGCACGGCGGAATCGAGCGGCGTCGCCCGCAGGTCGAGCAGCCCGACGGCGCTGGTGCCCACGAGGATGTCGCGGCCGGCGACCTCCTTGGCGTCGAGCGTGCCGTCGAGAACGCGGTGGGCGGAGATGTAGCGGCGCGCGTCGGGCCGCGTGAGGCGCAGCCACAGCTCGCCGTCGCCGTCGGTCGGCAGCACGGTCTGGCCGACGCGCACATGCTCGATGCCGGTGCGCTGGCCGAAGGCGGTGACGCTGCTGCCGCCGGACGAGCGCACGAACACCGTCGTCTCGTTCATGGCGAGGCGCAGGGTCTCTAAAGGCAGCGACGGATAGAGCGTGCCGGCAATGGAGAGCAGCAGCGGCACGCGGCGCACGACCTGGTCGCGCTCGGGCAGCCAGTTGACGGCGCCGAGGCCGCGCGCCGCCTTGGTCAGCGCCGGCAGACTTTCGACGGTGCCTTTGAACTGCGGCACGAACTGCAGCGGATCATCGCCGGCAATGACGAAGCTGGCATGCGGCTTGGGCGGCGGCTTGTCGCCCGCCGTCTCGCCGGCAAGGCCGATGGTGACCGGCGCCGTGGCGATGGCCGCCGCGAGCCGCTCATCGTTCGAGGGCAGTTGCGACGCCTGTCCGACCAGCGGCGCCAGGCCAGGCTGGTCCGCGAACAGCTTGGCAAACTCCGCCGGCGACAGGCGGTCCGGCTCGGCGAGAATGAGGTCGAGCGTAATCGTGCGCGCGCCGTCGGCCTTCAGCTTGTCGATGATCTCGGCAAGGCGCGTGCGCGGCCATGGCCACTGGCCGATGCGCGCCAGCGAAGCGTCGTCGACGTCGACGATGCGCACGGGCAGTGCCGGGTCAACCTCGCGGGGCGACAAATTGAGATAGGTGTCGAACACGGCAAGGCGCAGCCGCGCCACCGGCTCGGGGTCGGCAATGCGCAACGCCACCGCCAGGAACAGCAGCGCCGCTGCAAGCAGGATGTGGAGCGGGAGCGAGCGCAGGGCGTTTTACCTCTCGTGCGCGGCGCTATTCGCACCGCGGCGGCGATCATAGCCTCGGAGCGGCGGCCGGTGCCACTGGCGCGGCGTCATTTGGTGACCTCGGCGAGCCAATCGGTGCAGCGGGCGGCGAGCTTGGCAGCGCCCTCTTCCATGATGAGGAAGTGGCCGCGGCCTGGATCCTCCTCGAACGTCGCGTCGGCATAGAGGGCGGCGACTTTGCGGCCGGTGACCGGCGAGATCACCTTGTCGTCGGAGCCGGAGACCACCAGCACCGGGCAAGTCACCTTGGCGGCGTCGACGGCGCTCGTGCGTCGTTCGTCGAACATCCAGAAGAACATTTCGAACAACGCGAGCCCGGATTCGGCGCTGAACATGTCGAAGATGCGCCGCTGTGCTTGTGGATCGAGCCCGGCGAGCGAATCCCCCTTCGCCACGTCGAACGAAGGGTTCAGCGCCTTGTCCCAGAAGGGCGAGGCCCGCATCAGGCCCTTGGCCAGCGTCATCTCCGCTTGCGTCGACGGCAGCACGCCCCACGGCCCCGCCGGGGCGAGCAGCACGAGCGCGCGTGCCAGCCCTTGCGCCGCGAGCTGCTGGCCGATGAGCCCGCCCATGGAGTGGCCGACGATCACCGGCGGCTCGGGCATGCGGGCGATGAAGGCCGCCATGTCGCGCGTGTAGTCGGCGATGCTCTGCTTGGCGAGCTGCGGGTCCGGCGTGCGCGCGGGGCCGGGGACGTGGAACGGCAGATCGGGCGCCTGGCAAGTCCAGCCGCGCTGCGCCAGCGTCGGCATGATGTCGGTGAAGCACCAGCCGCCGCAGAAGGCGCCGTGAATGAGGACGACGTTTCCGGTCATGGCTGCTCCCTCCCGTTGACGGCGCGCAGCATGCCAGCAGCCGGTTACGATTTCACGCGTCCGGCTGACAGGCAAGCGTTGGCGATCTCGCGGACGTGCGTCCCGAGGTATGCGAATGAGAGGGGCTGCGGGGCGGGAAACGCCGCGAAGCTGTTTTGTTTTTTGAGCGACGGTTGCCGCCCCGCAGCAGGATTATGGGCATACCCACGGCGTTTCAGGGGTTTCCCCCTCCCGGACTCTCACCGGGTGGGCGTGGCGAGCCTCAGGTAGTCGTGCTGCGCGTGACAGCACGTGTACCCGACCTGCAGCCCGCCCTCGATACAGGAACGCCTCGAGATCGACCCCTCAACGGGGCGGGATGGGGAGTGTACGCACAGGGGGGAGGAGCGGGGATTAGTTCGCGCGCCGTGGGGATTAGTTCCACGCGTCGCCAGCGGGGATGCCCTAAGGGCCAGGAGGAGGCGTCGCTGATCAGAAGGGGTCGGACGTCCCGCACGCCGGGGAGGCGCGCGGGACGTCGATTGTGCTGGGACTAGTCCTTGAAGCCGCAGCCGCCGTTCTTGTTGAGCGCGCACTTGAGGATGAAGGCATTCAGCTTGATGCTTTTCTTCACGAGCTTCGCGTTCTGCTTCAGCGATGCCTTGGCAAGATCGGTCAGGCGCCCGGCCTGAGCCGCACCCGAAAGCGGCGCGGCGAACATCAGGGCGGCAGTGGCGAGAACGAGGATGCGGGAGTTCATTTGATCTGATCCTTTGGGGTTCAATGGCTGCGTCAAAATTCCGTCGAGCAGGCTGTGCCGGTCTCGATGTAGGAACGTTGACACCGTCCGCGGCTGAACTCTGTTCCCGCTGGAACACGCCCCCGATTACCTTCGACAACGTTCACGCCGCGCTGTGGCGGAAGTGGACGCAGAGATTGTTGGCGGGCATCTCGGCGACGACCGGCGGCGTGAAGCCGGCGGCGGCTGCGAGGTCGGCGACGGCTTCAAGGTCGCGCACGCCCCAGGCGGGGTTGCGGCGGCGCAGGTCCGCATCGAAGGCCGCGTTGCTCGGCGCCGTGTGGTGGCCGGCGCGCCTGTAGGGGCCATAGAGGAACAGCATGCCGCCGGGCGGCAAGACGCGCGCGGCGCCGCGCACGAGCCCGACGGTCGAGTCCCACGGCGCAATGTGGATCATGTTGATGCACACGACGACGTCGGCGCGCGCGATCGGCCAGG
This sequence comes from uncultured Alphaproteobacteria bacterium, assembly GCA_963795225.1. Taxonomy (GTDB): domain Bacteria; phylum Pseudomonadota; class Alphaproteobacteria; order Rhizobiales; family Hyphomicrobiaceae; genus Hyphomicrobium_A. Next base: position 37,092 of record CAWCHB010000023.1, on the reverse strand, counting down.
CGTCGGCGGCAGCATCGAGCGCCAATGCCGGGAGAATGTTCGTCAGCCCCGAATTGGCGGCCCACGCGTCTATGCTGGCGCGCGCCTGTGCCTCGGGGTCGCTGGGCTGAAAGACGATTTGCGGACCGGCGAGGCGCGCAAAATGCGCCGTGTGCTCGCCCGATCCGCTCGCCACCTCGAGCACCAGCCCGCGCGAGGGCAGCTCGGGGTGCAACACGGCCCAGATCGGATCGCGATTGCGCGCCGTCGACGGCGCGAACTGGCGTGCATCGCCGCTCATGCGCTACTGCCTCAGGACTGCCGACGAGATTTGGCCAGAATGATAATAACAGGCGTCCGGGGCCCGCGGTACGGCGCCAAACACCGCGCGATCCTGCGCATGTGTCGGACGATGCGGTAAAGTTGAACGTATCGCCAAACGCATGCCCGATTTCGCTACTTCCTTCGCGACGCTAACGAGCATAGGAGGATAGGCATGGCCAGCCTAGCCAACGACCGCGAAGCGATGACGCATAGGCTCAAGGCGATCCGCGCTGGCGCCGCCGAGATCAGCCAACTGCTCGCCTCCGGCGCGCTGACTGACGACGACTGGGATCGCGCCGCGCTCATCCTCGTCAGTTGCCGCCAGGAGCGTAAGACGCTGGACGACGATCTGCGCAGACGAGCCCCTCACCGCCGGTAGGGCTTTCACGCGCTTCAAAAATCGGTGGTGATTTCGAACGTGCCGTATGTGCCGGCGCCGCCCGCGGGTCCCGCGCTGCCGTCGCCACCGACGAACTGGTGGCCGGCCGCCAGGCCGAGGTCCAGGGTGGGGCCCCCCGACAGCTCGAATTCGTAGCGGCCGTAGCCGCCGAGACGCCAAAACTTCATAGCCGGTCTGGCCATCCGTCTCCGCGGCGGGGCCGATAAACAGCTTGTCGATCACGCGCGCGCCGAGGCAGTACGTCCGCAGCATTGAACGATCCGCGCCGATACTTAGATCATCTGTATAGATGCGGGCAGGACTTGAACCTCCCGCCATGTCGACCAATGGAGGTTGGCAATGTCACTACTCGAAAGGCTCTCCGGCTACTGGCAGGACACGCTGAATTTTCTGCTCGGCGTAGGGCTATTCTTCTCACCGTGGCTCTTCGGTTTCGGAACAGAACAGCTCGCCGTGCTTAATGCGTATGTGGTGGGCGGCATCATCGCTGTGATGGCGCTCATGGCGCTGTTCGCCTTCCATACCTGGGAGGACGTGGTCAGCGGCCTATTGGGCGCCTGGCTCGTGATCTCACCGTGGGTATTGGGTTTCACTGGATCGGACGCCGCTGTGCTCACGCACGTGTTGGCCGGTATCGCGGTGATCGTGCTCGCGATCTGGTCGACCAACGAGCATGGCCATCTGACGGCCTGACACCTGGCCAGATCGGCCGGTGATGCTGGATAGGCAGCATGACGAGCGTTCAACGCGCTCGCCATGCGCGCCTATTGGCCGCACCGTCGAAGCCGCGGCGCGAGCGAGCTCTTAGGGAGGGCATTCGGCGATGATCCAAGAGATGACCCAAGAGACGAAGGGAAGGTTTGGCTTCCATCTCATCAGCGATGTGCACAGGCATCGCCCGCCGGATTTGCACATTCAGTTCTACGTAAAGTCGAGCGCACTGAGCCGGGCGGCCGATCTCGCGATCTCGCCGCACCTGGCGACGGACACGGACATCGACCGGTTCGTGGACGACGCCATCGCCTCTCTGCAAGCTATTCGGGTGGACGCGAAGCGCGCGCTGACAATTGCCAACACAGGCTGACGCGTCTCGGTCGGGGCTGTAGGACCACCCTCAGATGCCGGCTTTCCTTTTCAGGATGTCGTTGACGACGGCGCCACCGACGGATCATGCGCGTTGAGCCATCGCCGGCTCTTCGCCAAAGATGAGCGAGCGATGCAGACCAACGCCCGCCATGGCACCGTCGGCGACGGCCAGGACAACCGAGCTCATGGCTCGCGCCGCGTCCCCGCAGGCGTAAACTCCCGGCGTGGTCGTTTCCTTGAAGTCGTCGGTCTTGATGAACGGTCCGAGCGGACCGTCCTCCATCGCACAACCGAGCTGCTCGGCGAGGTCGCCTGTAGGGCAGGTGCGTGTGGCCGTGAACAACCCCTTTAGGAAAAGCGAGCGGCCGTCGCGAAGCTCAACGCTCAGTTCCGGCCCCGTGAGCCGTCGGATCGGCTCGCGCTCAATGCGCACGTTGCGCTTATGCAGTTGGGCGAGCTGCGCTCCGTCGGGCGCGAACACACCGTTGAGAAAGAAAGTCGTCGGCCCCCAATCCGGCAGCATCAGCGCCTGATGCAGCGACAAAGGCGAAACGGCGAGGACGCCGACCGCACCCTGGTCGAGCTCGTATCCATGACAATAAGGGCAGTGGAACACGCTCGTCCCCCACCGCTCGGCAAGGCCGGGGACATCGGGAAGCTCATCGACAACGCCCAGGGCAAGGATCAGCCGCCGTGCGCTGAACGCTTCACCATTGGTTGTGACGACGGAAAACCCGTCGGCTGCAGGCATTGCCTTCTCGACGAAGCCGTCGATGCATTGCACGCTTGGGTAGCCTGAGAGCTGCGTGCGGGCGTCGGCCACGATATCACCAGGCGGACGGCCATCCTGGGCAAGGAAGCCGTGCGCGGCTGCGGCGGAGCGATTGCGCCGCTGGCCACCGTCGATCACCAGAACTTTGCGGCGCGCGCGGGCAAGTTGCAGCGCTGAGGAAAGTCCGGCGTAGCTGCCGCCGATGATGATCGCATCAAGCATGCTTTTGTCGCCTTTGCTTTTGAGAGTGTCGCTTGCTGGCGTGCGAGCGGAAGTCCTCGGCCAGCTGGGCCAGGGTGACGGTTGCGAGGCGGTCGATCAGGAAGCGCTCAGCCTCCCCGAAGGCAGGCGAGAGCGCCCGGTTGACGGCCTGCTCGACGAGACACGACGGGTGCTCGAGGTGAATGCCGATAGCAAGCACCGTTGGCGATCCCAACGCGTCGTAGATGTCCTTGAGCGTGATCTTCGAGAGATCGCAGGCGAGCGTCCAGCCGCCGCCGTGCCCCTTGACCGACTGGACAAAGGCCGCCTCGCGCAGCCCGGCCATGGTGCGCCGGACGACGACGGCATTCGTATTCATGCAGACGGCGAGTTCGGCCGACGTCATCGGCTTGCCCTGCGCCGCCATATGTAGGAGGCCGTGGAGCACGGCCGATAGTCTGCTGTCCCGTCTCATGTAACTTCATATGCTACATCATTAGGCGACGCGCAAGGGGGGCGCTGCCGGCTCTCTGGGACACGGGCCCGCGCAACTCCGTCGCGGCAGCTCAGATGCCGAGTTTCTTTTTCAGGATGTCGTTGACCGCGGCGGGGTTGGCCTTGCCGCCGGTGCCCTTCATCACCTGGCCGACGAACCAGCCGAGCATGGTGGGCTTGGCCTTCACCTGCTCCACCTTGTCGGGGTTGGCGGCGATGATCTCGTCGATCGCCTTCTCGATGGCGCCGGTGTCCGTCACCTGCTTCATGCCGCGCTTGTCGACGATCTCCGCCGGGTCGCCGCCCTCCGACCAGACGATCTCGAACAGGTCCTTGGCGATCTTGCCGGAGATGGTGCCCGAGGCGATGAGATCGACGATGGCGCCGAGCTGCGCCGCAGTGACGGGCGAGTCGGTGATCGACTTGCCCTCCTTGTTGAGACGGCCGAACAGCTCGTTGTTCACCCAGTTGGCGGCGACCTTGCCGTCGCGCCCCTTGGCGACGGTCTCGAAGTAGTCGGCCAACTCGCGCTCGGCGACGAGCACGTTGGCGTCGTAGTCCGACAGGCCGAAATCCTGCATGAAGCGCTGCTTCTTGGCATCGGGCAGCTCCGGCAGGTGCGCCTCGAGCTCGCCGACGTATTCCATCGTCAGCTCGAGCGGCAGCAGGTCGGGATCGGGGAAATAGCGATAGTCGTGCGCCTCTTCCTTCGAGCGCATGGAGCGCGTCTCGCCCTTGCCGGGGTCGAACAGCCGCGTCTCCTGGTCGATCCTGCCGCCGGCTTCGAGGATGTCGATCTGGCGGCGCGCCTCGACCTCGATCGACTGGCCGATGAAGCGGATGGAGTTGACGTTCTTGATCTCGCAGCGCGTGCCGAGCTTGCCGCCGGGCTTGCGCACCGAGACGTTGACGTCGGCGCGCAGGTTGCCCTTCTCCATGTCGCCGTCGGAGGTGCCGAGGTAGCGCAGGATGGTGCGCAGCTTCGTCACGTAGGCCTGCGCCTGCTTGGAGGAGCGCATGTCGGGGCGCGAGACGATCTCCATCAGGGCGACGCCGGAGCGGTTGAGATCGACGTAGGAATAATCGGGGTGCTGGTCGTGGATCGACTTGCCGGCGTCCTGCTCCAGATGCAGGCGCTCGATGCCGACCTTCATCGTCTCGCCGTCGACGTCGATCTCGACTTCGCCCTCGCCGACGATCGGCTGCTTGTACTGGCTGATCTGATAGCCCTGCGGCAGATCCGGATAGAAGTAGTTCTTGCGGTCGAACACGCTCTTCAGATTGATCGCCGCCTTGAGGCCGAGGCCGGTGCGCACCGCCTGGGCGATGCACTCGGCGTTGATCACCGGCAGCATGCCGGGCATTGCCGCATCGACGAGCGAGACGTGGCTGTTGGGCTCGGCGCCGAACTCGGTGGCGGCGCCGGAGAACAGCTTCGAGCGCGAGGCGACCTGCGCGTGCACCTCGAGGCCGACGATGACCTCCCACTCGCCGGTGGCGCCCTCGATCAAGTTCTTACTCTTGGTGGCCTTGGCCGGGTTCTGGGCGGTGTCCTGCATAGGGGTGCTCCTTCGCGCGCCCTCGTTATCGCAGGGCGCGCTCGGGGGCAAGTTGTGCGCCTAGTGTGATGATCGAAGTCCGCTACATCACACATTGAGACGAATTTTGCGATCAGGACACTAGGCGTACTCGCCAGGTGCCGGTTCATCCTCGTACGGAAGCGGCGCAATCTTGAGGGGATCGCCGTGCCGGCGGGATTGCCCCTCGAAATAGCAGCCTTCCTCGAGAATGAGCTTGTGGTGATAGATCTGGCCCTCGACGTTGCAGCCGGCGCCGAGCACCAGCTCGCGGGCGTAGATGGCGCCGCTGAATTCGCCGAGCACCTCGACCTTGTCGGCGACGATGAGGCCTTCGACCTCGCCGCGCTCGGTGATCTGCAGCGTCGAGCAGCGCACCTCCCCGTCGATCGTCCCCTCGATGAGAACCTGGCCATCGAGCGACAAAGCGCCGATGATAGTGACACCTCTGCTGATCACGAGCGCGCCCTTCGCAGGCCGCGCCTGTGCCGTGTTCAACTCCGTCATTACGCAAAACCCCCGGACGACGTTGTGAACCTCGTCCCCGCAGGACAGCGAATGCCGGAAAGAAGTGGCCCTTTTCAGGCAGCGCCGCGGGCGGCCTAGTTTTCGAAGATGACGGCGATGGCGCGGAAGCCGGGCTTGGTCAGCACGGAGGATAGGCCCGCGTCCGAGGCGGTCGTGGCGGCGATCTCGATCGGAGAGAGGTCGGCGACCAGCGTCTCGGCCGGATGTGGGGTGCCATCGCGCGTGTAGCCGGACCTGTTCTGGCCGCGCTCGGATATCCAGAAGCGCGGCACCTCGCCCCAGCGCATGTCCGCGGCAAGCGCACGGTCGCGGCCGGTGATGCGGTCGAAAAGCGACGCCGCATTCTTCTGCTTCATGCGGATGCAGCCGTGCGAGTCGATGCTGCCGAGCCGCCGGTAGCGACCGGGCAGCGTGCCGTGGAAGGCAACGCCCGAGCGGCGGCCGTTGTCGTAATGAAAGTCGATATACATGGTGTGGATCATGCCCGGGGCCGTGTAGCCGCGGCCGTAGCGCCACTTGCGCTCATCGAGCGCAAAGACGCCCGTTGGCGTCGGCCCCGAGAACGGGTCGCCGCGATAGTAGCGGCCCGTGGACACCGGCCAGCTGTACGAGGGTGCCTCGCCTTCAGGCAGCTTGGCCTTGCGCCAGTGTTCCTCGTCCCACATGGCCAGCCGCCACGACCCGCCGATGGCGTCGCGATGCAGCACCCACATGCGCTGACGCCAAGGACCCGAGCCGGCGGCATTGACGTAGAGGGCGACCGTGTAGCGCCCGTCGAGCTCGCTCGGCGCCTTGTAGCGCTCGCTGCTGCCCTTGAGGCTTTCCAGATAGGCCAGCGCCGGGTCGCCACGCGCCGCTTGCGAGGCGAGCCCCAAAGCGAGCACGACGAACAGTGCCGATACCTGCACACGCCCGAGCATCGTCCCCCCCGAGTTCGGTCCGAACACGGATTGTGTGGTGAATTGCGGACTTGAACAAGGAGCCGGACGCGATCAGTCACCATGCGTGGCCGCTTCGCATCACGCTGTGCGGCACATGATCAGCGGCGCAGCGGCACCAGCCAGTAGCCCAGGCCGGCCCAGACGAGGCCGAAGAGGAACTGCATCAGCACGATGGCGGCTTCCCCGCCCAGCGCGTGCACCGGCATCAGCCCGACGGCGGCGACGAGCCAATAGAGCGCGTAGCCGGCGAGCGAGGCGGCGAAGGCGGCGACGATGAGCTTCTGCCACTGGTCGGCGCGCCGCCCCATGAGAAAGGCGACGATGATCACGACGGGATTGAAGAGCGCGATCTTCAACAGCGTGGCGGGATCGAAGGGAATGATCTCCACCTCAGCCGCCTCGCCCGTCGTTGCCCTCGAGCGAGCGGCGCAGCTTTTCCTCCTCGTACTGGACGAACCAGCCGATCATCTGCCGCCACAACGCCTCGGTGAGCTCCGGGGGCAGACCCTTCTCGGTCGCCCGCATCTTCACCTTGTCGATGACCTGCTGGATGCGCCAGGGCACGTGGGCGTCGCCGGGGTTGGTCTTCAGCTGCCAGGCTCGATCGACGAAGCCGAAGCGCTCGGCGATGAGATCGACAAGGGAGGCATCGATGCGATCGATCTCGGCACGCACCTCGCCCATGTCGGCGCACTCTTGCGGTTTACGCCCGCTCATTTCGCTTTGCTCCCGGCTTTGCTCTTGCCGTCCGACTTCTTGGCCGCAGGCTTGGCACTGGCCGAGCCCGACGACTTGCCGGCACCAGCTTCCCACCAGCGATCCTCGATCACGAAACGGCCGGCCGCATCCTCGATCGCCTGCGCAGCGCGGAACAGCGTCGCCTCGTCGAACGGCTTGCCGATGAGCTGCAGGCCGAGCGGCGTTCCTTCGCTCGACAGTCCCGCCGGCACGGAGATGCCCGGCAGGCCGGCCATGTTCACCGTCACGGTGAAGATGTCCTCCAGGTACATGGCGATGGGGTCGCCGCTCTTCTCGCCGAAGCCGAAGGCGGGCGACGGCGTCGTCGGCGTCAGCACCACGTCGACCGACTTCCACGCATCGTCGAAGTCGCGCTTGATGAGCGTGCGCACCTTCTGCGCCTTGAGATAGTAGGCGTCGTAGTAGCCGGCCGATAGCACGTAGGTGCCGATGAGAATGCGGCGGCGCACTTCCTTGCCGAAGCCGGCGGCGCGCGTGTTCTCGTAGGTGTCGATGAGATCCTTGCCGGGCACGCGCAAGCCATAGCGCACGCCGTCGTAGCGGGCGAGGTTGGACGAAGCTTCGGCAGGCGCGACGATGTAGTAGGCCGGCAGCGCGTACTTGGTGTGCGGCAGGCTGATGTCGTGGATGGTGGCGCCGGCCGCCTTCAGCCAGGCGATGCCCTCCTGCCAGAGCTTGTCGATCTCCTTCGACATGCCCTCGACGCGGTACTCCTTCGGCACGCCGACGCGCAGGCCCTTGATGCCCTGGCTCAGCGCCGCCTCGTAGTCGGGCACCGGCGTTTCGACCGAGGTCGAATCCTTGGCGTCGTGGCTGGCCATGGCGCGCAGCATGATGGCGGCGTCGCGCACGGTCTTGGCCAACGGACCGGCCTGATCGAGCGAGGACGCGAAGGCGACGATGCCCCAGCGCGAGCAACGGCCATACGTCGGCTTGATGCCGACGGTGCCGGTGAGCGCGGCCGGCTGGCGGATGGAGCCGCCGGTGTCGGTCGCCGTCGCGGCAAGGCACAGGCCGGCAGAAACCGCGGCCGAGGAGCCGCCCGAGGAGCCGCCGGGGACGAGCTTGTCGGTCTTGCCGTTGCGCCGCCACGGCGACACGACGGGTCCGAAGGCGCTCGTCTCGTTGGAGGAGCCCATGGCGAACTCGTCGCAGTTGAGCTTGCCGAGCATGACGGCGCCGGCGTTCCACAGGTTGGCGCCGACGGTCGATTCATACGTCGGCGTGAACTCGTCGAGGATCTTCGAGCAGGCCGTGGTGCGCACGCCCATCGTGCAGAACAGATCCTTGTTGCCGAGCGGCAGACCTTCGAGCGGGCGCGCGTCGCCGGCCTTCAGCCGCTTGTCGCTTTCTTTCGCCTGCTTGAGCGCCAGCTCCGGCGTCGGCAGCACGTAAGCGTTGAGCGCGCCGTTGCCGGCGTCGATGGCGTCGACGAAGGCCTGCGTCAGCTCGGTGGCCGAGATGTCCTTCTTGCGCAGCTTGTCGCGCGCTTCGGCGATGGTGAGCTTATTGAGATCGGTCACGAGCTCTCACTTCTGGCATAGCTTGAACACTTGCGGCTCGGGACCCCACACGTCTTCATTGGAGACGGCGAGCGAGCCATCGGCATTGGCGGTGACTTTCAGGTCATAAGGCGCACCTTCCCCCATCTCTTCGCAATCGGACTTGATGGTCCAGCCGCCGTCCGCCTTCTCGGCGCCTTTGAACTTGCAGTGCACCTCGCGCGGGCTGGTAATTCCCTCGCGTGTCAGCACGTCCTGCGACAGCGCTTCGACCAGCTCGCCCGAGAACGCTTTGTTGTCCGCGGCGGCTTTGCAGTCGCCGGCTTCGATCGCGTAGGTGCCGGCGATAAAGCTCCAGTCGTCAGCCGCACGCACCGGCACCGAGGCCAACGACACGATCAGCAAAATCCCAAAGATTTGAAGGTAGCTACGCATGACTGTAACTCCTCTACTCACTCAACAATTTTGGGCACAACAAAAAAATGGTCTTCGACCATCGGCGCGTTCTTGACGACGTCGTCGGAAATGTCGCCGTCGGTGATGACATCGGCGCGCTTCTTGAGCTCGATCGGCACGACGCGCGTCATCGGCTCCACCGCCGAAGTGTCGACCGAGTTGAGCTGCTCGACCCAGTTGAGGATGCCGGACAGCTCCGCCTCGAGGCCCTTGGCCTCCGCATCGGAAATCTTGATGCGCGCCAGCCGCGCGATACGCCGGACCGTCGTCTCGTCGACCCGCATGGCTCCTCGCCGTTGCCTGTTGAACGTCGCTTTGAGATAAGCGCGAGGCACTCTTAGCCCCGGCACGGCACGCGCGCAACTTGGGTCGCGGGGAGGCGCTTGTCTGTCATCCCGGCCAAGCGAGGCGCAGACGAGCGCGAGGCGGGAGCCAGGAGCGGCGCGCGAAGCTCCACATGGCCGCTTCGCCACTCCTGATGCTGGGTCCCGGGTCTCGCTCGCGATGACAGCAAGAAGACCGGCGGCCGTTACGAGCGCCGCCACTGCGACAGAAAGGGCTGCAGGATATCGGAGGCGTCGTCGGTCCACGGCGACAGCCCGCCGGGGTGGAAATCCTGCGCCCCATCGACTGCCCGGAAGGCATCGAGCGCCGCCTGGTTCTTGGCGAAAACGGCGATGGTCGAGGTGTTCTGCGCATACGAGCCGTCGGCCTTGTCGTCGGAGACGATGAGGCCCTTCAGCTCGGGCACCAGCGGCAGCGTGGCGCCGAGAACGGAATCGAGGTCGAGGTAGCGGTTGGAGATGTGCAGCACGACAACGCCGCTGTCGGTCAGCTTGCGGGTGTAGAGTTGCAGCGCCTCCGCCGTCATCAGGTGCACGGGCACGGCGTCGGAGGTGAAGGCATCGACGATGATGAGGTCGAAGGTCTTGTCCTCCTCCTTGGCAAGCGTCAGGCGCGCGTCGCCGATGACCGCGTCGAGCTGCGGCTGGCAGTTGGCGAGGAAGGTGAAGTGCTTCGACTTCTCGGCGATGTCGACGACGATCGGATCGATCTCGAAGAAGCGCCAGGCCTCGTGCTTGCGCGAGTAGCAGGCAAGCGAGCCGGCGCCGAGGCCGACGATGCCGAAGCGGCCGGGCTCGCCCGCCTCGTCGAGGCGCGCCTGCACGATCTTCACCGCCGCCGCCATGGGCGAGCCGGGGTAATAATATGTGCCGGGGGTAACGTCGGAGACGATGTGCCCGAGCGGATCGCGCAACCGCTGCGCCCCGTGCAGTGTCGTGCCGTGCGTCAGCACGTTGAAGTCGCCGCCTTCCGACTGGCTGACGCGATAGACGCCGTAGTAGCTGCGTTGCGCGTGCCCGCGCTTGACGGAGGACGGCAGCATGACGACGACGGCGAACACCATCAGCGCGGCTGTGAGCTGGCGGGCACCGTGGCTCCAGAAGGCGACGGCAGCGGCGGCGAACACCAGCGCGATCGCCGGCGTCGTACCCCATTCGCCGAACGAGTAGCCGTGCTGCGCGGCGAGGATCGGCCCCTGCCAGATCAGCAGGATACCGGCAGCGAACGTGCCGAGGATCCACATCACGTCCGTCTTGGCCGACCCCGGCTGATCGAAGACGCCGGGCCGGCAGGCGAGCGACAGGGCGATGAGCAGCGGATATTCGAACACCTCGGTGAAGATGCGCGGGGCGATGAGGGCGGAGAACAGTCCGCCGAGCACGCCGCCGAACGACATCCATAGATAGAACTCGGTGAGATAGCGCGCCTGCGGCCGGTTCAGGTACAGCGTCCGATGCGCGACAAGGGCGGCGAGGAAGAACGCGGCGACGCCGGCGCCGGCGGTGAGCACCCATTTGTCGTGCTTGGTCTGCGCCAGCTCGAGCAGCGCGAACAGCACGGCGGCGAGCTGTGCCGGCAGCAGCAGCCACATCGGCAGCGGCAGCCGCGACTGGAAGGCGAGGACGAACGTCGACAGGTAGAGTGCAAGCGGCAGCACCCAGAGCAGCGGCGCCGAGGCGATGTCGGTGGCGATGTGCGTGGTGAAGGCGGTCAGCAACGCCGCCGGCACCAGCGCCAGGCCGCACCAGGCGATGCGCCGGCGCCAGGTCGGCGCATCGGCATCGGTGGGCGTCGACACGGCGGCTTGCGCTTGCCGTGCCTCGGCGCGGCGCCGCACGAGGGCGAAGCAGGCGCCGATGGCGACGATCAGCACGACGTACAGCAGCGCCCAATAGCGGCTCAGCGCGGTGAGCCCGAACGCCGGCTCGAACAGAAACGGGTAGCCGAGCAACGCGATGAGGCTGCCGAGATTGGAGGCGCCGTAGAGGAAGTAGGGATCTTGCGCATGCGGGTGTCCCGAGCGCGAGAACCACGCCTGCAGCAGCGGCGCATTCGCCGCGACGGCGACGAACGGCAATCCGACCGCGACGGCGAAGAGGCCGAGCTGCCAAAGATATGGATCGCCGAGCGGCGGCTCGCGCCAGGTCTCCGGCAGTCCGACCGGCAGTGCGAGGAGCGCCAGCGCCGCCAAGCCGAGATGCACAAAGCCGCTCGAGCGCAAATGGCACATAGCGCGTCAGCAGATGCGCATAGCCGTAGCCGGCGAGCAGCGCCGCCTGGAAGAACAGCAGCGCCACGGCCCATACGGACGAAGAGCCGCCGAGCACCGGCAGCACCATCTTGGCGAACAGCGGCTGGATGGAGAACAGCAGGAAGGCGGACAGGAACGTCGTCGCCACGAACAGCGCCAGTACGCCGGTGCCGGCCGGCGATTTCGGCAAGGCGTCGCGCGGCGGCACGGATCGATCCACCCCGCCGCTTTCAGGCGACATCTTTTCCTGCACGCAGACTACCTTTGTTGTCGCCGCCGGCGTCCCCAGCGCCGCCGATCCTCCCACCTCGGGCCGCAGATTGGAAATCCGCAACCGGCGCGGAGTATAAGGATGCACGAAACGGCAACAACGGGCAGGCTGTCCTTATGGCAAATTCGACCGGCGAACCGGTGACCGGCACGACCAGCGAGGACATCGAAGCCTTTGCCGCCGGTCTTCCCGCGCGCACCGCGTTGATCGGCATCGATGCGGGCACCAAGACGCTGGGGCTCGCCCTGTCCGATGTCACCCGCACCATCGCCTCGCCCTTGAAGGTGATCCGCCGCACCAAGTTCAAGGATGACGCGGCCGACCTGCTGCACACTGCCGCAGAGCATAGGGTCGGCGGCTTCGTTCTCGGATTGCCGTTCAATCTCGACGGCACGTCCGGCCCGCGGGTGCAGGCGACGCGGGCGCTGGCCCGCAACCTCAACGCGCTTTGCGAGTTGCCGATCCTCTTGTGGGACGAGCGCCTGTCGACGGCCGAGGCCGAGCGGACGCTCTTGGAAGCCGATGCGAGCCGGCGGCGGCGCGCGCAAGTCATCGACAAGCTGGCGGCGACGATAATCCTGCAGGGCGCGCTGGACCGCATGCGCAGGATGACGAGCGCATGACGGGCAAGCCATTAACTCTCCCCGACGCAATTCCCGATTGCCGCTCGACCGTCCCAAGCATGCCGCAATAGCCTGCGACCATCTTCAACGACGCCATCGCTTGGGCTCGTAGGCCCGATGGCCAGTGGAAAGTAGTATGTCGCAGGTGACGAAACTCCTTCGGCAACGTGCCGAGCCACGCCGCGCCGCCGTGGTCTTGCCGCAGCTCTCTGACGAGCGTGAGAGCTACGCCGGGCGTTTCGCTTATCCCGCACGGCGCGAAGTGCGCCGCCTGATGCGATCCTCCGCGCGTCTCGCCGATCTCGCCGTGGTGTTTCCCGGCGCCATGTACGCCTTGGCGACACGCCGCGGCACCCAGGAAGCGCGCGACGCCGCCATGGCCCTCATCGAGAGCGGCGCGGCGCTGAAAACCGTGGCGCGCGCGCTCGAGCTGCCGCTGTGGTTGCGGCGTTTGCCTCCCGAGGCGTTCCAAAGAGTTATCGCTCCCGTGCCGTCGAGCGAGAGCTTCACGCGCCGCGTCGCCACGCGCCTTCCCGCAGCGCCCAGCCACAGCGCGCTGTGGCTCGACAGCGTCGCCTTCGGCGCCAAGGCCTGCCATGAAGACTTCGCCTTGTGGCTCGCCGATCAAGCTATCTTTTCGGAACCCGGCAAGCCCGAGCAGATGTTCGGCGTGCTCGCCGCCTATGCCTGGCATTCGCGCGCCACGCAGACGCGCGCCCACAGTCTCATCGTCGTTCCGTGGCGTCCGGAAATAGCCTTTGACACCGCGCTGTGTGCGGCCAAGAGCTGGCTCAACCGCATGCGCCTCTCGTTGCAGCTCGGCCCTGGCGTGCTCACCGATCCGTGGCTGTCGGGCGGCCAGGTGCGCGGTCTGACGTTCGTGCCGCTGCTCGACCGCACGGAAATTCTCGCCGAAGCGCGCGCCATGCAGAACTGCGCCGACCAGTACGCCGAGCGTCTGGCCGATGATCGCTGCCGGCTGTTCTCCATTCGCCGCGAGCGCGAGCACGTTGCGACCCTGGAGGTCGGGCCGCACTCGCGCGAAGCCGGCATGCTGGCCATCACGCAGCTCAAGGGACGCCACAACATGGCGGCGCCCCTCGATGTGTGGCAGGCGGCGTATGCGTGGCTCGCCGCGCAGAGCGGGCTGCGCCGGCTGGCGCCGCGCATTCCGCCGGAGCGCAAGCTGGACGAAGACGCGTGGCGTCAGCTCATGGGGCCCTATCGCCGGCGCACGGGCGGCGCGCCCTGGCTGAACGAGATCGCCACGCAGGCGGCGTTCGACGCCTTCAACGGCGAGATGGCCGACCTCGCCCGCCGCGGCGGCGTCTCCTCCTGGCTGTTCACGTAGCGATTGGCGAACAGCGAGTAGGGAGTAGCGCTATTCCCTATCGCTACTGCTTACCCGCGGTTGGGAGAAGCGCGCGTGATGATGGCGCGCACGTCGGCGTGCTCCAGCCCCTGCCCATAGGTTTGCCGCGGATCGCCGGAAATGCGCGTCGCAATGAACGCATCCGCCACCGCCGCCGGGGCATGCGCGCGCAGGATGGTGGCCGCGGCGAGCACCGCCAGCGCCTCGACCAGCGTGCGGCCGCGCGCGTCGAGCAGCTTGGGCTCCTGCAGCATGGCTTCGAGGCGCGCATGCGCGCGGCGCAGGTGCTGATCGTCGCCGGCGGCGACCAGCAGCTCGTCCATCACCATCTGCACGGCGGCGGGATCGCGCTGCAGAACGCGTGCGACGTCGAGTGCCATGACGTTGCCCGAGCCTTCCCAGATGGAATTGACCGGCACCTCGCGATAGAGCCGCGCCAGCGGCGCCTCCTCGACGTAGCCGTTGCCGCCGAGGCATTCCATCGCCTCCGCCGCGAGCGGCGGGGCCAGCTTGCACACCCAGTATTTTGTCACCGGCGTCATCAGCCGCCGCCAGGCCGAAGCGCGCGGGTCTTCGGCGCGATCGAAGGCGCGGGCGAGGCGGAAGGCGAGCGCGCTCGCCGCCTCGACGTCGAGCGCCATGTCGGCCAGCACCTGCTGCATGACCGGCTGCTCGACGAGCTTCTTGTCGAACACGCTGCGGTGCTCGGCGTGGTGGACGGCATTGGCGAGCGCAAAGCGCATCAGTCCCGCCGAGGCGACGGCGCAGTCGAGGCGCGTGTAGGTGACCATGTCGATGATGGTGGCGACGCCGCGCCCTTCCTCGCCGATCACCCGCGCATAGGCGTCGTGGAATTCCACCTCGGCCGAGGCGTTGGAGCGGTTGCCGAGCTTGTCCTTCAGCCGCTGCAGGTGCAGCGCGTTGACGCTGCCGTCGGGCCGGAAGCGCGGCATCAGAAAGCAGGTGAGGCCGTCGGGCGCCTGCGCCAGGACGAGGAAGGCATCCGACATCGGCGCCGACAGGAACCACTTGTGGCCGGTGATGCGGTATTCGCCGCCGCCCGCCAGCTCGGCCTTGGTCGTCGCCGCGCGCACGTCGGTGCCGCCCTGCTTCTCCGTCATGCCCATGCCGAGGGTGACGGCGGTCTTCGCTGCCGGCGGCGCAAAGCTCGGATCGTAGCTGTTGGGGAGGATGCGCGGCAGCCACTCCGCGGCCACGTCCGGCTGCTGCAGCAGCACCGGTACGGCGGCGTTGGTCATGGTGATGGGGCAGCAGTGCCCCGCCTCCATCTGCGCCGCCATGTAGAAGGCGCCGGCGCGGGCGACATGGGCGCCGGGGCGTCGCGTCTCCCCCTTCTTGCCGAGATGCGCCCAAATGGAGGCATGCAGGCCCTCGGCGCAGCTCGTGCGCATCAGCGTGTGATAGGCGGGATGGAACGTCACGGTATCGCGCCGGCGCCCCTGCCGGTCGTGCGTCGACAGCTTGGGCGTGTACTCGTTGGCGAGCCGCCCGCGTTCCTGGGCCTCGGCGCTGCCGGCAACCTGCCCGAAGATGCCGAGCGCGCCGGAAGCGGTACCGCCCCCTTCCCGCTCCACCGCGTCAACCAGCGCGGCATCGGACGTGAAAAGATTTACATCCTCGAAAGGAGGCGGCTGGTTGAAGACCTCGTGCGTGGGGAATCGCGCGCTCATGGGTGCAGTTTAACGCCTTGCGCGGGTCAAACGCCTACCAAGCCTTAACGAATTCCCCAGCTCACGCGTCCCCTGGGGCGCTCGGTAGTTGCCCGCGGCGGAGACTCTGCCTATACAAACGCCTTTAATGACCAATGCAGCTGCCAAAGTCGAGGCACTCCACTTTCCGCATCGCCATCTCCTCACCGTCGAGGGGCTCGGAGCGGCAGAGATCAATTTTCTGCTCGATCTCGCGGACAAGGCCGCCGACGACAACCGCCAAGCCGGCAAACGACGTGACCTGCTTCGCGGCCGCACCCTGATCAACCTCTTCTTCGAAGCCTCGACGCGCACGCAGTCCTCGTTCGAGATGGCGGCCAAGCGCCTCGGCGCCGACGTCATGAACATGAACGTGTCGACCTCCTCGGTGCAGAAGGGCGAGACGCTGATCGACACGGCGATGACGCTCAACGCCATGCGCCCCGACATCATCGTCGTGCGCCATCACGCGGCGGGCGCCGTCGAGCTGCTGGCGCAGAAGATCGACTGCTCGGTGATCAACGCCGGCGACGGCTCGCACCAGCATCCGACGCAGGCGCTGCTCGACGCGCTCACCATCCGCCGCTCCAAGGGCCGCATCGCCGGGCTGACCGTCGCCATCTGCGGCGACGTCCTGCACAGCCGCGTCGCCCGCTCCAACATCATCGTGCTCAACGCGCTCGGCGCGCGCGTGCGCATCGCCGCCCCGTCGACCTTGCTGCCGGCCGCGCCGGAGCGCCTCGGCGCCGAGGTGTTCACCGACATGTGGAAGGCGGTCGAAGGCGTCGATGTCGTCATGATGCTGCGCCTGCAGCGCGAGCGCATGGAGGGCTCGTACGTGCCTTCGACGCGCGAGTACTTCCACTTCTTCGGTCTCGACCAGGAGAAGCTGGCGCGCGCCAAGCCCGACGCCATCGTCATGCACCCCGGTCCGATGAACCGCGGCGTCGAGATCGCCTCCACCGTCGCCGACCATTCCTCGAGCGTCATCCACGACCAAGTGGAGATGGGCGTCGCCGTGCGCATGGCGGTGCTCGAGGCGCTGGCCCGCAACCTGCCGAAACGATGAACGCACAGACCACCGCTGCCAAGCGAGCCCCGCGCGAGGCCAAAGCCCCGCCGGCGACCGCATTCATCAACGCGCGCATCATCGATCCGGCTTCCAACCGCGACGAGCCGGGCGGCCTCGTCGTGCGCGAAGGCCTCATCGCCGACATCGGCCCGCACCTGCGCCGCAACGCCCCGGACGGCATCGCCGTCATCGACTGCAAGGGGCACGTCCTCGCGCCGGGTCTTATCGATGCGCAGGTGTTCACCGGCGAGCCCGGCTTCGAGCACCGCGAAACGCTGAAGACCGCCAGCCACGCCGCTGCCGCCGGCGGCGTCACCACCATGGTGGTCATGCCGGAGACCGACCCGGTCATCGACCAGGTGGCGCTCGTCGATTTCATCCAGCGCCGCGCGCGCGACAACGCCATCGTGCACGTTCACACCATGGCGGCGATGACCAAGGGCCTCAAGGGCGAGGAGATGACCGAGATCGGCCTCCTCAAGCGGGCCGGCGCCGTCGCCTTTTCCAACGGCAAGACCTCCGTCGCCAACACGCGCGTGATGCGCAACGTGCTGCTCTACGCCAAAGACTTCGGCGCCCTCATCGTGCACCACACCGAGGATCCGTATCTCGCGTCGAGCGGCTCGATGAACTCCGGCGAGGTGGCGGCGCGGCTCGGCCTGCCCGGCGTGCCGAAAGCCTCCGAGACGATCATGCTGGAGCGCGACGTGCGCCTCGTCGAGATGACGCGCGGGCGCTACCACGCGGCCACTATCAGCTGCGCCGAAAGCCTCGAGGTGATCCGCAACGCCAAAGCGCGCAAGCTGCCGGTGACGTGCGGTGTGTCGATCAATCACCTGACGCTGAACGAGAACGACATCGGCCCCTATCGCACCTTCTTCAAGATGCGCCCGCCGCTGCGCAGCGACGACGACCGCGCCGCCATGATCCGCGGTCTCGCCTCGGGTGATATCGACATCATCGTATCGAGCCACGATCCGCAGGACGCCGACGACAAGCGCCGCCCCTTCGCCGAGGCGACCGACGGTGCCGTCGGGCTGGAGACGCTGCTGGCGGCGGCGCTGCGGCTGCATCATTCGGGCGAGCTGCCGCTGCTCAGCATCCTGCGGGCGCTGACCATCAACCCGGCCAAGCTGCTCGGCCTGCACTCCGGCAAGCTGACCAAGGGCGCCATCGCCGACATCGTCGTGTTCGATCCCGGCGAGCCGTGGGTGGTGAACAAGGACGCGCTGCGCTCGCGCTCGAAGAACACCCCGTTCGACGAGAGCAAGATGCAGGGGCGGGTGCTGCGCACTCTGGTTGCAGGCGAAACTGTCTACCAGTACCCTGCTGCCGAGCGGAGCTGATTTCCGCCAGGGGCGACGGCGCGCGGCCATGGACGTCTTCTTCAATCCCTACACACTCGCTGCCGCGGCGCTCGGCTACCTGCTCGGCTCGATCCCCTTCGGCTATCTGTTGACGCGTGCGGCCGGGCCTCGGCGACGTGCGCGACGTCGGCTCCGGCAACATCGGCGCCACCAACGTGCTGCGCACCGGCCACAAGGGCCTCGCCGCGCTGACGCTGCTGCTCGATGCCCTCAAGGGCACCGCGGCGGTGCTCATCGGCCACTGGATCGGCGCCCAAGGCGGCGTCGCCATCCTGGCTTCGCTGCTCGCCGGCCTCGCCGCCTTCCTCGGCCACGTGTTTCCGGTCTGGCTCGGCTTTCGCGGCGGCAAAGGCGTTGCCACCTACATCGGCGTGCTGCTCGGCGTCGACTGGCGCGCCGCCGTCGGCTTCTGCGCGGTGTGGCTGCTGGTCGCCGCCTTGACGCGCTATTCCTCGCTGTCGGCGCTCATCGCCGCGGTCATCGTGCCCCTCGGCCTGTTCGCGCTCGGCAACTACGATACCGGCCTGCTCGCGGCGCTCATGTCGGCGATCCTCATCTACAAGCACCGCGCCAACATCCGCCGTCTCGCGGCCGGAGAGGAGCCGAGGATCGGTGCCAAAGCGTGAGTCCAACGCCGGCTGCATCGCTCACCGATGCCGAGCGCCTAGCGGCGCTGCGGCTCGCCCGCTCGGAGAACGTCGGCGCCGTCACCTTCCGCGAACTGCTGAAGCACTACGGCACTGCCGCGGCAGCGCTCGCCGCTCTTCCGCAGTTGTCGCAGCGCGGCGGCTTTCGCCGTCCCATCCGCGTCTGCCCGCAGGGTGAGGCGGAGGCGGAACTCGAGCGGGCGCAGAGCGGCGGCGCGCAGCTCGTGTTCGTCGGCGAGGCGCAGTATCCGCCACCGCTGGCCGCACTCGAGGCGCCGCCGCCGCTGCTCTACGTCAAGGGCGACGTCGCCCTCCTGCAGCGGCCGACCATCGCCATCGTCGGGGCGCGACAGTGCTCTGCCGCCGGCGCCAAGTTGGCACGCCAGTTCGCGCATGCGATCGGCCGCGCCGGCTTCGTCATCGCCTCGGGCCTGGCGCGCGGCATCGACGGCATGGCGCACCAGGCGGCGATCGACACCGGCACCATCGCCGTGCTCGCCGGCGGCCTCGACAACGTCTATCCGCCCGAGCACGAGGAACTGCAGCGCCAGATCGGCGAGCGCGGCTGCCTCGTCAGCGAGATGCCGTTCGGCTTCTCCCCGCGCGGCCAGGACTTCCCGCGGCGCAATCGCATCGTCTCCGGCCTGTCGCTGGGCGTGCTCATCGTCGAGGCGGCGCGACGCTCGGGCAGTCTCGTCACGGCGCGCCTCGCCGCCGAGCAGGGGCGCGAAGTCTTCGCCATTCCCGGCCATCCGCTCGATCCGCGCGCCGAGGGCACCAACAAGCTGCTGAAGTCGGGGGCAACGCTGGTGACGGAGCCCGAGGACCTGCTGTCGGCGCTGACGCCGCTGACGCGAACGCCCGAGTGGCAGTTGCGCGAGGAGCCGGAGCTGCCGCTGCCGATGTCGTCGCCGCTTTCGCAAAGCGACCGCGAGCGCATCGTCGCCGCCCTCGGGCCGGCGCCGATCGACATCGACAGTCTCGTGCGCGGCACCGGCCTCAGCAGCCGCAGCGTGAATATCGTGCTGGTGGAGCTGGCGCTCGCCGGACGCATCGAGCGGCACGGCGGCGGTCTCGTCTCCCTGGCGCCCGGCGCCTTGATCTTCAGCGCCGCGTATCGTCGCTCTGGATGCGCGCTTCGGTGAGGGCCGCAGCCAGAATGGCCGACAGCGTCCGCTGCCCCGACCTGTCGGCCAGATGCTTCAGCTCGACGATGAGCTCGCATAGGTAATTCAGCGTCTGGGCGCTGCCGGCAGCAGTGGGCTCGGCATCGCCGTTTGAATCGTGCGGGCCTGCCATTGGAGCGTGCGTCCCCGGCTATTAAACAACTTCAGGTGGTGGTAAATATCATTCACAACCGCCAATCGCAATAGCCGACCGCTACCCGGCCGGCGCGAGGCCGGTTTGACACCGCCACATTCCTCTCCCATGTTCCCCCGCCGAAACGCACACCGGGAATAATGTCCGGACGCCGCGGGCCGAAGGCGGCTCAAGGGCCCATTGCGGGCCTGCTGTCGAGCGGCGCCAGCCTGAAAGTCCATAGATGAACGTCGTAATCGTCGAATTGGCGGCCAAAGCCAAGACCATCAACAAGTACCTGGGCAGCGGCTACAAGGTGATCGCCTCGTTCGGCCACGTGCGCGATCTGCCGGCCAAGAACGGTTCGGTGCGAGCCCGACAAAGACTTCGAGATGCACTGGGACGTCGACCCTAAGTCCCAGAAAATCATGAAGGAAATCGCAGACGCGGTCAAAAAGGCCGACAAGCTGATCCTCGCCACCGACCCCGATCGCGAAGGCGAGGCGATTTCCTGGCACATCCTGCAGATCCTCGAGCAGAAGAAGGCCCTGAAGAAGGACACGCCGGTCGAGCGCGTCGCCTTCAACGCCGTCACCAAGCAGGCCATCCTCACCGCGCTGAGCGAGCCCCGCCAGATCGACGGCCCGCTCGTCTCGGCCTACCTCGCCCGCCGGGCGCTCGACTATCTCGTCGGCTTCACCCTGTCGCCGGTGCTGTGGCGCAAGCTGCCGGGCGCCCGCTCGGCCGGCCGCGTGCAGTCCGTCGCCCTGCGCCTCGTCTGCGACCGCGAGGCCGAGATCGAGGCCTTCCGCACCGACGAGTACTGGACCATCGACGCCGTGATGGCGACCGGCAAGGGCGAGGAGTTCGCCGCCCGCCTCAACGCCATCGACGGCACCAACGCTGAAGAAGCTCGACATCAAGACGGGCGACGTCGCCCACGCCATCAAGGCGGCCATCGAGAAGGGCGACTTCCGCGTCGTCTCGGTCGACAAGAAGGGCGTCAAGCGCAACCCGTACGCGCCGTTCGCCACCTCGACGCTGCAGATGGATGCCTCGCGCAAGCTCGGCTTCTCGGCCAAGCAGACGATGCAGGTCGCCCAGCGCCTCTATGAGGGCGTCGACATCGGCGGCGAGACCGTCGGCCTCATCACCTACATGCGAACCGACGGCGTCACCATCGTGCCGGAGGCGATCAGCGCCATCCGCGGGCTGATCGCGCGCGAGTACTCGCAAAGGTTCGTCGCCCCGTTCATCCGCGAATACAAGACCAAGGCGAAGAACGCCCAGGAGGCGCACGAAGCCATCCGCCCGACCGAAGTCTCGCGCAAGCCGTCCGACGTTGCCAAGTATCTCGAGAAGGACCAGGCGCGGCTCTATGAGCTGATCTGGAAGCGCGCCGTCGCCAGCCAGATGGCGTCCGCCGAGGTCGAGCAGACGACGGCCGACATCGAGGTGAAGGGCCGCGACGGCAAGACCTACACGCTGCGCGCCACCGGCTCCGTCATCCAGTTCGAAGGCTTCCTCAAGGTCTACGAGGAGGGCCGCGACGAGCGCCTGCACGCCGCCAAGGGCAAGGACGACGTGACGCCCGACGAGGACGACGCCAGCCGCCGCCTGCCGGTGCTCAACCAGGGCGACAAGGTCACCGACCGCTCGATCGAGGCCGAGCAGCACTTCACCCAGCCGCCGCCGCGCTATCTCGGAAGCGACGCTGGTCAAGAAGATGGAAGAGCTCGGCATCGGCCGGCCGTCGACCTACGCCTCGACGCTGGCCGTGCTGCAGGAGCGCGAGTACGTCCGCATCGACAAGAAGCGGCTGATCCCCGAGGACAAGGGGCGGCTCGTCATCGCCTTCCTCGAAGGCTTCTTCAAGCGCTACGTCGAGTACGACTTCACCGCCGACCTCGAGGACAAGCTCGACCTCATCTCCGACGGCAAGCTCGCCTGGAAAGACGTGCTGCGCGACTTCTGGCGCGAGTTCACCGGCTCGGTCGACGACATCAAGGACCTGCGCGTCGGCGAGGTGCTCGAAGCGCTGAACGAGATCCTGGGCCCGCACATCTTCCCGCCGCGCGAGGACGGCTCCGATCCGCGCACGTGTCCGTCGTGCAAGGCCGGCCGCCTCAGCCTCAAGATCTCCGGCAAGTACGGCGCCTTCATCGGCTGCGGCAACTATCCCGAGTGCCGCTACACGCGCCAGCTCAGCGACGTCGGCAGCGGTGACGGCGAGGCCGTCAGCCCCGACGGCAAGCAGCTCGGCTTCGACCCCGAGAGCGGCCTTGCGGTGACGCTGCGCACCGGCCGCTTCGGGCCCTACCTGCAGCTCGGCGAGGGCTCCGAGGACGAGAAGCCGAAGCGCTCGAGCCTGCCGAAGGGCGTCGACGCCGGCTCGGTCGATCTGGAATACGCGCTGAAGCTGCTGTCGCTGCCGCGCGAGGTCGGCCTGCATCCGGAGACGGGCAAGCCGATCACCGCCGGCCTCGGCCGCTACGGACCGTTCGTGCTGCACGATGGCATGTACGCCAACGTCGACGGCATCGAGGAAGTGTTCAGCGTCGGCCTCAACCGCGCCGTGGCGCTGCTGGCCGAGAAGGCGGCCGGCAACAAGAGCCGTTTCCAGCGCGCCAAGCCGACGGTGCTCAAGGATCTCGGCGAGCACCCCGACGGCGGCGGCAAGATCGAGGTGCTGTCGGGCCGCTATGGCCCGTACGTGAAGCACGGCGCCGTCAACGCGACGATCCCCAACGGCAAGGATCCGGCGGCGATCAGCGTCGCCGAGGCGGTCGAGCTCATCGCCGCGCGCGCCGCCAAGGGCCCGTCGAAAAAGAAGAAGCCTGTGCGCAAAGCGGCGGGCGAAGGCAAGGCGGCGGCGAAAGGTGCAAAGTCGGGCAAGGCCGCAAGGCCGGCAAGCCCGCCAAGGGTCGTTCCGCCAAGCAAGCGCGGAGACGGCCGACGCCGAGACTTAAGCGCTCCATGACGCCTCCGCCGGGCACGCTGACATGCCGCGCAGACCGAAGGGCAACCAGAGAGGCGGCCCACCCAAGCGCGACGGGCTGCCTGGCCGCGACGAGATCCTCGAGTTCATCAAGACGTCGCCGACCAAGGTCGGCAAGCGCGAGATCGCGCGCGCCTTCGGCGTGCGCGGCCCGCAGCGCATCGAGTTCAATCGCCTGCTCGCCAGCATGACCGAGGAAGGCACGCTGTCGGGCGACCGCAAGAGCCTGCACAAGAAGGGCGGCCTGCCGCCGGTCACGGTGCTCGAGGTGACGTGGGCGCGACGACGAGGGCGACCTCATCGCCAAGCCCGCCGTGTGGGAGGAAGAGGGCGAGCGCCCCGAAGTGCTGATCGCGTCGCGCAAGGCGCGCGGGCCGGAGGTCGACATCGAGGCGAGCATCGGCGTCGGCGACCGCGTGCTGGCGCGCATCAGCGAGATCGACGATCCCAGCGCCGGCTATCGCTTCGAAGCCTTCCCGATCAAGCGGCTGCCGCGCGAGAAGCGCCGCCTGATCGGCATCTTCCGCGCCCACCGCAACGGCGGCGGCAGCATCGAGCCCGTCGACCGCAAGCAGCTGCGCTCCTGGTCGATCGCCAAGGGCGACGAAGGCCCGGCCAAGGACGGCGACCTCGTGCGCTTCGATCTCGCCAAGAAGGGACGCTTCAACGTGCCGCAGGCGCGCGTGCTGGAATCGATCGGCAATCCCGACGACCAGCGGCAGATCAGCCTCATCGCCGTGCACAGCCACGGCATCCCCGACGATTTCCCCGAGAGCGTCATCACCGAGAGCGAGGCGCTGGCCGAGCCGACGCTGTCCGGGCCGCACCGATCTGCGCGACGTGCCGCTCGTCACCATCGATCCGCCCGACGCGCGCGACCACGACGACGCCGTCTACGCCGAGCCGGACACCGACCCGGCCAACGCCGGCGGCTGGATCGTCCTCGTCGCCATCGCCGACGTGGCGCACTTCGTGCGCCCGGACACCAAGCTCGACCGCGAGGCGCAGCTGCGCGGCAACTCGGTCTACTTCCCCGATCGCGTCGTGCCGATGCTGCCCGAGCGCATCTCCAACGACCTGTGCTCGCTGCGCGAAGGCGAGAACCGCGCCTGCCTCGTCGTGCGCATGATCTTCGACAAGGACGGCAACAAGCGCAGCCACGCCTTCATGCGCGCGCATGATGCGCTCGGCCGCCAAGCTCAGCTACCAGGAGGCGCAGGCGGCCATCGACGGCCAGCCCTCCGACAAGGCCGGCCCGCTGCTGGAGCGCGTGCTGAAGCCGCTGTGGGCGGCGTACGCCGCGGTGGCGGCGGCGCGCGACAAGCGCCAGCCGCTCGACCTCGATCTGCCCGAGCGCAAGATCCTGCTCGACGAGAAGGGCCGCGTCGCCAAGGTGGTGACGCCCGAGCGGCTCGCCGCGCACCGGCTGATCGAAGAGTTCATGATCCAGGCCAACGTCGCCGCGGCGGAGACGCTGGAGCAGAAGAACACGCCGGTCGTCTACCGCATCCACGACCAGCCCTCGAAGGAGAAGCTGTCGAGCCTGCGCGACTTCCTCGACACGCTCGGCATGAAGCTGCCGCAGGCATCGACGCTGAAGCCCGGAGCACTTCAACGGCATCCTCGCGCCGCGCCAAGACGCTGCCCGTCGCCGACCTCGTCAACGAGGTGGTGCTGCGCAGCCAGAGCCAGGCCGAGTACAACATCGACAACATCGGCCACTTCGGCTTGAACCTGCGCCGCTACGCGCACTTCACCTCGCCCATTCGCCGCTATGCCGACCTGCTCGTGCATCGCGCGCTGGTGAAGGCGCTGCGCCTCGGCGAGGGCGGGCTCGAGGAGCGCGAGATCGGCCGCCTGCGCGAGGTGGCGCAGCAGATCTCCGATGCGGAGCGCCGCGCCATGGCGGCCGAGCGCGAGACCGTCGACCGCCTCATCGCCGCGCATCTCGCCGATCGCGTCGGCGCGACGTTCACCGGGCGCATCGCCGGCGTGACGCGCTCGGGCCTGTTCGTGAAGCTGAAGGATACCGGCGCCGACGGCTTCGTGCCGGTGTCGTCGCTGCACAACGACTTCTACAATCACATCGAGGCGCAGCACGCGCTCGTCGGCAAGCGCACGGGCGAGACCTTCCGGCTCGGCGACACCGTCGAGGTGCGGCTCGTCGAGGCCATTCCCTCGGCGGGCGCACTGCGTTTCGAGATGCTGAGCGAAGGCAAGAAAGGCCGCGTTGCCGCCCCGCATGCGGGCGAGGGCGCGCGCGAGAAGCGCAGCTGGCGCCGGCGGCGCTAGCGTGCGACGACGCGGCGCCACTCCGCTATTGACCCCAGTGCCGCACGGCGCCAGTGCTGGCCGACGCAGCGGTGAGGAACCGATGACCGAAGAGCCGACGAACCTGACGACATTCTCGGAGCGAGCCGCCGGCGCGCGACATCGCGCGCGCGTTGCTGCGCGGCGCCGCGCAGAGGTGCCCCGCCTGCGGCAAGGGCAAGCTGTATCGGCAAGTACCTCAAGGTCGCCGATAGCTGCCCCGCCTGCGGCGAGGAACTGCATCACCACCGCGCCGACGATGCGCCGCCCTACTTCACCATCCTGATCGTCGGTCACTTCATCGTCGCGGGCGTGATGATGGTCGAGGACTACTTCCACCCGGAACTACTGGCTGCACATCGCCATCTGGTTCCCGCTAACCATAGGCCTGTGCCTGTGGTTCCTGCCGCGCGTGAAGGGCGCGCTCGTCGGCCTGCAGTGGGCGCTGCGCATGCACGGCTTCGGCGGCCGCGACGACCTCGACCCAGCGCAGCCGACGCCGGAGCCGACGCCCAACGGATAGGCCCTGCGGCGGCGACGTTGCTTGACACCAAGGCGTTGCTGGCTATGGTGCGCGCTCTCTGCAGCCAGCAGATAGAATTTCAGCTCCCCGAACCAGGTTTCCCCGCCATGGCCAAGCCCGTAACGCAGAAGATCAAGCTGCTTTCGACCGCCGGCACGGGGTTCTTTTACGTGACGAAGAAGAACCCGCGCACGAGCACCGAGAAGCTGGTGTTCAAGAAGTACGACCCGGTCGTCAAGAAGCACGTCGAGTTCAAGGAAACCAAGATCAAGTAGGCGCGCGCGGGCCGAGCGCCTGCGCCCCTCGCTGAAGCCGCGCAAAAGCGCCGGCACTCGGCACGAGCACCACATAGATATTTCGAGGATGAGGGAATTGGTCGAGTGACTTGACCAGGGCCCGCAACTCCACCCGGCAGCGGGGTAGTTAGTCCGAGAAAGCCACGGACCCTGGTCTAGTAACCAGATGGTTTGTCAAAGAGGGCGTTGACTCCCCGCCTGGTGCCGTGGCTGGTCCGATGCAGCTTCAACGAGGAGGCCACTCTAGCCGCTGAGACCGAGCCACGATTTTCCCGCGCTATCAGGAAATGCGGCGGACCTGACAGTGCGGAAAACCTGAAATTTGAATTGTGGGACAAGGCCGCCGCGCCGGTCGCCCGAACAATATTGAATTCTATCGACCCCCTCAAGAAACGGTAATCTGACAGAGGACCTTAGTTAACGCAAGTTATGCTTTGACTGTGTTCGAATCATCACGACAATTCGACGCGCGCCATGGCAATGCCAAAATTGCATGTGCCACGCGGTGGCGCGGAGCGGTCCGCCGGCGCCCCGCTCGAAATCTTGAACCACTGAAATCGACGAGCTTTCTTTGCGCGCGCGCTCACGCGGCGTTGGCCGCTACGCGATTGCGTCCCCGTCGCTTGGCGGCGAAGAGCGCGCTATCGGCACGACGAAAAACCGTCTCGGGTGTGTCATCGGCGCGCTCCAGTGTTGCAAGTCCGACGCTGGCGGTCAGATGGATTCCGACCCCCGGTTTGACGGGGAAGGCGTCCGATGCAATCGACACGCGAAGCCGCTCGCCGACCTGATAGGCGCGCGCCATTGTCGTATCCGGCATGATGACGAGGAACTCCTCGCCACCGAAGCGGCAAGCCAGATCGATGCCGCGCGTGTTGCGGCGGAAGCGGGCGGAGAACTCCTTCAGCACCGCGTCACCCGACGTCGTGGCCGTAGGTGTCGTTGACCTGCTTGAAGTGATCGATGTCGGCCAGCAGCACGGACAGGGCGCGCCCGCTCTGACGCGCCTCGTCGACCAGCGTCGACAGATGCGTTTCCATGTAGCGGCGGTTGTGCAGCCGGTCAGCGAGTCGATGACCGAAGCCTCGATGCTCTCCTCGAGCCGGTTGCGCAGGTGATCGGAGTAGCGCTTGCGCTTGACCTGCGTGCGCACGCGCGCCAGCAGCTCGTTCGGATCGATGGGACGCATGATGTAGTCGTTGACGCCCATGTCGAGCGCGCGCAGCAGCCGCGCCTCGTTGCCCGGCTCGACCAGCACGATGATCGGCAGGTGCCGCGTGCGATCGGCCGAGCGCGTCTGCGAGCATAGCCGCAGCCCGTCGGCGCCCGCCAGCGTCAGGCTGACGATGAGCACGTCGAATTCCTCGTTCGCCAGTTCTGCCAATGCCGCCTGCGGGGTCGTGGCCAGCACCGGATTGTGTACGGTCGCCAGCCAATCGACGAGGCGCGCGGCGGAGCGGGCATCGTCGTCGACGACGAGGATGCGGCCCTTCTCCTCCGAAAGCGCCTTCAGCAGCGCCGCGTCGTCGGTCATGCCCATCTGCCGCCCGGTGAGGGCGCGCATCAGCATTTCGTCCGTCAAGGTCTTGAGGCGCGCGAGGTTCTTCACGCGCGTGACGAGCGCGATCTCGTCCACCGGCTTGGTCAGGAAATCGTCAGCGCCGCCTTGCAGGCCGCGCACTTTGTCGGAGAGCTGGTCGAGCGCCGTGACGAGCACGACCGGAATGTGGTGCGTCTGCGGGTTCGACTTTAGCCGCCGGCAGGCCTCGAAGCCGTCCATGCCGGGCATCATCACGTCGAGCAGGATGACGTCGACGCGCTCGCGCTCGCAGATGTCGATGGCTTCCTGGCCGCTGCTCGCCGTGAGCACGTCGAAGTACTCGGCCGAGAGCCGTGCCTCGAGCAGCTTCACGTTCGCAACGATATCGTCGACTACGAGTACTCGAGCGGTCATCTTCGCCAATACGCTGTTACAGTCTAGGCGCGCGGTTCGCCGACGAAGCGCTGCACGGTCTCGAGAAAGTTGCCAACGGAGATGGGCTTTGAAATGTAGGCTTCGCAGCCGCCCGAACGGATGCGCTCCTCATCGCCCTTCATCGCAAACGCAGTGATCGCAACGACGGGGATGTGACGCAGATCGTCGTCTTCCTTGATCCACTTCGTGACCTCCAAGCCCCGAGATCTCCGGAAGTTGGATGTCCATCAGGATCAACGCCGGGCGATGCCGGCGGGCAAGGTCGAGCGCTTCCAGCCCGCTGCGGGTCTGGATGGTCGCGTAGCCATGCGCAGCGAGGATGTCGTGGAAGAGCTTCATGTTGAGCTCATTGTCCTCGACGATCAGCACCGTCTTGCCGCTCACGCGCGGCACCGGCGTGCGCGTTCCGCTGGTGCTGGTCTCCTGGATGTTCATGATGTTGCAGCTCGCACTCCCCGGCCCCTTGTGCACCGATTCTTCGGGCTCGACCGGCCGGGAGTGTGCTGCGCAAGGCGTAACCAACAGTTAATGAATGGCCGACCGGCGCGGTAATTGAACGCGATACGTATAACTTTCGACGTTTAGGTGAATTCGGGGTTGAGGCTAATGCAGAGCGACCGCGCAGAATCGATCGGAGTGTCGGCCCTACTGTTCCTGGCCGGCGATACGGACCGCCTCGTGCGTTTCCTGACGCTGACTGGATTGGGCCCGGCGGAGCTGCGTGCCAACTTCCACTCGCCGCGCATTCTGGCCGCAGTGCTCGATCATCTGTTGCAGGACGAAAGTTTGCTGTTGGTTTTCTGTGCCTCGGATGCGGTGCCACCCGAGGACATCGCGCCGGCACGGCGCGTCCTGGCCGCGATTGCCGGCGAGATGGACGATCCGGAGAACTAGTGTCCCGATTCCGAAGTTCGCCGGAGCTCGCGGCTGGTTTCGGGAGCGAACTTCGGAATCATAAGGGACACTAGAAACATGAACTTGCTAGTGTGATTCAGATCGAGAAATTCGGTCGATCCCTCGCCACTGATGGTGGCGAATTTCTCGATCATCACACTAGCGTTTGACCGGCGCCGGCGGCGCCGTGCCCTCGCACTTCCCTTCCTCGAGGAAGGTCAGCTCCTTAAGCTCGCCACGAATGGCGAAATCGCCGTAGTCGATGTAAAGGCGCGACGACACGCCGTTCTCGTAGAACCGGAACGACAGCTCGTAAGTCGGCAGCGCGTCGAGTCGCGTCGGACCGGGCTCGAAATAGCCGATGGCAATGGGCCAGGACGTGAGACCATTGAGCTTGTCGACGTTGGCGACCTTGGCCGGCATCGCCACGCTGCCTCGGATCGGCGCGCGGTCCGATGACCGCGCTCGTTTCGTAGAACTTCTCGCCCCTGTCGGAGCCGTCGTACAGATTGGCTGTGAACTGGCTGTGCCCGGCGCGTGCCGCCTCGACCAGGGCCAGCGAATGCTGGATGGGGAAATAGATGTCGGACGGCAGCTTGACCGTCTTCTTTGCCGGCTTGGTCAGCTTGACCTCGGTGAAGGTCGAGCCGTTGCCGGGCCCCGCGCTGCCCTGCGAAGCTTCCGACAGCTTCTGGTTCTCATACTGGCTGGAGGCGAACCGCAGGCGGTGCGTGGCCAGCTCCTCGAAGCTCGAGGTGCGCAGGTCGTTGACCTGAGCGACGCCTTCCTGATTGGTCATGCGGGTGACAAAGCGCATGTTTTGCGCGTACTCGCCGCAGGTGGTGCCGGTCATTTCATAGACCATGCGCCCGCTCATATCGGCGACACCCGAGCCCGGCGTCGCATGGTCGAAGGTGATGTCGTACACGGCACGATGCGGACGGAACTGAACCGCGCTCCCGCCCACTTGCGCGTGCGAGTTGCTGATAGGCGTGACGAGCACAGCGGCGCTGATCGCAACTGCAGCAAAGACCTTGGCTAACTGGGACATTCTTCCTCTAGGTCGTTTTGGGCCGCAGCCTAGCCCAGACAGGTTAAGTCCGGATACTGGCCTCGTGGACGCCATTGCCAAGTCGAGGCGCCCCGGTCAAAAAGGCGAGCTTAAAGCCGGCCCGCCGGCCACCGAGACGGAAGGATAGCAGCATGGACGATAAGGTCGAGGCGCGTCTTGCGACGCTTGGTATCACGCTGCCCAGTGCCCGAATCCGGTCGCCAACTACGTGCCCTCCTGCCTTTCCGGCAACCTGCTGTTTATTTCCGGCCAGATCTCCAAGGCCGCCGATGGCACGCATAGTCTCGGGGCGTCTAGGTGGCGGAATGACGGTTGCAGAGGGAAATGCTGCGGCACGCCTTTGCGCACTCAACATCCTGGCCCAGGCGAAGGCAGCGCTCGGCAGCCTCGACCGTGTTGCACAGATCGTGCGGCTGAACGGATTCGTCAACGCCGCCCCTGAGTTCACCGAGCACCCGCAGGTGCTGAACGGGGCCTCTGACCTCATGGTTGAGGTGCTCGGCGACAAGGGGCGCCACACGCGCGTCGCCGTCGGGGTATCGAGCCTGCCGCTCGGCTGTGCCGTCGAGGTCGACGCCGTCCTGCTTGTCGACCGGTGAGGGACGCCATGCGCGATCGCTCGGCATTCCTGAGGCCGATCGCGCACCGCGGGCTGCACGACGCCGCGAAGGGCATCATCGAGAATACCGTCCCCGCCTTCGAGGGCGCGATCGCGCGTGGGTACGGCATCGAATGCGACGTGCGACCTGCCGGCTGCGCGACGCCGATGGTGTTCCACGATCTGACGCTGGAGCGCCTGATCGAGGGGAAGGGCCGCTCGCCGCGCATGAGGCGGTGGCGCTGAAGCGCTTACCTATCGCGGCGCCGGCGGACGCATGATCGACCTCGCCGACCTTCTGGATCTGGTGGGCGGGCGCGTCCCGCTGCTGATCGAGATCAAGAGCGAGTGGGAGGCGCCTGACGCTCGCTACTTGCAGGCAATCGCCGACACCGTCGCCGACTATCGCGGTCCTGTGGCCTTGATGTCCTTCGACCCCGCGGTGATGGCGGGAATCCGCCAGCTGGCGCCGCACATCCCCGTGGCATCGTGTCGGGCCTGTTCGCCGGCGACTGCTGGTGGCGCGGCAAGCTCGGCGCCGAGCGCGCCTACAGCCTAACGCACTTGCTTGAATCTGGCCGGCGGCTCCCGATTTCTATGCCTACGATGTCAACGCATTGCCAACGCCGGTCACACGCTTCGTGCGCGAGGTGCTTGGGCTGCCGCTGTTCACCTGGACGGTGCGGACCGAGGAGCAGCGCGAGACGGCCGCCCGATGGGCCGATGCACCGATATTTGAGGGATACGAACCCTGAGCCGCGCCTGAGCTAGTGTCCCGATTCCGAAGTTCGCCGGAACTCGCGGCTGGTCTCGGGAGCGAACTTCGAAATCATAAGGGACACTAGAAACATGGACTTGCTAGTGTCATTCAGATCGAGAAATTCGCTCACCCTTGCCGCTGAGTATGGCGAATTTCTCGATCATCACACTAGAGTTGCGCGGTGTTGCAGCCAGAGAGCAAGCGTTCGCCGATGCAGGTGGAAGAGGGTGAGGAGCGGAGGGCCGTCGCCAGCATCGTGGCGCGCATCGCCGATATCGACCCCGAAGCCTGGGACGCGTGCGCCAATCCCGATGCCGCGACGTTCAATCCGTTCATAGCCCATGCGTTCCTCAACGCGCTGGAGGCGTCCGGCAGCGTCGGGGAGCGCCATACCGGTTGGATCCCGCAGCACATCACCGTCGATGACGGCGAGGGCGGCATCGCCGCCTGCGCGCCGTGCTACGTGAAGCTCAACAGCTCCGGAGAGTATGTGTTCGATCACTCCTGGGCAGCGGCCTACGCAAACGCCGGCGGGCGCTATTATCCCAAGCTGCAGATCGCCGTGCCGTTCACGCCCGTGCCGGGGCGTCGCATGCTGGCGCGGCCCGGCCCGGACGAGGCCTACTACACCAATGTGCTCGCCGCCGCCGCCGCGGCGCTGTGCGATCGGCTTGGCGCCTCCTCGGTGCACGTGACGTTCCTCAGCGAGCGGGAGTGGAAGGCGCTCGGTGCTCGCGGCTACCTGTTGCGCAACGACCAGCAGTTCCACTGGCGCAACGAAGGCTATGTGGCCTTCGAGGATTTCCTCGGCAGCCTCGCCTCGCGCAAGCGCAAGGCGGTGCGCAAGGAGCGCGAGCAAGCGCGTCAGCGGCGACCTCGTCATCAGCGGATACCGGTGCCGACATCAAGGAAAAACACTGGGACGCGTTCTTCGACTTCTACACCGACACCGGCAGCCGCAAATGGGGGCGGCCCTATCTCAACCGGCGCTTCTTCTCCCTGCTTGGTGCGTCGATGGCCGACCGCTGCCTGCTCATCATGGCCAGGCGCGGCGGCGCTACGTTGCGGGCGCGCTCAACCTCATCGGCGGCGATTGCCTCTACGGCCGCTACTGGGGCGCGGTCGAGCATCACCCGTACCTGCACTTCGAGGTCTGCTACTATCAGGCCATCGACTACGCCATCGAGCATGGGCTCGCGCGTGTCGAAGCGGGCGCGCAGGGCGAACACAAGTTGGCGCGCGGCTACATGCCGACGACAACCTACTCGGCGCATTGGATTGCCGATCCCGGCTTGCGGCGCGCCATTGCGCGCTACCTGCAGGAGGAGCGGGCGGCGGTCGCCGAGAACGTCGCCGCGCTGGCCGAGTACGGCCCCTACCGCAAGGAGGTTCTGAACCTGCCACCGCTTGACGGCGAAAGTGGCGGACCGTTTAACAAGGCCGTCCGATGGACGGTGCAGACCTCAATGCCCTACGACGACAACAACGTCTTCGCCAAGATCCTGCGCGGCGAGATCCCCGCCGCAACGGTCTACGAGGACGACGACACCCTCGTGTTCATGGATGTGATGCCGCAGGCCGAGGGCACACGCCTGGTGATGCCCAAGGCGCCGGCGCGCGACCTCCTCGACGCCGATCCGGCGGTCCTGGCCGCCGGCGCGACGGTCGTGCAGCGCACCGCCCGCGCGGTGAAGGCGGCCTTCGAGGCCGACGGCGTCACGGTCGTCCAGTTCAACGAGCCGGCCAGCGGGCAGACGGTGTTCCACCTGCACTACCACGTCATCCCGCGCCACGAAGGCGTGCCGCTGATGCCGCACAACCGGAACATGGAGAAGCCGGAAGTGCTCGCCGGCCACGCCAGCAAATTGGCGCGCGCCTGGAAGCCCTAGACCCGCTGAGACAGATGCACCACGGACCTACGACCGCGGGACGGGCGCGCCGGCGGCCCGTCAACAGCGATGCCGCAAGGACGGCCGCGCTGAGCACGAGAGCGACGTCGACGTACCATGCCATCGGATCGATGATTTGCCCCCACCAGATATGCAGGTCGGCCTGGCGCTACCGCCATTGCGTTGCATCCAGCTCCAGCGCAGCAGCGCGATGTTGGAGACAAATTGGCAAGCGCCGTGCTTTCAGGGTGAAGGTTAGCCCTTGCGGGCGGCGATGGCGGCGAGCGCGCGTTGGCGCGCTTGTCCGCGCTCCTTGTCGGGGACGTGGATCAACCCGGCGATCTGTCGCAATAGCATGTCCTCGTGGGGATCGAGCACGCCGTCGGAATAGGCGACGCTCCACATCATCTCGATGATTTCCGTGCGTTCTTCGATGCTCATGCGCTTGCAGATCGCATTGGTGAACGGGAAATACTGAGCCGAAAATTCCACCTTCCGCTGCGCTTCGGCGATGACGCCGTTCAAGGCCTCGCTGTCGAGGTCGAACTTGGATGCCAGGAGCTGCTGAGATGGCGGCACGTTCCGCCGCGTCGAAATTGCTGTCCATGCGAGCCGCTTCGATGAGCAGCGCGGCCACCGCGAGGTGCATGTCATCGGACGCACCGGAGTTCGCGGCGGGAGCACTGCGCCCGGCGAGGAAGTCGACAAGTCGATCGAGCATGGTCCGCCTCGTCACTAGTGTCCGGGCGGCACCATTATAGCGTGCCGGCCGGGCCGACAACCTTGCACGTGCTTATGAGCTTGGCACATGAACTCACGGAGTGAGCGCTCTGTCGTTCATGGGGCGCTCTTGCGCGCCGCCCAGCTTGGCTCCACACCGCTCCATCGGCAGCGCCGTCGTCGACCAGCGGTCCTTGGTGATCGTCACCACGTACCTGCGGCAGTCGGGCGCCGCGCCGGGCACGAAACGCACCTGGAACAACGCGAGCTCGGGCCGGCGCTGACGCGGCCACACGAAGGTGTCTGTTTCCGGCGTCTTGGCCACTGCGGTGTCGATGGCGACGCCGGCATTGCGGAAGTCGGCCGGCGATAGTCGCGTCAGCAGGGCCCGCGACAGATCCGGATGCAGGCCGACCGCGGACGCGCGCCGCTGATAGGGATCGCTCAAGTCGGCTTTGGGTGGCGCCAACGGCGCGACGGACGGCGCCTTGTCGATGCTCGCCGTCTCGATCGTGGCAGTGATGAGCGCCTCGGCCGGTACCGGATTTGTCGCAACGCTCTCGCTCGCCGCAGGAGGTGGCGCGTTCTCGGCATGCGGCAACGGCGCCGCTGGAGGAGGGGGTAGTGCAGGCGATGGCCCGACGGCCGGCGCGCGGTAATCCATGAGGGCCGAGGCGGCGGGGATATTGGTCGACAGCCAGTGCTTCCAACCGTCGGGATTTTTCACGAGCACCCAGCCGCCGATGGCAACCAGAAGACGAGGCAGGCGGGCAGCATGGAGCTGCCGCGCATGTTCGGTGACGGCGCGCAAATGCGCTCGCCCGCGTAGAAGAGGCTCTCCTCCGCGTCGTCGTCTTCGATATCGAAACGCGAAGTAGCCGGCGCGTGTTTGCGCCAAGCGGGCACCGTCATGACTAACCCCCTGATATCTATCCCTGAGTAGATATCAACCCGCTGTCGCCTATCGACCGACAAACTCGGGGCAAAATGATGACGTAACCGGAGTAACGGCTTGCCGGCGCCGGGCGGCCACGCGCACGCCGAGAAAATCCGCAAGGCTCTGAAGCCCCGGCGGCGCCCAGGGCCAGGCGCGGGGGGCGAAAGCCAAGAGAATTCGTTTTTCTTACGCCTTCGTGAGATCGGCCGCCGAGAATAGAACGCCGAACTGCTCACACCAGATGACGATGGACTCAAAGTCGTCGATATCTACGCTCGCTGGAATTTCATAGTTTTGGTCGCCGATGTTTCCTTTCAACTGACCAAGCGAGACGTACTTGCTAGCCGTGACGTCGCTCGATGATTGGATGTCCCGCTTGGCTACCCAGCCATACCTCGAGGTCTGGTCCATTGGTCACCTGAAAGTCGGTAAGACGGGCGATGCGGCGCCCGTTGCCGGCATCTAGGATTGTCGCCGTTCCTTTGCCGCGATGGATGCTATCCGCGTCGCGAAAGGTACCTACCTTCAGGGGTGCCGAGGCTTGTGTCGGCGCACTTTCGGAAACCGTCACGTTGATCCAGAGAGGGCTGGCAAGATACCAGAATGCATTTCCGGCAACGAAACCTACGATGCCCGAGATCAGTGCAGCGGCGAGTGTCTTGTTCATGGCGATCGTTCTCAGCGAGACATCGTGTTGAAGCGCACCTTACCGCCAACTACTGCAGCGGGTACTGGCTCAGGACGAAATCTTGCCCGGCGACGTGGCAGCCAGACCGCAAAGGGTGACACCCTTGCCGGCCGCGACAGGACGCCGGTTATCGGTCGTGCTCTTGACCTCGTACCAATACCAGCCATTCCCATCGTCACTGTCGGCATCGTTCTTCGATAGCGACCGCCCAGCCGCGGAGGTCTCCGCTTTCCGTGAACATTTCCTTTACTACGGCCGCACCCTTGGGATGCCATCGCCGCTTTGCAGAGACCGGTCGAGCTTTTCGTTCATGAATACACGGACCGGGAGACCAACCTGCGTATGCGGCCCCGCAGAGGGATGCGTTCGCTTCGCGCGCGCGGAAATTATTGTAGCCGCCCGACTTCAAATATTCGAACAGTCTGGCCGCGTCTGCCGGGACAACTTCGTGAGTGCCGGCTACAGTCGCAGGCTCCTCGGCTTCGTCCGGGCCGGTGGCGAGGAGAAGCGCTACGACGAAGCTGCCGATAGCGGAGCGCCGACTGTGAAAAATCCGATTGGCTTCATGCCCGCTCACTTTCGGTGTCAGCGTTTTGTTATTGCGAGGACCCAGATTGCGCAACATGACCTCTACCACACAAAACACGAGGCGGACGCACTCAAGGTGTGGCGGATGTCGCGTCAATAGCCGACGGCGCGAACGCAAAACGGCGCCGGACTAGGTCGGGCGCCTTCCCGATTCGGGCATGTGGAGCGCGCTACTCGTCCTTGCGGCCCGGCATGTTTGGAGCAGGGCCCGAGGATTTCGGCGGCCCGCGCCGCGGTCAGCCGGCGCAGGCCTGGTATTTGTCCCACCACACCGGGTTGCCGGTGGCGACAGCGATGTTGCGCAGGCACACGCAATCCCCGTAGGCACAGGCGGACCGGTAGGCGCGCGGGCTGTTGTAGTAGCGGACGCTGCCGCCATAGGAGCGCGGGACGCTGCGATAGATTTCCGGTAGTGGCGCGGGGCCGCGTCGCCGTCCGATGCCACCCGCCGGCCGCGGCCCGGGGATAGCATGGCCGGAACCCAGGGCTGCTGCGCATGCCGCAACCAGTGCGGCGCCTAAGATTGTAGCGCTTCATCGAGGCCTCCAGATCTGGTCGCAGCCGGCGACGGCAAAACAGCGGGCCAATCAGCCACGAATGGTCCGGCCACAGTATCCGTTCCCGGTTAATCAACTTGCAAGTGGCATTCGATCCTTCGCGCCGACCTTCGTCCACCGGCGGGGGAGTTCGACCTCCACCCGGTTAACCCTCGCCGGCAAAAACACCCGCGCAGAACGCAGCCCGTTCATCTTTGCACAGCATCTTCGCATCCGTTTTGCGTGAGGTTGAGCGTGTCGCTGCGTTTGGGCATCAGCTTGCTACTGGCCGCCATCCTCGTGATGAGCGTCCTCCTGACGCCCGTTTCTCA
>CAWCHB010000022.1:0-22323 GCA_963795225.1 uncultured Alphaproteobacteria bacterium | reverse complement strand
TGAGACCTCTGGGTTGATCGGGGCCAGGCCACTGGCACGGGCCACCCCAACCCTCCGAGACGTCGGTCGTACGGATCCGGACTATCGGGGCCAGGCCACTGGCACGTGCCACCCCAACGCTCCGACGAGGGTCGTCGGATCCAAACTATCGGGGCCAGGCCACTGGCACGCGCCACCCAGAGCCTCCTCGCGAGCCGGTCGTACGGATCCGGACTATCGGGGGCCAGGCCACTGGCACGTGCCACCCCAAAGCTCCGAGGCGTCGGTCGTACGGATCCAAACTATCGGGGCCAGGCCACTGGCACGTGCCACCCCAAACCCTCCGAGGCGTCGGTCGTACGGATCCGGACCATCTCGGGCCAGGCCACTGGCACGGGCCACCCCAACGCTCGCTTCCGCCGATCGTCCGGATCCGGACCATCGGGGCCAAGGCCACTCCACGTCGCGCACATGCCACGACGGCGCGAGCGGCTCGCGCACGCTCGACGGCGCAAACCGCGGCACCCTGCGAGCGAGCTGCAGAGCCGTCGAAAGCCCAGCCGAAGCGGAAGGCCGAGACCACGACGCCCATCGGTTCGTCGCGGAGGACCCGCTCGCCGAGGTCTGACCCCGCGGCGCCCGCGGCCACCATCAGCGGCAAGAGATGCTCTTCACGCGGATGCGACGCCGCCGCCGCCGGCGCCTTCCGCCACTCGACGAGCGCACGATCGCGCTCGTCGGCGGGCTTCGCGATGGCCTCGGCGAGCCAGCCGTCGAACTGCTCCGAGTCTTCGCGTCCGCTGCCGGTCATGAAGCCGCGCATGTTGTGATAGCTCATGCCGCTGCCGAGGATGAGGACGCCCGCGTCGCGCAGCGGCGCAAGCGCGCGACCGATCGCGATGTGCGTTGCGGGATCGAGGTCGAGCTGGAGCGAGAGCTGCACAGTCGGGATCTTCGCGTCGGGAAACGCCACCTTCAGCGGAACGAACACGCCGTGGTCGAAGCCGCGCGCCGCGTCGGCGCCGGACTCGATGCCCGCGCCCGACAGGAGCTCACGCACGCGCGCGGCCAGCGCTGGAGAGCCCGGCGCAGGCCACTCGAGCTCGTACGTGTGCTTCGGGAAGCCTTTATAGTCGAACAGCAGCGGTGGCGCGGGCGCGGTCGTCACGGTCGGGATGTCCGTCTCCCAGTGTCCAGAGATGACGAGCAAACTCTTCGGCGGCTCGGGGAGGGAGCCCGCGACCTCGCGCAACCACGCCGCCATGCGGTCCCATGTGTCCTTCGGACCCATGGTCCACTCCATGAAGAAGCAGGGACCGCCACCGTGCGGGATGTAGAGCGTCGGCATGCGTTTCATGCTTCCAACGTGCCGCCGTGCTCGGCGCGCGAACAAGCATGGCGCGCGGCACTCCATCGTTCCTCAAGTTCGCCACGATCAATTCAACCATCGCCTTGATGCTGGCGCTGTTCGTCAACGCTTCGATCTTGATCCTCGCCGCCGCGACCTTTCACCAGGCGGGGCATACCAACGTTGCCGATTTGGAAGAGGCGCAGCACTTGCTGGCGCCGCTGCTCGGCTCAGCGGGCGCCGCAACGCTGTTCGGCGTGGCGCTGCTCTGTTGCGGCCTGAACTCTACCGTGACCGCGACGCTCTCGGGTCAGATCGTCATGGAAGGCTTCATCAACGTGCGGCTGCCGGCATGGGCGCGGCGGCTCGCAACGCGGGGTCTCGCCATCATTCCGGCCAGCATCGGCATCGTGCTCTACGGCGAAAGCGGCCTGGGCCAGCTGCTCATCTTGAGCCAGGTGATACTCAGCATGCAGTTGCCGTTCGCCATCGTGCCGCTCGTCATGTTCACCGCCGACAAACGCAAGATGGGCGTGTTCGTGGCGCCGCGTTGGGTGACGGCGCTGGCGGCGATCGTCGCCGTCGTCGTCATCGCCCTCAACGTCAAGGTGCTGGTCGACCTCGCCGTCGGCTAGGGGCCCGTGCTCACTCCGCCGGGCCCGGC
Source organism: uncultured Alphaproteobacteria bacterium (assembly GCA_963795225.1). Lineage (GTDB taxonomy): Bacteria > Pseudomonadota > Alphaproteobacteria > Rhizobiales > Hyphomicrobiaceae > Hyphomicrobium_A. The sequence goes on along the minus strand of CAWCHB010000022.1, from coordinate 20,332 downwards.
ACGGGTTTCGGCTTCGCGTGCTCGGCCTGTGGCACCGCCGCCGCATCGCGGCGATGCTCGCGCGCGATGTAGGTGTAGACCGCCGGCGTCACGAACAGCGTGAACAGCGTGCCGATGGTCATGCCGAAGGCGATGACTATGCCGATGGCGAAGCGCGAGGCGGCGCCCGCGCCCGTCGAGATGATCAGCGGAACCATGGCGATGACCATGGCCGCCGTGGTCATCAGGATCGGCCGCAGACGCACGGCGGCAGCTTCCTCGATTGCTTCGCGGCGCCCCAAGCCCTTCGATTGCTGCAGGTGATTGGCGTAGTCCACCATCAGGATGCCGTGCTTGGAGATAAGGCCGATCAGCGTCACCAAGCCGATCTGCGTGTAGATGTTCACCGTGGCGAGGCCGAACGTCAGTGGCAGCAGCGCGCCGAAAATCGAGGTCGGCAGCGCGATGAGGATGATCAGCGGGTCGCGGAAGCTCTCGTACTGCGCCGCCAGCACCAGGTAGATGATGATCAGCGCGAAGATGAAGGTGACGACGAGCCGGTTGCCCTCTTGCTCATACTGTCGGCTTTCACCCTGGAAGTCGTAAGTGAACGTCTCCGGGAAAACCTCCTTCGACTTCGCTTTCAGGAAGTCGATGACCTCGCCCACCGTGCGCCCGGGGAACGGCACGCCCTGCAGCGTCGCCGAGTTGAGCTGCTGGAAGCTCGTCAGGGCGTTCGGCTGCACGCTCTCGCGGATGTCGACCACCGTCGACAGCGGCACCATGCGGCCCGAGGTTGTCTTGATCTCGTAGCGCTTGATCCAGTCGGGCGAGAGGCGGAAGTCGCGCGGCACCTGCGGGATCACCTGATAGCTGCGGCCATACAGATTGAAGCGGTTGACATAGTTGCCGCCGAGCAGGGTCGCCAGTGAGGCACCGATGTCCTGCATGGTGACACCGAGGCTGTTGGCCTTGGCGTGGTCGATCTTCACCTCGACTTGCGGCGTGTCGAACTTGAGGTCGCCGTCGCTGAAGATGAAGAGGCCGCTTGCCTGCGCCTCACGCTGCATCTTCTCGAGCACTTGCGCGAGTTGCTCGTAATCGGCCGTCGTGGTGATGACAAACTGAATTGGTGGCCCGCCTGTCGATCCCGGCAGCGACGGGTTGCCGAACGTGATGATCTGCCCGCCGGCGATGCCGTTCACCTTGGGCTGCAGATCCTGCAGGATTTGCGCCTGGGTGCGGTTCCGTTCCTCCCACGGCTTGAACAGAATGCCGGAGAACGCCTGGTGCACATCGCCACCCATGCCGTTGATGGCAAAGACGTGCTCCTTCTCCGGTACAGTTTTGAACACGTCGTAGAGGTGGCCGGTGACCTGCTCGAGATAGTCGATGTTGGTCGCCGGCGGCGTCTTGACGAGATTGAAGAGGATGCCCTGGTCCTCCTCAGGGGCGAGTTCCTTTTGCGCCGTGGCGTACATCAAGACGGTGGTGGCAATGACGCCGACGAGGATCAGAAGGGTAACTGGCCGGTAGTTCAGCGTGCTGGCGAGCCGACGCTGATAGCGATGCTTCAAGCGCTCAAAGGTGCGATCGAGAAACTTCACGAAGCCGCCCGACGACAGATCGGCGCTCAAGAGCTTCGAGCACATCATCGGCGACAGGGTGAGCGCGATGATGCCTGAGACGATCACAGCGCCGGCCAGCGTGAAGGCGAACTCGCGGAACAGCGAGCCGGTCAGGCCGGAGACGAAGCCGATCGGCGCATAGACCGCGGCCAGCGTGATGGTCATCGAGATGACCGGCACGGCGATCTCGCGTGCGCCGACAATGGAGGCGTCGAGGGGGCTGAGCCCCTCCTCGATGTGGCGGTGGATGTTCTCGACGACGACGATGGCGTCGTCGACGACGAGGCCGATGGCCAGCACCAGCGCCAAGAGAGTGAGCAGGTTGAGCGAGTAGCCAAGCGCCAGCAGCGCGAACATCACTCCGATCAGCGACAGTGGGATGGTGATGATCGGAATGAGGGTGGAGCGCAGGCTGCCGAGGAACAGGAAGATGACGATGATCACGATCGCCGCCGCTTCGAGCAGCGTTTTCTGCACTTCCTTGATCGAGGCATCGATGAACTTGGTGGAGTCATAGGCGATGTCGGCCGTCATGCCGGGCGGCAGCTCGGCTATGATGGACGGAAACGTCTTGCGCACGTCGGCGATAACGGTGAGCGGGTTGGCGGTCGGCGTTGAGTAGATGCCGATGAATACTGCCTTCAGGCCGTTGAAGGCCGAGGTGGAATCGACGGTCTCGGCACCAAGTGCGATGTCGGCGATATCTCGCAACCGTACGAGGGCGTCGCCACGTGCCGCGACGACGAGTTGGCCGAAGGCCTCGGCATTGTCGAGCGAAGTCTGCGCGTTGATCGTCGTCTGAACGAAGTCACCCTTGATCTGGCCGGCGGCGGTGGTGAAGTTGTTGGCGGCAAGCGCAGTGCGCACCTGCAACGGCGTGATGCCGAGCGCCGCCATTCTCGTCGGGTCTAGCCAGATGCGCATGGCGAACGTCTGTCCGCCGAGGATTTGCGCGTTGGCGACGCCGTCGACGGTCTGCAGCTTGGGCTGCACCACGCGCGTCAGATAGTCGGTGATCTGCGAAGAAGTCAGCACGTCGCTGTTGAACGACAGGTACATGAGCGCCGTCGACTCGCCCGTCTGCTTGACGACGACGGGGTCCATGGCTTCCGGCGGCAGCACGCTGCGCACCTGGTTGACTTTCGACAGCACGTCGGCGACGGCCCGGTCCGGGTCGGCATTGAGGCGCAAGTTCAGCGTCACCGTGCTGACGCTCTGCAGCGAGGTCGAGCTCAGTGTATCGATGCCCTCGGCGCTGGCCACCGCCTGTTGGATAGGGACAGTGATGAAGCCCTTGATCACATCGGCGTTGGCACCGGGATAGCTCGTCGTGACCGTGATCGTCGTGTTGGATAGCTCCGGATACTGCCGGACCTGCAGGTTGAACGCGGCGCTAAGGCCGATGAGCAGGATGAGCAGGCTGACGACGGAGCTCAGCACCGGCCGGCGGATAAAGATGTCGGTGAACGACATGGGCTAGTGTCCCGATTCCGAAGTTCGCCGGAGTTCGCCGCTGGGGTGCCGAGCGAACTTCGGAATCATGAGGGACACTAGAAATGTAGACTTGCTAGTGTGATTCAGATCGAGAAATTCGCTCGATCCCTCGCCGTTGACGATAACGAATTTCTCGATCATCACACTAGCCCTTACTGAAGCGGCCGCACGGCCGGTGGCACCAATGCTTGCGAGTTGTCGACCTTTACCTGGCCGCCGTTGAACAGCTTCACCTGCCCCGTGGTGACGACTTGCTCGCCTTCCTTGAGGCCGGTGGTAATGGCCACGCGGTCTTCTCTCACCTGGCCGCTTCTTACGAAGCGGCGCTCGACGACATACACCGTGTCCTCGGGCTTGGCGGGTGCCGGCTGGCCTTCGAGTTTCTTCAGGACGTAAACGCTGTCGCCGTAGAGGCTGTAGGTGACGGCCGTGCGTGGCACCGCCACGACTTTCGCCGGCGCGCCGGCGAGCACTGCGACGTTGGCGAACATGCCCGGCAGCAGCGTTCTATCGGCATTGGCGAGCGTGCCGCGGGTCAGCAGCGTTCGCGTCTCTTGCGAAACGCGCGCATCGAGCGAGGCGACCGTGCCGGTGAACACCTTGCCGGGGAAGGTGTCGACAGTCAGCTCGATCGTCTGGCCGACACGCAGCTTGCCGACATTCTGCTCGGGCATGGGGAAATCGACCCAGATGGGGTCGAGCGCCTGCAGCGACACCATGGCGAGCCCCGGGGATATGTACTGGCCGAGCTCTACGTGACGAATGCCGAGGTCGCCCCGCAAACGGCGCAATAATGGACTTTTGCGCGATTAAGGCCTTGATCCGGTTGAGAGCTGCTTCCGCCGTGTCGCGCTTCGCCCGCGCCGTATCGACGTTGGCCTCCGAGGCGACCGCCTTGTTCAACAGGTCGGTCTGTCGCTTGAAGGCGACGCCCGCTTCGAGCAGCGTCGCCTGCGCGCTGGCAAGGTCCGCCTGCTCCACGGAAATGTCGAGCTGCACGAGCTTGGTGCCGACTGTCACATCTTGCCCGCTTTCGAACCCCAGTCCGGTGACGATGCCGGCGACTTGCGAGGCAACCTCGACGCCCTGCGAGGCGATGAGGGTGCCAATGGCCGGCAGCCGCTCGACCCATTCCTCGGTCTTCGCGGCCTCGGCCGTGATCGTCGCTACCGGCGCGCCCTGCGAGCCGAGGAACTCCTTGATCATCTTCGGCTTGAAGACGAGCTCGAAGTACGCAAGGCCGCCGAAGAGGGCGCCAATGATAATGAGAGCGATGAAGAAGCGCTTGATCATGACCCGTCCCTGGAAGCAGGCGCAGGGTAACGTGACGCTCACTTTGCGCCGCTACCGAGACGGGCTTTCTAGTGGATGGAAGTTGCCCCGTCAGCCGACACCGCGACGGCCGCGGTGATTTGCCCGGGGCGCAATCTGTCCGCGGGGTGCGGCGACGTCAATGGCAAAGGACCGCATGGCAGCTCAATCGCTCGTTTTGCGGCGGTTGGTGTAGCGGGCGTTGCCAAGGCCGGTGCCGATCGTCAGCACGCCCCACCTGTCGTAATCCTGCATCGACGGCAACTCGCTGAGACCCTGCACGACGGCGTCGTTGTGGATGACGACCGCCGTTTCGTGGTCGTCTATGAGCGGGATATCGTGGCGGATGCAGTTGGAGAGGTTGAAGCGGCTGCTCTCCCAGTTGCCCGGCAGATTCTGGGCGCCAGTCTCGATCGAGCCATCTTCGCGGATGATGCCGGGGCAGCCGATGCCGACGACCGGTGCCAGCTTCAAACCCTCCTTGTCGGCCAAGGCAATGTGTTCCTTCAACATGTCGATGAGCCGTCCAACGGCCTCGTCGCGCTTGGTCTTCTCGTCGCCGTGCCGCCACAGGTCGGAGGCGAAGACGGCGGCCTTGGAGAGATCCTTGGCCTTCTTCAGCCTGAGCTCCACGATGCCGACGCGGATGTTCGTGCCGCCGATGTCAACGGCGAGGATCGCGTCGTGGCCCTGCAGCATCCACGACGGCATTAAGTGGGCGGCGCCGATCAGGCCGGCCTCGTCCGGGTGGTTCTGGATGAGCTCCAGCTCGATCTTGTAGTCGTCTGATTTGAGCAGCACCTCGGTGCGTCCGACCGCGAGCTCGCCGATGCGGCTCGAGCGAAAGCCGCCGCCTATGACGATGGCCTCGGTATCCTTCCAGCTCGAAACCTTGACGAAACGCTTGATCACCGACGTGAGAGCCTGGGCAAACTCTTCGATTGCGCTGTGAATGATGCCCCCGGCCTCCGGATCGCCCTCGGCCAACAATTTGTCGAGTTGCTTCTTCGGCATCTGATCCGACGACTTCTCACCCAGCGGATCGGCGCCGAGTTTGCGCAGTGGCTCGCGCCATTTCTCCAGCATCTCGTGAAAGGCGCCACGGCTCGCCTTGTCGCCGACGAAACCGTCCTCGTCCTTGATTTCCAGGTTGTAGCTATCGATCTCCACACTCGGTAGCCGTTTGGCACCGTGCGCATTGAGAACCTGACGCTCGTCTGCTGTCATAACGCCCATGCTCTCCGCTGCGTTTGGAAGCAGCGCCCTCTGGTTGTCAGACGGTGCGGTGAGACCCCCGCACGCCGGCGGTAAAACTCGCAGTCAGACCAAAGCGTTCCGGGATATGCAAAAACCCGGAACTTCGCGGTGTGCGCCTAGTTAATGCTGGGCGTAGGTAGTGCGGGCAATTTGCCATGGCGATCAACGAAACTCAGCTCAGCGGCAAGAACGCATCGTTTTTCACGCGCTTCGCCCGCTGGACGTCGCGCGCGACCGGCGCACCGGCTGCATTCGTCACGGCCTGCTCGGTGGTCATCGTGTGGGCGGTCACCGGGCCCCTGTTTGGGTTCTCCGACACCTGGCAGCTCGTCATCAATACCGGTACGACGATCGTTACGTTCCTGATGGTGTTCGCCATTCAGGCTTCGCAGAACCGCAATTCCGAGGCCATCCAGGTCAAGCTCGACGAGCTTATCCGCTCGATCAGCGGCGCGCAGAACAGTCTGCTCGACCTCGAGGAGCTTGAAGAGAGCGAAATCGAGCGGCTGCGCAAGAAGTACCGCGACCTCGCTTCAGCAGCGCGCGAGGGCGAAGGGACCGGCACGGACTGTCCGCCGCCGCCCACCTAGTCGTCATCTGCATCGAGACGGTCGGCCAGGCGCGACAGCCAGGCGATGACCTGCTTGGGATTCTGTAGCTCGATGCCTTCGTGCCCAAAGTGTTCGCCGGCGACCCGCAGGCGCGCTCCGCCCAAGCGGCGTGCCGCCGCAAAAGCGGGAATGTCGCCCATATCGTCACCGATCATGATCGGTCGCCGGCCGGCAAATTCGGGAAGCGCGCAGAAAGTCTCAAGGGCCGTCCCCTTGGAGTGACCGGCCGGAATGATTTCGAACAGCTTGCGGCCGGGGCACAGCACCAAACCGTCGGAATACTGCGTCAGCAGCCCGCGCAGCTCAGCCTCCAGCGCATCCTTCAGGTGCGGAGCCAGCCGGTAATGGACGGCGAGGCCCGGACCCTTGGGTTCGGCGATGATACCCGGCAACCCCTGGCTGCGACGGACCACCTGTTCGACAAGCGTTTCGGGCAACGCCGTCGCCACGCGCGTAATGGGGCTGCCGGCCGCGGTGCGGATCTCGGCGCCATGCACGCCCGCGCCGATGAGCCGGGCAGGCGTGAGCAGCACGTCGATTTCCGCCAGCCGCCGGCCGGTGAGCACGGCCAAAGCGCCTCCCAGGCGTTTGGATATGCGCACCAGCAGCTCAACGAGGCCGTCGGGCACCCGCACCTCGTTGGGCGTCGGCGCGATATCGAGCAGCGTCCCGTCGCAGTCGAGGAACAGCGCGTAGTTGCGCACGTCGCCGTCGAGCAGAGCGTCGGGCGATGGCTGCGCCGCCGCCATCCACTCGGCGTCCTGCAGGCTTGCACCGGCCTCGATCTTCACGTTGGTCGCTTCCAGGCTGCTCATCACGATAGGGCTTTCATAGCTTCCATTGGCGCAATTGGAGATCGGAGCGGGCTAGTTGTCCTTCCAGAGCATCGCGCCGCAGCAGGCCCGACTGGGTGTCGACGTAGGCGATGACGCTCGCGGCATTGAGCGTCGCGGCCTTGAGGGCGACCTCGATCGGACGTCCTAGCGCGACGAAGGCGGCGAACGTCGCCGCCATCGCGTCACCGGCGCCGGCAGTGCCGGCCACCGTGGCTTCAACGGCCGGACAATAGACCACCGTGCCGTCGGCGCAAACGAAGGCTCCGCCGCGCCCGTCGGTGAGCATAACGTACCTCGTCCCCAGGCGACGCAACGCGCAGAGAAACGCGGGTAGGCTCATTTCGTAGCCGCCGCCGACAAGTCCCCGTGCCAACAGCGGCGGAGGCTGCTCACCAGGATCAAGTGTGAGCGACGATCCGCCCTCGCCGAACTTGGCGACGAGACCAGGAACGAGAGCGTCTGCTTCCGGCCGGTTTATGGCGAGGATGTCGATCCTTCCTAGGCTGTCGAGGAAGGCGCCGCCGCGTGCCGATAGCTGGCGCACCCCGGCGTTGACGGCCACCAGTGCTCGGGCGGCCTTCGCTTTGTCGACGATGACCGGAAAGCAATCGGCGGAGCGGTTCGACAGGCCGGAGACGTAGACGAGATCGGCAGCAAAGGCGTCGTCGGGAAGGTCGCCTGGCTCGAGCAGCGTATTGGCGCCGCGGAACGTGAATACCGCCGCGTTGCGATCATGCGAAGAAATGAGCACCGATGCTCCGGTGGGGGCACCGGGGTCCCGGATTGCCCAGCGGCACGATACGCCTTCCGCCTTCAAGCGTTCCAGGATCACGTCGGCGCGCGCGTCGCGGCCGAGCTTGATCAGTGTCGCCACATCGAGGCCTAGCCGCGACATGGCAACGGCTGTGTTGACGGCGCCGCCGCCACAATGGGTGGAAACTTCGATCGCCTCGGTCTTGCGCCCTTCCTCGATCAGCAGAAACGAGGCCTCGGCGTTGAGCATTGACATGCGCTCGATGCGCTCGCTTTCGATGATGGCGATCGTGTCGATCATGGCACCGCCTACGGAAAGAGCTTTCATCGTGTCCTCTAACGCGGTGCTTCGGAAAAGTTGTTCAATACGCCGTTGCGATGCGTGCGGCGCAGGTCTCCTCAATTAGGTCGCAGGCGTGGGGAGACGCGTGCGAGCTCGATTTCCTGCAACGCTTTGCGCGCGGCTTCGGAAGGTGACGTCGGAATTGCGAGCGCGCTGCGCCGTCCGACGCTCTCAAGGGCATTAAGGAAGGACCGGCACCATCCAAATGTGTCGTGGCGGCGCACCCCGGCGAGCAATGCTTCGAACCGCTCTTGCCGTTCGAAAAGGCCCATTTCCAGCGCGGCTTTGATACTGTCGGCCATCTCTTCGACGTCGTATGGGTTCACGATCAGCGCTTCCTTCATCTGCTCTGCGGCGCCGGCAAAGCGCGACAAAATGAGCACGCCGGGATCCTCCGGGTTCTGTGCTGCAACGTATTCCTTGGCGACGAGGTTCATTCCGTCGCGCAGCGGTGTGACAATTCCGATGCGCGAGTTGCGGTAGACATCGAACAGCATTTTGCGCGGCGTCGACCTGTGAATGTATTGAATCGGCACCCAGTCGAGTTCGCCGTACCGGCCGTTGATGCTGCCGGACAGCATCTCCAGCTCGTGGCGGATGTCGGCGTAGGCGACCATCGTCTCGCGCGTGGGCGGCGCGATCTGCGATAGTGTCACCCGGCGGCGATAGTCGGGGTACTTTTCAAGGAAGCGGCCGAAGGCGCGGAACTTCTGTGGCAGGCCTTTCGTGTAGTCGAGCCGGTCGACGCCGAGCAAGCGGATGGTCGGCGCGGTTCTCTGGTTAGAACGCTTCGGCCGCGAGCCGATGAAGTAGTCGACGTCGATGCCCACGGGAAAGCTGGCGATCGACAGCTCGCGATCGAAGGCGCGAATGCGGCCATCCTGGAGGATGCGCCCGAACACGCCGTCCTGCAGGTAGTCGATGAGGTTACCGACGTCGACCTTGGTCTGCAGACCGATGAGATCGTAAGACGCCAAGCCGCGCGCCAGCTCGCGGTGCTCCGGGATGGCGAGGAATGTCTGTGCCGGTGGCACCGGGATGTGCAGGAAGAAACCGATCGGGTTCGTCACGCCGAGCGCGCGCAGCTCCATGCCGAGCGGGATCATGTGATAGTCGTGCACCCAGATGGTGTCGTCCGGCTTCAGAAGCGGCCGCAGCGCCTGCGCAAAGCGTTTGTTCACGTCGAGGTATCGCTGATAGTAGCCGGCCTCGAACTGAGCGACGTCGAGCCGGGAATGGAACACCGGCCACAGGACATTGTTGGAGTAGCCCGTGTAGTACTCGTCGTGCTCGCGCGCGCTGAGCGGAAGCGTCGCGATGGTCGTGCCGCCGAGCTCGGTGAAGTCGGGCGTCGTGCGCAGCTCGTCGGCACGGTCGCCGATCTTGCCGCTCCAGCCGAGCCAAAGCCCTTTGCGCGCGCGCAAAGTGTCGGCGATGGCGACGGCAACCCCGCCGGCCTGGCTAGCCTTGCTGAGATCGGCGACGCGGTTGGAGACCAGAACGATGCGGCTCATGCTTCTCCCGTCGGTGGAATAGGCGCCGAGAGTGACTTCCCTTACCGGTCAAACCTTTAGGGGCGGTTTTCGTTCCAATTGAGCACTTCTTGCACGCTAACCCGCCGCCCAGGCGTCCTCCCAGCTGCGCGACAGTTTCATGCCCGTATTAATGATACCGGCCATGCAATAGGTCTGCGGAATATTGCCCCACAGGGCGCCTGAGGCCGGATGGATGTCCTCGCTGAGGATCCCGAACGAATTGGTGCGCGAAAGCACGTCCGCATATATCTCGCGCGCCTTCTCCTTCTCACCGATCGAGCACAGCGCATCGGCGTACCAGAATTGGCAGACGAGAAAGGCAGTTTCCGGCGCGCCGAAATCGTCGTCGGCGACGTAACGCATGATGAAGCCGTTGCGGGACAGCTCTTTGCCGATGACCTGCACGGTGCGCCGATAACGTTCGTCGCTGGCGCTCAATAGGCCAAACTCCGCGGCCAGCAACGCGCTGGCGTCCAGGTCGTCGTGGTCGAGTGCGCCTGCCAGCGCACCCCACTTGCCGCTCCAGGCGCGCTCCAAAATCTCGCCGCGGATCTTGTCGGCGTGGGCCCGCCAGTAGCCGGCGCGCTCGTCGAGCGACAAGCGGCCGGCAACGCGCGCGAGGCGATCGCAGGCGACCCAGCACATGGTCGCCGAGTGCGTATGGATGCGCTGGCGCCCGCGATATTCCCACGGCCCGGCGTCGGGCTCGAGGTAAAGCCGGCGTGCTTGATGTCCCAGCGGCTCGAGGCGGCGGAACAGCACCGCGTCGCCCATGCCCGGCAGCCGCTCGTCGATGAACATGTGCGAGGCGCCGAGGATGACGCTGCCATAGGCGTCGTGCTGCGTCTGCTCGGACGCCTGGTTGCCGACGCGAACCGGGCCCATGCCGCGGAAGCCGGCGAGGTCGCCGGCGATACGCTCCTCGAGCGGCTGGTTGTGAATGATGCCGTAGACCGGCTGCAGCGGTTCGACGTCAACGGCGATGGTAGTGATGTAGTTGAGAAAGGCTTCCATCGTCTGCGTGGCGCCGAGGCGGTTCAGCGCGCTGACCACGAAGTAAGCGTCGCGCAGCCAGCAGAAGCGATAGTCCCAGTTGCGCTGCGTACCGGGCGCCTCGGGCATCGACGTGGTATGCGCCGCGATGATGGCGCCGGTTTCCTCGAACTGCAAAGCTTGAGCGTGATGGCGGCGCGGATCATGGCTCCTTGCCATTCAAGCGGAATGCCAAGACCGCGCACCCATTTGAGCCAGTAGTTGCGCGTGCGCTCGAGGAAATCGCGCGCGACGCTGTCGACCGCTGCTTCGAACGGCTCGTCGGGTCCGAGCATCATCGAGACGGGGTGCGTCAGCGCAAACGGCGTCTCGTGTGCGATATAGGAGAGCGGCGCGTCGGTCGTCAGGCGCAGCACGTCGGTGCCGCCGCCAAAGCGCATGTGATTGGAGCCGATGGCCTGGCACTCGGCCGGCTTGCCGTAGCCGAAGGTCGGCCGCAGGCGGATGGTGACGCGCGGCAGTCCGCGCAGCGGCTCGATGAGGCGGATGATCTGGGCCGGGTGAAACGCGCGCTCGTAGCGCAGGAACCGCGGCGCGAAATCGGTGATGCGAACGGCGTTGCCGGCCGCATCCTCCAGCACCGTCTCGACGATGGCGGTGTTGCGCACGTACTGCGCGTGCGAAGCCGTCTGCCCGTGCAGGACGACGTCGCAGAAGCCCTTTTCCTCGTCGCCCGCAAGCAGTCGCGAGAACACCGGATCGGAATCGAGGCGCGGAAAGCACCACCAGACGATGCGCCCGCCCGTGTCGACCAGCGCGGCGATACGGCCATTGCCGATGGGTGCCACGTCGAGTGTTGATGCGATTTTGCTCGGCGATTGCGCCGTCATGCGATCCTCGGAGTGCGCGCGTGAAGCCCGGCGTTTACGGCCTCAGCACGCTGCTGTCCAGGGATTGCGGCTTTTAGCGCGAGCGACACTTTGCTGGCGGCGCTCTTAACGGAACGAGGAATGCGGCGTCGGAGGAAGTGCCGGCGCGGCGCGCGCAATGCGAGTTTAACATACTCGCCGGCGCGCCACCGCGCCGACTGCGCCGTGATACGCAAGACCTGAACTCTCGACGCCTCCCGACACTAAAGCCGAAAAGTATTTCGACAAAGCAAATGCTTCCGCAACCATGCCGCAACGCTTCACGCTTCGTTATCGCCTGTGTCGGTCCATGGCCTCTCTTCATGCCGGCGCAGCAGCCAACCGATGAGCGGCAGCAGAACGGCGTGCGGAATGATCCAAAGCGCGATCTGCAGCAACTTTGCGGTAACGCCTGGGACGACGAGGCGCTGGCCGAGCACGTAGCCGCGGTAGGCGGCGCGAGCGGTCTGGTCGGCGCTCAGCGCCAACAACAACTGCCGATAGAAGGAAAGCTCGGCGCCCATGGCATGATGGAACCCAGTATCGACGGGGCCCGGCGCCAGCGCCATCACGCGCACGCCGCTGCCGGCGTTCTCCGTTGCCACCGCCCTTGTCAGCGAGATGACATAAGCTTTGCTGGCGTAGTAGGCCGCCTGGTTCGGGCCTGGCACAAGGCCGCCGAGGGAGGCGATGTTGATGATACCGCCCTCTGCCCGTGCCAGCATCGCCGGCAGCGCATGGCGCATCAGCCGTGTCAGTGCATCGACGTTGACATCGAGGAGGCGCTGGATGGCGTTTTCGTCATGCGTGACAAATCTCCCGGCGAGGCCGATGCCGGCGCAGTTGATCAGCACGCCAAGGTAAAATCCGTTGTCGGCGCAGATTCGCATCGATCCGTTGCGCCGCCACGCATCGGTGACGTCCAAGGGAATGGCCAATGCGGTGACGTGCAGCTCGCGCGCGATCGACGCGGCGCCGCCTGCACGGCGTCTGCGTGGCGCGCAACGATTGCTACGTCATGTCCTGCTTGCGCGAAGCGCCTCGCAAGCGCCAGGCCGATGCCGCGCGAGCCGCCGGTCACGACAGTGATAGGTTTCAGGTCGGCGACGGCGGCCAGCGCCGTTTCGGTCGGCTCGGCGTAGCGCGCGATCCAGCGGTCGATGAGGCGGATCAATGGGATTTCTCACGCAAATCGCGCGCCGGTGGTAGCAGACGCCAGCGGCGAGGCGAGATATGCGTTCCGGGCGATGGCCGCAGCGTCAATCGACCGGCGGGTGATTTTTACTCGACCAAGACGCCTCGTGCCTAATCGAATATACAGTGATCAAGGTGCACATCGTATTATATGTCGCGACCAATCCCGTGCTGATGATAATATCAGGCTACAGCTAGCCGACTATTGTTCTGAGCAATCGATCTCTGCGCCGGATATAAACGCGGTTTATGAACTTCCACCGGATATGGCTCTGACGGAACGCGACCGCGAATATCTCTTTGGTGTTGATCCATGGCGACTTCTACTACAGGAAGCGACCCCTCGATGAACATGAAACCAAAGGAGGCACGGACACCGTGAAGCGCGGATTTGCCGCCTGCGCTTTGCCTCTCGTGCTTGCGCACAATTGCCCTAACAACAGTATTTATCTTCTTTGGGCAGATCCTCTTGAAACAGCCAGGCGTTTCTTCCCCAATTGTACGACATCGCGATGCTGTTCAATGGCCCGTAACGCCTTCGCAATCCGCACTTCGGAGACATCTTCGCCAGACGACGTTCTTTCGCGCTATTTTGCGCCTGAGGTCCTGAATATCCTGCCACAGGATCTGTTCGCCACAGGCGCACTGGTGCTGCGTAGCGCACCTGGCGGTGGCAAGACATCGATCCTGCGGATCTTTACTCCCGGGCCGCTCGTCCAAGTCATTCGGAACCGCCATCTTTCGCCACACGACGAGATTTATCGCAGCTTAACCCAACTCGGTGTGGTCGAGGATGACACCGCCCTCGCGTTCGGAATTCTGGTTCCTTGCTCAAGTGGCTACGCTGAGATTGGCCCTCAACTAGAGGAGCGTTCGTCGCGCGCCCTTTTTCGAGCTCTGGTTAACGCACGCATCATTCTTCGGACGTTGCGCGCTTCTCACAGAGAACTCGACGACCTCAACTATCCCAGCGGCCTGAAGCGCGATCACTTGCGACTATGCGCGGACCCTGTTTGACGAGGGGCCGATTCCCCGGATGGCAGACATTGGCGATCTGCGCGCTTGGACCGAGGATGTTGAATTACGCTGCCTCGCACATCTACGCGGTAAGGGATGCCGGCGCGGACCTACCCCTTCACATGCAATTCGACGAAGCGCCGTGGCTTTCGCAAGTCTCGTTCAGTGTGCATGGAAGGACTGTGGCGGCGCGGCCAATCGTTATGTTCGATGATGTGCATCGGTTGCGGCCATGGCAACGAGCACTATTGTACAGCGAATTGCTGGATCACCGTTCCAGAGCATCGGTTTGGTTTGCAGAACGGACTTATGTGATCAACCCCTTGGAGCTACTGACAGGTGCGATCCCGCGCCGGACTCAACGGCAGCCTGCGCGAATGGAACAGGCCTGGAGTAATTCAAAACCAAGGCAATATGTACAATTTGTCACCTCGATAGCGGATCGGCGCATGGCGCAAATGCGCATGGACCTTGAGAGCTTTGGCGACTATCTTTCAAAACAGCGTCACTGATTATGCGACCCAGGATAGGGTCGCTAAGACGCTGCCCGACCTCGAGAAAGGGATTCGCGACTTGGCTTTGGGCACAAGCCTGGTTCACAAGCGATTGGATCGCCAATGCTCAAACTGGAGGCGGCCCGCTCGAAGGCGCTGTTGAATGGACGAGGGTTGGCATCCGAATCACGCGAAATAGAGTCCCCAGCTGTCCCTGGAGCTGGAACCCCTGTCATATGATGAGCTCGACGCACGAACAGGTTCCGGCGTACGAAGCGCGGCGGAGCGATTCGTCTGCACAGATCTTGGTCTTCCTTATTTGACGGATTGAGCGCGTAGTTCGGCTGAGCTCCTGACGTTGAGGAGTTCTTGCAGATCTGTGCGGTGCTCTATGAGCACATGTATGCGCAGAAGATTACACGCTCTCGCGGTGGTGGGCCAGTTGTCCGTCTCGGCGAGAGCGACTGACTGGCCAAGCTCGCTGAGAAACGCCTCAAAGAGTTGCCGCGATTTACATGAGGGCCCCAGGGCGCAGTGCCTCATCGAGGCTATTGGTCGGGATGCGCCGCGAGAAGACCTATGAGCCGAATGCTCCTTATGCCCCGGGCGTGACAGGGATAGCGTTGTCTTCCCAAGACCGCGAAACCCTTGTGCAGGCTGGGCGGGACGCGCCAGCAAACCCCTATTTTGAGCTAGCCTCGACGATCAGCTCATGCGTAGCGCAGAATTTTTTGAGGTGCGGGATAACCACAAACAGGACAACAAGACCTGGGTCGTGCTTTATCTGAACCGGCTTTATTGTGCGCATTACGATCTCGTCGTCATGTCAGCGGATGGCAGCGAGTATCTCTCCGGCGGCTTCAAGATTGGACGCATGGGGTTGTGCCCCGCTTGAACGAAAAGATAGCGCTGGTTTGAGATGTGGTGGGACCCCGATACCTTTATCGTGCCCAGCAGTTTCCCAGCTTCTGGCGCGCGCATCTCATACCGTCTGGGCGGCGGCTGCTGTTCATCGTCGGCGCGGGCTTTGATCCGCGCGTAATTGGACCAGCGAGGGAGATCATCGGGTGCGCGCCAAACGTGATGCGCAAATGTATTGCCATTGACATGTCGGAGGGCTACGGAACAGATGATGCCGCTTCCGAACTGGCGCGATCAATCGTGAAGGTCTAGAGACGCTCTTTCCCGACGGTGCTCTGGAAGTTCGTTCGTTCATCACTACAGATGCTGATGGCATCCGCGATGTGTCACGAAGTGCGGTTGTGCTTTTCTCCGACTTTGAGACATGGATTGGCGACTATACAGACATCATTGTCGATATCAGCGCGCTTCCTCGTTTGGTATATCTTACAATCCTCAACACGCTCCTCACTCATCTGGTGAATCCCGGCGCAAGGGCACCGCTGGACCGCCGGTAAACTTGCATGTTGTCTATGCGGAGTCCGCGACTCGACCGTGCGATCACCAAGTTTGAGATAGACACTGACCTCGCGCCAGTCCAGAGCCTTGCAATTCGACTGGATGAAGAAGCTTCGTTGAACTGGCCGATCGTTTGGTTCCCAGTGCTTGCGAGGACGTACTAGCAGCTCACCCGAATTGGCGAACGCACCAATCCCGATGAGATTTGTCCAGTGCTTCCCATACAGTCGGCAGACCCTCGTCGCGGAGATGACATCATTAATGCGCTGGGCGAGTTCCTGTTCGACCGGTACGATATTGACATCCGTGATATCCTTCGGGCGACTGAGTGGAATCCGTTCCAGTTGTACCGGAGCCTGATGCAGACGATGGCCCGTTATGAAGATAGCTTGAAGTTATTCGGTGGACTAGGTTCGTTCTCTCGCCCCTTTCGAGCAAGGGTTTGTCGATTGGCTGCTTGCTTGCAGCCTTCGAGAAGCGCGCCATTGGGAACCGCTCGGAGGTTCGCGTCGGCATGGCGCATGTGGAATCCGGCGCTATGAAGCGACGCACCTTCGAACGGATGCAAGGTACGAACTTATTTCAGCTTGGATTGCTGGTGAATGCTACGGCGTGTCTACACCAAGCGCCGTCATAAACACGGCGGAGGTGCACGCCGAGCCGCTGAGCGCTACAGAGCAAGAATAGTCTTGCCTGCTGCGACCCACCGAGGTGCTCCAGCGTACTGCGTCAATAATCAAGTTAGACAGGTCACAGCCGATACACCACTCGTAGTGCACGAGGTCGCCGCGGCGCTTTTTTCTACTACTGCGCAAGGCTCACATCAGCCAGTCCCGCACGATGCCAGGCGCCAGGATACAGGCCACCCAGCACGCCAGCCGTGGACTGATCCAGTGGTCTTTGTTGACCCATGGTGGCCGTCAGCATGCACGCGCCTGCCGCCCCGCCCATCTCGCCGACCATCTGCAGGAATTTCCGCTGATCAGCCGGCGACGAGAAGACCGATAACACCAGTAGGTTCGCCTTGAGGCCATAGCAGGTCCGATACAGCTGCCGCTCAAGCACCTGCCGGTAGAGTTCGATCGAGCGGGCATAGCTCTTGCGCTTTGCCGATGGCATCTTTCGGCTCCGTCCCGCGATCTACCTCAAGCGCGAACACACGGTAGCTGCCGCCATAGCGGGGCAGGGAGAGTTCGATCCGGGATGACCCGTTCTCGGCCGGCCGGGATCGCCAGGCTGGCGCCTTTGATCGCCAGAAGGTCGTGGGCCGGGATGTACCTCACGCCGTCGCGGGCCGCGGCGATGTCGATCGAACCGGTCACGCAGGCCGTCGTATAGCTGTGCCGACCAGTGGCCAGTCGGCCGGACTGTAGGCTCGGCGAACGGAAGCGTTCGCGAGGTGATCCTTTCCGCGCCGGCTCAAGTCATAGATGTACGGGTTGAACTCCGCCCGTTCGGTCTGCCGTTGTTGCGGCGGCAAGGACAGGTAGTCGCCGGCGCGCAGCTTCTGCATCTGCCGGAGCGCGGTGTCGCGGCAACTATGGGAGTTTGCGGGTCAGTTCGTAGAGGAATGCCGAGGATTGCGGCCCGTGCCGCTCGATGTGCTTCAGCCATCGCAGCTCGCGGACGGTCGGACGCACGCCGTCACTCGGCGCGATGTGATGGAAGGTGGCGCGTCCAAGGCTCGGCCGGTCGATCTATAGCGCCACCCTAGCGGGCGTGACAGCTCCGCGCAGGCGGCGGTGGGGTCGCTCATGTCGATTCTCTGCGGGCGCAGGCGCTTGCGGGCCGGACGCGCCGGCATGCTCGGCCTTGGGTCGCAGTGGTTCGGCGTAGGTGTCGCGGCTGTGTTGCCGGATTGCCGCAATCTCTGCCTTTGTCGCGGCGGGGCGCTTTTCCAGGACGAAGAACGGGAAGGACATCGGCACCGCCCGCTCGGTCAAGCCGCGCACATAGGTGGCGAAGGTGCCCTTCGGCTGGCGTTGGATCAAATCCGGGTCGGCGTTCATCTGGCCGGCCAGCGCCCGAGCGTCTCGCGCAGACGCCGCCTGCCATCTTGATCGCGGTGTTGGCTTCGACGGCTTCCTGCAGGCCGCCGCTCAATTGCCCAAGATACTGGTGCGCCAGGGTCATGCCGACGCGGAACTTCCGTGCCTGGCTCAGGATCACCCCGATGTTCTGGTCGAAATAATCCTGGGCCTCGTCGATATAGACCATGACCGGCAGCCGGTCGCGCTCAGGCAGCGTGGCGCGCTCCTGGGCGGCCTGGGCGATCATCGCAATGAAAAAGCGGCCGAAGACCTCGAGTGCCCTCCTCCTTGAGGAGGGGATTTCGCAGTATTGATCAGGATGAGCTTGCCGGCATTGAGCTCGGTGAACATGTCGAACTTGCTCACAGGATGCGAAAACATCCGCTCGAAGGTCTGGTTTTCGAGGATGCCGTAGAGACGGCGCAGCACCTGGGTCCGGGTTGCCGCGAAATCCTTGCTGTCGAACTCGGTCTCGAAGAACCGGCGGCGGAGTGCCGTCCGAGCTTCGCGATCTGCTCCCGGTAGCGATCGGTGCCGCCCGTCTCCATCAATTCCCGCAGGGTGTGGATCGTGGCATCGGGGATATGAAACATGAGCCGGGTGGACATACGAAAGACGACGCTCTGCTTGGCGGTCATGCCCGCCGAGAGCAGGGACCCAAGCACGAAGTCATAGAGCTCGATGATGGAATTGGAAGCCGCTCCCGCTCAAGCGCGCTGTATCCCGTCAGGCGGCTGGCCGACCGAGAAGAGATTGAGGCAGACCGGATAGCCGATGTCTTCCGGATCGATGAGGACGATCTGTTCCGGCGGCAGCGTTCGTGCTTTCAGGATCGTGTTGATCAGGTCGCCCTGGCTGTCGATGACGACAATCGACTTGTCGCCGCGCTCCACCGCCTCAATGTCCCTGGCGATGAAATACTGCAGCGTCTGCGTCTCGCCGTGGCCGCTGCCGGCGACGATATGGCTGTGCTCGAAGCGCCGCGCCTCGGGTATCTCGAATGGTGTCGAGGGCGAAGAGCTCGCGCAGATGGGTACCGGCCAGGTAGGTATCGACGACGTCGTCGCCCTTGTAGTCGCGGGGGAAACCGGCTGGGTCCGGTGCGTGCGTTGCAGATTGGCGTCGAGCCGCCCCCGCAAGGTTTTGAAATGATAGTAGTCGGTCTCGGCGAAGTACGGGGCGATCGTTCTTCTGAACCGCATGGCCGAGCGGGTGAAGAAATTGCGTGACCTCGACCAGAACATCGCCCTCAAGCGGCGGCACGGCCGCCGCGACCGGCGCCAGGCTCTGCGAGATCGTGTCAAGCGCGGAGAGTAGCATGGTGCGGTCATGACGCGCCTGCCCCAGCCGGGCCAGCATGTCGCGGTAGCGGGCGCCTTCGACTGTGTTGCAGAGCGCTGGCGGTGGTGGCACCCCGGGACTGAGACCTTCGTCCGCGAAAAGCCCATGGCCGATCTGTAGGAGCTGCAGGTTGAGCGTGGCAGGACAATCGAGCGGCCAATGGCTGCCCAGAACCTCATCGATCTCGGCCTCGGTCAGTGCCACCTGGCCTTGGCACGCGTGGCGGTAGAGCGCCTCGGGTTTCGCGCCGGACCCGCCACTCGGCGAAGAGTCGGACTTTCACGGACGAGCCGATAGACGAGCCAGATTGCCAGGGCGAGCAGCACCATTGGGGTAAGGAACAGCGCCAGGAGCAGAACCATGCAAACCAGGAACAGGATGACGACCAGGCTCGCCATGTCCTCGAACGGATTGCGGCCCATCACAACTCAATCACTCGACCGGTGGCGGTGTCCGCGTTATCGGTCAGCCAAGCTTTGACTAGCTGCAGCGCGTCGATCACTGCCTCCTCGATAGCGTTTCGCCTCCGACGGTGTCGCGCAGCGAAACTTGTCCGGTTTTCGCTCTATCAGGTGATGAACCCGCAATTCGAACCATTCGTCGGGATCGTCTTCGCGGGAACGGCCGGACGGCGGTCAAGGATTCTGGTTTGCGCCAGCCCGCGCTGTCGAATGATCTGATTCTCCTCATGGGTGAATGCGACGGTCAAATGCACCTCGTGGAAGGTTCGCCTGAAGAGGCGACCGACGCGAATGTCCTGGTGGGCGATCTTGATCCGCATGGCCCCGGCCCCTACCAACGGCTTCCCATCTGGCGCCGAATTGCGCTTTCCCTGGCCTTTCGTCCAATGAGCCTCGCCAGCGCGATTAAAGCGACACCAGGCGTCACGAGAAGTGCGAAGGAGAACGGCACAAAGAATGTCATCAAGCCACAGAAGACCAGCAAGCCGCCGAAAGCATACGACCACGCGAAGACAGCCCATCTCGCACTCAGTCTTAGCGATGGCTCTGGTCGCAGCGATTGGAAGCGGTTCGCGGCGGTCGCGCGTCGATTGCGTCGGTAGCTTCGGCCGAGTGCGCTTCGATTGCCTCGGACCGCGAACGCCGACCGGCGGCGACTTCAGAGATGGCTCGTGTCTCGCCTGATTGGCGCGGGGCGCCGGCGGCGCGGGTGTGTCCTCGCCCTTCCG
>CAWCHB010000021.1:0-51150 GCA_963795225.1 uncultured Alphaproteobacteria bacterium | reverse complement strand
CGGTGTCACCACCGCGATGATGGTCGCGATGGGCGAGAACGGCGTCAAGACGTTGGAAGACCTCGCCGACTGCGCCACCGACGACCTCGTCGGCTGGACCGAGCGCAAGAAGGAAAAGGATTCCGAGCCGGTACGCCACAAGGGCGTGCTGGACGGCTTCGAGATTGGCCGCAAGGAAGCCGAGGAAATGATCATGTCGGCGCGCGTGCTCGCCGGTTGGATCAAGGCCGAGGACCTCGAGCCACCGGCCGAGGAAGCCGGCGAAGAACCGCTCGAAGGTGGCGAAGACGCCACCGACGAAGGTTAGTCGGTGATGGCCGGGAGAAGAGGAACATCGGATTGGGCGCTGAGCAGCAGCCGGTTGGACGACGCAGACGACGGGGACGCGCGGGGCTCGCTCCGCCGTTGCATCGTCACGCGCTCCGAGCTGCCGCCCGACAGCCTGATCCGGTTCGTCGCCGATCCGTCCGGCACGATCTTTCCCGACGTCGCGCGCAAGCTGCCGGGACGCGGCGTGTGGGTGACGGCCGAGCGATCGGCCATCGAGGCGGCGGTCAAGCAGAATGCGTTCGCCAAGAGCCTCAAACGGCAGGTGACGGTTCCGCCCGACTTGCCGGAGGCGATCGACGCACTATTTGTAAAGCGCCTCCTCAACTCGCTGTCGCTCGCCAACAAGGCCGGTCTCGTCCATACCGGGGCCGAGAAGGTCGAAAAGCTGCTCGATGGCGGACGTGCCGTGGCACTTCTGCACGGCTTCGACGGCACGGCTGAGGGACGGCGCAAGCTGGACCGCAAGTTCACGGCAATTCAACGAGATAAGGGTCAGTCAGTCCCTATTGTTGATTGGCTCACCATCGAAGAATTGAGCTTGGCCATGGGCCGGTCAAATGTGGTACATGCTGGCCTCATACAAGGCGGAGCCACTAAGCGGTTTCTAAGCGAGGCCGAGCGCTTAAGGCGCTATCGGTCGGGCTTTGGTGCATCCTGATGGCAGGGTGTGCGAAGAATTTCGGAGTTTGATTGAGAGCATGACAGAGACCAAGGACACCACCGACAAGACCCTCCGCGGAGGCGCGCGCAAGCCGCTGTCGCTGCAGCGGACGGTGGAAAGCGGCCATGTCCGGCAGAATTTCAGCCACGGCCGGTCCAAGTCGGTGGTCGTCGAGAAGCGCAAGACGCGTAAGCTGGGAGGCTCCGGCGGTGCCGAGCCTGAGGTCGCGAGCGCCGCTCCCGTCTCCGAGCCGGCAGTTGCGCGCAAGCCCGCACAGCCGCCGGCCGCATCCTGCCGCTGACAAGTCCGGTCCGGCAGGCCGTGGTCTCTCCAACGAGGAACGCGACGCACGCGCCCGCGCACTCGCCGCCGCGCGCGAGCGCAACGACGTGGAGCGCATCGAAGATCTCGCCCGCGCCGAGCGCGAAGCCGACATCGCCGCTGCCGCGCCGCCGCCCGCGCCTGCCACCGCGGCGCCGGTCGGCGCCGAGTCACCCGCTGCCGCGCGCGCACCGGAAGCGCGTGCCCCTTCTCCGTCATCGACGCCTTCGTCGGGCCGTCCGCCGCGTTCCGGCGACACGCGTCCGGGCGATGCTGGTGCACGTCCGCGCACGTCCTACAACCCGGCGCTGCAGCCGCGTGAAGGCGGCCGTCCGCGCGAGATCGACATTCCGGCGCCGGCCCGCGCCAAGCCGGATGGAGACGCACCGAAGCGCATCACCCGCGCTCCCCTAGTCAATGAGGAAGAAGATAACCGCGGCGGCCCCAAAGGTCTTCGCAAGCCCGGTGCTACGCGCGCTCCGACACCCAAGCCGGACGAGAAGCGCGAGCGCGTCAAGCTGACCATCAACAATGCCTTCGACGAGAAGCAGCGCGAACGCTCGCTCGCCTCGCTGAAGCGCAAGCGCGAGCGCGAGAAGCTCAAGGCGATGGGAATTTCCCAGTCGCGTGAGAAGATCGTGCGCGAAGTGGTGATCCCCGAGGTCATCACCATCCAGGAGCTGGCCAACCGCATGGCCGAGCGCGCCGTCGACGTCATCAAGTATTTGATGAAAGAAGGCGCGATGCACAAAATCAACGATGTGGTCGACGTCGATACCGCCGAGCTCATCGTGCAGGAATTTGGCCACACGCCCAAGCGCGTGTCGGAGGCCGACGTTGAAACCGGCTTCATCGGCGAGAAAGACGAAGAGGGCGACCTCGAGCCCCGCGCTCCCGTGGTCACCATCATGGGCCACGTCGACCACGGCAAGACGTCGCTGCTCGACGCGATCCGGCAGACGAACGTCGTCGCCGGCGAAGCTGGCGGCATCACCCAGCACATCGGCGCCTATCAGGTGACGACGCCGCTGGGCGACAAGGTGACGTTCATCGACACGCCGGGCCACGAAGCCTTCACGGCCATGCGCGCGCGCGGCGCCAAGGTGACGGACATCGTCGTGCTCGTCGTCGCCGCCGACGACGGCGTCATGCCGCAGACCGTCGAGGCGATCAACCACGCCAAGGCGGCCGGCGTCCCGATCATCGTTGCCATCAACAAGATCGACAAGCCGCAGGCGGATCCGAACCGCGTTCGCACCGAATTGCTGCAGTATGAGATCGTCGTCGAAAGCATGTCGGGCGAGACGCTCGAGGTGCCGGTTTCGGCCCTGAAGCGCACCAACCTCGACAAGCTGCTGGAAGCCATCCACCTGCAGGCCGAAATTCTCGACCTCAAGGCCAGCCGCAGCCGCTCTGCCGAGGGTATCGTCGTCGAGGCCAAGCTCGAGCGCGGTCGCGGCCCGGTCGGCACCGTGCTGGTTCAGCGCGGTACGCTGCGCGTCGGCGATATCGTCGTCGCCGGCAAGGCATGGGGCCGCGTGCGTGCCCTCATCGACGAGCTCGGCGCCAACGTGACGGAAGCCGGTCCGTCGATTCCGGTCGAGATTCTCGGCTTCGATTCGGCTCCCGAGGCGGGCGATCAGTTCGCCGTCGTCGAGAGCGAAGGCCGCGCCCGCGAGATCACCGATTACCGTGTGCGCAAGCGCCGCGACACCATGGGCTCTGCCGGTACGCCGCGCACGCTCGAGCAGATGATGCAGTCGCTGAAGGAGACCGGGCGCAAGGACTTCACGCTTTTGGTCAAGGGCGACGTGCAGGGATCGGTCGAAGCCATCGCCGGCTCGCTGCGCAAGCTCAATACCGATGAAGTCGCCGCGCAGATCGTGCACTCGGGCGTCGGCGGCATCACCGAGTCCGACGTGGCCCTGGCCAATGCGTCGAAGGCGGTCGTCGTCGGGTTCAACGTTCGCGCCAACGCGCAGGCCAAGGCGCTGGCCGAGCGCGACGGCGTCGAGATCCGCTACTACAACATCATCTACGATCTCGTCGACGACGTTAAAGCGGCGATGTCGGGCCTGTTGGCGCCGACCATCCGCGAGATCTACCTCGGCAAGGCGGAGATCCTCGAGGTGTTCAACATCTCGAAGACCGGCAAGGTCGCCGGCTGCCGCGTCACCGAAGGCAAGGTCGAGCGCGGTGCCAAGGTGCGCCTCATCCGCGACGACGTCGTCATCCACGAGGGCACGCTGTCGACGCTCAAGCGCTTCAAGGACGAAGTCCGCGAGGTGCCGGCCGGCCAGGAGTGCGGCATGGCTTTCGCCAACTACCAAGACATTCGCGCCGGCGACGCCATCGAGTGCTTCAACGTCGAGACGGTGATGCGCTCGCTCTAATGAGGTGCGGCTGGCCGGATTCTCGGCCGGCAGCGAACTAGGAAGGGCGGAGCGCACACCGCGCCGGCCCTCGGCTTTTCAACTAAAGAGGACGCTGCTGGTCCGATCCCGGCGCGTATCCCAATTGTCCAGGCAATTCCACGTCCGCTATCGGCTGACGCTCGACGACTACAAGGTGCTGTCGCGGGTCTACCGTCGCCTCACCAAGGGTCGGCGCGTGGCGATCGTCGTGCATGCGGTACTCGACGCACTGATGTTCGTCGCCGCTATCGTGGCTGCCATCTACGGCGAATGGTACTTGGCCGCGTACTTCCTTGCGCTGGGACTGTTCCTGCTGGTCCTGCAATTCGTCATCGTGCCGTGGCAGCGGCGGCGCCAGTTCGCCCACCAGCGCCTCGGAGACTATGAGGTCGCGTTAGGTGCAGACGAGAATGGGTTTTCGGCGAAAACCGATCTTGCCGACGGCACGCACAAGTGGGCAGCCATCCGCCAGGTCGACGATCTGCCGTCCCACGTGCTGCTGTGGCCGAACAATCGTATCGGCTGGGTCGTGCCCAAGCGCGCGTTCGCGACGCCGGACGAAGCAGCCGCGTTCGTTGCCCTAGCCAAGGAGAAGACCCTTGACCAGAAGCTCTAAATCGAGCGCGCCTCCATCGCAGCGCCAGCTTCGTATCGGCGAGCTTATCCGCCACAAGCTGGCGGAGATGCTGGTGCGCGGCGATATCCATGATGATGTCATCGCTTCGCACGTCATCACGGTGCCGGAGGTGCGTCTGTCGCCGGATCTCAAGCTGGCGACCGCATACGTCGTCACCCTGGGAGACACGGATACTGCCGCGGTGATCGAGGCGCTCATGCGCAACCGGCGCTACATCCGCGCGGAGGTGGCGCAGGCCGTCAATCTCAAGTTCGCGCCAGACATCCGCTTCCGCCGCGACGAGACATTCGAGGAGGCGAGCCGCATCGATCAGCTGCTGGCGAGTTCGAAGGTCCGCCAGGACATCGACGAGGATTAGCGGCAAATGTCTCGGCGCAAGAAGGGAAACCCGGTGCACGGCTGGGTGGTGCTCGATAAGCCGCTCGGCATGACGTCGACGCAGGCGGTGGGCGCCGTGCGGCGGCTGTTCGACGCGCAAAAGGCAGGCCACGCCGGCACGCTCGATCCGTTGGCGACGGGCATCCTGCCGATCGCGCTGGGCGAAGCGACGAAGACCGTGCCGTTCGCCGTCGATGGCGAGAAGGCTTACCGTTTCACCGTGCGTTTCGGCATCGAGACCGATACCGACGACGCCGAGGGGCAAATCGTCCGCACGTCGGAAAAGCTCCCCACGGCGCAAGAGATCGACAGCATTCTGGCCGATTTCACCGGCGAGATCAGCCAGGTGCCTCCCACGTTTTCCGCCATCAAGGTGGAAGGCAACCGCGCCTATGACCTTGCCCGCAGCGGCGAGGAGGTGGTGCTCGAGCCCCGCTGGATTGTCGTCGAGGACCTGCGGCTGATCGAGATGACCGAGGGTGCGGCGGTTCTGGAGGCCGAGTGCGGCAAGGGCACCTACGTACGCGCCCTCGCCCGCGACATGGGCCGCGCGCTCGGCAGCGCGGCGCACGTCATAAACTTGCGGCGCACGCGCGTCGGCGCCTTCGACGAGGCCGTTTCCGTGAAGCTTGATACGCTGCGGGCGGCGGCGGAGGCGGGCGGCATTACCGCGCATTTGCGGCCGGTCGAGGCGGCGCTCGATGATATTCCCGGCCTCAGCGTCGGTGCGGGCGATGCGGCCAACCTCGCCCGCGGTCAGGCGGTGCTGGTGCGCGGTCGCGATGCTCCGATCCTCAACGGCGCGGCCTACGCCCACTTTAAAGGCCGTATTCTCGCGCTTGGGGAGCTGGAAAAGGGCGCCTTTCGCCCCACTCGCGTGTTCAATTTCGGCTGAGGAGAACTAGCGAAGTTCTATCACGAGATCCTTGTGGAGGACATTCGCGGCGCGCGTAATCATATCGAGCGTGACATCCCGGCTCGCATTCAGTAGCCGGTCGAGCTGCGCGCGGCTCGTCTCCATGCGCTTAGCCATCCCACTCTTCGTTATGTTCTGACGCCTCATCTCGTCAGCGATTTGCCACGCGATTGCGGCTTTGACAGCCTTGAGGGTGGAAGATTCAAGGATGCCCTCGTCTGCGAGAAAGCTCTCAACAGAAGATCCGATGTGAGGATTCTTACGACGGGCCATGACACAACCTCTATCTAGTCAAATCGCGAAGGCGCGTGCGAGCTAAGTCAAGATCGGATTTGGGTGTCTTCCTGTCCTTCTTGATGAACCCATGTAGCAAGACAAGGGATTCCGCATGATGGGTCAGAAGCACTCTTGCGATATCGGTGACTTGCTAACGTTGACCTCAACTCCCAAAGACCCTTTGCGAGTGGCCTGCACAGAGGCATCCCGATAGGCCAACCAAACTGAAGCTGTCTCAGGTCATCACCGATCGTTTGGCGATCCCGCTTTGGCAGCTCCTTAATCCACTCTCTGACCGGCTCATTTCCAGCTTTTGTCGACCAGAAGTGAGCAGGAATTGGCTTTGGCTCGTCATCCTTGGCCATCAGAGACGAGCCGTATGTATCATCTTTGGTACATATGTCAAGGGTGGAACCGGGGCGTCGGTCCCTTGAAATACACAATCAATCGATGGAGTGTATTGCCGGCCGACTACCAGTCAAGCGTGCATACATGACGGCTATTCGGTCTATGCGCCATGTAGGGCCGCGCCTTTATGACCGGCAATTTCCCTTGCAAGCCGGCAGTTTCTGCTCGCGGGCATGGCCGGCTGGTGTATAAGGCGGCCACCGCTGCGACCCTGCTGGACGACATCCCGGCTGCGGCCGCCCTTCGAGGGCCAAGCCCTCTCCCACTCCTCAAAGAAAGGATGCCCGATGTCGATTTCCGCTGAGCGCAAAACTGCGCTCATCAAAGACAATGCAACCAAGACCAACGACACCGGCTCGCCGGAAGTGCAGATCGCGATCCTCACCGAGCGCATCAATCATCTCACCGAGCACTTCAAGCTGCACAAGAAAGACAATCACTCGCGCCGCGGCCTCCTCAAGATGGTGAGCCAGCGCCGCCAGCTTCTCGACTACGTGAAGCGCAAGAACGAACAGCGCTATCAAGGCATCATCGAGAAGCTCGGCATCCGCCGCTAACAACAAGCGCGCGGAAGGCCGGCGTTTCAACATCCCGGCCCTCCGTCCGCATCCTTCGAGGCCAATTCGCCTCGCGCCTCGGTCCCGACCGAAGGCTCGCGCAACCGGCAATCCGGCCGTTGCGCATCGCTAAGAGAAAGAAAGAACCGAACATGTTCGACATCCATCGCGTGGAAATTGATTGGGGTGGCCGCAAGCTGACGCTCGAGACCGGGCGCATCGCGCGCCAGGCCGACGCGGCCGTCTACGCCCAGTACGGCGAAACCAGCGTTCTCGCCACCGTCGTCGCTGCGAAGGCCCCGAAGCCCGGCGTCGACTTCTTCCCCCTGACCGTGAACTACCAGGAAAAGACCTACGCCGCGGGCAAGATCCCCGGCGGCTTCTTCAAGCGTGAAGGCCGTCCCTCCGAGAAGGAGACGCTCACCTCCCGCCTTATCGACCGGCCGATCCGTCCGCTGTTCGTCGAAGGCTTCAAGAATGAGACGCAAGTCGTCGTCACCGTGCTCTCGCACGACATGGAGAACGACCCGGATATCCTGGGGTTGGTCGCCTCCTCGGCGGCGCTGACCCTGTCGGGCGTGCCGTTCCTCGGCCCAATCGGCGCCGCGCGCGTTGGCCTCATCGGCGGCGAGTTCGTGCTCAATCCGCTGCTCGACGAAATGGCCAACAGCGATCTCGACCTCGTCATCGCCGGCACCCATGACGCCGTGATGATGGTCGAATCGGAAGCCAAGGAGCTTTCCGAGAAGCAGATGCTCGAAGGCGTGATGTTCGGCCACAAGCATTTCCAGCCGGTCATCCAGGCAATCATCAAGCTCGCCGAGAAGGCCGCCAAGGAGCCGTGGGACATCAAGCTCCCGGATACGCAGAAGTATACGGCGCAGGTGAAGCAGATCGCCGAGGCCGACCTGCGCAAGGCATTCGGCACCAAGGAGAAGCAGAAGCGCTACGACCTCGTCAAAGAGGCCGAGGGCAAGGTGAAGGCGGGTGTCGAAATCCCCGATGACGCGACCGAGAAGGTAATGCTGTCCGATACGATCAAGGCCCTGAAAAGCGAGATCGTGCGCGGCGACGTCGTCAAGACCGGACGCCGCATCGACGGCCGCGACCTGAAGACAGTCCGCCCCATCGTCTCGGAGGTGCACGTGCTGCCGCGCACGCACGGCTCGGCGCTGTTCACGCGCGGTGAGACGCAGGCCATCGTCGTCGCCACGCTCGGCACCGGCGAGGATGAACAGTTCGTCGACGCGCTCGAGGGCACACGCAAAGAGCGCTTCATGCTGCACTACAACTTCCCGCCCTACTCGGTGGGCGAGACGGGCCGCATGGGCTCGCCCGGCCGTCGCGAGATCGGCCACGGCAAGCTCGCCTGGCGCGCCCTGCGTCCCGTCATGCCGGCGCAGGAAGAGTTCCCCTACACCATCCGCCTCGTTTCGGAGATCACCGAGTCGAACGGCTCCTCGTCGATGGCCACCGTGTGCGGCAGCTCGCTGGCACTGATGGACGCCGGCGTGCCGCTGAAGTCGCCCGTGGCCGGCATCGCCATGGGCCTCATCAAGGAAGGCGAAGACTTCGCCGTGCTTTCGGACATCCTCGGCGACGAGGATCACCTCGGCGACATGGACTTCAAGGTGGCCGGCACGGAGAAGGGCGTCACCTCGCTGCAGATGGACATCAAGATCACCGGCATCACCGAGGAGATCATGCGCATTGCGCTCGATCAGGCTCGCGACGGCCGGCTGCACATCCTCGGCGAGATGGCGAAGGCGCTTGGCACGGCCCGCACCGAGCTGGGCGAGCACGCGCCGCGCATCGAGACGATCAAGATCCCGACCGACAAGATCCGTGAAGTGATCGGCTCGGGCGGCTCGGTGATCCGCGAGATCGTCGCCGAGTCCGGTGCCAAGATCGACATTGAGGACGACGGCACGGTGAAGGTCGCCGCCTCGAAGCGCGAGTCGATCGACGCCGCCCTGAAGCGCATCCGTGAGATCACCTCCGAGCCCGAGGTCGGCACGATCTACAAGGGCAAGGTCGTCAAGATCATGGACTTTGGCGCCTTCGTGAACTTCTTCGGCGCCAAGGACGGTCTCGTCCACATCTCGCAACTGTCGCAGGGACGTCCGGCGACGGTCGGCGAGGTCGTCAAGGAGGGCCAGGAAGTCTACGTCAAGCTTCTCGGCTTCGACGAGCGCGGCAAGACGCGCCTGTCGATGAAGATCATCGATCAGGCCACCGGCCAGGAGATCCCGCGCGCCGAAGGCGAGCCGGACCCCGAGGCCGAGTTCAGCTCCTCGCGTCCCCCGCGCCGCGAAGGTGGCGGCGGTGGTCGCGATCGCCGGCCCCCGCGCCGTGACCGTGAGGCCAGCTAAATCACGGATCTAAAATGACAACTAATAGAGGCCGCCGGTGCAAGCCGGCGGTCTTTTCGTGGGCCGCGGCGTACTCAGTCGGCGCAGCGATAGCCGCTTTCGGCCGCGCGTGGCGGTTAACGTCGTTAAAGTCAGGATGCCCGGAGCTAGGATCACTTTTCAGGGGGATGTGCCCTCGCCGCGACGGCGCAGGACGGCCTCTGCGCTAGCCTTGAGCATCGTAGCATGCAGGAGATACGCCATGACGCGCATGGGATTTGTCGGTTTGTCGCTCGCCGTCGTACTCGCCGGAGCGGCCACGGTGTCGAGTGCCGAAGCCGGTTGTCGCCGCGCCGGTGGCGTCGCCACGATGGTGACCTATGACCTTGCGGTGTTCATGGCCAACGCCGCCCTGAAGAACTCGATCGCCGATCACGGCGAGCGCCCGGCCGGTCCGGTGCAATTGAAATGCACCGATGACACGCTGACGACGACGTGCACGGCGCGCCGCCAGGCCTGCAAGTAGTCGCGCATCGGTTCGGTGGGCGGTCGTGACTGATCACGTCGTCGTCCCATCGCCGAGCTTTATACGATCGGCAGCGCATTGGTCACGCTCGTCGGCGTGTGGAAGGCGGGCCGCGACTTGCTGCGCGCCGATCGGCGCCTTCTGGACGAGCTGAAGCTCTGCGGCCTCTATGCCTCTACGCGTCGTCTCGGTCGGCGTCGTCGTTACGCTCTTGCGCGGTCCGCAGTCGACGCTGTCGCCGTGGCAGCGGCACCTTCATCATGACGTGGATCGCCTATGGCGGCCTTTGGCTGGCGCGGGCGGTGCCGCGCGATGATCCGCTGCCCCGCGGGCTTGGTGAGCGCTTCGGCTACATCGATTGCGCGCTCTTGGCCGTGATCCTCGTCAGTCTGGCTTACCTCTTGCTCGCCGCCTAGCTAGTCGGCGTCGCGCATCCAGACTTTCAGCGGCATGCCGTTGCGCGACCACAGGGTCACGACACGGGGTGCGGGATGAAGCCCTCGGGCACTGCAAAGCGGGCCGCGCGCACGAACATCGCCAGCATGGCGACCGCCTCGAGCATCGAGAACGAGGCGCCAATGCAGATCCTCGGGCCGCCGCCGAACGGCATTACAGGGCTCGATAGATGTTCCGAGCGGGACAAAAATCGAGCTCCGGGGGCGCCATACTTCAGGATTGAAATAATTTTGCGGGGCGCAACTAAGCTCGTTTTGGCGGACCCCGGTTTACTCTGCGGGACGTTCAGAACTCCGGAGAGTCTCATGCATCGCTATCTTCCCATCTGCGCCATTGCCGGTGCGCTGGCGCTCTTCGCCACCGCCTTCGGCACGGCGCAGGCGGCACCGGTGGTCGGCCTCAGCGCCGTTGCCGGTGACGCAGCCCATTCGGCGACGATCGTCGACAAGGCCGGCTGGCGCCGTTGGCGCGTGCATCGCAATTGGTGGTGGCGCTGGCGTCGTTGGTGATCGCCAACAAAAATCGGGAACGGTGGCCGGTAGGCGCCGTTCCCATTCATCACGACAAGATTGGGCCTCGGCGCGCGAGGCGACATCTGCGTGTACCGCGCTATTACGATTCCGCCAGCAGCGCCTTCTGGATCGCCGCGTCGCCTGAGATCATCTGCCAGAAAGCGATCATCTTGGCTGCGTCGTGGAATTCCTCCATGCGCTCGATCTTGTCGCCGCGGTAGGTGACGATCTGGCGGTAGGAGCCGACGAGCACATGCCGGGTCGTTTTGTGACGGATGTAACACTCGATCGTGGCGCGGCCGACGCCATCGTCGTAGCGGAAGTACTCCGACACCGAGACGCTTTCGGCTACTTCCGCAATTGGCCTCAGCATATCCCGCAATGCCTGCTTGCCGCTGATTAGCAGCGGACCGCCGTCGGGCGCGCCGGTGTTGCAGCAGTAGGTCAGATCGTCGACGTAGTTATCCAAAACGCCTTCGATATCGCCGCAGCTCCACGCCGCGTGCGCCATGTCCAAGACTATTCGCGCCTTGTGCTCATCCACCTGCATGGCCGATTACCCCTCCCGCCGATAGTCCCGTGGCGTCATCCCGTAAGCTGCCTTGAACGATCGCGTGAAATGCGATGCGTCGGAGAAGCCCCAGGTGAACGCGATCTCGCTGATCGAGCGATGCGACTGGCCGGGGTCGCGCAAGGCCTCCCGGCACTTCTCCAGCCGCCGATGCTGGAGTAACCGCTCGAGCGAAGTGCCTTCTTGCAGAAGCAGATGATTGGCATAGCGCATGCTCATTCCGGCCGCCGCCGCGACGTCGGCACAGCGCATTTCACGCTGGCCGAGGGCCCCCTCGACGGCTCTGCGCAGTCGCAGTAATGCGGCGGCTGAGGTCGACGACAGCTTCACGCCGGATGTGCCGGCTACGGTGGAAAGAGCGAGCGCAGCGAGGTCGACTGCCTGATCGGCGATGTGCGTCTCCGCCACACCCGCGATGGCGTCGCGATAGCGCGGCAGCATGCCGATGAATTCGAAAGCCAGCGCACCGGTGGCTTCGTTGCTGCGAACCGGGACAGCCATCAAGGAACGGAATTGCAGGCAGCCGAGCCTTGAGCCGTGGGCGCTCGATCTTCAGGACGAGTTGCGATGAATGCACCGGGTAGGTGAAGATGAACTCGCCGGCCGTATCGGCGAGGCAGAAGTCGCCGGGCTGCAACAAGGCATCGCGGCCGTCCTGCGAGACGGTGCAGGTGCCGCGGGTCTGCAGGCAAAGGATAGAGATCATCGGAGTGCGCGCGCGCCACCTGGCGCGCGGTGCGCCAGATCCGTGCCGGAGCATTGCTGTAGGTCGACGAGAGACGTATGCGCGAGAGGCGCGATGTCGACGTGTCCCTCGAAGCGCGCCCGCTCGTCGGCCTCGCACTCGTGCTCGACGTACGATTTGCAGGCAACGGAATGCCAGAAATCGAACCGGTCGCGAGGATGTACGGTATCTGTTGAAAATGTCAGCGTAAGGGGCTGCATTCGCTGCGCTTGGCTTCCTGCTCAGACCAGTCATTCTGCCAGGCCGGACAGGCAGTGCAATAGTGGCGCAAGGTGAATTGTCAGAGGCC
Source organism: uncultured Alphaproteobacteria bacterium (assembly GCA_963795225.1). Taxonomy (GTDB): domain Bacteria; phylum Pseudomonadota; class Alphaproteobacteria; order Rhizobiales; family Hyphomicrobiaceae; genus Hyphomicrobium_A. The sequence goes on along the minus strand of CAWCHB010000021.1, from coordinate 38,802 downwards.
TGAATAGATTTGCCATATATGGTGCATTTCCGCAAGGAAGTGCGCGGGCCGATTATAATTGCTCAGGGATCGCGACATGTTCCACGTGGTGGTCAATCTGGATTGGTTGAGCAATCTCGGCTGCTATGCCCGCGCGTGGGCACCGTTAATTGTCAGGCCACTTCAATTTCAGTAACGGCACTTATCTGCTCGGGCATTTCTGCCGTGGCGTCGTCATTCGGCCAAAGCGCTTCCGCCTGTCGTTTCGAGCCGGACCCCTTAATGCTGACTTCGGCAGAAACCGGCAGCGCGCAGCCGGCCGGCGATCATGTCGTTGCCGGCAAGGCTCTCTAGCAATCCCAGCGAAATCGTCGCTCGGTAGCGGCGGCCGCGTTTGACGGTGAAGTTGCCCATGTGTGTCTCAATCCTCTGATCCGATGCAGGCAAAGGGCATAGTGCCACGCTCCCGCGTCCCGTGGACGACTGCCTGTACCGCGACTAGGCTCAAAATGGCGGAGGGAGCAAAATCGCAATGTCAAAACGCACGGCCGTAATCGTGGGGTCCACCGGCGCCATCGGGCGCCAACTCATGGCCCTGCTGATCGCATCTCCGCGCTTTGAGAAAATCCTCGTGCTGCACCATCGGACGACGCCCTATGCGGGCCACGCTAGGGTTGAGCAACTCGTCGTCGATTTTGCGGCCATCCCGCCCCCGGCCGCGGGAGATGACGTTGACGCTGTGTTCTGCTGCGTCGGGACCACGCAGAAGAAAGCCGGCTCCACCGAGGCGTTTCAGAGGGTCGATCGCGACGTTCCCATCGCCTTGGCGCGGTGGGCATCCGCCTACGACGCCAAGAGCTTCGTCGGCATCAGCTCGGTGGACGCCCGGGCCACGGCGCGCAGCGTCTACCTCAAGACCAAGGGCGAGATGGAAAGGGGGGTGGCCGGCGCCGGTGTTCGCTCCACCTACCTCTTGCGCCCGTCGCTCCTGGCCGGTGGGCGCGACGAGTACCGGCTGGCCGAGCGCGTCGGCAACCGGGTTTTGGCCGTGATCGAGCCGGTCATGGTTGGTCCGCTGCGCAAGTATCGGGCAGTGCATACGAAAACGGTCGCGCGGGCGATGCTGGCATGCGCCGATCAGCACGCTCCGGGGGTGCACATCGTCGAGTCCGACGTCGTTCAGGAGCTCGGCGCCTAGCACCCCTTGCGGCAAGCCCCAGCAAGAACGATTTCTCGGCTATCCTTAACCATGCCCGAGGATGGCTTTCCGGCAACCCCGGCAAAAGAAAGCAACTTTAAGCGGCTGCGCGACACAGTGCAGTCTTTCCCCGTATCCTCGCGCCGATTAGCCGTTGGCGGCCAAGCCTCCGTGAGAAGAAGTGCCCGATGAAGATCGTTATCGCCCCCGACTCCTTCAAAGAAAACCTGACCTCCCTGGAAGTGGCGAGCGAGATCGAGACGGGCCTCCGGCGGGTCTGGCCGGACGCCACCTACGTCAAGGTGCCGATGGCCGACGGCGGCGAGGGCACGGTTCAGTCGCTCGTCGACGCCACCGGCGGCCAGATCGTCAAGACCGAGGTCTCCGGCCCTATGGGCGCCCGGGTGATGGCCTCGTACGGCCTGCTCGGCGACGGCAAGACGGCGGTCATCGAAATGGCCGAAGCGTCGGGCCTGCCGCTGGTTCCCAAGGAGCAGCGTGATCCGCTGGTCGCCACCACCTACGGCACCGGTGAGCTCATCGCCGACGCGATCAAGCGCGGCGTCACCGAGATCATCCTCGGCATCGGCGGCTCGGCGACCAACGACGCCGGCGCCGGCCTGGCGCAGGCGCTCGGCGTGCGCTTCCTCAATTTCGGCGGTGCCCCGATCCGCGATCTCATCGCCGGCGGCGACCTCGACGACGTGCAGGCCGTCGATATGTCGTCGGTCAATCCGGGCTTGGCCAAGGTCCACATCAGCGTCGCCTGCGACGTCACCAATCCACTGTGCGGGGAAAAGGGCGCCTCGCGCGTCTACGGCCCGCAAAAGGGCGCCACCGAGGAGATGGTCGAGCGGCTCGACAAGAACCTCGCGCACTTCGCGCACATCATTAAGCGCGAGCATCGGCGCCGACGTCATCGACAGGCCGGGCGCCGGTGCCGGCGGCGGCATTGGCGCGGGTTTGATGGCATTTACCAACTCCACGCTGAAGCGCGGCGTCGAGCTGGTGGTCGCTGCGACGCGCCTCGAGGATCACATGCAGGGCGCCGCCCTCGCCATCACCGGCGAGGGTCGTGTCGACTTCCAGACGGCCTTCGGCAAGACGCCCTCGGGCGTCGCTGCGGCGGCGCGCAAGCACGGGGTGCCGGTCGTCGCCATCGGCGGCGGGTTGTCGGATGATGCCGGCGGCGTCTTCGCCCACGGCATCGACGGCCTGGAATCGGCCACGCCCAACGCCATGCCGCTCGACGTGGCCATCAAGAAATCGCGCCAGTACCTGCAGGATGCCGCCGAGCGCGCGGCGCGGCTGATCGTCATCGGCCAGCGAATGGCGAAGTAGCCTGACTAGCTATCATGCGCGCGTCGTGCCCTGCCGCCGGCCGCGTCTGATCAGACGATGCTCTTGGCATAGAGGTCGGCGCGGCGGTCGCGGAAAAAGCCCCAGTCGGCGCGATAGCTCTCGATCACGTTGAGATCGAAGGTGTGCACCAGGACGCCTTCCTCGGTGGCGCCGAAGCTTTCGACGATTTCGCCGCGCTGGTCGGCGATGAACGAGTGACCGTAGAATTGCTGCTTGAAGCCGTCGTTGTCCTCCAGCCCGATGCGGTTGGCGGCGACGACCGGGATGGCATTGGAAATCGCATGCCCTTGCATGGCCCGCTGCCACTGCAGGTGGGTGTCGAGGCTTGCGTCGTAGGGCTCCGAGCCGATGGCCGTCGGATAGAACAGCACCTCGGCGCCGGCGAGCGCCATGGCGCGTGCGCACTCGGGGAACCACTGGTCCCAGCAGATGCCGACACCGATGGTGCCGGCCTTGGTCTTCCACGTCTTGAAACCCGTGTCGCCGGGGCGGAAGTAGTATTTCTCCTGATAGCCGGGGCCGTCGGGGATGTGGCTCTTGCGGTAGACGCCCAGGATTTTTCCGTCGGCATCGGCAATGGCGACGCTGTTGTAATAGCGCGGCCCGTCCTTCTCGAAGAACGAGATGGGGATGACGACCTTGAGCTCGGCCGCCAGCTTTTGCAGTGCCAGCACGCACGGATGCTCACCCACCGCATGCGCCGTGGCGAACCACTTGGGGTCCTGCCTGGTGCAGAAGTAGATGCCCTGGAACAGCTCCGACGGCAGCACCACCTGCGCACCACCCTTCGCCGCCTCGCGCACGAAGGCTTCCGTCCGGGCGATGTTGTCGCGCAGGTCGTTGCCGTACGAGGTCTGAATGGCGGCGACGGTGAGCGTGCGGTTGGCCATCTTAGTGTCCCGACTTCGAAGTTCGCCAGAGATCGAGGCTGGTGTCCCGAGCGAACTTCGGAGTCATGAGGGACACTAGAATCATAGTTTTGCTAGTGCGATTCAGATCGAGAAATTCGCTCGATCCTGGACCGCTCGCGGTGGCGAATTTCTCGTTCATCGCACTAGCGGGGCTCCTGCTGGGTGATGCAGTGGAAGGAGCCGCCGCCGGCGGTGCCGCAGCCGAGCAGCCCCTTGGAAGGAACGCCGACCACCTTGTGATCGGGGAATACGGCCTGCAGTGCCGCCAGCGCCGCTTCTTGCGTCGCCGTGCCGTAGACGGGGACGACGACGAGGCCATTGGCGATGATGAAATTCATGTGCGAAGCCGGCGAGATCTCGCCGAGCGCGTTTCGGTAGAGGCCGACGCCGGGGATGCGCGTCACCTCGAGCTTGCGGCCCGAAGCGTCGCTTGAGGCTTCGAGGGTGCGGGCGATGGCATCGAGCGTCTCGCGGTTCGGATCGTCATCGCCGGCCGCCGACTGGCAAACGACGCGGCCGGGGCCGACGAAGCGGGCGATGTTGTCGATATGACCGTCGGTGTGATCGTTCTTCAGGCCCTCGTCGATCCAGATGACCTTCTTGGCGCCGAAGGCTTCGCCGAGCGCGGCCTCCGCCTGCGCCTTCGTCCAGCCGTTGCGGTTGGGGTTGAGCAGCGTCTGCCGCGTCGTCAGGATGGTGCCCTCCCCGTCATGGTCGACGGCGCCGCCCTCCAGCACGAAATCGAAACGCTGCACGGTGGTGTCGGCGACGCGCGCGATGTCGTCACCGACGGTCGCGTCGTCGGGCAGGTCGTACTTGCCGCCCCAGCTATTCGTGGCGAAGCGCAGGGCAATCCGCCCGATGTGCGTGCGCGCGAAAATGGGCCCCGTGTCCCGCAGCCAGATGTCGCCATAGCGCGCCTGCACGAAGTCGGCGGTGCCGCCGAGCGCCGCGCGTGCCGAGGCCTCCGCCTCCGGGCCGTTGACCAGGAGCCGGACGCTATTGGTCTCGCTCAGCGCCCGCACCATCGCGGCCACATCGCGGCGCGGCGCCTCGAGGTCGCCGTTCCACTCCTCGGGGTCGGCCGGCCAGGCCGTCCACACGGCCTTGAGCAGCGCCCACTCGGGCGGCACGGTGATCGTCGTTTCGGTCGCGTCTGGCAGCATCTTAACTCTTCGGTTGGCGGCGCTAGCGCCGCGGGGAGCCTCATATCGTGTGTCGGCACGACGAAGAACAGTGGCATTGCGCGTCCGGGGGGCGAATTGGACCCTCAAGCGTCATTTAGCAACCCATAAGCAACGCTGACGAGAGCTTGCCGTGGCTGGCCGGATTGTTTCGCGCCCATGAACCGTTTGTTTGCCTTCAGCGGATGCGACCCGCGGGCGCATAGCCCTTCGTCATACCTTGCCCGGTAACTATCCGGTCGGTCGCCGGCCGTCCACGGCGACAGTCATCGCCGCAGAGGAACGATCATGGTTCGCAGCTCCCTCATTGCCTTGGCCGTAAGCATTTCGCTCGGCACCGTTTGTCTCGCCCCCGACGCCTTCGCGCGCGGCGGTGGCTTTGGCGGAGGTCACTTCGGGGGCGGTTTCGGTGGCGGCCATTTCGGCGGCGGCTTCCGCGACTTTGGCGGGGGCGGCATGCGAGACTTCGGTGGCGGCATGCGCGAGATGCGTCCCGAGATGCGCGAACCCCGCATGGACGATCGCCACTTCGACGACCACCGCGCCGATGACGTTCGTCGCGACGACGATCACCGCGCCGACGACGCGCGTCGCGACGACGACCATCGCGCCGACGATGCAGCCCGCCGCGCCGATGATCATGCCGACCATCCCGATGCGCGCGACGACGCCGCCCGCCGCGCCGCCGACGACCACAATCTCGATCACCATGACGATCTCGCCCACTGGAACAACTTGCACCAGCCGGTGAACGCCGGGCGCTGGGACCACAACGGCTTCTGGAACCGCAACTGGAATGCCCGCAATTTCAATTGCTACAACTGCCGCTTCGGTTGGGTCGGGCCGGTGTTCTGGCCGTTCGCGTGGGGCGACATGTGGTCGTTCGCGTGGTGGCCGTATGCGGAAACCTCGCCGTTCTGGAACTACAACGTCGACTACATCATGGGCGGATTGTTCTGGCCGAACGGCGCTTATGCCTGGCCGTCGGGCGGCTACGGCGCCACCGCCTGGACACAGACCGACAACAGCTACACGTACGCCCGCGAGTCGCATCAAGACATCTACAGCTCGGGCCCGGCCGACGGCAGCGACGACAAGCAGGCGACCGCGGCCGACGACAGCAACAACCCTGATCTGGCGACCTGCAGCGGCTTTGCCCCGGGCGTATCGAGCTTGCCGATCGACAAGATAGAGCAAAGCGTCAAACCGACCGGCATGCAGCTCACGGCGCTCAAGAGCCTAGAGTCCGCGTCCAACCAGGCCGAAGGCATCCTCAAGGCCTCGTGCCCCAGCCAGCCGCCGTTGACGCCAGTCGGCCGTCTCGACGCGCTGCAAAAGCGCCTCGACGCCATGGCGAAGGGGCTCGACCTCGTGCGCGCGCCGCTGACCAAGTTCGACAGCTCCCTGTCGGCCGAGCAGAAGCAGCAGCTCGACGCCCTGGGCGGGGCGAAGGCAGCCAGCGCCGCCGGCCTGTGCTCGACGCAGAACGAGGAGTTCACCAACGTGCCGACGCAGGAGATCGAGGCGACCGTCAGCCCCGATGAGACGCAGAAGGCGGCGCTCGATGCCCTCGATGCCGCTTCGGCCAAGGCCGCGAGCACGCTGCAGACCACGTGCCCGTCACAGATTCCGGAGACCACGGAAGGCCGCCTGGAGGCGATGGACAAGCGCCTGAAGGCGACGGTGACGGCGATGAACGAGGTGCGCCCGGCGCTGGTCAGCTTCTACGACTCGCTGTCGGACGAGCAGAAGGCGCGCTTCGACACCATGGCCGGCCACTAAGCTGCGGGCTTGCGATTTGGTGACATTCTTCTCCCCCCGTCTTGGCGAAGCCAAGCTCCGCTTGGACGTGGGGGAGGGTTGGGGAGGGGGGTGTGCACGACCATAACGTGATGCACCACCCCCACCCCGTCCCTCCCCCATCAAGGGGGAGGGAGAGAATTCTTGATACGCTAGCCGAGAGTGACGCTGCGCAAGCGCAGGGCATTGGCGATGACGCTCACCGACGACAACGCCATGGCGGCGGCGGCGATGATCGGTGACAGCAGAATGCCGAACGCCGGATAGAGCACGCCCGCCGCGATGGGTACGCCCGCCGCATTGTAAATGAAGGCGAAGAACAGGTTCTGGCGGATGTTGCTCATCGTCGCGACGGAGAGCTTGCGCGCCCGCACGATGCCTTGCAGATCGCCTTTCAACAACGTGACGCCGGCGCTTTCGATGGCGACGTCGGTGCCGGTACCCATGGCGATGCCGACGTCGGCAGCGGCGAGCGCCGGTGCATCGTTGACGCCGTCGCCGGCCATGGCGACGACGCGGCCTTCGCGCTTCAGCCTATCGACAACGGCGCTCTTTTGATCCGGCAGAACCTCGGCCTCGATCTCGCTGATGCCCAGTCGCCGCGCGATGGCCTGCGCCGTGGTGCGGTTGTCGCCAGTGAGCATGACGATGCGGATGCCGTCGGCGCGCAAGGCCTCGAGCGCGGCCTGCGTCGAGGCCTTGACTGGATCGGCGATGGCGATGACGGCGGCCGCCTTTCCGTCGACGCCCACATAGATTGCGGTGGCACCGTCGGCGCGCAGCTTGTCGGCTTGCGCGGCGAGCGCGCTCGTGTCGATTCCCAGCTCCTTGAGGAAACTTGCGTTGCCGAGCGCCACGCGGCTGCCGTCCACGGTGCCGAGTGCCCCCTTGCCGGTGGGCGAGTCGAAATCGGTGGCCGGCGCGAGCGCGATCTTGCGTTGCTCGGCCGCGGCGACGATCGCGGCAGCCAGCGGGTGCTCGCTCGCCCGTTCGACGCTGGCGGCGAGCCCTAGCACCGTTGCTTCGTCGAAACCCATCGCCGGCACGACAGCCGTCACCGCCGGGCGACCCTCAGTCAGCGTGCCCGTCTTGTCGACGACCAGCGTGTCGACCTTTTCCAGGCGCTCCAGAGCCTCGGCGTTCTTGATGAGCACGCCGTTTTCGGCGCCACGCCCGACGCCGACCATGATGGACATCGGCGTTGCGAGGCCGAGTGCGCACGGGCAGGCGATGATCAGCACCGCCACGGCTGCGATCAGCGCGTAGGAGAAGCGCGGCTCGGGGCCCCAGATCATCCACGCACAAAAGGCGATGATCGCCGTCAGAATGACGGCCGGCACGAACCAGCCGGCCACGGCGTCGGCGAGCCGCTGGATCGGCGCACGGCTCCGCTGGGCCTCGGAGACAAGCGCAACGATGCGCGCCAGCATGGTGTCGCGACCGACGCGCTCGGCTTCGATGATGAGTGATCCGCTTTGATTGATGGTGCCGCCGATGACGCTGTCGCCCACCGCCTTGGTCACCGGCATGGATTCGCCCGTCACCATCGACTCGTCGACGGCGCTGCGCCCTTCGACGACCTTGCCGTCGACAGGGATCTTCTCGCCGGGCCGCACCCGCAGGCGCTCGCCGACGTACCACTTCGTCGAGTGGCACTTCGCTCTCGCTTCCGTTAGCCGCGATGCGTCGCGCCGTCTTCGGCGCGAGGTCGAGCAAGGCGCGGATGGCTCCGCTCGTGCTCTCGCGCGCTTTCAGTTCGAGCACCTGCCCGAGCAGCACCAGCACGGTGATGACGGCGGCCGCCTCGAAATAGACCGGCACCGAGCCGTCGTGAGCCTGCAGCGAGGCGGGGAAGAGACCCGGCCACACCGTCGCAACGACGCTGTAGGCGTACGCCGCGCCGGTGCCCAGTGCGATCAGCGTGAACATGTTGAGGTTGCGCGTCAGCGAGCGATACCCGCGCGCGAAGAACGGCGCGCCGGCCCACAGCACCACCGGCGTCGCCAGCAGGAGCTGCACCCAGTTCGACACGGTCCCGCCGATGGCGTGGTCCCAGCCGAACAGATGGCCGCCCATCTCCAGAACGAAGACCGGCAGCGTCAGCGCCAGCGCGATCCAGAAGCGGCGCTGCATATCGATGAGCTCGACGTTCGGCACGATGTCGGTGCTGAATTCGAGCGGCTCCAGCGCCATGCCGCAGATCGGGCACGATCCCGGACCGACCTGGCGGATCTCGGGGTGCATCGGGCAGGTGTAGATCGTGCCGGGCGCCACCGGCGCGGCAGGTACATCGTCCGCCAGATATTTCTGCGGATCGGCAACGAACTTCTCGCGGCAGCGGGGATTGCAGAAATAGTAGGTACGTCCGCCGTGCTCGGCGCGGTGCTTGGCGGTATGCGGGTCGACGCTCATCCCGCAGACCGGATCCTTGGCCAGCGAGGGCTGGGCATCCGGCTTTGCCGAGGCTTTATGCCCGCAACAGTCGCCGCTATGCGCATGGTGGGTGGGCGTGCGATGTGCCGGCAGCGGGGTGCTTATCGGCCATGGAGGATCCTCGTCCGCGGGATCCCAATATAGGAACAGCTAAGCCTTTAGCGAACCTTGACTGAGGTCATGCCGCTGCCCGCTCGAAGGCGCCAACCTCCGGCCAGAACACCCGCGCGCGGCCACTGATCACCGCCGGGTCGCCGGTCGTAAGCAGCGTCAGCGAGTGGCCGAGGTTGCCGTCGAGGTAATGCGGCCGGCGGGCCAGGTAGTCTTCGAGGCTGTCGGCCACGACCTCCGGCTGCGAAAGGATGCGCGTGAACGGCGGCAGATGGCGGCGGAACAGGTGCTCCACCAGCGGGAAGTGGGTACAACCCAGGATCGCCCGGTGTGGGGGTGTTGCGTTCGTCTGCGCCATGGCCCCGCGCACGCCTTCCTCGACGAGACGCTCCAGCTCGGCTTCGGGCGCCTCGTCCTCGATGGCGCCGGCCAGTTGCGCGCAGATCTGCTGCACGACCGTCACGCGCGGGCAGCGCTTGCGGATCTCCTCGGGGTAGGCGTCCGAATTGATCGTGCGGGTGGTGCCGAACACGGCGATGAGGTCGGTATTGTACTTCTGCGGATACTGCGGGCTGGAAACCGCCCAAGGGGTTTGCGTTGCCGCCTCGACCGTCGGCGCCACGATGCCGAGCACGTTGTGGCCGCGCCATTGGCTCGTCGGCAGCCAATTCTGCTGCAGGTGGCGCGCGGCGACGGCGGTCGCCGTATTGCAGCCGAGCAGCACCAGCTTGCACCCGCGTGCGAACAGCGCTTCGACGCAGGCGCGGGTCAGATCGATGACTTCCGCAGACGAGCGGTTGCCGTAGGGCACGTGGGCATGATCGCCCAGGTAGATGAACGGCTCGTTGGGAAAGCGGGCGACAAGCGCGCGCAGCACCGTCAATCCGCCAAGGCCTGAATCGAAGACGCCAATCATGCGGGTTGTGTGAGCCGCCAGCGTTAGGCCGTCAAGATGCGACGCATCTACTCGGCGGCTTCCGACGGCGAGCGTCCACCAGGCGTCGCGCCAGCCTCGCTGTCGAAGTGCTTAAGCGCTTCGAGTGTTGGCATGGCGACGGTCGAATATCCGCAATCGACGAAATGCACCTCGCCCGTCACCGCGCCGGACATATCGGACAAGAGGTACAGAGCCGAGCCACCGACCTCGTTCAAGGTCGGCGTACGCTTCAGCGGCGAGTGCTCTTTCTGGAAGTTGAAGATGACGCGTGCATCGGAAACGCCGGCGCCGGAAAGCGTGCGCATCGGACCGGCCGAGAGAGCGTTGACGCGGATGTTCTGCGGGCCGAGGTCGGCGGCGAGATAACGCACGGAAGCTTCGAGCGCCGCCTTGGCGACACCCATGACATTGTAGGAAGGCACCGACTTGGTGGCACCGCCGTAGCTCAAGGTGAGCAGCGAGCCGCCGTTCTGCATCAGCGGGATGGCGCGTTTGGCCACCTCGGTGAACGAGAAGCACGAGATCACCATCGTGTTGGTGAAGTTCTCGCGCGTGGTGTTGACGTAGCGGCCGGAAAGCTCGCGCGGGTCCGAGTAGGCGAGCGCGTGGACGACGAAGTCGAGGTTGCCCCACGCCTCCTTGATGCGCGCAAAGACGCGGTCGACGCTGTCGAGGTCGAGGACGTTGGCGGGCTCGATGATCTCCGAGCCGAGCGTCTTGGCGAGCGGCAGTGCGCGGCGGCCGAAAGCGCCGTCCTGATACGTGAAGGCGAGCTGCGCGCCTTGGCCGGCGAGAATGCGGGCGATGCCCCAGGCGATCGATCGCTCGTTGGCGACGCCCATGATGAGGCCGCGCTTGCCAGCCATGATCGGGCCAGGTTTGGCTAGATCGATCTCGGTCATGGGAGTTCCTGTCGTTCCTTGAGTGTACGTTCGAGACCGGGAGCGGCCGCCCGCGGTTCATATAGTTTCCGCGCCGCGGCGCTGTTCCCGGCAAGACACCGGTTCATATCGAGTTTCTAGCCGCTCACGCGGCGAAAAACGAGCGTGGCATTAGTGCCGCCGAAGCCGAAGCTGTTCGACATGACGCAGTTAAGGCTAACGTTATCCATCCGTTCGCGCACAATGGGTACATCGGCGAAGTCGGGGTCGATCTCTTCGATGTTGGCACTCTCGCAGATGAAGCCGTTGTTCATCATCAGCAGCGAGAAGATCGCCTCCTGAACGCCGACGGCGCCCAGCGAATGTCCGGTCAACGATTTGGTCGCGGCGATGTTCGGCACGTCGCCGTTGAACACCTTGCGGATCGCTTCGATCTCGCGCAGATCGCCGATGGGCGTGCCGGTGCCGTGCGGGTTGATGTAGTCGACCTTGCCGCCGACACCCTTACCGTCGAGCCCCTTCAGCGCCTGCTGCATGCAGCGCACGGCGCCTTCGCCGGAGGGCGCCACCATGTCGAAGCCGTCGGAGGTCGCCCCGTAGCCGGCGACCTCACCGTAGATGCGTGCTCCGCGCGCCTTGGCGTGCTCCAGCTCCTCGAGCACGACGACGCCGGCGCCGCCGGCGATAACGAAGCCATCGCGGTTCTTGTCGTAAGCGCGGCTCGCTTTCGCCGGCGTGTCGTTGAACTTCGAGGACATGGCGCCCATGGCGTCGAACAGGACCGACAACGTCCAGTCGAGCTCTTCGCAGCCGCCCGCGAACATCACGTCCTGCTTGCCCCACTGGATCAGCTCGGCAGCATTGCCGATGCAGTGAGCGGAAGTGGAGCAGGCCGAGGCGATCGAGTAATTCACGCCCTTGATCTGGAAGCTGGTCGCCAGCGCCGCCGATGGACCCGAGCACATGGCCTTGGGCACCTCGAAGGGGCCGACCTTGCGGGGGTCCTTCTCGCGCGTCACATCGGCGGCGGCGACAATGGCCCGCGTCGATGGTCCGCCGGCACCCATGATGATGCCGGTGCGCTCGTTGATGACGTCTTTCTCTTCCAGCCCTGCGTCGCGGATCGCCTGATCCATGGCGATGTAGTTCCAGCCGACTCCGTCGCCCATGAAGCGGCGCGGCTTGCGCGGAACCTGTGCTTCCCAGTCGATGTTGGGGGCGCCGTGCACCTGGCAGCGGAAGCCGAGCTCGGCGTACTTGTCGGCGCGGACGATGCCGGACTTAGCCTCGCGGAGAGACGCGAGCACTTCCTGGCAACTGTTTCCGATCGAGGAAACAATGCCCATGCCCGTGACGACCACACGTCTCATCGCCTATCCTCTTCGCCCAGCCGGAAGCTTGTAGCTTCTGTCGCAATTCGGCACCGGCGGAAGCGAGCACGAAAAACCATCAAGATCAAGGACTGAGCGCCGCCCCGGTCTCGCCACTTTCAAACAGGCCGACGCGCAGATCGCTCGCCGTATAAATCACTTGGCCGTCGGCCTTCATGACACCATCGGCGATGGCGAGCTTGAGCTTGCGCAGGATTACCCGCTTCATATCGACGATGTATTCGACGTGGCCTGTGGTCGGCACCACCATACCGGTGAATTTGACCTCTCCGACGCCTAGCGCCCGGCCCCTGCCCGGAGCGCCCAGCCATCCCAGGAAGAAACCCGTCATCTGCCAAAGGGCGTCGAGGCCAAGGCAGCCGGGCATGACCGGATCGCCCTCGAAGTGACACTTGAAGAACCAGTCGAGGCTGCTGTTGCCCGCAACCTTGAGCTCGGCCGCAATCTGTCCCTTGCCATGCTGGCCGCCGGTCTCGGAGACCAAGGAAATGCGGTCGAACATCAGCATCGGTGGAAGCGGCAATTGCGCATTTCCCGCACCGAAGAGCTCGCCACGGCCGCACGCAAGTAAGTCGTTGTATTCGAAGCTCGTGCGGCGTTCTGTCATGATTTGCGGGCTCGATCCTCGTCGCGAACGCCCGGGGGGCGCCTTGTGCGTAGCCGGGCGCTTCCTAACACAGTCGCCTGGCGTTCAAAAGGGTGCGGGATTGGCTATAAAGCGACGATGTGCCCCCGTCTTGGATCCACTGGTGCGAGTTGCGGGCGTTCCGCTTGCTCCCTATAGTATACGCTCGGTGTAAGCTTGATGGCCGCTACTTGCGGTTGGCCTGCAGTCACCCTCAACAACATGGCGCCGCGCGCATTCCGATGACCGACAGCACGCCCATTTCGAACAAGGACGGAAAGAGCTCTCGGGGTGTTGCCCAGCTCCTGCGCAAGGCCGGGTTGCGCCCGACGCGCCAGCGATTGGCCCTGGGCGCGCTGCTGTTCGAGGGCGAGGATCGCCACGTCAGCGCCGAGCTGTTGCACGCCGAGGCGACGACCGTCGGCCATCACGTTTCCCTGGCGACCGTCTATAATACGCTGCACCAGTTCAAGCGCGCCGGTCTGCTGCGCGAGCTGGCGATCAATGGCGCGAAGGCCTACTTCGATACCAACACCTCGAACCACAACCACTTTTTCATCGAGGAAGAGGGCGAGCTGCGGGATATCCCCGGGCACGCGATCCGGGTCGATGGGGTGCCCGAGCCTCCTGAAGGGATGAGCATCACCCACATCGATGTCGTCGTCCGCCTCGTTCCCAAGAAGGTCTAAGAGCGTCGGTCAGTTGATGACCTCGCCCTCATAGACCCCCCACAGCTTCTTCTGCTCGATGTACCCCTGGAACTTGTCGATGTTGACGCGGCACCAGCGTCCGTCGCACGAGCTGAGGTTTGCTATGACACCAGCTTCGATCATGGCGACGGCGCGCGCATGCTCGCTGTCGTCGCGGCGTAGCGCCACCTTCGGGACCGGCGCGCCCTGCTTGATGTCCCAGGGCAGCACCAATGCCGTCCGACGCCCCGAGAGGAACGTCTGCAGCACCCAGCCGGCGGCGCCGTCTGCGTCGCGGACTTGGCGCCAACCTTCGAACTCCTTGATCACCTCGAGCGGCAGTCCGGCGCGGCGATAGACCCAGGCGGTCGGATAGTCCGTCCCCGGGCCCTTTCGCATGTTGACGCGGTCGGACTTCAAGCTGACGAAGCGAGGCACCGGGAAGCCACTGCCGCCGGTCTGTGCCGGTTGCGCTGCGGCAAGGGGGGCGATCAACGACACAGCGGACGCAAGAAGCAAGTGCAAGACGAGACCCACGGTCACCTGCATTCGCAAACCTTTCGCTTTCGGCCGTACCCGCTCACTTAGAATTGTTTGACCGAATCTGAAAGCCCTGGGCCAATCTGCCCTCGCGGCCCCTGAGAGAAAATCCCGCACTTTGTCATCGCAATGACGTTCTGTTAGACCTGCCTGAACGAGAAGCACAATCCGTCCCTGGCCCCCCCCAGAGCGTCCCACCACGGAAGAGGCGACAGCGACCCCCGATGCCGAACAGCGCCCGCAAACCGATCGTAATTGTCACGCGCAAGCTGCCAGATGTCGTCGAGACCCGCATGCGCGAGCTGTTCGACGCCCGGCTCAACGTCGACGACGCCCCCCTGACGCAGAGCCAGATCGCGGAATCCCTGAAAATCGCCGACGTGCTGGTCCCGACCGTCACGGACCGCATCGATCGCGCCGTGATTTCCCAGGCCGGCCCGCAGCTTCGCCTCATCGCCAACTTTGGAACCGGTGTCGATAACATCGACCTCGACACCGCCCGCAACCGCGGCATCACCGTCACCAACACCCCGGGCGTCCTTACCGAGGACACCGCGGACATGACCATGGCGCTCATCCTCGCTGTCCCGCGCCGGCTGGTGGAGGGCGCCGACTATCTGAAAGAAAAGAAGGAAGCCTGGACCGGGTGGTCGCCGACCTGGATGCTCGGCCACCGCATCTACGGCAAGCGACTCGGCATCATCGGCATGGGACGCATCGGCCAGGCCGTTGCCCGGCGCGCCAAGGCGTTCGGGCTGCAAATCCACTACCACAACCGGCGGCGCGTCTCGCTCGACGTGGAAAAGGAGCTCGAGGCGACGTACTGGGAGAGCCTCGATCAGATGCTGACGCGCGTCGACATCCTCTCCGTCAACTGCCCGCATACACCCGGCACGTATCATCTGCTCTCGGCGCGGCGACTGCGGCTGCTGAAGCCGTCGGCCTATGTCGTGAACACGGCGCGCGGCGAGGTGATCGACGAGAACGAGCTGGCGCGCCTTATCGAGGCAGGGGCCATAGCCGGTGCCGGTCTCGACGTGTTCGAGCACGAGCCGGCGGTCAACCCGAAGATCCTCCTTTCCGATCGTGTCGTGGCGCTGCCGCACATGAGCTCGGCCACCGTCGAGGGGCGCATCGACATGGGCGAGAAGGTGATCATCAATATCAAGGCGTTCTTGGACGGCCATGCGCCGCCCGACCGCGTCCACCCGGCAATGTTCTAGGGCGTTGCCGGCTCCTCGGCGCGCGCCGTCGAGTCGAGGCGCCCGTCGCCGCACACGGTGGTGCGCAATTGGCAGGTGCCGCGCGCCCGCCGGTCGGCGTTGCAGCGTGCCAGGGCCAGCCGCTCGGCGTCGCTCGGGCTCAGCCCGCCGCCCGAATAGGTGATCCTGCGCTGCTTGTTGAGCTTGCCGGACGCAATCGCTGCGCAAATTTCGCCGCGGAAACTCATGGCCTCGCAGGTGCCGCGGCCGAGCGAGGCGCATTCGGTACGCACCTTTTCTTCGGCTTCGGTACGCGAGCTGATGCTCCACACCGAAAAGAACGAGCCGTCCGGGGTGAAGGCGATGGCGCCGAATTGCGGGCCTTGTTCAGGCTGTGGGTCGGTGGCCGGCGCGATGGACATGACGGGCCGCTCGGGCTCGGCACGAACCTCTAGGTCCAGGCCGGGCAGTGGAAACATGACGGCGGCGACAATCGCTAGGAGCACGGGGCGCAATATCCAATCCGGAAACATGGAAGCGCTATCCTCTCATGCGGCGCATGTCGAGTTGTGATTCTTCTTCTGATGGATTGAAAGGTCGGTTATCGACGGGTTGCTGCCACTGATCGGATTTTCCGCATCGTAGGCAATCGAGACCGTCTCAAAACGTGCAGAGAGAGCGTCGTACATCAAAAGACGCCCGGCCAGGCTCGTCCCGATCCCCAGAATTTCCTTCAGGACCTCGGTTGCCTGCAGCGTGCCGATGACGCCGACGACGGCACCAAGCACGCCGACCTCGGCGCAGTTGGGGATGGTCCCGGGCGGCGGCGCCTCGGGGAAAAGGCACCGGTAGCTGGGGTAAGGGGTGCCATCGGGGCCGCGCTCGTGCGGCTTGAAGGTCGAGACATAGCCGTCGAATGGGCCTACGGCGCCGAACACCAGGGGGCGCTTGGCGAAAAAGCAGGCATCGGAGACGAGGTAGCGCGTCTCGGCATTGTCGGAGCCGTCGGCGACAATGTCGTAACGGCCGATGATGGACGCCGCGTTGCTCGCGTCGAGGCGCGCCTCGATCGCCTCGACAGCGACGTGCGGATTGATCCGGCGCGCCATGCCGCCGGCGCTGAGCACCTTCGCCTCGCCGATATGGTCGGTGTCGTGCGCGATCTGGCGCTGCAAGTTGTCGAGCGACACCCGGTCGTCGTCGATGATGCCGATGGTGCCGACGCCCGCCGCCGCCAGATAGAGCACGAGCGGCGAGCCGAGGCCGCCGGCGCCGACGACGAGCACGCGCGCGCCCTTGAGCTTCTGCTGTCCCTGGCCGCCGACTTCCTTCAAGACGAGGTGTCGCTTGTAGCGCTCGATCTCCGCCGGTGTCAGGCGAGGCGTGGTGGATTCCTGCATGCCGCAAGACTAGCGCAACTCGAGCGTGCCGTCAGCGGCAGCCCGCGCGCGCCTCACATGCTGGTGAACGCGGTAACCATTGGCACCCACGAAAAAGGGCCCGGGGTGGACGCGGCTGGATGCCCTTCGAGGAAGGCTGCCCCGGCTTAGCTCGGCTTGCTTGGGTCGAGAAACAGATCGCTCGTGTAGTACCGCTCGGCCGACGATGGCGCGAAGGTGACGATCGTCTTGCCGGCATATTCCGGGCGCTCGCCGACCGACAGTGCGGCGGCGACGTTGGCGCCGGTGGAGATGCCGCCCGGGATACCTTCCACCTTGGCGACGAGACGCGAGACTTCGAAAGCCTGCTCGCTCGACACCGTGACGATCTCATCGATCAGTCCGGTATCGAGGATCGACGGAATGAAGCCGGCGCCGATGCCCTGGATCTTGTGCGGACCGCGCGGCTTGCCCGAAAGCACGGGGCTCGTGGTCGGTTCCACGGCGATGATCTTGAGGCTCGGCTTGCGCGGCTTCAACACGCGGGCGACGCCGGTGAGCGTGCCACCCGTGCCGACGCCGATGACGATGGCGTCGACCTTGCCGTCCGTATCGTTCCAGATCTCTTCCGCCGTGGTCTTCTCGTGCACCAGCGGGTTGGCGGGGTTGTCGAACTGGCCCGGGATGACCGAGCCAGGAATGGTCTTCGCCAGCTCATTGGCGCGCTCCACCGCTGCCGGCATGCCGCCGGGCCCCGGAGTCAACTCGAGCTCGGCGCCCAGATGGGTGAGAATCTTGCGGCGTTCGATCGACATCGTCTCGGGCATGACGAGGATCAGCCGATAGCCGCGCGCGGCGGCGACGAAGGCGAGACCGATACCCGTGTTGCCCGACGTCGGCTCGATGAGCACGGTGCGGCCGGGCGTGATACGTCCCTGCGCTTCGAGGACGTCGATCATGGCGACGCCGATACGATCCTTAACCGACGACAGCGGGTTGAAGAACTCAAGCTTCAACAAGATGTCGGCGCGCACTTTGGCCGCGGCGGTGATCTTGGAGAGGCGCACCAGCGGCGTGTGCCCGATGGTTTCAGCGATCGAATCGTACACGCGGCCGCGGCCCCACGTCTTGGTGGCGGCGAGCGTCTTGATCGGCGGGAGGTCGGTCATCGGGGAATGCCTTTTGTGCGCGCTGAGCGTGGCACGTTGGTCGAAAGCGTGGTTGGTGTCAAGGCGCCTTGGCGATCAGGGATTGCGGCGCCGTGGCTTGGCTGAACGCTTTTTTTTTGATGCCGGCGGGGGCTTTGGGATGGATTTCTGTGGCTGAGGGGCTTGGCGGGATCGGGCGTTTTCATTCGACCCGGCTTTACCGGTGGAGCCAAAACCGCCGGCGCCGCGCGATGTGGCAGATACGCTGCCGACTTCGATGAACGTAGCGCGCGTGACCGGGCTGACGACGAGCTGCGCAATGCGCTCGCCGCGGCGAATCTCGAACGGGGCTTGCCCGAGATTGGCGAGGATGACGCGCACTTCGCCGCGATAGTCGCTGTCGATGGTGCCGGGACTGTTGAGCACGGTGACGCCGTGGTTGAGCGCCAGCCCGGAGCGTGGTCGCACCTGCGCCTCGTATCCGTGCGGCAGCTCGAGAATGAGGCCGGTCGGCACCAGCGCGCGTGCCCCGGCCGCAAGCGTTACCGGCGACTGCACGTTGAGGGCGGCGACGAGATCGAGGCCGGCGGCACCATCGGTCTGATAGGCGGGAAGCGGCAGCCCGCTGGCGTGCGGCAGCCGCACCACCCTGACGCGGACGCCGGCGGTCGACTTCGCAGCGCGCTTGGTGCTCATTCGGCCGCTGCCACGCCGCGGCCCAGTTGCTCGGCGGCACGTTGCATCAGTCGCCGCGCCACCTCGTCCTTGCTCATTGTCGGCCAGTCCTCGGTGCCGTCCGCGGTGACGAGGTGCACCGTGTTGCCGTCGCCGCCGAACACGCCGCGTGCCGGCGACACATCGTTGGCGACGATCCAGTCAGCGCCCTTCGCCTTGCGCTTCTTGGCAGCTTCGCTGGCGACGTTGCCCGTCTCGGCGGCAAAGCCGATCACCAGCGCCGGGCGTTGGCCGCGCGCCTTGCCGACGCTTGCAAGGATGTCGGGGTTCTCGACCAGGTCGATGTGCGGCTTGTCGCCCGACTTCTTGATCTTCTCCCGCGGCGCCGCGGCGCTGCGCCAATCGGCGACGGCGGCGGCGAACACGGCGATGTCGGCGGGCAAGCCCTTCTGCACTGCGCGCAGCATCTCATCCGCAGTCTCGACATGGACCGTCTCGACGCCCGGCGGATCCGCCAATGTCACCGGTCCGGTGATCAACGTCACGCGTGCGCCCAGTGCGGCAGCCGCGCGGGCGATGGCATGGCCTTGCTTGCCGGAAGATCGGTTGGCGATGTAGCGCACCGGGTCGATCGGCTCGTGCGTAGGCCCGCTCGTCACCAGCACGTGCCGACCGGCGAGGGGTTTGCCGACGAGGCGCGCCACCGGGACGTCGGCTCGCTCGGCGAGAATTTTGTGCGCCGCCGCCATGATCTCGGGGACCTCGGCGAGACGTCCGGGTCCGGCCTCGTCGCGCTCGGCCATCTCGCCGACATTGGGGCCGACAAAGCGGATGCCGTCCTTTTGCAATTGCACGACGTTGCGCTGCGTTGCCGGGTGCAGCCACATGCGCGGGTTCATCGCCGGCGCCACGAGCACCGGCTTGTCCGTTGCCATCAGCACGGTCGAGACGAGGTCGTCAGCGTGTCCGCCCGCCATCTTGGCGAGCAAGTCGGCCGTCGCCGGCGCCACGATCAGAAGGTCGGCGTCGCGCGACAGCCGGATGTGTCCGATCTCCTGCTCATCGTCGAGATCGAACAGATCGGTGAACACGCGCTCCGACGTCAAGGCGCCGACCGAAAGCGGTGTCACGAACTCGGTCGCGGCGCGTGTCATCACGGCGCGTACGGAGGCGCCGCCCTCGCGCAGCCGGCGGATGAGGTCGAGACACTTGTAGGCGGCAATGCCGCCGCCGATGAGGAGCAGAATACGCTGCTGTTTCACGTGGGACGCTCGAAGATCGTGGCTGCCGCCAAGCTAGCATGGCTGCTGGCCGCAAGGGTTAAGCGATGCCGCCGGGCCCGCGGCCATGCGTCCAGCGTGCGGGCACGGTTTTGCCTCTATAACGGCCCGTTTGATATGTTTCAAACAGCGCCTCGGGGCGCTGCGGCGCCGCTACAGGGAATAAGCGTATGGCCCGATCCGGGTTCCTTGCCGTCATAGTGGCCGTGATCGCCTTTGGCTCTGCCGCCATGGCGACCGTCGATGATCCGACCCTCGATTGCCTCAGCGAGGACAACGAGCGCCGCATCAGCGGCTGCTCGGCCATGCTCGACACGCCGGGCCTGCCCGACGATCAGCGGAGCTTGGCATTCGGCATGCGGGCGCTCGCCTACTCGCTGCTCGGCGTATTCGACAAAGCGTTGTCCGACTACGACGCCGCTTTGAAGATCAAGCCGGACTTCCCCCTGGCGCTGAACAATCGCGCCTGGGCCTACTACAAGCTGGGGCGTCCCGCCGACGGCGTCGCCGACGTCGAGAAGGCGCTGGAGCTTTCCCCCGGCAGTCCCTACGCACTCGACACGCGTGCTCACATCCGCCAGGCACAGGGCGAAGCCAAGGCCGCCTTGGCTGACTATGAACTGGCCATGCGCGTCGGCGGCGAGCGCATCGTCAGAATGTACCAGTGCGGGCTGCGCTCCCAGGGCCTCTACTTCGGCGCCGTCGACGGCATCTATTCCACGGCTGTCGGGGAGGCCATGCGGGTATGCACCGGCAATCGCCAGTGCGACCCGCTGCCCTCCGATTCTGAGTGCCGGCCCGAGGTCTCCTAAGCTTCAAGGCGCCTCTGATTCGCGGCGCGCAAATCGCTGCAGCGCATCAGAAATTGGCTGTTCGGAACAACTTGACGCATCCCTGCCGCTCCACCATGGTGCGGGGCCGACGAATCTTTGGACCACTCTGTCGGCCTAGAAAATCCAATAAGGTCCAAGTCTAGGGAGAGGATCCCAGGGCGGGGGGATACGGGGTCGTATCGCCCCGCCTTTCGTGTCTTGGCCCCGTGGAAATGAGCGGAAAACTCGGCCTTGGTCGGCTGCGTGCCATGAGGGCGTCGCAAAGCCCGGCAAACGTCCGCCCGCGGCGATAAAGACGGGGGCTCGGTGCGCGACCAATCACTCACAGCGAATGATCCGCCGAGGCGCTTGCCTATCGTGGCGCTGGTCTTCTGGTCGCTGTTCGCCTTTCTCGTGCCGAGCTTCGTGCAGGCGCTCAATCTCGTCGACGTGCACGCCTTTCCGCTCGGCTACTTCATGGCTGCGCAAGGCATTCTCATCGCCTTTGTGATCATCGGCGTGCTGTCGGCGCGTCGGCAAGATCGCCGCGACGCCCGACGCGCACCGCAAGTCTGACATGCCGCTCGATGGCCAGATCGCCCCCCGGACCCAGCCCCGCGCGGGACTGATGCTCGCCGCAGTCTCGGCTGTCCTTCTCGGGGGAGGCATCGCCCTTGCGGCAGGTGCGCGGCTTGTTGGCACGCAATCCGTGATCGATGGCAGCTATTGGGCGCTCGGCATAGCCGTCGCGGCTGCGATAGCGCTATGGGCCGGCATGCGCCCGCGAAGCACCGTTTCACCGGTGTTCGGCGGCCTGGCGATCGCCACGGATACGATTTCGGCCGCTTTCTTTCTGGCGCTCGCCGGAGGCATCTTCGCCTTGGGGCACGACGGCCTCGCGGTCGCGATCGGCCTCGGCGCCGGCTGCCTGCTCATGCAGCTTGTCGTGGCGCCAGGCCTGGCGGCGAGCGGCGCGCGCTCGCTGCCGCAGTTCTTCGCTGCCCGCTATCCGGGCCGCGCGGCGGGCATCTTGTGCGCCCTGGTGACGGTCGTCTCCATGCTGCTGTTGTTGGCCGCCGAATTGATGGCCGCCGGGCTCGTTGGCGCGCGGCTGCTCGGCGTCGATTTCACTGCCGCCGCCGTCGTTTCGGCGTGTGCCGTACTGGCTTGCTTCATCGTCCGCGGCGCGTCCAGCGCCCCGTGGGCCAACGGTGTGCTGTTTCCGGCGATGCTGCTCGCCGTCCTCGCGCCGCTCGTGGTGCTATCGGTGCAATGGTACGGCATACCAATCCCGCAACTGGCCTACGGCCACGCGCTGGGGCAGGTGCAGAGCATCGAGCAAACCCTGCTCGAGCAAGAGCTGGCCGATCCCGCCGTCATGAAGCCGATGCTGACGGCATTCGTGACGCTCACGCCGGTAAATTTTCTCGGCATCGTGCTCGGCCTCGCCGCCGGCGTCGCCGTGCTGCCGAGCATGCTTCCGGCGCAACTTACTGCGGTACCGGCGCCGACAGGCGCGCCGCGCGGCGCTGTGGGGGCTCGTTTTCGTCGCCGCGCTCCTGACGCTGATGCCGGCCATCGCCGCCTATGCAAAGCTGTCGCTCATCCAGTTGCTGGCGGACCGAACCTCGATCGCGGATTTGCCGGCGTGGATCTTCACCTACGGAAAGCTGGGGCTGGTCGAAATCTGCGGGCGAGCAGCGACCGACGCAGCGGCGGCCGCACAGGCCTGTGCGGCTTTGCCCGACGCCGGAGCGCGCGCTGCGGCTGCAGGACATCTCGATCAGCCCGGACATCATCGTTCTCGCGCTGCCCGAGATCGCCGGGCTCGCGCATGTCATGCTCGGGCTTCTCGCCGCTGTTGCCCTTGCGGTGGCGATTACGACCGCCGGCGGCCCACTGTCCGCCATCGTGCGCGCGCTCGGGGTGGACGAGCCCGCGGCCATGCGATAGCCCCCGGCCTCAAGCCTCGCGACTTGTGTCCTATGGTCTGGCGGGTGCGGCTCTCGTTGTTGCGACGTTGGCTGCGCTCTCCCGTGCCCTCACCATTCTCGACCTCGCCACCTATGCCCTGGTGATTGCCGCGGTCGGTTTGTTCCCGGCGGTGCTCGCCGCGCTGTGGTGGAAACGCGCCAACGCTTACGGTGCCGCCGGCGCCATGCTCGTGGGGCTCGGCGTGGCGCTGCTCTATTTTGTCGGCACCCATTACTTCGCTGTACCGCTTGCCGAGGCGAGTTGGGTGCTGGGGAACGGCGGCACCGAGGCTTTCGAATATTTCGTCGAGCTCAAGGACGCCTGGATGGCGGCGCCGGCCGGCCCTGCCAAGGACGCAGCTTGGACGGCCCTCGATGCCTATGCGCGCGGCATTGCCCCCTGGTGGGGTATAGTCGAGATGGCGATCGCGCTCCTGGCCTTGCCGGCGGGGCTTCTGACGCTCGTTGTCGTCTCCCTCCTCACACCGGCGCCGCGCGCGGCGGCAACGGTGCCGTAAGTCCTGCCGTGCTAGGCTTGTCGCCATGCTCTATGACCTTGTCGTTGTCGGCGGCGGCATCAACGGCGCCGGTATCGCGGCAGATGCGGCAGGACGCGGCCTCAAAGTTCTGCTTGTCGAGAAGGCGGATCTCGGCGGAGCCACCTCGTCGGCGAGTTCGAAGCTCATTCACGGCGGCCTGCGCTATCTCGAGCACTTCGAATTCCGCCTCGTTCGCGAGGCGTTGCAGGAGCGCGAGGTGTTGCTGGCCAACGCCGGCCACGTCATCTGGCCGCAGCGTTTCGTCCTGCCGCAGGTGCCAGGCGGCCGTTCCGGTCTGCTGCTTCGGGCCGGTCTATTTCTCTATGACAACCTCGGGCAGCGCCGGCGCATGCCGGCGTCCGAGACGCTCGACCTGCGGCGCGACCATGCCGGCCACGCGCTACGCCGCGAGCTGACCCATGGCTTTGCCTATTGGGATTGCCGGGTCGACGATGCGCGGCTCGTGGTTCTCAACGCCCGCGCCGCGGCGCAAAGGGGCGCAACCATTGCGCCACGGACGCGCCTTGTCGCGGCGCGCGCAGACGGGGGCGTCTGGCAGGTTGAGCTTCAGTCCGCCGCAGGTCGGCGTGAAGCGCGGGGCCGCGCTCTGATCAATGCCGCCGGGCCCTGGGTGAACCGGGTCGGCGATGTCGTAGTTGCCGCCGAGCCAGCTGCCCAGGTCCGCCTCGTCAAAGGCAGCCATATCGTCGTGCCGCGCATCGCCGGCGCCAACGATGCGTATCTGTGCCAGAGCCAGGACGGCCGCGTCGTCTTCGCGATTCCCTACGAGGAGCGCTTCACCCTCATCGGCACCACAGAGGTCGCCTATACGGGCGACCCGCAGGAGGCGGCGATTTCCACCGACGAGGAAGACTACCTCATCGAACTGACGCGTCAGTTCTTTGCGAAGCCGCCGTCCCGCGCGGACATCGTCTGGGGATTTGCGGGCGTGCGTCCGCTGTATGATGACGATAGCGTGGAGGCGTCGTCGATGACGCGCGACTATCGCTTCGAGCTGAGCGCGGATGAAGGCCCGCCCCTGCTCACCGTGCTGGGCGGCAAGCTCACGACTTATCGGCGACTTGCGGAGGCGGCACTGGCGCAGCTAGCGCCATTTTTTCCCGCCATGGGGCGCGCGTGGACGGCGAGCAGCCCGCTGCCGGGAGGCGACCTCGGAGACGGTGGCCTCGCCGGCTTCATCAAAGACCTGTGCCGCGCCAATCGCGACTTCGACGCGGCATTCCTCGGCCGCCTGGCGCGGCGCTATGGCTCACTCGTCGGCAACATGCTGGGAGATGCGAGGAGCGTCGCCGATCTGGGGGAGGCAATCGGCGGGGGGCTCACGGAGCGCGAGGTGATCTATCAACGCGACAACGAGTGGGCACTCGCCCCCGACGACATCCTTTGGCGGCGCACGAAGTGCGGCCTGCATATGAGCGGGGACCAGCGCAACGCGGCTGCGGACAAGATCGCGCGTTTGTTGTGATGGGGTCAGCCGGGGCTGGGCGGGCCGAACTTATGCACTTCGTCGGCGGGCGGGCCTGAGCGGATAGCGGGTGCCGACCACGGGCCGTGCACCTTGATGATCTCGCGCTTTTGCAGCTTTAGCGAACCAACCGTTGCAGGAGCTTCGGAGGCGACACGTGGCTGCTCCTTGGCGATATCGCCGATGGCCAGCTCCATGTCGATAAGCCGATCGAGAAGACTGACCGCGCCTACGGCTGTAACGGCGCGTTCGCCCGACACGGCTTCCGCAGATTGCGTGCGGATAATTCCCTGGGTCACGACGAAGCGCGCTTCGAGCCTATCGACGGAAATGGCGCGCCCGCTCACGTCCTTCCAGATATCGGCTGCCTGTGGCTCATTGGCCTCGGCCAGCTTGTTGACGTCGAGGCCAATGCGTCCGCCTTCGGCGAGGATGACGCCCAGCTTGCCGTCGAGCGATCGCAACAGCGTCTCGCCGGTATTGCCCGTCGCCGTAAGGTCGACCGTCACGAGGCCGCGTCCTTGCACCGACGGATGGCCGAACGTCGCCTGAATTGAGCGCCCGACGTCGGCGGCTTCGAATTTCGCCTGCACGCTGTAGATCGGGTTGGCGCCGCTCATGTCGACGCGGATCTGGCCGCCGCCGCGGGTGCCGTCGTCGATTTCCAGCTCGGCGAGGTCGGCGAGCAATTTGCCGTTGCGGAGAGACACGGTGGCCGCGCTGCGTCCGATGTTTAGGTCGGGTAGCACGATACTGTCGGAAGAAATGCGGAAGTCGGCGTCGATCGCCTGAATGAGGGGAACCTCGAGCCCGCTCGCTGTACGCACCCTAGCGAGGAGATTGCCGGCCTTGGCATTTGGGTCAGCGCTCTTGAGATATCGCGACAGATCGAGCGTCTTTAGGCCGAGCGTGGCTTCGACAGTCGGACGAGCGCCGCCGAAATTGACCGACAAGGTACCGCTCGCGTCGTTCTCGTCGAGCTCGACGGTTGCATCCTGGAAGGCGACGGTGCGGTCGACCCACTCCAGTTGCCCCTTGACGTGGAACGCTCCGAAGCCTCGGCCGGCCGGCCACTTGACGCCGAGCCAGCGCGCGGTGGCGCGCAAATCGTCGGACGAGAGCTCGGCTTGCGGCGACAGGAGCTGCGGGCTCTCGCCCAGCATGAGGCTGCCTTCGAGCGTCGCCGTGAGCGGGGCGCCGACGAACGAGGCGCTGATCGGACGCGACATGCCTTGCGCATCGAGGCTGGCGCCGAGCGTCGTGTCGAAGTTCAGCCGCTCGCCGCGGAAGCTGATCGACCCCACCGCATGCACGCCTCCGTTCGGCTTGGAGGTGATCGTGGCGTTGACATCCTCGATATCGACGATCGATCCGTCCGACATCTTGATGCGCACCGTGCTGTCGCGCACGATGAGACCGTCGAACTGCATGCGTTGCAGCGCCTTCACCAGCGGGGCGATGTCCCCCGGCCCGCTATCCTGCGAGAAGGTCGGCTCGCGCGTCGAGAAGTCGGCGGTGAAGATCGCCTTCTCCAAGGTCATCTGCGGTCCATTGCCGGTGATGAGCATGGCAATCATCTGCCCGCCACGCGCCAACCCCGTGCGGCTCGGAGGGACCGACAGGGTGCCGCCCTCGAGCTCGATCGTCGGCCCGGTCATCAGACGCACGGGTGCGCTCAGGCTGTAGCTGTTGTTGGAGGCAGCGAACACGGCGCCGCTCTGCAGGGTAAGACGGCTGTAGCGATCACCGAATAGCAGCGGAGCTGCCAGCAGGATGACGAGGAAGCATACGATGGCGAACGCCCAGGTGTAGCGTCGCATGGTATGCCTCGGGCGTTTCATGAACCCCTGCCGCCTTGAGCGCGCCACCCAGTTTCATCTCGTCAGCGACCCAAGTCGGAAGCTCCCCGGCTCGGCGGATCACTCGGGTATCCTGACGGACGTTGTAAGTCTTAAAGGTGGCCCTGCCGGGGTGCAAGCAGCGAGCTGACATTGCGGCCTTGAAGCGGCGCTTTTTCTTAACGTCCAAGGAAATTTCTATACGGACCGGCGCTTGTTGACGAGGTGGCGGGGCAAATGGCCCACGTCTTTCGGAGCTCGTTGCGCAGTTTGGTGTGGACACGTTCTTGGCCACGACATTCATCGCGGGGCAGCGGCGTGCACCTATGCACCGTGACTTGCACGCCCGCGGCACCTCGTGCACCTTCCCGCCGGCAAGACCATGCAGCGCCACAGCGGAGCGTCGCCGTGAGGCAGCCGTTCGTCGTCGGAGGATTGGCCGTCCAGCCGGGCGAGCGTCGGCTGGTGGACCTGCCCATCTCCAAGCTGTCCAATCATGCCCCTGTCACGCTGCCGGTGCACGTGCTGCACGGCGCGCAGCCGGGTCCGACGATGTTCGTCTCGGCGGCCATCCATGGCGATGAGATCAACGGCGTCGAGATCATCCGCCGCCTGCTACGCACGCTCGATCCGCAAAGCATCGGCGGTACGCTGTTGTGCATCCCCGTGGTCAACGTTTTCGGCTTCATCAGCCGTTCGCGCTACTTGCCCGATCGACGCGATCTCAACCGCTCGTTCCCGGGCTCGGCGAATGGATCCTTGGCTGCACGGCTGGCGCATCTATTCCTCACCGAGATCGTCAAGCGATCGCAGATCGGCATCGACCTGCATACCGCCGCCATCCATCGCATCAATCTGCCGCAGATTCGCTGCGTGTTCCGCAAGCGACCGCGGGTGCAGGAGCTCGGCCGCGCTTTCGGTGCCGATGTCATGTTGGAGAGCCCCGAGCGCCCCGGCTCGCTACGCGAGGCCGCGCGCGAAGCCGGCGTCGACGTGCTCAGCTACGAAGGTGGCGAGGGGCTGCGCTTCGACGAGTTCGCCATTCGCGCCGGCGTCGATGGCATCACCGGCGTGATGGTGAAGATGGGCATGCTCGAATTGGGAGAGGGTGCCGAGGGGCCGGTGGCCGACCGCCGCACGCCGGTTTTGATCAATGCCTCGAGCTGGCTGCGCTCGCCGGAAGGCGGCGTGTTCCGGACGACGAAGCGCATCGGCGACGGCGTCAGTGTGGGCGAGGTCGTCGGCCATGTGGCAAATCCGTACGAGGACGTGGCGGTCGAAGTAACCTCGCCACGCCGCGGCATCATCATCGGGCGTACGACGCTACCGATCGTCAACATGGGCGACGCGCTGCTGAACATCGGCTGGGCGAAGGACTTCGCCGATCATGTTTCACCCGAACGCGAAGTGCTGGAGGAGCCGCTCGACGACGAGGAGGTGGTCGACTAGCGCCGGCTTTCTCCGGGGCGTCCGCCGGCGATGGCCTCGTGCAGCAACAACACGGGAATTAATCCGACGAGCACGATGGTCAGCGCGCTGAGCGAGGCCTGCTCCAGTTGTTCGATCGAGGCGAAGCCATAGACGTGCGTCGCCAGCGTCTCGAAGTTGAAGGGACGCAGCAGCAGCGTTGCCGGCAGCTCCTTCATGCAGTCGACGAACACCAGCAACGCCGCGGCGCCCAAGGGCGCCATGAGTAGCGGCAGGTGAACGCGCCACAGCGCGGAAAGGGCGGTTTCGCCGAGCGTGCGCGCGGCAGCATCGAGGCTGGGCGATACGCGGTCCATGCCGGCTTCGACGGGGGCGAGCGCAACGGCGAGGAAGCGGATCACATAAGCGAGCGTGATGGCGAACAGCGAGCCGGAGAGCAGCAGCCCGGTCGAAACGCCGAATGTCGCGCGCATGAAGTCGTCGACGCGATTGTCCAATGCTGCGAGCGGTATGAGCAGGCCTATGGCCAGGACCGTGCCCGGCACAGCATAGCCGAGCGCGGCGATGCGCACCGATGAGCGGATGAAGCGCGTGCCGGCGACGCGGCGTGCGTAACCGAGCGTCATGGCGACGGCTACGCACACCCCGGCCGCCATGGTGGCAAGGAGCAGGCTGTTGCCGGCTGCCGGCAGGAAACCGCTGGTGAGCGCTCCGCTGGTGTGCGTCGCGGCGTCCTGCGCGATGACGAGCACGGGAATGACGAAGCCAAGGACAAATGGCAGCGCGGCGAGGACGGCGGCAAGCCCTCCTTTCCAGCCGGTGATCTCCTGAAACGGAATGGCGCGATAGCGGCCGGTCGTATGGTGGCTGCGCGCTCCGCCGCGCGCGGCGCGTTCGATCGCGAACATCGCCAACACCAGCGCCAGCATGACGGCTGCCATCTGCGCCGCACCGCCGAGATTGGAGCGCTGCATCCAGGTGGCGAAGATGCTTGCCGAAAGCGTATCGACACCGAGGTACTGAACGGCGCCGAGGTCGTTGAAACATTCCATGATGACGAGCGCAACGCCCGCGGCTATGGCCGGTCGCGCCAACGGCAACGCCACATCGGTGAACGTTGCGAGTGGCGAACGGCCGAGCGTGCGCGCCACTTCCAACACGCATACCGATTGTTGCGCGAAGCTGGCGCGCGCCGTCAGGTAGACGTAAGGATAGAGCACGGCGGAGAGGACGAAGACGGCGCCACCCAGCGAGCGCACGGGTGGAAACCAATAGTCGCCGGGCCCCGTGAAGCCGAGGGCCGAACGCAGGAAAGTCTGCACCGGTCCCGCGTAGTCGAACAGTTCCACATAGCAGTAGGCGATGATGTAGGTCGGCACGGCCAGCGGCAGCACCAGCAACCGGTCGAGAACTTCACGTCCGGGGAAACGGTACATGGTGACGAGCCATGCCGCCGCGGTGCCGATGGCGAAGGTCACTGCCGCGACGCCACCCGACATCAGCAGCGTGCGCGCGAGCGACCCTGGAAGGACGGTCGAAACGAGGTGCGGCCAGATGTTGTCGGCGGGATTGAGCGCCAGCAGCAATACCGTGGCGATGGGCAGCACGACGATGAAGAGAACGAGGGCGACGACCGCAGTCCAGGCTGGCGAGGCGCCAAGCTGCCGACGCGCGCTGGCAATGTGCCGAGTAAGACCAAAAAGCCCGGCAGGCCCTTTGGCCAATCGGGGAGCGTACGGTTCAGGGCCTCGCACAGACATCGGCCGCAGCGCTTTCCGTCACTTCACCTTACGGCGAGCGCCACTCAGCAGAGGCGGCGCGAAGCCGGCGTTACGAGGCCGGCACCCATGAACACCGTGCCTGGCGATAGGATCTGGCCGGCATCCTTCAGGCTGCGCGCAAAGCTTTCGGCGCCCTCGATGGCTTCCTCGACCTCGTCCGATCCAAGCAGCGCCACGGCGCAGGCGCGGAATGCCGGGCACGTGCTGTGCTGGCACGCGGCGACCATGGAGATGGCGAGGCATTCGTCGCGGCAGAAGCGGCGGCACTGCGCCGGGTAGACCTCGATGCGGCGCTCGGCAGAATCCTGCACCGCGCGCACCCAGCAGGCGAGCTCGGTCATCAGCGGCTTGGCCGCGCGCGGGCCGACAGCGCGCGAGAACTCTTGCCAGGCAACTTCCCAGCAGCCGATGTCGCTGGTTTGGAAACCTTGCAGCCAGCAGCGGAAGCCCACCCCGACGAGACGCTCGGGGGCGGGGAACATGGCGGCTGCCGGGATCGCGGAGTCGCGAGACGGGCGGCCTATTTGAAAGGTATCGATCTCAGACATCAGTTGGTTGGCCCCTGATCGAATTGAACGCGGTCGATGAGCTCGGAAGCCTGCTTGCGCAAAGCGGCGATCTTGCTCAGCGGCAGTTGGTCGGCCTTCAGCGGTCCCCAGCTCTGCACCAGCGGCGAAGCGGGTATGCCTTCGACCACCGGATATTCGCCGTCGGCTTCGGCATAGATCCGCTGCGCCTCCGGCGAAGTGAGAAATTCCATCAGCTTGATGGCATTGTCTTTGTTCGGCGCGTTGGCGGTCAGGGCCACGCCCGAAACGTTGACGTGCGTACCGCGGTCGTTGGCGTTGGGGAAGATGATGCGCACGGCGTCCGCCCACGCCTTCTGGTCCGGGTTCTTCAGCATCGCCGCCATGTAGTAGGTGTTGCCGATGGCGATGTCGCACAGGCCGGCTTGCACGTCGCGCACGCCCTCGCGGTCACCGCCGGCGGGTCTACGCGCGAGGTTGGCCTTGAGACCGCTGAGCCACTTCTCGGTGTAGTCCTCGCCGTGATGGGCGATCATCGAGGCGACGAGAGCCACGTTGTACGTGTGCTGAGCGGAGCGAATGCAGATCTTGCCGCGCCACTTCGGATCGGCAAGCTCCTCGTAAGTGATCGCATCCTGCTTGACGCGGTCCTTCGAGGCGTAGACGACGCGCGCGCGGCGCGTCAGGCCGAACCACTGGTCCTTGTCGTCACGCAGGCTCGCAGGGATCGCGGCGTCGATCGTGTCCGAGTGCATCGGCTGGGTGACGCCGGCATTGACGGCTTGCAGCAGTAGGCCGGACTCCTGCGTCAGCAAGAGGTCGGCGGGGCTGTTCTTGCCTTCCGCGGCGAGCCGTTCGATGAGGCCGTTGGAAGCGAACACGACGTTCGTCTTGATGCCGGTCTCTTTGGTGAATTGTTCGAGCAGCGGATTGATCAGTCCCGGCTCGCGATAGGAGTAGATGTTGACCTCGCCTGCGGCGCGCGCCGAATTGGCAGAGGCAAGGCTCGCGGAGGCGAGCACGGCCGCACAGGCCGCGTGGCGCAACAAGGCGCTGGGAAACCGCATCGCTTGCTCCAATAGTCGGGGTTCAAGGCCCCGGTATCGGTGAATTGTTGAATGGGGCGGAGAGTGGCGAGCCCCGTGCAGGATCACCACTAACGTGATGGCGCGCCACCGTCAACAAAAGCGCGTGCGACTCCAATAGATTAGAAATCGTCTAATTTGAAACGGCAGCGCTGCGCGCGTGCTCGGTGCGCGCCACGACGCGCTCACGCGGAAAGATCAGCGCAACAGCCGTGCCTGCGTTCGGCGCGCTGTCGAACTCGAGCCGCGCACCATTGGCCTTGGCGAGATCGCGTGCCAGCGGCAGGCCGATGCCGTGACCGCCCTCTTCTTTCGGTTGAGGGTTGTCGGGAACCTCCGCCTGCAGCGCAGCAGCGATCGCCTCGGCCGTCATGCCGACGCCGGTGTCCTGCACGGCAACGAATACCGACCGGTCATATCCGAGCCCGGTGACGACGCGAACCTCGCCGCCGCGCGGCGTGAATTTGACGGCATTCGCCATCAGGTTGAAGAGGATCTGCTTGATGGTCGTGGCGTCGGCGGTGACCAGTGGCAGGGCTGCATGAGAATCGTTGGCGAGCTTGATGCCGGCTTCCTCCGCCAGCGGGCGCATGGCGGACACCGAGCTTTTCGCGAGCGCGTTGAGGTCGAGCTCTGTACGCGGCAAGCCGCTCCCGAGGTCCGGCGACGCGTCGCCGCCGAGCAGCCGATTGATCAACGCCAGCGCGTGACGGGCGTTGTCGTGGATGTCGGAGGTGTAGCCGCGATAGCGCTCGTTGGCGATCGAGCCGAAGCGCTGATCCTTCATGATCTCGGCGGCGGCGGCGATGGCGCTCAAGGGCGTGCGCAGCTCGTGCGCCAGCTTGGAGACCGCAATTGCGTGCTCGCCTGGCCGCTGCTCGCTGTCTTCGGCTTCTGCGGCCAGCGGCAAAGCTGGGCCGCGTCCGCCGGCAAATCCGCTGCGGATGGCACGCGCTATCTTGGTCATCGTTGCCGCGTCCTCGATCGAGGCAGGCGCGCCCGGCGGCGGCAATGGCACCGCGGGTTCGGCGACGACAGACGCGGCCGTCGGGCGCTTGGCCTGCACCGATGCGATCGAGACTAGCATGAGCGCTGCGGTCGACGGCGAATTCGCCGGCACAGCCGCGACATCGCACAATAGGCTTTCGGCGCCGTAGGCCGTCCAGAAGACCAGCGGTTCGCGACGTTCACCACCCAGAGGCTCGCGCAGCATGGCGCGCAAGCGCACGAGCGCCGGCATGGCCGCGTCCAGCGTCCCGGAGGCGGCGTCGGGTCGAAGGCCCAGCCGCGCGGCGCCGGCGGCGTTGGCGGCGAGGACGCGTCCTTTGGCGGGGTCGATGAGCCAAGCGGGGTCGACGCGGCCTGCGAGCGCCTTCTCAGGGCCGGCTGCGGTCGGTGGGTGCGATGCGCGCGGGCCGTCTACGGGCATGGGTGAAATACCAAGGCTTTAAATCTGTTAGCGCGATGAGGGGCTTCCGTCCATGAGCGCAACGCCGCGCCGTTTGGTATCCACATTCATTTCGCGACCCTTATGCGACGGATCGCGGTATATTCTCGGACTGCCCGACAACCAGGAGCGGGCACGGCAACCATCCTGGCCTGAATGAGGAGACCCCCCGATGTCCGACAAGCCGCAGTTCGAGTTTCCGGAGGCCGTCCGCGAGCTCGCCGAGCGCAACGTCGAGCAGGCCCGCAGCGCCTTCAATCAGTTCATCGACATGGCGCGCAAGGTCCAGGACACGCTCTCGGCGTCGCAGGGCGCGATGACCTCCAGCGCGACGGAGATGCAGTCTCAAATATCGAAGTTCGCCGAGCAGAACATCCAGGCGAGCTTTGCCTTTGCCACCGAGCTTTCGCGTGCCCGCGATCTGAAGGAATACATAGAGATCCAGCAGCGCTACGCGCAAAAGCAGATGCAATCTTTCGCCCACCAGGCGCACGTTCTCGGCCGGCTGGTGAGTGAGGCGGCGCAGAAGGCGCAGCCGCGCTGATAATCCGTGGTGCGGCGACGGGTGCACCCCGTCAGAGCCGTTGTTGACCCAGTTCTTGCTTCGCGCGCCCGGCCGCTGTATTTGAGCGGTCCTGCGGCCCCGGAGGGCCTGCCTGGCACGGTTTTTTGCTGCGCGTGCCACGCAAGCGATAGGAAGCCCAACGGATTGACTTTCCGTCGGGCGAAGACCTAAGTCGCTGATGTTGCTGGTATGCCGCCTTAGCTCAGTTGGTTAGAGCGCTAGATTGTGGATCTAGAGGTCACCCGTTCAACCCGGGTAGGCGGTACCACGAAGTTATTCTTATTATATCGGGCATTACTTGCAATCGCGGTGGCGAATGATGCTACAGCCTCGCTGGTTACCCGCCTACCTGGGATATTCCTGGGATATTCCGGCGCACGGTGGCCCGTCCATTCGCGGGCTTCGCCTCACCCGTCCAAATCAGCGACGATGGTGCTGAGGGCAGGGGGCGCACGCATGAGCAGCATCGCACAGGTAAAGGAAGCTGCGCGGACGAGTGGAAGGATCAAAAGCAAATGGCCGACGAGGAAGCGCGCCTCTGCTCGCACTTTAACGGCCACTCCTCACCAGCTGATCGGATGTGGGCCAACGGGCTGCAACCTCAACTGCGGCAAGCTGAGCCAATGGGAGACGCAGCGCTTGCCGAGAGCCTGGTGCGCAGTTTTTGGTGACTGGCCGCCATGCGATGACGACGCCGACGACGACTCGCACCGCAGCCCAGCACCGCACCCGAACCCGAGCTACAAGACGACACGATGCTGCCGCCGAAGGAAGTGGTGCGGCTGACGGGCATATCGCCGTCGCACACTCAAGCGCATGATCGAGGATGGCCGCTTCCCTCAGTCCGTCCTAGCGAGCGTCGCATCGGCTGGCCCGCTCGTGACGTGAAGGCGTTGCTCGATCAGCTCGACGGTGCGCGGCGGACGGGGCGGCGCTGACCTAATAGGCCGGAAAAATTCTCAGCAAATCCGAACAAGGGACCCCCGGCCCCCTTTTCGCGGAGGAGGTCCCTACTCTGATCAAACCGGACAACGGGGCGCGCTTCGATTTTGCTAGTGTCGAATAATCAGGGTGCGGTGTATAGGCAACGTAGTCGTGTCCAGCGGACCCATTGCCTACCTCATGGACCGGGCTGCTCAGTGATCATCCACTTCGTCGTTTCAGCAATGGCACGCGCTATTGGCGTAACCGTCACACTGCGGACGGAGACAACATAACCCTCGCTCCAATGGCCGCCGTGGGAGTGGTGCACGTAGAGATCGTTGCCAGACAGGACTACGTCGAAGCTCCCGTCTCTGATGTCGCGGATACGGCATTGAGCGCCATAGGCATCAGCTAGTGGCTCGTTGAAGCGCGGCGCTTCCATCTCGATGCCGCTGACGTAACCGTGTTTCGAAAGGATTTCATCGACCATTGCAATCGCTTGGCTCAAGAGGGGCGCGATCTCGGCCCACTTCGCTACGAGAGCAGCGCGCCTCTCCTCATCTTCGCGCCTTTCATTGGCCTCCTCCTCTCGCAATAGCATCAATGCCCTGTCGAGTTCAGCCAAGCCGGTGGACGCTCTGTGCGCACGACGAGCATCCCACCGGCCCTGAATAACTTTACGCCTCAAGATGAGCAAGGTTGGTGCGCTCCCACTCGCGGACACGGGACCGAAGATAGTATCGCGTACCTCCATCCACGATGTCCGGTCGTAATTGGCCAACCTCACCCATCCTGGCGTCACCCCAACCCGGGCGCCTGAGAACTTCATCGCGGGTCCAGTACCGATGATCGAGATTGTCTGCCATGAAGTTGCTCGTTAAGCCGCACGGATGATTTGATCTAGAAGTCATTCAGCATGTCTGTTCAATGGCGCGGCCCTTCCTCCATCCCGCGCAGCCTCGATTTCTGCGGGGTAGAAAAGCGGTGAACGCGAGGCTATTCGGGCTATGGTCACTTGATGCAGGACGAGACCCCATTCATTGAGCTTCGGATTTGCCTTGAGCGGCCGCCGTCCCTTCCTGACTTGATCAGTGCGTTCGCAGCAGTCGGCAACCAGTTTGACGAGTTCATTCGTCGGGAGCACCCAAATCTCCAGGGCGCAGCTCAACTCTTCGTCAAAGAAATCCGTCAAGGCTCCACGGTTGTTGAGCTTGTCCCATACCTTGCACCGCTCATCGCAAATATAGACGCCCTACTAATCGTCGACAATTTTGTTCGAAGATACGGAGGGGCGATCAAATCGTACATCGCCGGGGACAAGCTGGCCAACGCCAGCCGCACCGAGATCAAAGACTTCCTTGGCGCCGTCAGTGATGACGTTCGCATAGAGCGCCTTCATGCTGTCTGGCTGCATGAAGAACGCGCCCCGCTTGCCTCTAGACCCTCACGCTCGTGTAGATACCGCGTGGACGCGCCAAAAGGCACTAGCGCGTGCTCCCGGTTCATGCGGCTGTAGCACACTGCATCTCCGGCTCGGTCCACGTTTCGACAGCGCGACCGAACTCGGATGCGGTTTGGTCATCTTCGACTGGCACTTCGTCAAGGCCCGCAACTCGTTCGCTGGCAGAGAGTTTGAAGCCGTACTCCGCTGCCATGTGGAAGAGCGTGCCAGAGTGATCTTGTCATCGCCGTTATCGTCTACGTCGTAGCTATTCCACTTCTCGTCTGCCCAACGCTGCGTGAACTTATCACTGCGGCTTGCGAACTCGTGCCATAACTCGCGGCCCTCATCACTTCCGCCCGAGCCACGCTTCAACGCGGCGCATACCTTCACGCCAGACGTTGCGTAATCGTCCGCTATTTCGTCGGGCAGAAAATCGAGTGCTTGCTTTACTACACCGCCGTCGAACGTGAACGCCACCAGCGACAGCTTTTTGCTGGCTTCCTTGCGTGCAGCGGCGGGTTTAGCCTTCTCTATTGGCGGGAACGCTTTGGTTAGCCGCTTTGCACTGTATGTCGTCACTTCATCTTGAGGCTTTCCTGCAAACCGCACGCGCCATGGCTCGGCCTTCGTATGGTTGAACCCCGG
Source organism: uncultured Alphaproteobacteria bacterium (assembly GCA_963795225.1). Classification (GTDB taxonomy): domain Bacteria; phylum Pseudomonadota; class Alphaproteobacteria; order Rhizobiales; family Hyphomicrobiaceae; genus Hyphomicrobium_A. Next base: position 2,583 of record CAWCHB010000021.1, on the reverse strand, counting down.
AACACGAAGCACACGTGCTCGGTCCTTGCACTTGTCATCGCCGCCATACGCCGTGACGATGTGCCCCATGCACGCTTTAAATTCGTCATTGGTCATCTCGTCATTGAGCAACCAGTACGCCTGCATCCGGTTCGGGGAGGTTCTAACGGTGAAGGAAGGCTGTAGTGGGACTTCATCCGGTGCACCGTGGTCCCAATCTGCCCAAAGCGCTCGTATGCCAGTAATGTTTTCGTTCTTTACGCCTTTACCGTCCGTCTCGTTGATCGTCAGATAGATGCCGTACTTGCGCTCGTTGAGACGGCAGAGCTCCCGAAACTTGTCATTCAAGGTGCCGCGAATTTTGGTAGCCGGGTGGTCGGGTTGATCATCACGCTCTTTGGGATAGAGTGCTCGAAAATCCAATAGTGTTTTGCCGGGGTCGAAGTTGGAAATATATACGCACAGAAAATCTCAGCGTCATTCAGTACGCCGCTGACAGTTGCTTCTAGTTGGCTCATCACTTCCTTCTCTAAGGTTGGTCTATTTCGTCTTTCGAACGGCGGGGATGTATCCGCCCGGGCGGTCTTTCTTACGCTACGCTGACGCTCGCTTACGCCAACGCTCTACATCACGCGCCTTCCACAGCGGCGGGCTCATGTGTACGGGGTCTGGAAAGAGGCCCCGATTGATGAGTGTCGCCACGACCGCAAACGGTACATCAAACATCTTCTCGAGTTCTGCGGTGCCAGTTAGTTCCTCCTCCCGGCCACGCGGATCAGTCAGTAGTGCCATTCTTCTTCCTCATGAATTTTGAGACTTCGCCGCTAAGTAAGTCAGTCAGCGCCTCGTTTTGTCGGTCCTCTGCGGTCATCGACTTCTGCTCATATTCACGCACGGCGGCTTCCAAGTACGGATCAGCCGGGAGCACACCGGCGGAGATGCCGTTGTTAGTCTCGCCAGCGGCCTGTTCAGCGAAAAGCATCTCTGCTTCACGCTTTGCGGCTTCACCTGGATCGAAGTCGAACTCGGCATTGAGCGATAGTCTGGGCATCCTCGCATCGGCAGCCCCGCGCCAGCCGAACTGCTTACGCACGCGGCGGTCGTGTCGCTTCAGCTCAGTTCGATTGCGCGCTCTGCGACGTGCCTCTTCCTTGGAGGACGACTGCACTTCGTGGCGCGCTAGCTTTTCGGCTTGACGCTCAAGGGTTTTGGCAAAGCCAGCGCGCACTATCATATCCAGCGGCACCAGCCAGTCGCGAGATGCTAGGTACAAGCGCAATACTCGCAGCGAAACTCGCGCTGCCTTGCGGTCGGCTCGCCAAGCCGCAATCTGCGCATGCCATGCTGCCCTGTGAGCAGTTGTCCTTAAGTCTTCGCGACGTGACGGAGACAGGCCCTTGTCACGATTGATCTGACGAAGCTGCTCTTTGAGCTGGTCCGTATACTCTTGCTTTTTTCTGACATGCGGGAGAGTGGGAGAGGAAAAATTGCGGATGGCCCTTCATACATATAATTTATGCACAACGGCAGAACCTAAAGGGTTGAAAAATCACAAGGTCAGACTCGATAGTTACTATATTTAACAAAAAAATCTTAAAATTCTATTTTTGTAACATTTGGCAAATTCTACAGACAACAGTTTTCAGATTTTTTTCCACTTCGCAGGTCCTTCAGATACAACTGAACAGCCCAATGTAAGATTAATTACTTCAAAATTCCCAAGTTCAAAATTACTTGTCATAACGAATTACAGTAATTGGTTCATTGTGCAGAACAAATTGCCAATATTAAAACTTTAAACTAAAATAATTTCAATTTTTTTAACTCTTCTAAAGCAGATAGCAATCATGTGGAAAAAACTCACCAAACAGATTTGAAAGGAAAAACCATTCTAAAATAATAAGAAAAAAATCTGAGATTGGCGATTTTCTTTCCAAATAGAAAACTATTGGGAAAATTTTCATCTGCTGATTTCCAAAATGGCGCCTCCACAATTTTAAATTAATGTCAATTTAAATATAGATCAGCCACTTAAATTTTACATGGATTTTAACACAGAACAAATCCATGTAGGTAATTCGAAGAAATTCCAGATTTCAAACCTCTAAAGTAACTAGCATGTTGGATGTAAATGATGCCCTTTCAATTTCCATACAATAAAAGGTTTTTTTAAAAAATATTAAAGGGTGGACGGTTCTCTGGTGAATCGCAATTCGGGGGGGAAAAAATGCTGCACTAAAATTTGAAGCTAATATATTCTTTTTTATTTAAATAGCTCTACTATCAATAAGGCCCCTCGCAATTCGGAACAAAATTCGGCAATAATATTATCAAATGGGCCTAATCAGAGAATATTATAATCTAAAGCCTATAGAAAATAGTTTCAAAAATAAGGTTATAATATTACCTTATTGACTTCTCCCTGCAGAACTTTTTTGGCAAGAAAAACCTAAAAGGGCAATATAATGGAAAAAGGGATTATGTGATTGGTGGAGAAAAAATAAGTGAAATTGAAAGTAAGAAAAAATAAAAAAAAAAAAATGAAAAAAAGGAAAGAGAAGAAAAACAGAAAATTGTGGATTGAGGCAGTAAAAAATTAAAATA